>CAWFCC010000023.1:0-43549 GCA_963814225.1 uncultured Gammaproteobacteria bacterium | reverse complement strand
GCACTTCAATAATTACGTCCCACACCCCATAATATTGGGAGGATGTCAGTGACGCTGTCGGATGTTTGCGCGGGACGTCACTTCATGCCTACAGCAATATTGCAAACACGATGCACGCTGACACTGCGACGTGCCGACATCGACGGCCTATTCAACATAAACGTACCCAATCGACACGCCATCAACTGTTGCCATCAACAACTGAAGTTCTGACGTGACCGCTCCTCCTTCCGTAGACGCAGCCGCGATCGCCGACCTGCGTAACCAGGGCCGATTGCAGGAAGCGCTCAGCATCGTCGCCGGCACCGCTTCGCGCGACCCACACATCGCGGTGGAGGCGCTGAATCTCGGCATCGCATTCGAACGCGCCGCAGACATCGGTACCGCACGAACTTGTTATGACAAAGCTGTCGAACTAGCTCCGAATTTCGTGCCCGCAAGGCAGAATCTCGGTAGCGCCATGTTGCGGCTTGGGGACCCGTGGGGCGCTTCCATCCATTTCGATCACGCGGCGCGATTGCAGCCGGCGAATGAGCAAGTCTGGATCGGTCTGACGCTCGCATTGTTGAACAGTGGCCGCGGCGGTGCGGCATTGGCGAGCATCGAACGCATCCGCGGACCTTTCGCCGAGACCGCGCAGTGCTGGGCGTGGCGCGGCTCGGCCCGCGCACAACTCGGACAGGATGCCGCCGCGCTCGACGATTACGCTCAAGCGCTGCAGCGCGATGCACGCTGCTACGACGCGGTTTTCGGCAAGGCGCTGATTCTCGAGCGCGCGAAACGTACGCGCGAAGCAGCCGAACTTTATCGGCTCGCCGTTGCGCTAAACCCATCATCGAACTGGGCGCTGGGGAATCTCGTGTACTGCCTGCGTTCGATCGACGATTGGGCGAATCTCGCCGAGCCAGAGGCGCTTCTGTGTGATCGCCTGAGTCGCGGAGAGATCGGCGACTACGCCACGCAATGGCTCGGACTTCCGTTAACCGCCGCGACGTTCCGCGCGATCGCAGCCACGCACATGCGACGCGAATCGGCGATCCGCGTCGGCAACGTGAAGCCCGCGCCTTTCGCAGCACGCAAACCAGGACGCATCCGCGTCGCGTACGTGACGTCGGAATTTCGCAAGCATCCGCGCAGCTACCTTATCGTGCGCCTTCTCGAACGGCATGATCGCGAAACCTTCGAGATCTTCGCCTATTCGACGGCGCCGAGCGACGGATCGGATATCCGGCACCGGATAGAGGCGGCTTGCGAGCATTTCCTCGATGTCAGTGGATTGTCCGCATCGCTATTGGCCCAGCGTATGCGAGATGACGGTATCGACATCTTGGTCGATCTGAACGGACACACCAACCGCGCCGTGTACGGATTGGCGGCGCTGCGGCCGGCTCCGGTGATCGTCGCTTTTCTCGGATTCGCCGGGACGTTTGGCGCGTTCACTGACTACATCATCGCTGACGCGCAGGTGGCACCGCACGGCAGCGAAAATGAATTCAGCGAGGCGGTTGTTCGCATGCCGCACAGCTATCAGCCCAATGATGAATTGCGCTTGATCGGACCGGCGACAACGCGCGCCGAGCACAACCTTCCGACCGACGCGATGGTGGCGTGTTCGTTCAACGTCTCGTGGAAATTCACCGCGCCGATGTGGGCCTGCTGGATGCGCGCGATGAACGCCCAGCCGCGCATGGTGTTGTGGTTGATCGACAACAACGCCGACGCAACCGAAAACCTGCGTCAGGCTGCGCGATCGGCCGGTGTCGATCCATCACGCATTGTGTTCGCGCCACGCATCGCGCACGCGGAGCACCTCGCGCGCACGGCATTGGCCGACATTGCGCTGGACACGAGCCCATTCAACTCGCACACGACCGGTTCCGATGCCCTCTGGATGGGCGTGCCGATGCTCACGCTGCGCGGCGACACGTTCGATGCGCGTGTTGGCGCAAGCCTGCTCGCCGCCGCCGGATTGCCGTCATTGATTACGACATCGGCCACCGAATACGAAGAAAAGTTGTTGCAACTGCTGTCTTCGCCCAGCGATCTAGCCGAGCTGAAGGCTGAATGTCTTTGGGCGCGTGAGGCGTGCGCACTGTTCGACAGCCGACGCTACGCGCAGGCCCTGGAATCGGCTCCCCCGCGTATGCACGCGCGGTGCTTTGCCGGTCTACCACCCGAAAGTTTTGATGTCGCTGATGCGCGGGATTGATCGCTACGGTTGCGCCTGCGGCACTAGCCCTCGCCACGCTCGGGATGAATACGGTATTCAGCGTTCAGCGACGTTCGAGCTAATGGACGGCAGCCGACCGCAAATCGTGCACTTCGCATTCCGCTCAGCTCGTGCGCCTGCATTTTACGCGTACATTTTGCTCAAAAATATCGCGTAACCCGTTGAATTTATTATGACGGCACATCTGGCACAAACCTTGGAACATAAACGCCGTGACTCCTCTCCCCAAGGATCACAGGACAGATACGGAGCGTCGCGAGACGCACCAGGCAACGACACAAGGAAACTGCGCCAAGGATTGGCGACAGCAAGCGGAGATCTCCCCACTCCCTTGCTCAAAAGGCCGACATAAGTCGGCCTTTTTATTTTCCGGGGTGCGGCGATAATCGAACTTTCCCGAAGGATTCGCACATGTCGCGGCTTCGCCTCGCGGTAGCCACGTCGCTGGCCTTGCTTGCCTTCGCGGGCAATTCGCTACTGTGCCGTATCGCGCTGCGGCAGACGCATATCGATGCGGCCACTTTCACGACGGTGCGTATCGTGTCCGGCGCGTTGGCGCTGTGGCTGATCATTCGATTGCGGTCGAACGCCCCGCGCGGCAGCGGATCGTGGACGGCAGCGGCGGCGTTGATGGCGTATGCGGCGTGTTTCTCGCTCGCCTATGTCAGTCTTCCCGCCGCGACGGGAGCGTTGCTGCTGTTTGGCGCGGTGCAGGTCACGATGATCGGCTATGGCATCTCGAACGGTGAGCGGCTGAGCGCGATGGGCGTCGTCGGCGTCGTGTGCGCGTTCGGCGGATTGGTCGTGCTGGTGTTGCCGGGCGTCGCCGCGCCGTCGCTTGCCGGATCGGCGCTGATGCTCGCTGCGGGTGTGGGTTGGGGCGTGTATTCGTTGCTGGGCAAACGCGCATCGGGTGATCCTACCGCGACGACGGCTGGCAATTTCTTGCGTGCGATACCGATCACGTGTGCGTTCAGCGCGTGCGCTGCCGTGGATGTCGATCGATGGCGTCGGTGTGGCGTATGCGGTGGCATCCGGCGCGATCACGTCGGGTTTTGGCTACGCAATCTGGTACACCGCCCTACCCGGCCTGCAGGCGACGCAAGCGGGCATCGTGCAATTGAGCGTGCCGCTGATCGCGGCGCTTGGCGGCATCGTTCTGCTCGACGAGCCGGTGAATGCGCGCATCGGCATCGCGGCGATTGCGATTCTGGGCGGCATCGCGCTCGTCATCGTCGGAAAGAAACGCGCGGCCTGACACGAAAACGCCCGGCACGTGGCCGGGCGTCGTTTCGCGTTCGATCTGTTGCGATCAGCCGCCACAGCCCTTGTCGCGCGCGGCGCGATTGCCGCCGGCCTTGGCTTGCGCTTCGGTCATGTACGAACCTTCCTTCGTCTTGCCGTACCACTGATCGTCCTGGCAGTGATAGACCTTCGTGCCGGAGTTGACCCACACCTTGCCCGCGCCGCCACCCGGTTGAGCCTTGATCTCCGACGACGGTGTCGGCGGCGAAGCGGCCTTTGCGGCCGACGGCGTGCTGCTCGGCGCCATCGACGGCGCGCTGGCCGGTGCTGCCGGTGGCGGAGCTTTCGCGGAGGTCGATGTCGTCGATGTCTTCGGCGATGCGGCAGCGCCGCCCGCGGCGGGTTCATCGAGCCACGTATCTACACCTTTGTGACCACGGCACGCGCCGCGATGCGAGGTGCCGTTGAACGTGGTGCCGTCTTTGCACTTCGCGATCGGCGTGCCGCTGGCCGAATCGTTTGCGGCCGCAGTCGATTTGGCGCTGCTCGTCTTTGTGCTGCTCGCCGCGGTCGCCTTGCTGCTCGACTTGGCACTCGCCGGCTTCGTGGTCGACGCTGCATCTTTCTTATCGAGCCACGTCTGCACGCCCTGATGGCCCTTGCACGCACCCTTGTGCGATGCGCCCGAGTAGTACGTGCCGTCCTTGCATTGCGCCGTCGCGCCGGCCGGTGCATCGGCGGCGTAGACGCCGGTGGTCGCGAGTAATCCGATCCCTAAAACGGTTGCGAAAAATAATCTTTTCATCGCAATCTCCCTCTGGAAAACATCGAGAACGACGCGCTGCGATACGCGCCGGAGCAGCATCGCGACACGGTGCGCGGAAGTCAATTGAACGAAGCGCGAAATCGCAGGGAAAACGATTACTGGATGGATTGCCAGCCGAAGCGGTCGAACACCCACATGCCGACGCGGGCGCGTCCACCTTGACGAAACCGTGGCGCGACGCCGCGTTCCACGGCAGTGTGACGATGACGTGACGTTCGTGATGTTCCAGCCGCGCCGCGCCGACGGTCGCATCGGAAATTCGATCCATGATCGCGGGCGCATCGCCGTGCAGCGCGACGGTGCGGCGCACGACGCCATCGGGCGTGTCGGCCGCGATGAACAGATGCAGGTCGCGCACCGATCCGCGCCAGCCGCGGCTGTCTATACTGACGACGAGATTTCCCTCATTCGCCTGCGCACGAATCGGAATCGCGGGATCGGCCGCCGGCGTCTGCGCGAGCCAGCGATAGCCTTCGCGCGCTTGCGCGAATTTCAGGAAACGCGACTCGCTCAAACGCATCTGGCTCGCGTGCGCGCGGATCGCTTCGTATTTCACGCGCTGCTGTTCGGGCGTCAGCACTCGGCCACATCGGCGTCTTCGACCGCATCGCCGTGCACGGCGAATGCGAGCACACGCACGTCCGCATTCGCCTGCGCACACGCGCGCGTCGCGAAAAGGAATGCCGCGCTGTGATCCGGATGACGATCCGATGGCGCCGGCGCTACGAGCATGGTCGGCTCGAATGACGCCGCTTCCGCGCGCAAGACCGAAACGACCGCGGCTCGTCGCGCATCAACAGATCGGTGATGCCCGTGTCCGGCAGCGCCAGAAAACGCACATCGCTCAGCGTCAATTCCAGCAGCGCCAGCGCCGCGACCGCTTCCTCGCGCCGGCGCGCGCCCCAACGCGCACGCGCCGCGGCGTCGATGCGCCAGCGTTTTTCGACCCAGCGCTGCGGCCACGGATTGTTGTCGCCGTCGGTGAGCACGATGACGCGCACCGCGGCGCCCGCCGCCTTGGCGACCTGCAACACCCCCGGCGGCGATGGATTCATCGTCCGGATGGGGTGCCATGATGAGGAGCCGGTCCGATCCGGCGAGGGACAACGTCGCTCAAGATCAGGCCGTCCGGCGGGAATGCGGTCCGCGCGGTGGCGCGCGGCAGGAAAAATTCATGCCCGCACCATAAATTGCGCAGCCGGTGAGCGCAACCCGATTATCGCGACAACGCAGCCATCGCTCGCGCAATTCGTCGAGCCGCAAATCGGCCGCACCGCCGGGCGAGATGCGCGCCTGCAACTGGATTCCGGCGTTGCGCAGGCGCGCTATCCTTCGACTTCGGCCGCCCGTCGATACGCCTCGCGGAACGGCACGCCGGCGCGCGCGCTTTCGATCGCGATATCGGTCGCGTACATCGCCGGATCGATCGCCGCGCGCATTTTGTCCTCGCGCCAGCGCAGACGCGCGAGCAGGTCGGGCAGCAACTCGAGTGCGGCGAGCCCGCGCGAGAAGCCGTGCACAGATCGCGCCTTTGCTGAATTGCAGATCGCGCTGATAGCCCGACGGCAACGACAGCAGTTGTTCGATCTCGGTGCGCGCCGCGGCGACGGTCGCATACGTCGCGCGCATCAATTCGATCACGTCGGGATTGCGCTTGTTCGGCATGATCGACGAGCCGGTCGTGTATTCGCGGCGGCAATGTCGACGAAGCCGAAATTCCGCCGTCGTGAACAAGCTCAAATCCCAGGCCAGCCGGCGCAGATCGAGCAACGCGCTGCCGAGCGCGTCGAGCGCGGCCATCTCGAACTTGCCGCGCGACAGCTGCGCGTAGACCGGCGACATCTGCATGCGCGCAAAACCCAGCGCGTGCGTCGTGTGCTCGCGATCGAGCTGTCAGATTCACGCCGTAACCGGCCGCGGTGCCGAGCGGATTGGCGTCGATCCAGGCGAGCGTCGCTGCGCGCGCACGCGCGTCGTCGATGAACGCTTCGGCGAATCCGGCGAACCACATCGCGGTCGATCGACACCACCGCGCGCTGCAGATGCGTGTAGCCGGGCATCGGCAGATCGTTTCGCTCGCCGCGCGGTCGAGACACACCGCGCGATCGTCGCAGCATAGCGCACGCGAGCACGTCGCAGTCGCTCCTTCAGCCACAGCCGCGTCGCGACGAGCACCTGGTCGTTGCGGCTGCGGCCGGTGTGCACCTTGCGCCCCGTGTCGCCGAGTCGTTCGGTCAGGCGCGCTTCGATCGCGGAATGGCCGTCCTCGAAACGTTCATCGAGCACGAATGTCGCCGCCGCGAAAGTCGTCAAGCGCGTCCAGCTCGCGCTCCAGCGCGATCGCGTCGATTCGGCCGTCACTAGACGCCGATGCGCGCGAGTCCCTCGACGTGCGCCTTGCTCGCGGCGATGTCGTGAAGAAAGAATTCGCGATCGAGCACCACATCGTCGCCGGCGAGGAAACGCATGATGCGCGCGTCGATTGCGACGCCGGGCTTTTGCCAGAGCAGGTCAGTCATGGGGAATTCCGGCGAATTCGTGAAGCCCGAGCGCGAGATTGAGGTTCTGCATCGCCTGCGTCGCCGCGCCCTTGAGCAGGTTGTCGAGCGTCGCGACGACGACGACGCGCTTGCCGCCCGGCGCGACGCCGAAGCCGCCGATCTCCACGCCGTGCCGTCCGGCGATCTGGCTGACCCACGGCGCGTCGTCGACGACGCGAATCAGCGCTTCGCCGCGATAGAATTCGCGGTACTGCGCTCGATCGACGCTCGCGTCGAGCGCGCGAGCGAGCCACAGATTCACCGTCATCGTGATGCCGCGGAAATGCGGCGCGACGTGCGGCATGAATTCGACCGGGATGCCGAGATGCCGCGTCACCTCGCGCTCGTGCACGTGGTCGATGAGCGCGTACGGCATCAGGTTGTCGCGCAGCTTGTCCGGATCGTTGCGGTCCGACGGCGTCGTGCCCGCGCCCGAATAGCCGGACACGCCGAAGCACGCCGGCGGCGCGGCCAGGTCCTGCAGCACGGCGCGATCGCGAGCTGCATCGCCGTCGCGTAGCAACCCGGATTGCTGATGCGGCGCTGCCCGCGTAGTCGCGGCGCGTGAGTTCCGGCAGGCCGTAGTACCATGCGCGTCGAAGCGGTAGTCGGCGCACAGATCGACGATCACCGCCTGCGGCTTCGCGCATCGATCGCGGCCACGTATTCGGCGGCCTTGCCGTTCGGCAGCGCGAGCACGACGCGTCGGCGCGCTGCGACGGAATCATTTCCAGATCGGTCGGCGTGTAGCGCAGTCGCCGCCGACGTCCGGCACGTGATCGCCCACGCGCTGGCCGGCGAGTTCGCGCGAGACACGAACGCGAGCTCGAAATCCGGATGCCGGCGATCGAGGCGAATCAGTTCCGCGCCGGTATGCCCGCGCGCGCCGACGATGCCGATTCGTTTGCGGTCACGCGGCCTCCTGCGACGGCGTTCCGGTCGATCAGCGTGCCGGTCGGCGTCGCGCAGTGTTCGCACGCAGCCGTCGATCTCATCGAAATCGTCGATGCCGTACCAGAACATCTTCCATCCGTGAACCGGTAGCAGCCGTCGGACTCGGCGAAATAGAAATCGTTGACGAGTTGCGTGCCGCGAGCGCCAGAACAGCGCGGCATTTCCTCGCGCATCTCCTGCCACACCGCGCGGCCGAGGCCTTCGCCCTGCGCGTCGTCGAGCACGGCGAACTTGTCGAGATACATGCCGCCGGCTTCGTGCTAGGATGATCGCGGCGCGATAGTTCTCGCTGACGTAGGCGCGCAGCAGCTTCGTGCGCTCGAAATAGTCGGCGCGAGCATGGCGCCCGAAGCTCGATTCGATCAGCGCGCGCATGCGCTGCAGATCGAGCTCGCCACGAGGTGACGCGCAGCACCTTCTCGCCGCGGCGGACCAGCGTGCCCGAGCCGTTGTGCGTGAACAGCTCCTTCGCGAGCTCGGCCGGGCGCGTGATCGACACCGACGACGTCGGCGGCAGCGTCTCGAGCAGATCGCTTGATCTGTTCGATCTTCACGCGCATGCCGGAGTGCAGCCACGGCTGCGCCATCAGATGCTCGTACTCGGTCGAGAGGTTGATCGAGTCGATCACGTGCCCTCGCCGTCGAGCAGGCCGCCCGTGCCGGTCAGGAACACGATCTTGTACGGCTGCAGCGCGCGGACCAGTTCGTTCGCGGCGAAATCGGCGTTGATGTTGAGGATCTGCCCGCCCGCGGTCTCGCCGAGGCTCGCGATGACCGGGATCGATCCGGCCTCGAGGCTCGCCTCGATCGGCGCGAGATGGACGCCGGTCACCTTGCCGACGAGGCCGTATTTTTCGCGGTCGAGGAACTCGGATTCGAACACGCCGACATGATCGAGGTCGCGCGCGCATCGACTTCGCGCAGCGCCTCGACGAGCTTGAGATTCTCGGCCTGCAACACGCGGCGCACGATCGCGAGCGCCTGCGGCGACGTCACGCGCAGGCCGTCGACCGTCTGCTTGACGATGCCCGCCGCGGACATTTCCGCATCGAGCTGCGGCCCGGCGCCGTGGATGACGATCGGCGTCAGGCCGACCTGCTGCAGGAACGCCAGCGACGAGTCAGTGCTTCGAGATCGTCGCGCAGCACCGCGCCGCCGACCTTGACGACGGCGAAGCGCTTCGCGTCGAGCTGCGAGAAGCGCTTCAGGTACTGCGAGATCTCCTTCGCGCTGCCCATGCTCGACAGCAGGCGGACGATGGTCTGGCGGGTCTGCTTATGCGCGTCCATGTTGCGCTCGTCCTTCGATGATGCGCACGTAGGCTTTCCGCGCGCGTTGCAGATTGCGCGAGTGTCGACGAACTCGTCCGCGCGTGCGCCTGCGCGATGTCGCCGGGACCGTAGACGAACGCGGTGTAGCCGGCCTGCGAAAACAGCGAGGCTTCGGTCCAGAAATCGACCGCGTTGCCGATCGGCGAGTCCGAGCTGCATCGGCGCAGTCGCGCGCCGCGAGGCGCGCGTCTTCGGCATGCGCGATGTCGCCCGCCGGCAGCGACGGACCGCGGAACGTCTCGACGAATTCGGCCGGCGTCGCGTCGGCGCAGTCGCGGAACTCGCTCAGCAGTTCGTCGGTGTCCATCGACGGCAGCGGACGAAAACCGAAGCGCACCTCGGCCGCCGGCGCGATCACGTTCGCCTTGATGCCGCCTTCGACGCGGCCGATGTTGAAGCGCAATCCGGTCAACCCGCCGAAGCGCTGCGTGCGACAGACTGTCGCGCGATACGTCGAGCGCCTTCGCGCCCCAGCGCATCGCCTGGTGCACGCGCGCTGTCGCGGTCGCGGCTCGCCGAGGCGTGGCCCGCGCGCCCGGCGAATTGCAGCAGCACCGAGCTGATGCCGCGATGCGCGAGCACGGCTTCGCAGCGCGTCGGCTCGGCGACGATCGACCGCGTCGAACTGGCAGCTTCGCGCTGCGAGGAAACGCCGGCGATGCAGCGCGGATCGTTGGCTTCCTCGTCGGTGGTGAACAGGAACGCCGCAGTCGCCATCGTCTGCGCCGCGGCCGCGACCAGTCGCGGCCGCCGCGCCCTTGATGTCGCAGGCGCCGAGGCCGATCGCGCGATCGTCCGTGCACGCGCAGCTCGAACGGGATCGCGCTCCAGTGCGGCGTAGTCGGGCACGGTGTCGAGGTGCACGTTGAACAGGACGCTTCGGCTTGCCGCGCACCGCGTAGAAGGCTGACCGCGCCGGCGCCGTGATCGACGATCTCGCAGTCGAAGCCCGGCAGCTGCGTCGCGCAGGTAGGCGAAGATGCCGCCCGTGCCGATCGCGCGCGGCGGATTGCGCGTGTCGAACGCGACCAGTGCGCGCAGATGCTCGAGCGTGGCGGCGAGCAGCGGCGTCATTGTCATTGTCGGTTGACTTCGGCCCACAGCGTCGAGCTCTGGCCGTATAGACGGATGAAACCCTTCCGCCTCTTCCACGCCCCAGTCGGCCGATTGCGCGTACGTCGCGCCTTTGGCGTTGAGGATGTGCGGCGATGCGACCGCGACCGCATAGACGCGGCCGCCGCGCGTTTCGAGCGACGACTTCGCCGTTGACGCAGCGCTGCGACGATTGCAGGAACGCCTCGAGATCGGCCTTGAGCGGATCGTGGAAAAACCCTTCGTAGACGAGCTCGACCCACTTGCGCGCGACCTCGGGCTTGAAGCGGTTCTGCAGCTTGGTCAGCACGGCTTCCTCGAGCGCGCGATGCGCGGCCAGCAGCGCGATCAGGCCGGGCGCTTCGAAAATGATGCGGCCTTTGAGGCCGATCGTGGTGTCGCCGGTATACAAACCGCGGCCGACGCCATATTTCGCGAACGTCGCGTTGAGCGTCGCGAGCATCTTCGCGCCGTCGATCGCTCTTGCCGTCGAGCGCAACCGCTTCGCCGTCCTCGAAGCCGATCGTCGCGCGCAGCGGCTCGCTCGGCCATTCGGCGCGCGGCGCGCACCAGCCGCGCGCGCCCTCGCCGGGCGCTTCCCAGCGATCGATTTCGCCGCCGGACATCGTCACGCCGAGCAGGTTCTCGTTGATCGTGTAGCTCTTCTGCTTGGCGCGCACGGCGAAGCCGCGCTCTTCGAGATATTCCTGCTCGTAGGCGCGCACCTGCGTGTGCTCGCGTCTGGATCTCGCGGATCGGCGCGATGATCGTGTAGTCGCCGAGCGCCTTGATCGTCAGGTCGAAACGCACCTGATCGTTGCCCATGCCGGTGCAGCCGTGCGCGATGAGTTTCGTGCCGAGTTCGTCGCAGCGCTTCAGCGCGGCTTCGACGATCAGATAGCGATCCGACACGAGCAGCGGATACTGGCCCTGATAGCCCTCGCCCGCCCAGACGAACGGCTTGACGAAGCCGTTCCAGATCGCCGGACCGCCATCGACGGTGACGTGGCTCGCGGCGCCGAGTTCGCTGCGCGCGCTGCTTCGATGTAGGCGCGCTCGTCGGCATCGACGCCGCCGGTGTCGGCGAACACCGTGTGCACGGCGTAGCCGCGCTCCTGCAGGTACGGCATGCAGAAACTCGTGTCGAGCCCGCCGGAGAAGGCGAGGACGACGTCATTCTTGTTCGAGCATCGGTCGTCGCTCATGCCGCTCTGCCTGCCGCCACGAGCGCCGACCATGATCGCCTTCTGCACGTGCAGGCGATTCTCCGCTTCGTCGATCGCGATGCACGCGGGCGAATCCATCACCGCGTCGGTCGCCTTCACGTTGCGGCGCAGCGGCAGGCAGTGGCTGAACACGCCGTCGTTGGTCAGCTCCATCTTCGCTTCGTCGACGATGAAATTTTTGTGCGCTTCGCGGATCGGCTTTTCGTCGTCCCAGCGGCCGAAATACGGCAGCGCGCCCCAGCTCTTGGCGTAGACGACGTCGGCGCCGCGATACGCTGTCGTCGACGTCGTGGCTGACGCGAAACGAGCCGCCGTTCTCGGCGACGTTCTGTTCGCGCGAAATCCATGTAGCGCTGATCGAGCACGTATTCGGGCGTCGGGACACAGCAAGGTGACGTCCATGCCGAAGCGCGTCGCGATCTGCAGCGCGGAGTTCGCGACGGCGGTGTTGAGCGGCTTCGGATGGTAGGTCCAGGTCAGCACGTACTTCTTGCCGCGCAGGTCCTGCGTGCCGAAGTGCTGTTGCAGCGCCATGATGTGCGCGAGTTCCTGGCATCGGATGCGTGATCGTTTCCATGTTGATCACCGGCACCGTCGCGTACTGCGCGAAGGACGTGAGCACGCGATCCTCGCGATCGACCGACCAGTCCTTGAACTTCGGGAACGCGCGCACGCCGATCAGGTCGACGTAGCGCGACAGCACGCGCGCGACTTCGGCGATGTGCTCCTCGGCTTCGCCGTCCATCACGGTGCCGACGTCGAATTCGATCGGCCACGCGTCCTTGCCCGGCTGCAGCACGACCGCGTGACCGCCGAGCTGGAACGCGCCGAGTTCGAAGCTCGTGCGCGTGCGCATCGACGGATTGAAGAACAGCAGCGCGATGCTTTTGCCGCTCGAGATCGTCGCCGAGCTTGTCGCGCTTGAACGCGGCGGCGCGCGCGAGCAGCGCGTCGAGATCGGCGCGGCTCCAGTCCTGCGTGTTCAAGAAATGGCGAACGGTCATCGGTCGAATTCTCATCGAGTGCGAATTCGCAGAAAACAAAAAACCCGGCTCAGGGCCGGGCTGTTGTCAGAACGCAAAACGAGCAACGAGCTACCCGGCCGGATTGTCGATTCCGGTCGGCGCGCGCGCGAGGTCATGCCGGCGGCCATGCGGGCGCTGGTCAGATATCTTGTGCGGTGCAGATGCGAGGCTCATGCATCGAACGTTAGCACGCAGATTGCGGCGCGCGCAACAGATACGGGCGAATTCAGTCGGCCGGCGTGACGTTCGACCTTGCACGCGGATGCGGTCGCCCGGATCGTAGTCCAGTCTGGCACGTATAGACGTCTCCGCGATAGCGATATTCGACGTCGTATGCGGCGATGTGGCGCGATGCCGCTGATCGCGCGCCGGGGCAACGACGTTCGATTGTATACTTTTGCGCCGGTCGCGGCTCGTCGCGGTCGCCCGAATTCGGCGCGCGACGTTGCTGCCGACCACCGCGCCGGCCACGGCACCGCCGACAGTGGCGAGCTTGCGCCCGTCGCCCTTGCCGACCTTGTTGCCGAGGATGCCGCCGACGATCGCGCCGAGCACGCCGCCGCCGGTGCGCTTGCCGCGATCGTCTTCCGCGCGACGGCCGGCGTGCGCACCGGCACCTGTTCCTCGTAGCACGGTTGCGGCGGCGCGCGGCTGATCGCCCGCCGGCGCATCTTCGTAGACCGGATCGACGCGCAGCACATCGGCCCAGCCGAAGCGCGCGTTGTCCTCGTCGCGCACGCCGGGGGCGAATGCGGCTGCGTCTGCGCAGAACAGCGAGCCTGCGCACAGCATCATGCCGATGGCGAGGATGCTGATTGATTTCATGTCTTCTCCATATGGGCTCTGGCATGCATGCCAAGGCTGCGCGCGAGCGTGCGACCGGTTCCCGACGGTGGGACCGGAAATCGATCCCGGGCGCGCTTGCCCTGATGCCGGAATTACATCATCGTTTGTCTGAATGAAGGATGAGGAAAACCTGTTGTGATGCGGGTTGCAGGCATGCCGAAGCAGGCCGCGCGCGGCGATTGTTATACAATGTCGCATTCGACTGCGATGGTTCTGAATGACGCTGAAACTGCACAACACCCTGACCCGCCGCATCGAGGAATTCGTGCCGCAGGACCCTCGCCGCATCACGATGTATCTGTGCGGGCCGACCGTCTACAACTACGTCCACATCGGCAATGCGCGCGGTCCGGTCGTGTTCGGTCTGCTGGTGCGCCTGCTCAAGCGGCACTACGGCGAACAGCACGTGGTGTTCGCGCGCAACATCACCGACGTCGACGACAAGATCAACGCCGCCGCCGCGGAGCTCAAAGTGCCGATCGACGTCATCACGACACGTTTCGCGGCGGCCTATGCCGACGACATCGGAAAACTCGGCGTCGATGCGCCGGACTCGTGCCGTACGCGACGCAGCACATCGCTGCGATCGTCGCGATGTGCGAAAAGCTGATCGCGCAAGGCAATGCCTATGCGGCCGAAGGTCATGTGCTGTTCGACGTTTCGTCGTATCCGAAGTACGGACATTTGTCCGGACGTTCGACCGAGGAAATGCTCGCCGGCGCGCGCGTCGAAGTGGCGCCGTACAAGAAAAATCCGGCGCGATTTCGTGCTGTGGAAACCGTCGACGCCCGACCTGCCCGGCTGGGACAGCCCGTGGGGCCGCGGCCGTCCGGGCTGGCACATCGAATGTTCGGCGATGTGCGAAGCGCATCTGGGCGAAACCATCGACATCCACGCCGGCGGCAACGACCTGATGTTCCCGCATCACGAGAACGAAGTGGCGCAATCCGAATGCGCGCACGGCGCGCAAGGTGTTCGCGCGCTACTGGCTGCACAACGGCATGCTGACGTTCGGCGGACAGAAGATGTCGAAGTCGCTCGGCAACACGCTGGTGCTGCACGAACTGCTCGAAAAGCATCCGCCGGAACTGCTGCGCTTCATGCTGATGCGCGCGCACTATCGGCAGCCGCTCGAATGGTCCGACGAAACGCTCGCGCAGGCGCGCGCGACGCTCGATGGCTGGTACGGCGTGCTGCGCGATCTTGCGCACGTCGAAGTGCCGGACAATGTCGGCGGCGCGCCGGACAACGATCTGCTCGCCGCGCTGAGCGACGATCTCAACACGCCGGAGGCGATCGCCGTCGCTCTCGCGTCACGCGGACGCCGCGCGCAAAGCGGCGAGCGACGAGGAGCGCGCGAACGCGAAGAAAACTCTGCTCAACGCCGGCGCATTTCTCGGGCTTGCTGCAGCAGGATCCGGAAGCGTGGTTCAAGCGATCGAGCGGCGAGAACGCCATCGATGCGGCGTGGGTCGAACAAAAGCTGGTCGAACGCGCCGAAGCGCGGCGGGCACGCGATTTCGCGCGGCGCGGATCTGCATCCGCAACGAACTCGCGAAGCTCGGCATCGTGATCGAAGACGGTCCGCAAGGCGCGCGCTGGAAATTCGTCGCCGCGGAAACGGACAGCGATGAACGCGCAACCTGATCGTCCGGCGCGAACGAAACCGCGGACGCGGCGCAATCGGCGATCGTCGACGAATTCTCGTTCTTCGGCGACTGGACCGAGCGCTATCAATACCTGATCGATCTCGGCCGCAAATTGCCGCCGTTTCCCGAATCGCTGCGGACCGAGGAAAACAAGGTTCACGGCTGCCAGTCGCAGGTGTGGCTCGTCGCGAGCGGCGATCGACACCGTCTGCATTTCCAGGCGACGAGCGATTCGGCGATCGTCAGCGGATTGATCGCGCTATTGCTGCGCGTGTATTCGGATCGGCCCGCGCAGGAAATCGCCGATACGACGCCGCGATTCGTCGATGCGCTGGGTCTCGCCAGACATCTGTCGCCGACGCGCAACAATGGGCTGGCGGCGATGTTCAAGACGATTCAGGAGAAAGCGCAGCGAGCGCTCGCGAATGCCTGAAACGAAAAGGGCGCGATGAATCGCCCCCTACATCGGTTGTTGCGTTGTCAGTGTAGATGCGGCGTTGGTTGTGTATGGGCGCAATTCATTGCGCCCGCCACGCGCCCATCCAATCCAACCTCGATCAGTCGCCCATCTGCTTCTGGCGATGCTCCCAACGCTCCTGCGCATCGAGGCATAGCGTCGCGATCGGACGCGCTTCGAGACGCTCGATGCCGATTTCCTCGTCGGTCTCTTCGCAGAAACCGTAGCGGCCTTCCTCGATGCGCTTGAGCGCCTTGTCGATCTTCGCAGATCAGCTTGCGATAGCGATCGCGCGTGCGCAGTTCGAGCGAATTCTCGGTCTCGCGCGTGGCGCGTTCGGCTTCGTCGCCGACGTCGCGCACTTCGTCGCGCAGGTTGTCGATGGTCTGCTTGGATTCCTCGACGAGGTCCTCGCGCCATTTCTGCAGCTTCGCGCGGAAATACGCGAGCTGCTTGCGGGTCCATGTATTCCTCTTTCGGCGTCGGGTGGTAGTTCGCCGGCAGATTCGACTGACGACGGTGCTCGGCAGCGCGTAGCGGCCGTCTTCGCGCGTGATGGTGTCTTTGTCTTTCGATTTTGCTGTCGCTGTTGCCATGCCTGACCTTTTTCGACGGGTGCTGTTGCGGATGCCGATTTGGACGATGCATGCGCCGGTTTCGACGTGGCGGGAGCCGCCTTCGTCGCGGCCGGTTTGGCAGCCGTCTTGTTCGGGGCCGCTTTGGTCGGTGCGCGCTTTGGCCGACTGTTTCGCCGCGCTTTCGTGGCCGGTTTGCGACGCGGCGTGCCGGCTGCAGGCGCCTTCTTCGCCGGCTCTTGGCAGGCGCGGGCTTCTTCGCCACCTTGCGTTTTTGCAGGCGCAGCTTTCTTCGGCGCCGGCTTCTTGGCCTTGGCGGCGCCCGATTTGTTCTTGGAAGTGGCCATGCTCGTCTACCCTAGGTCCTTCGGCGGTCGCGTGTTATAGCCTAAGTGCCCTCTCACCGGCAACCTTTCCGCCGCTTGTTAGCTAGCCGTTGGCGCCGTGCCGCACCACGTAAAAATCGCGCACACTGCTAAAATCGCGGCGTGACCCGCTTTATTCTGGCGCTGCTGGCGTTTTACAAGAGGCTGTTGAGCCCGCTGCTCGGCGCCCGCTGCCGTTTCCATCCTATCGTGTTCGGACTACGCGCGCATCTCGGTGGCGCGATTCGGCGCCGCTGCGCGGCGGCATTGCTGGCGCTCTGGCGCATCGCTGCGCTGCCAGCCGCTGTGCGCCGGCGGCATCGATCCGGTGCCGCGAAACTTTTACCCTGCGCCGCTGCGGCAAAACTTGACCATGGACGCCACGAACATGAACGACTGGCTCATCGTCAACGCCGACATCGTCAACGAAGGACGCCGCTTCCACGGCGACGTGCGCATCCGCAACGGCCGCATCGAGGCGATCGCGCCGTCGCTGCCCGGCGCACGCGGACGAACGCATGTTCGACGCCGCCGGACGCCTGCTCATACCCGGCATGATCGACGATCAGGTCCACTTGCGCGAACCCGGACTCGAGCACAAAGGCGATTTCTACACCGAATCGCGCGCCGCCGTCGCCGGCGGCGTCACCAGTTTCATGGAGATGCCGAACTCCAAGCCGACGACGACGGACTACGCCGCACTCGCCGACAAATACGACGCGCGCGTCGAAAAAATCGGCGGCGAACTACGCGTTCTATTTCGGCGCGACCAACGACAATCTCGAGCTGATCCAGCACCTCGATCCGCGCGGCGTCAGCGGCATCAAGGTGTTCATGGGCGCATCGACCGGCAACATGCTGGTCGACAAACCCGAAATCCTCGACGGCATTTTCCGCGACTGCGCCGGTGCCGGTCATCACGCATTGCGAAGACACGCCGACGATCGAGGCGAATCTCGCCATCGAACGCGCGAAGTACGGCGACAACATTCCCGTCGAGCGGCATCCGTACATCCGTTCGCGCGAGGCCTGCGTCAAATCGACGCAAGCTCGCGATCGAACTGGCGAAACGCCACGGCACGCGCCTGCACGTGCTGCACATTTCCACCGCCGACGAACTCGAACTGTTCGCGCCCGGTCCGACCGAAAACAAGCGCATCACCGCCGAAACCTGCGTGCACTTCCTGCATTTCAGCGAAGAGGATTACGCGACCAAGGGCAATCTGATCAAATGCAATCCGGCGGTGAAGTCGGCCGCCGACCGCGCCGCGATCACCGAGGCGCTGAAGACCGGCCGCATCGACGTGCTCGCCACCGACCACGCGCCGCATACGATGGAAGAAAAATCGCAGCCGTACGAAAAGGCGCCGTCGGGACTGCCGCTGGTGCAGTACGTGATGCAGTGCGCGCTCGAACGCTGGTACGACGGATTGCTGCCGCTCGAACTGATCGTGCAGAAGATCACGCACGCGCCGGCCACGCTGTTCAACGTGCATCGAGCGCGGCTTCATCCGCGAAGGCTATCGGGCCGATCTCACGCTGATCGATACGAAAAAGCCGCATCGCGTGATCGCGCCGAAATCCTGTCGAAATGCGGCTGGTCGCCGTTCGAGGGCTACACGTTCCGCAGCACCATCGCGGCGACGTGGGTGAACGGACATCTCGCCTGGAACGACGGCAAGCTCGACGATTCGCAGCTCGGCCAGCGCCTGGCGTTCCATCGATGATCGCTGCGTTGCTTGTCCGCGCTCGCGTTCGGCGCCAACGATCGCGATCGACGATTCCGGACAATCTTCAGCAAGGCGAACTCGTCGTCGGCGCATGCGACGCGCCGGGTGTCGCATCGCATTCAACGGCCGCGATCTTCATGTCGGAGCGGATGGTGTGTTCGTGTTCGGCCTCGACCGCGAAGCGCCGCCGTCGATTTCGCTGAACGTCGATTGCGCGAACGGCAAAACCGAAACGATCACGCGTTCGGTCGCCAAACGCGAATACCACATCGAACGCGTCGAAGGCTTGCCGCCGAAAACCGTCACGCCCGATCCGGAAACCGCGAAACGCATCGAAGCACGAACAGGCGCGCGTCGCCGACGCGCGCAAACGCGACGATGACCGCGAAGATTTCCTGCACGGCTTCGCCCTGCCCGTCGACGGCGCGCGGATCAGCGGCGTCTACGGCAGCCAGCGCATCGACAACGGCGTGCCGAAAGCGCCGCACATGGGCCTCGACATGGCCGTGCCCGAAGGCACGCCGATCCATGCGCCGGCGGCGGGCGTAGTGACGTTCGCCGAGCCCGATCTCGTGCTCACCGGCGGCACGGTGCTCATCGATCACGGGTTCGGATTGAGCAGCTCGTTCCTGCACATGAGCCGGCTCGATGTGAAGGCCGGCGATCGCATCAAGGCCGGACACGTCATCGGCGCCGCCGGCAAGACCGGCCGCGCGACCGGCCCGCACGTGCACTGGGGATTCAACTGGTTCGACGTGCGCGCTCGATCCGGCGCTGTTGCCGAAATCTTCGTGATCCACATCCGCGAACTCGGCGCGGACGAATTCGATGTCGTATGGCCGATCTTTCGCGCCGTCGTCGCCGCGGGCGACACGTACAGTTATCCGCCGCACATCACTTTCGAACAGGCGCGCGCGCTTTGGCTCACGCCGCCATCGCGCGTATTTGTCGCGCTCGACGACAATCAAGCGGTCGGCTGCTACATGATGCGGCCGAACCAGCCGGGACTCGGCGATCACGTCGCCAACGCCGGCTACATGGTTGCGCCGCATGCGCGCGGGCGCGGGATCGCAAGTGCGATGTGCGACGACTCGCTCGAACGCGCACGCCGAGAAGGATTCAAGGCAATGCAGTTCAACTTCGTCGTGAGTACGAACGACGTCGCAGTCGCGCTATGGCGCAAAAAGGGTTTCGACATCGTCGGACGCGTTCCGAACGCGTTTCGTCATGCGACGCTCGGTTTCGTCGACACCTTCGTGATGCATCGGATGCTTTAGGCGCGAAATCCGCCGTCGATACCTTTCACGGTGACGGCGACGGCATCGTGCGCATGCAGGCTTTCCAGATGCGAAGCGCGCGCGCGGAAATCGATGACGCGTTCGTCCTTTTCGAGTGCCGCGTGAATGCGCCGCGCCGCATCTTCGCAAAACATCAGATTCGATCCGTTGAGCAGCGCGAATTCCTGTTCGTCTTCGCGTTTCACAGCGGTCTGCACCGGCGTCTGCAACGCACCTTCGACGACGTCGATGAGTTCGACGATCGGGAATCCGAACGTCGCCGCGAGTTTCACACGAATCTCCGCCACGCTGCGCTGGCTGTGCGGCGTAGCGCAGATGCCTTCTTCGCTGCCGAGCCAGTCGACGATTGCGTCGTAGTCGAGCGCTTTTGCGCGCGCGAAATCGCTGCGGAATTTATCCTGGATCAGTTGGCGCGCGAGCGCCGCCGATGCCGGACACGTGCTCGAATATTCGACTGAAAAATGCAGTTCGATATCGCACTGTCCGTTTTGCAGAACGCCGACGATCGTCAGCGGATACGATTTCCAGCCGCTGTTGTCGCTTTTGAGCGCCGGACGGCGCAGCAGATGATCGAACGCGATGCGCACCATCGCGCGATCGGAAAGATCAGCGTGCGATTCGAGGAAATCGCGCAGCATGTGACGGATCGAACACGGCGTTAGCGGTTCGGCGAGCGCTTTGTCGACGTGTAGATACAAACGCGACATGTGAATGCCGCGCGCGTCGGGTTTGCGCAGATTCACGAATGCGGCGATGCGCGCCGGTGTACGCGTCGTTTCGCCCTGCTCGTTCGACAGCACGATCGGCGCGTGGATTTCATCCATGCCGACCCAGTCGAGCGCAGCCGCCGTGTCGCGCAGCACCGACGTGGCGATGTCGGGCATCACGCGGGCGGTGTTCTGTTCGTGCTGCATGGCAACTCCTGGACCGGGCGAACACTGTAACTGCGGCCGCCGAAAAAATCGTCAAGTACGCCGGCGCGCCTCGCGCCAGGCCCACCAGACCTGTCTGGGCGTCGGTTTCTGGCTGCGTCGCGCAATGGCGTCAGATGGATTGTCCGACTTCATCGCCATCGTGGCCAGCTTCAGGTCCGATCGCGCCCGGACGCGGCGGCCGATGCTCGCGTCCGGCGCTGCGGCGAGTGCTGTCTGCAAGGTCGTTCGCACGGTCCCCAAGAAATCGCACAGGATTTCGCCGAACTTGGTGCTCTCTTTCGCGGCGGCGCGAGCGACGCCGTGGCGTGCGAAGACGTCGAGCGGCAACGAGAAATGTTCAGCCAGCGGCGATCCGCTCGCCAGCGCCGACAGGAAATGCGAGCACATCCAAAGATCCGCCACGCGCTCGGTCGGCGACGTTCGAGAATCCGTCAGCTCGTTTTCGACAGCTGCGACGGGAATATAAAACCGGCCGTATTGATTCGCGAGCTGCGCGAAATCGGCCGCGCTCGATTCGTCGAGTTGCGACAACGCACCGTCGACCATCGCCATCCAAAGCGTTGCATCGACCGCGCGCGCGCGCGCATCGGCGAACAGCGCGATGCTGATCGGATGACGCGGATTACCGCTCGCCGCGCCGCGCAGTTCGTGCTGCCACCAGCTCAGCTTCGCCGCGGCGACTTGCGTTTCGCGTATGGCGAATGTCGTTTGCACGAGCTCATGCACCAATGCGCCGAACGCGGCGGCGCGGCGGCGCTCGTCGGGTCCGAGGAAAATCAGAACGGCGTTTTGCTCGGGGTTGGCGTCGAGCCATTTGCGCTCGAAGCTGGCGAAGGCGTCGTCGGCCATCGATCAGAGTCCGAGCGCGGGCAGCAACTCGCTCGGGCGTTCGATGGCGAGATCGGCGTCCCAGTCGCGATGATCTTCGCCCGCGAGATAACCCCAGCCGACGGCGACCGTCATCGTGCCGGCGCGACGGCCCGCTTCGACATCGCGCGCATCGTCGCCGACGTAGACGGTGCGTTGCGGCGAAACATCAGCGAGTTTGCACGCGTACAAGATCGGCTCGGGCTCGGGTTTTTTTTGCGGCAGGCAATCGCCCGATACGAGCGCGGCATGGCGGTGATCGAGTTTCAATTCCGCCGCGAGACTGCGCGCGAGCCATCCGGGCTTGTTGGTGACGATGCCCCACTTGATCTGTTTGGCTTCGAGCGTGTCGATCATGGCATCGATGCCGGGATAGGTTTTGGTGTGCGTCGCGATGGCTTGCGAATACAGATCCAGAAAGCGCGGCAGCAGGCTGTCGATGCGCGCGTCGTCGGCATCGGGAAACGCGCGGCGCAACATCGCGCGGCCGCCTTTCGAAACCATCGCGCCGACGTGTGCGGGATCGATCGGCGGCAAAGATAATTCTTCGCGCAGGCGCTGCATCGCGGCCATCAGATCGGGTGCGGAATCGACCAGCGTTCCGTCGAGATCGAAAAAAATCGCGTCGATGTCGGTTCCGCGCAGGATCATTCCGGTTTGCGCGCGCAGACGAGATAGTTCACCTGCGTGTTCTTCACGATCCAGGCGCGGCGGCTGAGCGGGTTGTACGCGAGTCCGCTGACGTCTTCGAGATGCAGGTCCGATGCGCGCAGACTCGTCGCGAGTTCGGA
Organism: uncultured Gammaproteobacteria bacterium; assembly: GCA_963814225.1. GTDB lineage: Bacteria > Pseudomonadota > Gammaproteobacteria > Xanthomonadales > Rhodanobacteraceae > Rudaea. Next base: position 21,567 of record CAWFCC010000023.1, on the reverse strand, counting down.
CGGCTTGATGAACTGCGCGTAGTGATGCGTGCCGCGCGGCAACAGATTCAGCGCGTATTCGGCGCCGACGATCGCCGCACCGAACGCGAGCGGCGTGCGGTTGAGCGTCGAGAAGAATGCGCGCGCGCCGGGTTTGAGCAGATTCGCGATGGCGCCGATCACGCTCGACGGATCGGGAACGTGTTCGAGCATTTCCATGCAGGTGACGGCATCGAAAGCGGCCGGCATTTCTTGCGCGAGGTCCTCGACGGAAATCTCGCGATAGTCGACCTGCACGTTCGATTCGTGCAGGTGCAGACGCGCGACATCGAGCACGCGCGGCGCGAGATCGATCGCGGTCACACTCGCGCCCGCGCGCGCGAGCGCTTCGCTCAGGATGCCGCCGCCGCAGCCGACATCAAGCACGCGCGCGCCTTTCAACGTCACGCGCTCGGCGACGTAGTTGAGCCGCACCGGATTCAGATCGTGCAGCGGGCGCGATTCGCCGTCCTGATCCCACCATCGCGCGGCGAGGCGATCGAACTTGGCGGTTTCGGCGTGGCTGACGTTGCTGGTCATGTGCTTCTCACGTACACGGATTCACGGCGCGGCGCACTTGCAGCCGTGCTTCGAGACCGGCCGACGATGCGTCGGGCTCGTCCACGGTGAAGTCTAGTGTGTAATGCGCGACGCGTGCGCGGCGTGAAGTACGTACCCCAGCTGTCGTCTTCGCCGATCGGAAAACGTTGCACGTGATCGACGCCGGGCGCGACATCGACATCGATCAGCCGGCCGGGTTGATAGATGAAGGCGTGCCGCGGATCGTCGCTGGCGTATAGACGCGTCCAGTCCGACAGCCGATCCTGCAGCGACAATACGATGTGTCCGTTCTCGTCGCGCAACGTCATCGTGATCAGCGCGGTCGAATGCGGGTTCGCATCGGCGTGATGTCGAAGCAACGGCGATACCGAGAATCGACTCGACGTGTGGCAAGCCCTGAAGGTTACGGTGCAGATGATCGGGTTTGTCGAGCGCGACAGGACCGAGGTCGATCGTATAGCCGGACTGGCACAGCGCAGACGGTGCCGCATGACTCGTGAACGTGCCATCGCCGGTGTAGCGATCGTAGTTCTTGAGCGGAACCGCGCATCCGCCGATCGCGATCGCCGCGAGTGCAACGGGCGCGATACGTTTCATCCGCGATAGGCGCCGATGCGATCGCGCCACGCGCGCGCTTTTTCGCGCAGCGCATCGGCATCGAGACCGATGACGTTGCCGCTTTCCACTTTGCGCACACCGGCGATCCAGACATCGCTGACTTGATGGCGGCCGGTCGCGTAGACGAGTTGCGAAACGGGGTTGTAGGTCGGTTCGGTTTCGAGCGCATCGAGACGCACGGCGACGAGGTCGGCCTGTTTGCCCGGCGACGATCGAGCCGACACGATCGGCGATGCCGAGCGCACGTGCGCCGTTCAACGTCGCGGCCTGCAATGCGTAGGCGGCATCGAACGCGCTCGCGTCAGCGGCAACGCCTTTCGCGAGCAACGCCGCGGTGCGTGTTTCGCCGAACATGTCGAGATCGTTGTTGCTGGCGCAGCCGTCGGTGCCGATGGCGAGATTGACGCCGGCGCGGCGCAGTTTTTCCGCGGGACAGAATCCGCTGGCGAGCTTGAGATTGGATTCGGGACAATGCGCGACACTCGCGCCCGCTTCGGCGAGTTGCGCGATCTCGCTGTCGAGCAAGCTGCGTCATGTGCACGGCGATCAGATGATCGTTGACCAGACCGAGCGCTTTCAGGCGCGCGAACGGACGCTGACCGTGCTGCTTGCGGGCTTCTTCGACTTCCTGCGCGGTTTCGTGCAGATGGATGTGCACCGGCAGATCGAGCTGATCGGAGAACATGCGGATGCGCTGGAAACTTTCGTCGGCCACGGTGTACGGCGCGTGCGGCGCGAGCGTCACGGTGATCAGCGATTCGGATTTCGAGCGCGTCGTGGACGGCGAGGTTCTTGTCGAAATATTCGTCGCGGCTTTTCGCCCACGCGCTCGGGAATTCGATGAACGGCAGGCCGACCGCCGCGCGGAAACCGTGGCGTACGATACGTCGCGGCCTGCACGTCGGGGAAGAAGTAGTTTTCGTTGCAACAGGTCGTGCCGCCGCGGAGCATTTCGGCGATCGCCAGTTCGCAGCCGTCGCGCACGAATTCGGGACCGACCACTTTCGCTTCCGCCGGCCAGATGTGTTCCTGCAGCCAGGTCATCAGCGGCAGATCGTCGGCGAGACCGCGCATCAGCGTCATCGCGTTGTGGGTGTGCGCGTTGATCAGTCCCGGAATCAGCGCGTGTTCGCCGAGATCGATGCGCGGCGACGTTCGCGTATTTCGCGCGCGCGGCGTCGATCGGAAGGATGTCGGCGATCACATCGCCGGCGAGCGCGACGGCGTGATGTTCGAGGATCACGCCCGCCGGTTCGACCGGAATGACCCAGCGCGCTTCGAGAAGTGATCGACGTTTACGGACATGCTCGCGTCATTCAATGCTGCGTAGGTGGCGCGATTCGATGCGTCGCACGCGGATTCGATCCAGCAGGACTCGCCCGGCGCGCGATGCGACGCAGCCGCTCGCGCTACGGCTGCGGATCTATTTCACGCGACCCTGATATTCGCCGGTACGCGTGTCGACCTTGATCTTCTCGCCCTGCGGCACGAACAGCGGCACGCGCACCACCGCGCCGGTTTCGAGCTTGGCCGGCTTGCCGCCGCTGCCGGCGGTATCGCCCTTCACGCCCGGATCGGTTTCGGTGATCAGCAGTTCGACGAAGGTCGGCGGCGTCACCAGCAACGGCGCGCCGTTCCACAAGGTGACGATGCACTCTTCGTTGCCCTTGAGCCACTTGGCGGCGTCGGCCATCGCGGTTTTGTCGGCGGCGATCTGCTCGTGCGTTTCCGGATGCATGAAATGCCAGAACTCGCCGTCGCTGTAGAGATATTCCATGTCGGTGTCGACGACGTCGGCGGCTTCGAGCGAATCGGTCGACTTCATGGTCAGTTCGACCACGCGGCCGGTCTTGAAGTTACGGTATTTCACGCGCGTGAACGCCTGGCCCTTGCCCGGCTTGATGTATTCGGTATCGACGATCGTGCACGGATAGTTGTCCACGATGATCTTCATGCCGTTCTTCACGTCGTTCATGCCATAGCTGGCCATAATCGCTCCGTTACGCAGATAGCCGCCCATGAAAGCGGCTAACATTGCTGTCCTGAAATAATCGAATCGGGCGCTCGCGCCCCGTAAGAATGCCAATGATACCCGCAACCGCATCCCGCGCCCAACCGCCCGTTCCCGTCGCGCGACGCTGGCAACAGCTTTGGCGCGAATCCATCGTCGATGCGCGCGAACTGCTCGAAGCGGTCGGCTTGGCCGATCGCGCCGCCGAGCTTTTGCCGGATGGCGAAATCACCGGTTTCGCGGTGCGCGTGCCGCGCGGTTTCGTCGCGCGCATGCAGCTTCGGCGATGCGGCCGATCCGCTGCTGCGTGCAGGTACTCGCGGTTCGCGACGAACTGATCGATGCACCGGGATTTGTCGACGACGCCGTCGGCGATGCGCGATGCGCGCGTCGCGCGCGGCGTGCTGCACAAATACGAAGGCCGCGCACTGCTTATCGCGACGGGTTCGTGCGCGGTGAATTGCCGCTACTGCTTCCGCCGTCATTTCGATTACGCCGCAAGACACCGCGGCCGCGAATCGCTGGCGCGATGCGATCGAACATATCCGCGCCGATGCATCGATCGACGAAGTGATCCTGTCCGGCGGCGATCCGTTGTCGCTGTCGACGCCGAAGCTCGCCGAACTGACGGACGCGCTCGCCGACATTCCGCACGTGCGCCGCCTGCGCATCCACACGCGCCTGCCGATCGTGCTGCCCGAACGCGTCGATGCGGAGTTGATCGCATGGATGTCGCGGTTGCCGTGGCCGGTCGCGATCGTGCTGCACGCGAACCACGCCAACGAAATCGACGCGACGTCGCCGACAGTGCGAAAAAATTACGCGACGCCGGCGCGACGCTTGCTGAACCAGTCCGTGCTGCTGCGCGGCGTCAACGATGACGTGAATGCTCTCGCGGCCTTGTCGGAGCGCTTGTTCGAGGCCGGCATCGTTGCCCTATTACCTGCATCAGCTCGACCGCGTCGCCGGCACGGCGCACTTTCGCGGTGGACGACGCCGCGCGCGAATGCCTTGATCGAGGGATTGCGCGGACGTCTGTCCGGCTATCTGGTGCCGCGGCTGGTGCGCGAAATCGCCGGCCGGGACTCGAAGACGCCGCTGTAACCGTCGACCTGTAAGAAATGACATGCGTCGGCCGTTGGCTGGAAAAGGGCGGCGGAATCGAGTAAAAGTCGTCCTCTAGTCCCGCACCGTGCCAATGAGCAAACAAGACAACGTCATCAAACTGCTTCTGATCGAGGATTCGGTCGAAGAAGCCGAGCAATTGATCAGCATGCTGCGCAACGGCGGCATCGCCGTGCGTCCGGCGCGGGCGGCGAATGCCGACGAACTGGAAACGCAGGTCGGCACCAGCACGCCCGACATCATCCTCGTCAATCTCGCCGCGCGCGTGCTGAAGCTCGGCGATGTCACCGCTGCCGCCAACCGCACCGGCAAGGACATCGCGATCGTCGGCGTCACCACCAACGTCAACGAGGACACCATCGTCACCGCGTTCCAACGACGGCGCGCGCGGACTCGCGCTGCGTCATCGCGCCGAGCATGTGCAGGCGGTGGTCAAGCGCGAGTTCGAAGGACTCAACATGCGCCGCAGCGTGCGGCGTCTGGAAACCTCGCTGCGCGAAACCGAACGCCGTTGCGATTCGCTGCTCGATTCCTCGCGCGACCCGATCGCCTACGTGCACGAAGGCATGCACGTGCGCGCGAACAAGGCGTATCTGGAAATGTTCGGCTTCGAGGAATTCGAAGACATCCAGGGCATGTCGATCCTCGACATGATCGCGCCCGACGATGCCGACGATTTCAAGACGCTGCTCAAGAAACTGTCGAAAGGCGAAAAGCCGCCGCAGAAACTCAATCTGAAAGCGCAGCGCGGCGACGGCACCACGTTCGACGCGGTGATGGAATTCGCCGAAGCCAGCTACGAAGGCGAACCGTGCCAGCAGATCAGCTTCCGCCAGCAGACGGTGAGCGTCGAGCTGGCCGAAAGAACTCGACGTGCTGCGTTCGAAGGATCTGGTCACCGATCTTTACAACCGCCAGTACTGCATGGCGGAACTCGATCGCGCCGTCGGCGAAGCGGTGAAAGGCCGCAACGATCAGGCGCTGCTTGCTGATCGAACCCGACAATTTCCGCACGCTGCTCGATACCGTCGGACTGGGCAACGCCGATCTGCTGCTCGGCGACATGGCCAACCTGATGCGCCGCCACATCAAGGACACCGACATCGCCGGACGCTTCGGCGAGCACACCTTCGGCATGCATCGCCGGCGGTCGGCCGCACGATGAAATCCGCCAGCTCTGCCGAAACGCTGCGCAAGGCATTCGAGGAACGCATCTTCGAAGTCGGCAAGCAATCGGTGAACGTCAACGTCAGCATCGGCGGCACGCTGATCGGCGAGAAAAACGCCAACGCGGCGAGCGCGGTGAACCAGGCGACGGTGGCGCTTGCGCGCCGCGCAGACCGAAGGCGGCAACCGCATCAGCATCCTCGATCCGAACGCCAAAGACAAAGCCGACGAGGAAAAGAACAAGCACTGGCTCAAGCTCATCAAGGACGCGCTGCAGAACAACGGCTTCGTCCTGTTTTATCAGCCGATCATCAGCCTGCACGGCGCCGAAGGCGAGTTCTACGAAATCCTGCTGCGCATGCAAGGACCCAAAGGGCGAAATCGCGCCGAACTTCTTCATGCCGGTCGCCGAGCAATACGGCCTGATGCCGCAGATCGACCGCTGGGTGATCGCCAACGCGATCAAGGCGCTGGCCGAGCGCGAGAAGTCGGGTCACCGCACGACGTTCTTCGTCAAGCTGACGCCGCAATCGCTCGAAGACCAAACGCTATTGCCGTGGATCGCGCAGCAATTGAAGAACTCACGCCTGCGCGGCGACGCGCTCGTGTTCGAAATGCCCGAAAGCAAAGTCGTCACGCAGCCTGAAACCCGCGCGCGCATTCGTCACCGGACTCAAGCAGATCCATTGCGGCTTCGCGCTGGAGCAGTTCGGCTCAGGCTTGAACTCGTTCCAGCTGCTCAAGCACGTCGACGCGAATTACCTGAAGCTCGACCGCAACTTCATGGCCGAGCTGCCGAAGAACAAAGAGAACCAGGACAAGATCAAGGAACTCTGCGATCAGGCGCATCACGCCGGCAAGCTGACCGTCGCCGAGTTCGTCGAAGATGCGGCGAGCATGTCGATCCTGTTCTCGTGCGGCGTGAACTTCGTGCAGGGCAATTTCCTGCAGGAGCCTGAGAAGGTGATGGCGTACGAGACGGCGTAACGCGCGACCGTTCGTTCGAAACGATTAGCTCGTCATGCTCCTGCTTTCAGCGCCGCGATCCGCTCCTCGATCGGCGGATGGCTCATGAACAGTCGCCCCACTCCACGATCACCGTTGATGCCGAATGCCTGAAACGCCTTCGGCAAGGTCGACGGATTCTGCCCGACCCAGCGCCTGCAGCGCCGAAATCATGTTCTCGCGTCCGCCGAGCTTCGCGCCGCCCGCATCCGCGCGGAATTCGCGCCAGCGCGAGAACCACATCACGATGATGGTCGCGAGCACGCCGAGCACGGTTTGCAGAATCATCACGATGAAGAAGTAGCCGATGCCGCCGCCGCGGTTGTCGTCGCGGTTGCCGGACATGGCGCCATCGATCACGCCGCCGATGATGCGCGCGAGGAACATCACGAATGTGTTGAGCACGCCCTGGATCAGCGCGAGCGTGACCATGTCGCCGTTGGCGACGTGGGTGATTTCGTGGCCGAGCACGGCGTTGACCTGATCGCGATCCATGCTCTGCAGCAATCCGGTGCTGACCGCGACGAGCGCGTGGTTCTTGCTCATGCCGGTCGCGAACGCGTTCAGGTTCCGGCGCGTCGTAGACGGCGATGTCGGGCATGCCGATGTTGGCGTTGCGCGCGTGCGTGGCGATGGTGTCGAACAGCCATTTCTCGCTCGGCGTTGCGCGGTTGCGGCGATCACCTGCGCGCCGACCGACATCTTCGCCAGCGTTTTCGACATCGCGAGCGAAATGAACGAGCCGCCCATGCCGAACACGGCGCACAGGATCAGCATGCCTTGCAGATTGATGCCGGCGTGCGAGTACGCCCAGCGGTCGAGTCCGAACAGCGAAACGACGATGCTGAGCACCAGCATGATGGCCAGGTTGGTGCCGACGAACAGAAGTATGCGAAGCATGGTGTCCTCAATTGACGACGCGGCGACGCGCGTCACGTCGAAAAACTTTGGGTAGACTGCAGCGATTTCAAGCATCCGGCGCGACCATGCACACCTATCGCGGGCGTTTCGCGCCCTCGCCCACCGGGCCGCTGCACTTGGGTTCGCTGGTGGCGGCGCTCGGCAGCTGGCTGCGTGCGCGGCAACGCGACGGCGTGTGGCTGATCCGTATCGAAGACCTCGATCCGCCGCGCGAGGTTCCCGGCGCGGCGTCGGACATTTTGCGAACGCTCAGCGCGTTCGGCTTGGAATCCGATGAGCCGGTGATCGAACAAAGCACGCGGACGGACGCATATCGACGCGAGTTCGCGCGACTCGATTCGAATGTCTATCGATGCTGGTGCAGCCGCGCCGATCTGGAACCGTTCGGCGGAATCCATCCGGCGACGTGCGTTGCGCCGCCTGATCCGTCGCGCGCGCCCGCATGGCGCGTGCGCGTGCGCGACGACGTGATCGGTTTCGTCGATCAGGTCTTCGGTCGACAGGCGCAGAATCTGCGCGAGGAAGTCGGCGATTTCGTCGTGCTGCGCACCGAAGGGTGGTTTGCGTATCAACTCGCCGTGGTGGTCGACGATGCTGCGCAGCAGATCACCGAAATCGTGCGCGGCGCTGACCTGCTCGATTCGACGCCGCGTCAGATTTATCTGCAGCATTTGCTCGGGTATGCGACGCCGGCGTATCTGCACCTTCCGATCGTTCTCGGCGCACGACGGACGCAAGCTGTCGAAGCAGGATCGCGCGCGTCCGGTCGACCGCGGCGATCCGGTTCCCGCGCTGCGCGCCGCGCTCGAATTCCTCGGCTATCCGAACGGACGGAATCCGCGGTGATCGAGACGAATTGCTGCGCGTCAGGCATCGTTCAGTTCGACCCGGCCCGACTGCTCGCGCCTCGCGAGACATGAACGATGGCTGCGTGTACAATCGGCGGCACTTAGCGGCATCAAAAAACAACAACGGAGGGAGTCATGACGGCACGCGTAGCATTGGTCACGGGCGGTACCGGCGGCATCGGATCGGCCATCGTCAAGCATCTGGCCAAACAGGGCCACAAGGTCGCCACCAACTACCGCGACGAAGCCAAGGCCAACGCCTGGGTTGCGCAGATGAAATCGCACGGGCGTCGACGCGGTCACGGTGAAAGGCGACGTGAGCGAAACGGCGTCCGCCGAGGCGATGATCAAGGACGTCGAGGACAAGCTCGGACCGATCGACATCCTGATCAACAACGCCGGCATCACGCGCGACACCACGTTCCACAAGATGAGCGCGCTGCAATGGCAGGAAGTGATCAACAGCAATCTCAATTCCTGCTTCAACGTGACGCGCCCGGTGATCGACGGCATGCGCAACCGCAAGTGGGGACGCATCATCCAGATCAGTTCGATCAATGGCCAGAAAGGCCAATACGGACAGGCCAACTACGCGGCGTCGAAGGCCGGCATGCACGGTTTCACGATTTCGCTGGCGCAGGAAAACGCGAAGTTCGGCATCACCGTGAATACGGTTTCGCCGGGCTATGTCGCCACCGACATGGTGATGGCCGTGCCGGAAGACGTGCGCAACAAAATCGCCGCGCAGATTCCGGTCGGTCGCCTCGGCGAGCCCGATGAAATCGCTTACGCGGTGTCGTTCTTCGTGAGCGATGAAGCGCGCTGGATTACGGGCGCCAATCTCGCCATCAACGGCGGGCAGTACATGGGCTGGTAAGCCGGCCATCGCCCGCATGAAGGCCCGGAGCGATCCGGGCTTTTATATACTTGAAAGTCTTGAAAATGCTGCGCAGCACCGTTGCTGGTGCGTTGCCGCAACTCGTGCTAAGTTTGCGGCATGGCACAAGTACGCATCATCAAAAAATACCCGAATCGCCGGCTCTATGACACGGAGATTTCGAGCTATATCACGCTCGAGGAAGTGCGCCAGCTCGTGATCGACGGGGAAGATTTCGAAGTCCGCGACGCCAAGAGCGGCGACGACCTGACCCGCTCGGTTTTGCTGCAGATCATCTCCGAGCACGAAGAGACCGGGCAGCCGATGTTCACCACGCAGCTTCTGTCGCAGGTGATCCGCTTCTACGGCGACTCGATGCAGGGCTTCATGGGCTCGCTACCTCGAAAAAAGCCTGCAGATCTTCCTCGACCAGCAGCAGAAATTCCGCAGCCAGTTGAACAACATCCTCGGCCAGACGCCGTGGTCGATGTTGAACGACATGACCGAGCGCAATCTCGACCTGTGGAAGTCGGTGCAGGAAGGTTTCCTCAGCGCCGCGGCCGGTTCGCGGCAAGCCGCCCGGGCAGCAAAGAAACCAAATCCTGATCACGCCGGCGTTGGACAGCGCAGGCTGCGCTGCTACCATCGCGTCGCCTGTTGCGCTGCGCCATCCTGGCGCGGCGCGCACATTCCAGCGGAATCATCATCATGAGCAAACGCATTGCCGTCGTCAGCGGCGGCATCGGCGGACTCGGCACCGAGATCTGCAAATTCCTCGCGCGTTCCGGACGCATCGCCATCGCCGCCGATCTCGGCAGCCGCGCAAGAACGCGTCGCCGAGTTCAAGAAGGAAGTCGCCGATTTCAGCCGACATCCATTTCGAAGCCGTCAACGTCGGCGATCTCGATGCGTGCGCGCAGTTGATGCAAGAAAGTCGCAGTCGAAGCACGGACCGGTCGACATCCTCGTCAACGCCGCCGGCATCACGCGCGACACCACGCTGCGCAAGATGACGTCGCAGCAATGGGACGACGTGCTCGACATCAACCTCGAGCGGCGTTTTCAACATGTGCCGCGGCGTCGTCGAAGGCATGACGCGAGCGCGGCTTCGGACGCATCGTCAACATCTCGTCCGTCAACGGCCAGACCGGCCAGTTCGGCCAGACCAACTACTCCGCCGCGAAAGCCGGCATGCACGGCTTCACGATGGCGCTCGCGCGCGAAGTGGCGCGCAAGGGCGTGACGGTGAACAGCGTATCGCCGGGCTACTGCCGCACGGCGATGGTCGCCGCGATCCCGGAAAACGTGCGCACGCAGATCATCGCGAATATTCCGGTCGGGCGTCTCGGCGAACCGTCGGAAATCGCGCGTGTCGTCGATTTCCTTTGCGCGGATGAATCGGGCTTCATTACCGGCGCGAATATTCCGGTGAATGGCGGCTACTTCATGGATTTCTGAAGAAAAGCTCTAACTACATGATTTTAACTATATTTATAAGCGCAAATCACGATTAATTATAAGCAGCTACCTATCCAGCTACCTTAATGTAATTCGATCACCGTGCGACTGCCGGATAGTTCAATCCTCGGCGAGGGAGATTGACCATGGTGTGACGCCGTTCGGCTGCGTGACGAGGATTGTTTTGTCGGCCCTATTGAACTGCATGTAGTCCGGCAGAAATCTTTTCGGGTCGATCCGACCATCAAGTGCCGCAGGCAAGAAATCGCGCTTCATCGCAACCTCCAACTCCCGCGCAAAAAACTCGGCTGTTCGTGCCCGTCCGCGACGATTCAAGTGAATCAGCGGCAGCAGAACCCGCGTAATCGGCGAATACCCATTGGCGAAGTTCTCGCGAAGACGGCGACGAAGGAAGACGCCTAGCCGGTCTTGAATGTGCAAGATCGATATCGTCGCCCCACCGCCGATTGGTGACAATTGATGCCAGAACGGAAACGATAAGTCTCGCAAGTCCCACGTTTTCTTTTTGCACCACGCCAACGCCGCCAAGTAGTCAAAGATCACCTTGGCGAAGCAATCGTAGATAGTTCGCCTCTCGTTATGATGACCACGGTCGCCGTCATCATCAACGGGTTCGGTATATGGTAGGAATGGCAACCGATGCCAGTTTTCCTCCAATATCGTCAGACACTTCGCGAGGGTTTCGGTGAATTCGCGGGCGCGTTTATATTCATCCGAGAATAAATCTCGTCGTTGCCTTTCTCGGTCATCGTCAGCAATGCAAACTGGAACATTTCGATTAGCTTTGCGAACGCATTCTCCAGTTCTTGCGGATAACCATGAGCGCGTCGAGCGCGAAAGTACGACTCGAATGACGTTGCAACGGCGTTACCATATGACTCACTGACCTGCGCACTAAAATTCTCGCGGGGTTCCGTGAGGAGGCAGTCGAGGGGACGGCATTCGTTCTGTATGTGTCTGTAGTCGCCGAAAATCGTCCGGCTAAAACTTCGGAACGATCCCAATCCAGAAAAAGTTCCCTCGCGACGCAATATTGAGTTCGGATTGATGAAGGCTTGACGCATCATCCGTTGAAATGTATGCTTCTCCCCCACGAACAATCACCGCGCTGTTTCAAGATCGGGGCTAATAGTTCAACGACTGTCCACGGCGCGTGCTGCGATTGCCACCGACGCGAAAACATCATCAGCCAAAGCCTCTATGATCGTGATGGCATAGCGTGCGTGCGATACATGGCGAGGTTCGCGCTTATTGGGTTCACGGAACGCATACCAGTTAACGCTAGATGCCACCGAGACGAGTTTTGCTGCGCTTACTCGAATTTCTTCCGCTAGGTCAGCGACCTCGTCTGGCTTGCCGCGAGCGATAATACGAATACATCCCCGGAAGTATCTTCCCGCATTCCACTTCGAATACTTTATCGGAGTCGAGAACCGTAAGGACGCAAACGCGAGCGCTGATAGGAATAGTGTCGCAGCAGCCAATTCGAACAATATCGGCGATTGAAGTGGCAGTGGCGCGAACGCCGGGTGCAGTGCCGCAATCCATGTACAACCCACGCCAGCGGCCAGTAGCCCAACTATCCCCCATACAAATCCGGGTACAACAAGTAGCCGAAACCTTTGCCGGGTTCCCAGCAAAGTATCGAAAGTCACAAAGATGGCGACTGCGGCAACGCCTTCGCCAATGGAGAAAAACGACGACACCGGGTGAAGCGGGTCGTAGTGAATCTGCCCGAGAACTTCGAGTCCAAGGCACCATGTGTCATCTGCCATCGCAACTACCTCAAAACGACCTGTACGGCGACACCGTGCGAATCAATTTGCGGGCCATTCGCAATGCTTGAGATACGGGTTGCACATACTTGAGCGCCAACAGGAGCAACGCCCGTGTACAAAGTGGTCTACAAGAGCGCGAATTCCGGATGAGCCTATTCCACGCTGGGATCATATCCCACCGAATCCAATGCGATTGCGGCAGCCGAACGTGTTGCAGATCGCTACTATCTAACGAAAGTCATTGATGCCAACGGTCATACGGTGTGGTTATCGTAGTTGCGTCCGCATTCGGCAGCGGACGACAAGTTACTGTTGCTACAACTCACGCTGAAGTCCAGCAGGTTCTCTCTTTGCTCAGAAGTCATCTTCGGCGAGGGCGAATGTGTGCATATTGCCGTCCCTGACCTTGAACAAGGTCAGCTCAATATCGGAATACTCAGTACCGTCGGCCTTTTCCGTTTGCGTCAGGTCGAACGGCTGTGATCGGGTCAGCGCGCCAGAATCGAGATCACGATACCGAACGTCATATTGACCAGCGGTGATGTTCGAAACGGTAAACTTGCTGTGTGCCGGTATGAAGAATTGCCTTACCGGGTATGCCTTCGGTCCGCTCATTGATACGAGTTTGACGTATACATCGGAACCGTTCCCCGTGTTATCGACGGTGACCTTAGATAGGCCATTCGTGTTCAATTTCTTGAACCCAGCAACATAACCCGCTGCCTGCGGCCATTTGCTTTCCATTGGCGCAAGCTGCGGTCTAGTGAATGGTGGGCGAGCCAGCATCGGAGGGATTTGCGCATTGCTCGTCGTCGATGCCGGCACGCTGCCGTTCGCTGTAGGTGTCGAGGCGGGAGGCGTCGCGACATATGGCTTCGGACTCGGCGGCGGTTTCTGCGTGCCGTTGGTTATTGCGCTTATGCCTCCGATGATGAGTATCAGCGCCCAGTAGATGTTGGATGGTCGCGAGAAGAAACCGTTCGAGCAAAGTCGGATTACGGTAGTCGGGTTCGGGCGAGCGTGATGGTGGCGGTGCTGGTGTTGGCACCGGTGGCTTCTCCGCCTGCGGTGGCGGCGACGGACTCCGAGAAGAACCCGACGATGGGGCTGATCGGCTCTTCATTTCTTCCGCTTCAGTGGCGGCTATCCAGACGCATCGTGGGCGCGTCGCGAATCCGGGTTGACAATACTTGGTAAGAATCGTTGATGAGTTGACTGATGCGGGCACATTCAGGGTCGCCCGGATTCTTGTCGGGGTGGTACTTTTGCGACAGCGTTTTATAGGCTGCGCGGATCACTTCCGGCGGCGCGTTCCGCGTCACGCGCAGGTTATCGTATTGGGTGCGAATAGCCATTGTCGTTCCCCGGAAGCATCACGCACACTTGCTGCAAGCGTACCAATTATGACCAACGATGAACTTATTGTCGCTCTCGAAGACCTTCGCGGACAGCTAATTGCCGTTGCTACTGGCGGTCCACACATCAACGAGGTCGATGCGCGTTATCAGCGGAGTTACGCGGCGGTAGCTGCGGATTTGGCGAGACGACGCATCGCTAACCCACTTCCCTTCGGGACACTGTGGGACTGGTATGGAAGGTGGTCGAGCGGCGACCTGCACGTATCAATCTCGCCGCGACTTCATCGGCCAGTTGATTGCGCCGCTGTTGAATCAAATTCGAACTGGGCGAAACGAGGAACCAGTGCTTACGGGATGGCATAGGGTGGATCGCGGCGTCAAAAGGCTTCGTGATCGACTAGCCGCTGCAAGAACCGAAGAGCAATTTCAAGCGGTGGGACTGTTGGGCCGCGAATCATTAATATCATTGGCGCAGGCCGTCTACGTCGTCGAGCGGCACCCTACCCTCGATGGAGTGATTGCTAGTCATCAACGGATCGAAGCGAATGCTTGACGCCTACATCGCCGTAGAACTTCGGGCGGCGCAAACGAGGAAGCGCGGCGTCATGCGAAATCCGCGGGCTCGATTTTGCTATCGCGCTTCAGCACCGGAGGACGGCAACGTTCAGGGGATACAGTGGCTGTGCGTGGAATCCACGACTACGGTCGTGAATGTAATCGCAATAGTTGCGGGACGACGCGATCCCGTACTGCGACCGGCAGTGCATTCGCTATAGAGCTATGATGAACAAATGCCGACGCCAGGATTCGTGAAGCACGCAATCTCATTCTGTGGTTTCTCACACTGACGATTTGCTGTGCGTCCGCGTGTGCACAGGGGACGACGGGTGCGCCGCTAAGCCCACGGCTTGCGCGGCTGGAGGCGGAATTCAATAGCGACGGCAAAATCGCACTGGACAGATTTTGGGAAGAGATAGTCAAGAATGGCTCGCCCCTAATAGAGGATGTGCCGGGCCACGCCAACGAAGTGCTTTTCACGTTCCTATGGAAAGCAGCACCCGAAGAAGATGCGATCAACGTGCATCTAGGGGCTTCCTTTCCGACACGCACCGGCAACGACGCCTTCGCTCGGTTAGGTACGACGAACGTCTGGTACACCAGCTACATGTTTCCGCGAACTGCGCGCCTCATCTATAGAATTCGCGCTCCGCAAGGTATGCAGAAAACGCCGCTAGCGAGGGACCGCTTCACCATTGATGGAATTCGAATTGAACTTCTTTCTGATCCTTTGAATCATCGAACGTTCCCGGCCAGCAGTGACGCGCCGGATGCGCAATCTGAAGCTGTCGGTCCAGATGCAAAGGAGAATGTTCACTTAGCGGCGACTAGTTCTGCTCACGCGGGCCTTCTTCATGATGAAGAAATCGCGAGCAAGGTACTAGATGCGAAGCGTGCCATCACCGTCTACACGCCAGCAGGTTACTCCATCCATTCGACACCATTGCCGCTTCTAGTCGTGTTCGATGCGACCGTACTTCGACCAAGTCTCCACACCAACAATATTGGATAACTTAATTGCAGCTAAGAAAATTCCACCTGTGATTGCCGTATTCATTCATTCAGGAGAAACACGAGACAGCGACTTGCCGCCGAATGAACATTTTCCTGCGTTCGTTACCCAAGGAATTGCTTCCTACGCTGCGGCGCGAATACCGCTTGACGACGGACGCGCAGAAAAATGTCCTATGCGGTTCTAGCCTAGGAGGATTGGCTGCGGCGTTCATCGCCTACCGAAGCTATCCAGAGTCGATTTTCGGGCGCGTGATATCTCAGTCGGGGTCTTACTGGTGGTCGCCCAACTATCAACAGGAACCGTCACCCAATCCGAACGGTGGATGGTTGATCAAGCAGTTCGCCGAATCGAAGCCTGTTGTGCCTTTCTACATTGAAGTCGGAACGTGGGAGTCCGGCAACATGGTCGCGATGAATAGACTGTTTGCGTCTGTGCTTCGGGGCAAAGGTTATTCCATCAGGTACAGCGAATTTCTTGGCGGTCACCAATACGCCTACTGGCGGCAAACGTTGCCGGATGCACTCATGGCGGAACTCAGCAACTAAGGCCGACGCAAGCTCGCATTTGGACATGGGAAAATCCTATGTACGTCTTAATATCCCTTGGATTGCGTAGCCCTTGGCGTGTCCATCGCAGCAAATGGACCATGGGCAGTTTTGTGGACGACTGTAGGTTTCTTGCTTTCGATTTTTATACTGTCGCAGGTGATCCTTGTCCTACTGCTCGGTTTGCCTCGCGCAATTATCGGTGTGGCTCGGAGTGAATATCGCCCCGGCGCAATATTACGATGGGCAGTACCTGTGGTGACTTGGGTCGTCTTGATCGCTGCGGTGATCTGGGGACTTTCGTGGTGGTGGCCTAACGCCTTCACGGCGATGCGATCCAACCGTGCGTTGATTACCGGAATAGAATTCGGCGCTGCGGCGCTATGCTTAATTCCTTTGTTCCCTGTCGGACGGAAAGACTTCTGGGCGGACTTTGACAAGCAAACGCATCGCTTCCTCGTTGATGATGGATCGCTGGCAGCAACGGCAGCCGTTTTCTTCCGAGCAAGTTCAAGGGGCTGATATCGACTTTTACTGCCCAGCGTGCGCCTCACTTCTAAGTCTCCATGCACAAAGCGCGGGACACCGAATCAAATGCAAATCGTGCGGGACGGGCATGCTCGTTCCTACGACCATAGAGCAAGCTGACACGATCATGGATGCTTTGGTGGAAGCATTGCGGAAGAAAATTATATCGGCGGTATATACCTTCCGCTTTCGACTATCAAGGCGTACTCGCGGTTGCAAGCATTGCAGTCGCTCTGATAACGGTGGCAAATACTTACCAGATTTTTCGGCGCTCAAGTCCAACCGAATCAAAGGAAAAGGCGTTTGAAACGTTCGTCGGTGGTGCCGTGGGATGTTCGGGAGTCATCCAAACACGAGTGTTTCCCGACGCCGAGTTGAGGAGGCAGCTCGTTCTGCTAGAGATAACACTCGAATGGACCCATCCAATTTATTCATGTCCATGGAAAACAATAAAGCGATGATGGAGATGGAAACGGTTGAGTCATTCCTGAAGTTTCTGCGCGATCAGAGAGTTGAATCACCAGAGTTTTGGGAAGCCGTATATTCCCGAATAGGACTGCCATGTCCAGCAGAGCTGGCGAAATAACGCGCTGGAGCGCATGTCGAATGCCAACACATTGTAAAATTTGCGCGTGATCCGTGTTCTCTTCGTATGCAGCCAGAACTACCTACGCAGCCCAACGGCAGCGGAGGTCTTCGCCGATTGGCCGGGTGTTGAAACTGCGTCGGCGGGGACAAACAACGACGCCGTAAACCCTCTAGGCGTCGAAGCTAAATCGAATGGGCCGACATCATCATGGTGATGGAGCAAATCCATCGTCAAAAGGTATCGGCTAGGTTCAAGCCGCACTTGAAAGGTAAGAAGATCATTTGCCTTTCCATACCCGACAATTACCAGTATCGCGATCCAGAGTTGATCAAGATTCTGATGACGGTGGTTCCGAAGCATCTGCCCAATCCGGCACCGTAGTAGTCCTCCAAAACGCGCTCAGCGCCTTCACATCGGCTTGGCTTCGATTTATAGGGGAATGCTGGCGGTCTAGTTTGGCATCGCACTGGAACCCTGAGCATCGATTTGGCTGGTCAATAATCTTCGACCTCGCCAGCAAGGGGTTTAGTGCTGCTGAAAATGTACCCGCCGACCTCAGGCACAGCGACGAAAACATAGCAGAATAGATTCACGTTTTCGGTTCTGGCAGAGGCGCATGGGTACGCGAAAAAAACTACTTCACAAATTTCGCGGGGCAGGTAACCCCGCGTATATTGTGGACAGAACTTCAGAATTCTTGACGTGTCACGATAACGCCGGAAACCTAGTGATTTCCTTGTGTTCAGCCCAAAAATCTGAGGGTTACAAAGGCCAACCGTCAGGCGCACGTTATCGTCGCAGGTTTAGAACCCACTGCCGTTGCGAGCCTTGGAGAACACGCCAGTCATGCCCGCCTGATCGATGAACATGATATTGGCTGCGGTGTCTGATCTACCGGCAGCTAGACATTTCGACAAGTACATCGCCAGTCCACGACGGCCAGTGACCGGGCGCACGTCAACTGATCCGCGTGCAATCATTGGACTTCGGCGGCGCGAAGCCTTCAACGGCGTTGGCCACCGAATCTTCTTGATTTCCTTTTCAAGGATGGCTTGCAGAAATTCAGCCGATGGAACTGCATCGTTGAAATCGAATACAAAATGGACGTGCAAGAATCCGACATGGCCCTTGCGCTTCTTATGCGGTTCCAGAACAGCGTAGCCATTCAAGAAATTGCCCGGCTTGCCTTCCTTTTCCTTACCCCAGATAGCCCTGTTCAACCTGCGGATCAACATGCGGCCGGCTTCAATTACGGCTGCATGGCTATGGCGTTCACGAAAGGCGACGGTAGCGAAGAGCTGGCTGTTGTATTGGCTCATCAGTTGAACCCAACCACCTTTTACCCGGTAGTTGGCGTTCAACTTCATCACGTCAGCGGAATCGACGTATTGAATTAGGGATTCATTCGAACTAGACGTGTCCCGTAGGTACTCCCGCAAGGAATAGACCGCGTCCTCTCGAAACGCAATGTATGGCGTTTCCTTTTCCGTACTACCCATCGGTGGAATGACATGCAGGCATTCGCCTTCTCTATCTTGCGCTTGCTGCAATGCCGGCAGGTGTTCGTATTCCTTCAGGTGCTGTATGTAGTCCTCGATCCACTTCGCATGTATCGATTTGTCGTAGTTGGTTACTTTTCTTTTAATGACCGTTGAAGCTCGAACGGTATCGTTTGTTGATGATGGCGCAATGTTCTCAGTTGTCATTTTCTTATTCTTCTTCTCTATTATTGTTCTATTACCACTTGTATATTTTTATATTATTCACAAGCAACCAATCTTATCGTTTCCTCAAAGATTGGTAGGGTTCTGATTTTTAAAGCCTGAACTTTCCTCGCTTCCAGCATTACCGTAGACGTGCCTATGGATTGGTCGGGCCGAATGAACTTATTTATCGGGGACGCACCAACCCGCAACTTGGATTTTCACCAAGCTGTGAAGCCAAGATTCAACGCCGGGTAACGCGGTCGAACGCCGCAGTGCTCAGGAAGATCAACGACCCTACCCGTTAATAGTATCATTCGCAGGGGCCGTTGTCAAGATAAACTTATTGATTGTCTTATAATTTATGGATGAATTGGCTTGGTATCATAGTGCCGCGCAGATCGCATGTAGGCAGGTAATTCTCGAAAGCGATTATCAAGTTAATGAAAACCGTCGTTTAGCGGTTCCACCCCACCCGCCCCTCTGCACATTTACACCGACCAGCTTATTGGCGCGGCGTTCCAACTGATCGAGGTGATCAGCCCACTTCTGTAATGCCTCCTGCCGCTCCTCATCGAGTTTGGCCAAGTCATATCGTGCAGCGACGCCCGGTACAGCATGATTGACTGCCCGTTCCGCCACCTCGAATCGAATTCCAATGCTAGTAAGGCCGGTACGCATGGTTCGACGTAGATCATGCGCCCTGAATATCCGAACCGCTCCATCCAGCATCGAAACTAATCGGCGAATTCGACCACGATATGTTTGATACGGAACCGGCTTGTCTTGCGCCCCATAGGCCGCCGGAAACAGGAAGCGTGACTTACCGCATTCACGCTTTACCTTCCGCAGGAGTTCCTTTGCCTGTTCAGGCAACCGAATCACCAACTCAACGTTATTCTTAGTCCGCACCGCCGGAATGGTCCAATACGTGATTCCATCCTTCGTCGCGAATTCTTCCCAAGCAGCATGTAAGACCTCTGCGGGCCGCACGCCCGTCATCAGATGCAAGCGCACCGTCCATCCAAATGGAGAGTCTTCCAGCGCACCCAGCACTCGCGATATTTCGGCATCATTCAACGCAACGCGCGTCGGTTCCGGTGAAGGTTTAACGATGGAATCCCGTTCAACGCCAATAGCGGGATTCGACTTGATGGTGTGCTTACCTGTTGCATGCTTGAATACCGCTCGCGTTGCTGCCAACAATGTACGTACCGCTCCCGGTCCGTGGCCTTTCGCCGCGTCTAACATGGCTACGATATCGTGCGGCGTCACGCTGGTGACCAGTAGCGGCCCTAGCTTGGGGATCACCCAATTCTGAAGGTAGCCGGTGTAAAGCTTCACCGTGGAAGCGCGTTTATTGGAAAGCCGAACGGCAACATAGTCTTCAACGAGCTTGCGAACGGTCCCGGCTTGACCAACTGCATGCCGTTTCCGTCGTTTCTCATCCGCTACATCGATGCCTTGAGATACCTCACCCCGCTTCTTGGTCGCGATCTTTCTGGCTTCGCCCAAGGAAATGTCAGGGTATCAACCTAGAGTCAGCTCTCTTCTTCTTGCCCGCACGGCCATACCGAAGTATCCAAGCTGAATAGCCAGTACTTGAAACTGTCATCGTCAAGCCATGCCCATCCGTTGCGGCGGCAGGCTTTCCTGCTTTTCTTGCTGACCGAATCAACTTCTTGATGTCGGCGTCGTATAACGCGTTGCTGATGGTCTTAGGCATGACGCCATTTTACCATCTAGCTACCTTAGCAGCTACCTAAGAATTATGTTAATCTCACCGTTGAGTTCTCATGCGGGCAACAGGCCCGAAACCTCGCTGTGGCGCTATTTCGTTGTACTAGTAACAGACTGCTTTTCTGAACGTTAGGGTGTCGCCTAGGGGGCTTTTAGTTATTTCATGGATTTTTAAGTCGTCGTAGCGATGCGACGGCTGCCGGTCGCGCCCGAAATTGCTAGCATTCATACGGCGATTCGGATACAGAGATCGGCTTTGCAGAAGACAGAACAATACGATTGCGTCATCGTAGGTGGCGGCCCGGCGGGTCTTACCGCTGCCGTTTATCTGGGTCGGTTTCGACGGCGCGTACTGGTCATCGATGCCGCGGCCAGTCGGGCGCGCTATATACCCACGAGCCACAATTGTCCCGGTTTCCCGAACGGGATCAGCGGCATGGATTTGCTGGTGACGCTCGGCAGGCACGCACGCAAATTCGGCGCGGAGTTTCGGCGCGACAAGGTCGTCTCGATGCGAAAAATCCGCGACGGGTTTTCGTTGAAGACGCAGACCCGCGTTTTCAACGCCGCGACCGTTCTGCTGGCCACGGGAATCGTCGACAAGTTTCCGGATGATGTGCGCGGCATCGACGCGGCAATCCATCGCGGCGTCGTTCGTCTGTGTCCGATCTGCGACGGCTTCGAGGCATCGGGACAGCGCATCGCGGTGATGGGACCGCCGTCAACCGTGATCGGGCACGCGAAATTTTTGCGGACGTATTCGGATCGCGTCACGGCCGTTCTGTCGGAAGCCGGATCGCTCGGACGCGCGGACGTGAGCCTCGCGCGGCAGATGGCGATTCCTGTGATCGACTATCCGAACAGCGTCCGGTTGACGAAGACCGGCTGCATCGTTTCCGCTGACGGCGACGCGCAAACTTTCGACTGTCTCTATCCGGCGTTGGGTTTCGAACCGAAATGTCGCCTGGCCGCATCGTTGGGCGGCAAGGTGGACGACCAGGGCGAAATCCTGGTGGACGGGCATATGGAAACGTCGATCCGCGGTTTATTCGGCAGCGGCGATGCGGTGAGCGGATTGCATCAGATCAGCGTCGGCGTCGGTCAGGCGGCGATCGCGGCCACC
>CAWFCC010000022.1:0-17688 GCA_963814225.1 uncultured Gammaproteobacteria bacterium | reverse complement strand
AAATTATTTCGTTTCGATCACGTCTTTACGCGATAGCACGGCACGTATTCCTTGCCGGGCAGCTTCATGCGCTGCTGCGCGACGAAGCTCGCGAGCAGCTTGTCGAGGGCGCGCATGATGTCGTGATCGCCGTCGATGACGAAGGGGCCGTTGGCGGCGATTTCGCGCAAGCCTTCTTCCTTCACGTTGCCAGCGACGATACCGGAGAACGCTCGCCGCAGATTTGCGGCGAGCAAATGGCGCGGCTGTTCGCGGTGGAGATTCAGCGCGGCCATGTTGGCGTGCGTCGGGCGGAACGGCTGCTGGAATTCGTGCTCGATGGTGAGCGCCCAGTTGAAGAAGAATGCGTCCTGGTTGTGCAGGCGATATTGACGAACGTCGTGGATGCCTTTGGCGATGAGTCGCGCGGTTGTCGTGGGATCGCCGACGACGATGCGGTAATACTGCGCTACCGTATCGCCGAGAACGAGCTTGAGAAACGCGTCGATCTGCTCGAAATACGCGGCGGATTGCGCCGGCCCCGAGAAGATCAGCGGGTAACGGAATTCCTTCGTTCTTCGGGTTGAGCAGGATGCCGAGCAGATACAGGATTTCCTCGGCTGTGCCGACGCCGCCCGGGAACACGATGATGCCGTGTCCGGTGCGCACGAACGCTTCGAGGCGTTTCTCGATGTCCGGCATGATGACGAGGTTGTTGACGATCGCGTTAGGCGATTCGGCGGCGATGATGCCGGGTTCGGTAATCCCGATATAGCGCTTCGAACGCAGACGCTGTTTGGCGTGGCCGATCGTTGCGCCCTTCATCGGTCCCTTCATCGCACCCGGACCGCAGCCCGTGCAGATGTCGAAGCCGCGCAGGCCGAGCGCGTAGCCGACGTCTTTCGTGTAGTCGTATTCGAGACGCGATATTGAATGTCCGCCCCAGCACACGACCATGTTCGGTTCGACGTTGGGCTTGAGCAGACGCGCGTTGCGCAGGATCTCGAAAACGGCGTGCGTGATGCCGTGCGAATCGTCGAGCGAGAATCGGCCCGCTTCGATTTGCGTGGCGATGTAGGCGATATCGCGCACCACAGCGAACAGCAGTTCGTTGACGCCGCGGATGATCTTGCCGTCGACGAACGCATTCGCCGGCGCGTTCTTGAGTTCGAGCTTGATGCCGCGATCTTGCTGCAGCACCTGGATATCGAAATCGGGATAGCGATGGAAGATGTCGAGCGCGTCGTCGCTTTCGCTTCCCGACGTGAGCACCGCGAGCGCGCAGCGCTTGAGCAATGCGTGCAGGCCGCCATGGCTGGCGTCGCGCAGACGCTTGACTTCATTCCGCGACAGAATGTCCATACCCGCCACCGGAGAGATGCGGGCGCTCACTGATGCTACTTTCGTGTTGGTCGTATCCATCCGCAAAAGTTTAACGCAAAAGACAAACGCGTCGCCTCAATCCAGAGTCGAACCACAGTCGCACTCTCGCTCTCGCGACCAAAGTGTGAAGCGTCGAACGCGCGCCGGGAGCGCGCGTCCGCGGCGGGCACAGGGACGTGATCCTCCGCGGACAACATCCTCACGCGAAGAGCAAAAAACGTTTTTTCGTGCCTTTTTGGCGTTTACCAAAAAGGTACCCGCTGGCCGCAGGACAGCGGAAGCTTTTGTCTTGACGACGCAGAGCGAAGGCGCTGGATTCCCGCTTGACCAGCTCCGCCGTTGTAGAGCGCCTCGCCGGAATGACGAGCTTAAGAACAGAGCGCCACCCTCACCCCAGCTCTCTCTCTCCCGCCAGCGGGAGGGGGGAAGATCACGGGCTGGATTCCAGCGTCCGCTGGAACGACGATCAAGAGAAAAGGCTCTATCACAGCGTTGGCTGGATGACGAGCAAAGAAGATGAAACGCTGCAGCAGATCGAGACCGTCTCCCCCGACGGATACCCGTCGAGGGAGAGGAAATTCAAAACATCAGAACGTATAACGAACCGTCACCAGCACCGACCAGCGCGACTGCGCGTACTGATCTTCCAGCTTCAGCGCACCCGGTGCGTATTTTCCGCCCGCCGTCGGCAGCGTGTACACGTACTTGCCGGTCGCCGGATCGATACCGGCGAAGTTGGCGAGCGTACGCGCGTACGGGAAGTCGATGTCGTACACGTTGCCCCACTTCTTGTTCAACATGTTCGTGAAGTTGAGGATATCGAACTTGACTTCACCGCGGCCTTTGAAGATGCCCGGGATTTCCTGACGGAAGCTCAGGTTGATCTGGTTCACCCAGCCCGAGTTCACGCCGTTGCGGCCGGCGACCTGGCCTGCATGGTCGCTCAGGTATTTGTTGTTCTTGATGTAGTCGTAGAACTGCTGGATGACGTTCGGATCGGTGCCTTTCGCGAACAGCACGTCGCCTTCGCGCGGGATGTAAGCCTGGCCGTACGGACAGTTGCTCGAACTGCTCGATCCGATCGTCGTGTTGTAGCAGATGCCGTTGACGTCGTTGCCGAACACCCACGAATACGGCGAGCCGGTGTGACCGTCGTAGAACGCCGATACGCTCGACAGATAATCGCTGAAGAAGTGATGCTGATACGTCAGCGACGAAACCACGCGGCGCTTGAAGCTGTAGTTGCTCGGCGAAGCGACGTCTTCGTTCGGATTCAGCACGACGTTCTTGTTGAGGTTCGATGCCGCCTGCGACGACGTACCCGGATTCACTTCCGTGGCGTGGCCGGTGACGAAGCCGAAGCTGCCGAACCAGTCGTCGCCGAACGGTTTGCTCAACTGCAGGGCGAGGTAGTTGGCCATGCCCTTGTTGGTGTTCGTCAGGTACACGACGTCGTAGTACTTCGAATTGCGGTTCGGCGCCGGGCCGCTGGCGTTGCTGCATTTGCCCGTGGTCGCGTCG
Source organism: uncultured Gammaproteobacteria bacterium (assembly GCA_963814225.1). Classification (GTDB taxonomy): domain Bacteria; phylum Pseudomonadota; class Gammaproteobacteria; order Xanthomonadales; family Rhodanobacteraceae; genus Rudaea. Next base: position 14,805 of record CAWFCC010000022.1, on the reverse strand, counting down.
CAGGTGTAGTACGGATTCTTCCAGTAGCTGGCGCGGCCGTCCGGCAACGTGCCCGTCGGCGCACCGTAGTTGAGGTTCTCGTAGCGCACACCATTGATCGTGTTGAGGTACTGGTCTTCGACCGTGAAGACGAGGCCCCACCACGGCAGTTCGCGATCGAAACCGATGCTCGCCTTCATGACGGTCGGCAGCTTGAAGTTCGGATCGGTCACGTCGACTTCCGGCGCGGGCGGCGTGCCCGGCGGCGGAACCTGGCCCAGCGGATCCGGATTGAAGACGCCGCTGCTGGCGCCCGTCGTGAACTGCGTCAGGCCATTGCTGCTGTACGGATTCGACAGCCACACGCCCGGCGTCACGCTCTCCGACACGCCCACGCCGCCGCGAAGCTGCGTTTTCCACTCGGTGTCGAAGTTGTAGTTGAACGAGAAGCGCGGTTCGAGCACGCCGGAACCCGGCGTGGAGTTGTTGCGGACGCCGAATGCATCAGTGAAGCCGGCATTGAACAGCGGCTTGCCCTGCGCCTGCGGCAGGTCGTAGCGCAGACCATATTGCAGCGACAGGTTCGGCGTGATCTGCCATGTATCCTGCGCGAACAGGCCGTACTGGTTGAGCTTCCACTGCGCGGCGATGTCGTTGAGGTCATAACCCGGCGCCGGGTAGTACAGCGTGTAGGCCGAGAACTTGCCGGCGGCGAAGTCGGCGATGCTGTTGAAAGTGTAGTTGCCGAATTCGGTGCGGCCGAACAGGTTGTAGAAGTTGTCGCGCTGCCAGTCGCCGCCCGCCTTGACCTGATGATCGCCGAGCGACCACGTGCCCGCGAAGAACGCGGTGGTGGTGTCGACATTCAGCACGTTGTAATCGCGGAACTGGTCTTCGCCGAGATACACGCTCGCGTTCTGCGTCGCCGGATCGGCCTTGTCGACGTACACGTTCACCATCGGCTGCTGCGCGAGCACGCTCGGCGTGGAACGGTATTTCGAATACGAGATCGAGCCTTCGGTGGAGAAGTTGCTGGACCAGTCGTCGTAGAAGTTCAGCACGCCCTGCTGCAGCTTGCGCGACTGCGTGTACCAGTAGCTCGACAGACCGAGTGCCGGCGAGCCGCCGGTGAAGTTGCCCTGGATGATCGGCTGTTCGCCCTTGGTTTCGTTGTAGCGCGCGCTCAGGCGATGGCCATCGGCGATGTTCCAGTCGATCTTGATGAGGCCGCGTTTTTCATCCTGGTTTGCGCCGCCGGCGCCGGAGAGATCGCCAGGAATCAGGTGGTACTGGTTCTTCGCGATATCGACAATCTGATTGAGCTGAGCGGTGGTCAGCGGAACCGTGTTGTCCGCACCGGATCCGATCGGACCATAACCCGCGCCGCACGGACAAACCTGCTTGGATTCTTCATAGTCGACGAAGAAAAACAGCGTGTCCTTGATGATCGGACCGCTGAACGTCGCGCCGGCCGTGTACTTGTGCTGGAAGCCGTTGAAGTCGGTGTCGTTGACGCCGTTGCCGGTCAGGTCCTTGCCGTTGGTGTAGGCGTAGTACGCCGAACCGTGGAAGTCGTTGCTGCCGCTCTTGGTGACGATGTTGATGGCGGCGCCGACGGCGCGCTTGTTGGTCACGTCGTAGTTGGCGGTCGAGATGTTGTATTCCTCGATCGCGTCGTACGACAGCGGCTGGTTCTGCGACGGCAACCCGTTGGCTTCGAGGCCGAACGCGTCGTTGGTCGGCACGGCATCGATGGTGACGTTGTTGTAGCGGTTGTTCTGGCCCAGCGCGCTGATTTCAGAGAAACCGCCGGCCTGATTGTTGTTCTGCAGGATGATGAACGGATCCAGGCGCGCGATCTGCTGGATCGAGCGATCCGCGTTCGGGATCACCTTGAGCTCGCGCTGCGAAACGTTGGTGCTCACACCCTTGTTGTCGGCCTGGAAGATCTGCGATGTCGCCGTCGCCGTCACCGACACGCCTTCAAGCGTCGTCGTTGCGCCGCCGGCGAGCTGGATCGTGATGTCGGCTTGTTGCGCCAACTGCAGATAGACGTCGGACTTCTGTCCGGTCGCTCCATCCTTTTCCGCCGACACGCCGAACGGACCGCCGACGCGCAGACCCTGCGCCACGAAGCGGCCCTCTGCATTCGTCGTCACCTTGATCGAGGTGTTCGACGGCATGTGGACGATTTCGACAGTCGCCGCGGCCACCGGATTGCCGGCTGCGTCGACGACGCGTCCGCTCAAACCTGCCGAGGTGTTCTGCGCCATCGCGCTGGACATCGCCATTAGCGTTGCCAGCACCCAGAAAAGGAGTTGCAAGCTCAATCGTTTGGTCATTACCTTCGCCCCGTTGCACATTCAAAGTATTGAAAAACACAGACAAGCCCGCGACATCCGCTTTTGCGGACGAGAAGTCGGCTGGTGTTGTCACGCAGAGTACGAAATCCCGAGATGTCCGGATTTCTACTCGACGTTAACCGCAGTTTAACAGGCAAATGTTTCGGAGTCTTTACGGGCGTTTACAGATTTCGCGCGGCAAACGCGTAAGGCCGCGCCGGCATTTGCATTTTTTCAAACGTAAAAGTCCGCGACTTCTTTTGGCGCCAGTTGGCCTCATCAATCGAGCCCCGAATTCCGGCATTTGCGACCATGAAAAATAACTTCGCTCTAGAATCCGTTGCCGCCGAGGTAGCGCTCGCGTTTGGTGGGCTTTAGATAGCGCAGATCCAGACGAATCAACCCGTCGATGCAGTTTCCGAACGCGGGATCGGTGCCGAAAGCGAGGAATCGCACGCCCTCGCTTTCGCACAGGTCAACGTAGTGTCGATACAGCGTCGGAATCGCCACGCCGAATCGCGCGAGCTGCCGCTTCAACTCCTGCAGACCCGCTTTCGCATCGAGCGGCGCCAGTGTCTCGCGCGCGATGCACGCGATGTCGGCCGGCGCGACGAACGGATTGCGCGAACGCGCCGGCGAATCGGTCTCGCCGAAGTAGTGTTGATGCGTCTGTACGATCCATGCGCGCGCTTCCAGCGGCAGCGCGCCGCTGATCGAAACGGGTCCGTACAAATAGCGCACATCCGGCCGCTGCCGTAGATACGCGCCGATGCCTTGCCATAGATAATCGAGACTGCGCGATCCCCAGTACGCCGGATGGACGAAGCTGCGGCCGAGTTCGATGCCTCGACTGAGGAATTCGTCGGCGCGCGCGCCGTACTCGAACAGCGTCGACGAATACAAACCGCTCGCGCCGTGCTTCGCATAAATCTCGACGTCCGCGATGCGATACGCGCCGACGATCGCGAGTGCGGTTTCATCCCACAGCACGAGGTGGTTGTAATACGCGTCGAATTTGTCGAGATCGCGACGCGTTCCCGTGCCCTCGCCTACGCGGCGGAATGCGAGTTCGCGCAAACGTCCGATCTCGCGCAACAGCGGGCAATCGGGTTTGGCCTGCGTCAGCAAAATGCGCTTGCCGTCGCTCGTCGAACCTAGCACTTCCGCGCGCTTGAACGCATCGCGCAGCGCCAATGGCGATTCGGGATGCGCGATCGCCCGCGAGGTGGCGAACACCGTCGGACGCCGCCGCGCCAATTGATAGACATGACGGCGCATCGCATTCGCCATCTGCGTCGTCGTGCGTGCGGGATGCGCGAGCGCGGCAGCCGGCACCATCTCGCCGACGTGCATGCCGATGGCCACGTTGTTGCGTCCGATCGCCTCGCGCGCGAGCAGCAGCGACGACAGCGGTTTCGACAACAGCGAAACCCCGTAAAACGTCGGCGAGTTGTACGCGGCGATATGCACCGGCAACACGGGTGCGCCGCACTTTTCCGCCAGACGTACGAATCCGGTCGACCACGCCGCATCGCGCACGCCCTGCGGACCTATGCGCGACACCTCGCCCGCCGGAAAAATGATCACGGCCTGATCGTCTTCGAGCGCGCGATACGCCGCGCGCATGCGTCCGCGCGACGCACCTTCGCTGCCGAACACGTTGACCGGCAGCAACAGATTCGACAGTTGCGACAGCTGCACGAGCACATCGTTGCCGAGGATGCGCACATCGCGCCGCACGGTGCCGATCAGATGCAGCAACGCCATCGCATCGAGCGCGCCGAGCGGATGATTGGCGACGATCACGAGCCGGCCTTCCGCAGGAATGTTGTCGCGATCGGTGTTCGCGATCCGATAGGAAACCTGGAAATGTTCGAGTATGCGTTCGACGAAATCGAAGCCGGACAATGCGCCGATTTCTTCGAGCACATGGCGCAGGCGCTCTTCGCCCGCGATCTTGCGCAGCAGTTCGACGACAGGCTGCGAGAACGTGCGCGCGCGACCGACGGCGAGATTCGGAAAGCGCTCGTAGAAACTGCGCTCGATGCTGATCATGCCGCGTCCCCCATCATGTGGAGCGCAGGCTAACCGCGCATTGTTACCGGATTTCGATGGCGCTCATCGCGCCGTCGCCATGCGCAGGTACAGCGCGACGCCATCGAGGAACATCTGCACCGACAACGCGATCAGAAGCATGCCCATGAGCCGTTCCAGCGCGGTGAGCACGCTCTGGCCGAGCAGGCGGAACAGATACGTCGACGACAACAGGATGAGCGCCGTCGCGAGCCACGCGCAAAACAGCGCGATGCTCCAGTCCACCGTGCGGCCGGGCGCCGAGTTGGTCATCAGCATCACGGCCGCCATCGCCGACGGACCGGCCACGCCCGGAATCGCCAGCGGCACGATGAACGGTTCGACGCCTGGCGCGCTGCCGAAGATATTGCCGTCGCGCGGCGGAAAAATCATTTTCACGCCGATCAGGAACAACACGATGCCGCCGCCGATGCTGATCGACTCGGGACGCAATTGCAGCGCCTTCAACACATAGCTGCCGCCGAACAGAAAAGCGAACAGCACCACGAGTGCGATGACCAGTTCGCGAATCATCACGCGACGCCGCCGTTCCGGCGCAACGCCGCGCAGCAGACTCAAGAAGAACGGAACATTGCCGAGCGGATCCATGATCAGGAACAGCAGCAAGCCCGCCGAGAGCGTGCTCATCGAGTTTTCCATTGCGTCTCCCCTCGCGAGCGAATCAGGTGCTGCGCAGATCCAGCCATTTGCCGCGCGCCGCGGCGCCGTCGCCGCTCAGCAAATAAACGACAGCGGGTGCGATGTCGTCCGGCGGCGGCAGCTCCAGCGTATTCTCGCCATAGTACGCCGCGCGCCGCAACGCGGTGCGCATCGGCGGCGGCAGCAACGTGTGGACGCGCACGGACGAGTTTTCCCATTCGTCGTGCAGGATCGCGGCAAGCGTCGCAGCGGCATGTTTGGAAACGCCATACCCGCCCCAGTGCGCACGGCGCATGCGTTCGGGATCGTCGATGACGAAGACGACGCTCGCCGCATCGCGATTTCGCGAGCAGCGGCGCGCAGGCCTGCGTCATCAGGAACGGCGCGGAGACATTCACGTGCAGCGACTTCATCCATTCGTCCGCCGCAATGTTCGTCGCGGGACGCAGACTGTCGAAGTGCGCAGCGGCGTGAACAAGGCCGTCCAGACGTCCAAACTCTTTTTCGATGGTCGCGGCGAGATCGGCGTAATCGTTCGGCGACGCGCCGGATAAATCCATCGGATAGATGGCCGGCTGCGCGCGGCCGAGCGCCGCGATTTCGTCGTAGAGTTTTTCCAGCGGACGCACCTTGCGTCCGAGCAGAATCACCGCCGCACCGGCCGATGCGGCCGCGAGCGCGCTTGCGCGTCCCAGACCGCCGGCAGCGCCGGTGATCAGCACGACACGGTCTTTCAATGCATCGGACGTCGCGCGCCAGCCCGCAGGCAGCCGCGCGGTGACGTCGGCGCCCATCAGCTCTTGTGCGCTTCCTGCACCATGCGGCCGAGTTCGCCGCTTTCGTACAGTTCGAGCGTGATGTCGCAGCCGCCGATCAGTTCGCCGTTGATGAAAAGCTGCGGGAACGTCGGCCAGTTCGAGAAGCGCGGCAGTGTGGAGCGGATCTCGGGATCTTCGAGCACATTTACCGACGCGAAATCCGCGCCGACCGATTTCAGCGCCTGCGCGGTGCGGCTGGAAAATCCGCACATCGGAAACTGCGGCGTGCCTTTCATGAAAAGCACGACGGGGTGCGCGTGCACGGTCTGGTTGATGCGGTCGAGAGTGTCCATGCGAGGTCGTAATTGCGAAATAGCGAGGTCCTTATTGTAACAGGCGAATCGTCCTATACTTGCGGTTCGCAGCGAGCCCAGGTCAAACCAAGGAGAGACGCATGGCCATCGAACTACCCCCTCTGCCGTGGGCGCGTGACGCGCTCGCCCCGCACATGTCGGCGGAGACGATCGACTATCACTACGGCAAACATCATCAGACCTACGTGACCAACACCAACAACATGATCAAGGGCACCGAGCTCGAAGACGCCGACCTGGTGACGATCGTGAAAAAAGCGCAAGGCGGACTGTTCAACAACGCCGCGCAGGTGTGGAACCACAATTTTTTCTGGAACTGCCTGTCGCCGAAAGGCGGCAACGAACCGACCGGCAAACTCGCCGACGCGATCAAGAAAGCGTTCGGTGATTTCGCCAAGTTCAAGGAAGAATTCTCGAAGCTCGCGATCGGCACGTTCGGCTCCGGCTGGGGCTGGCTCGTGCAGCGTGCGGACGGCAGCGTCGGACTGGTCAGCACGAGCAACGCGCAGAATCCGCTGACCGGCACGGACACGCCGCTGCTGACCTGCGACGTGTGGGAACACGCGTACTACATCGACTATCGCAATGCGCGTCCGAAATTCCTCGAGGCGTACTGGAACATCGTGAATTTCGAGTTCGCGGCGAGCCAGATGAAGTAACGGGAACGCCTAGCGTTCCTTCGCGACGGCGCTCAACACGGGCGCCGTTTGCTTTTCACGACCGAGCGCGATGCCGACGCGTGCGAGTCGCGAACGCATTTCCGCGTTGTTCGCCGCACAGATCGTGGTGTGGCCGACCTTGCGCCCTTCACGCGGCGATTTGCCGTAGTCGTGCCAGTGCGCGTGCGGTTCGGACAACACTGGTTTCGCATCCGGCAGTTCGCCGATCCAGTTGAGCATCACGCTGACGCCGCACGCCGACGTATCGCCGAGCGGCAAGCCGAGCACCGCGCGCACGTGATTCTCGAACTGGCTGCACACGGCGCCTTCGATGGTCCAGTGTCCGGAATTGTGCACGCGCGGCGCCATTTCGTTGCCGAGCAGCTTTCCGTCGCGCACGAACAGTTCGAGCGCGAACACGCCGACGTAATCCAGATGCTCGGCGATGCGGCGCGCGTGGTGCGTGGCGATTTCGGCGAGCCCGGCCGAATCCGGCGCCGGCGCGAGGCTGGCCGACAGGATGCCTTCGGCGTGCCAATTCTGCACAAGTGGATAAGTGGAAAATGAACCATCCACGCCGCGCACGGCGATGACGGAGACTTCGCGCTCGAACGGCACCCACGCCTCGAGAATCGACGGCGCGCCGGCAATCGCTTCCCATGCGGGTGCGACGTCGCTTTCGCTGCGCAGACGGAATTGACCTTTGCCGTCATAGCCGAGACGCCGCGTCTTCAGGACGCAAGGCACGCCGATGGTGCGCACCGCTTCGCGCAAATCCTCCAGCGAATCGACCGTCGCGAAGGCAGGCGTATCGAGGCCGAGTTCGCGGAACATCGATTTCTCCGCGAGCCGATCCTGCGCCACGGACAACGCCGTGGGATTCGGCGATACGCGCGTATGTTCGGTCAGCCACTGCGCCGTTTCGGCGGGCACGTTCTCGAAATCGAACGTGGCCACGTCGATGCTCGACGCGAATTTTTCCAGCGCATCGAAATCGCGCCAGTCCGCGACGATCAGCGGTGCGACCTGGCCCGCGCACGCGTCGGCCACGTTATCGACGACGAGAAACCGCACGCCGAGCGGCGCTCCCGCGAGCGCGAGCATGCGCGCGAGCTGTCCGCCGCCGAGGATGCCGAGCGTAGCCATCAGGCGTCGCGCGGGTCGGGCTTGGCGAGGACCTGATCGGTCTGCTCGCTGCGAAATTTTTTTACACGTTCGGCAATATCCGGATGATCGGCGGCGAGCATCGCGGCGGCGAACAGTGCCGCGTTGCACGCACCCGCGGTGCCGATCGCGAATGTAGCTACAGGAATGCCGGCCGGCATCTGCACGATCGAGAGCAGCGAATCCATGCCGTTGAGCGCCTTGGACTGCACCGGCACGCCAAGCACCGGCACCGCCGTTTTCGACGCGAGCATGCCGGGCAGATGCGCAGCACCGCCGGCGCCGGCGATGATCGCGCGCAATCCGCGCGACTGCGCCGATTCGGCGTACTGAAACAAAAGATCCGGCGTGCGATGCGCGGAGACCACGCGCACCTCGTGCGTCACGCCGAGTTTGTCGAGCATGTCGACGGCGTGCTGCAGCGTTTCCCAATCCGAACGCGAGCCCATCACCACGCCGACTTGCGCCAGATTTCCTTGGGCATGTTGCCGCTGCGAATTCATGGCCTGCGTCCCCTAAAACGACTATTCTAGGCGCATCGCCTTCTCAATCCCACCCGCATGGACAAGCGTCTTCTCGACATCCTCTGCTGCCCGGCGACCAAGGTGCCGGTGCGGCCGCTCGCCAAGTCGGAACTCGACGCGCTCAACCGCTCGATCAGCGGCGGCGATGTGCAGACGGTCGATCACACGCCGGTGGCCAGCGCACTTCAGGCAGGCCTGATCACCACCGACGGCAAGTTGATCTACCGCATCGAAGACGATATCCCTGTCATGCTCGCCAACGAGGCGATCGCCACCGTGCAGCTGAGCGACTTCGCCGGCGCGCGCTGACCGCCTGTCCGCCCGCGGCAACTTTCGGTCGGTACGATCACCGCGTTGTGAGTGAATTCACACTTTGCTACGTGCAGGGAACTATGCTTGCATGGCGGGAACCATGCATCGCAATTGTATCTACGCAAGGAATTTCGGGTCCGTTCAATGAGCACGCCTGGCGACCACAATAAGATCGTGGACCTGCAGCAGCGTCAGGCGTCGGCGCTGGCCAGCCAGGACCGCGTGGGCGATCTGCTAAAAGTCGTGCGCGGCACCGCGCTCAAGCGCGTGCAAGGGCTCGTCTCGACACTGTTCGAGAACATCGACGACGCACTGTTCGATCTGGCCGAAAAAGCCGAGAACAACGCCATCCAGACCCAGTACTTCGACGGCATGCGCGAAGTGCGCAAGAAACGCCAGCTCGTCGAACGGCTGTTCCAGGATCACCTGAGCAAGATTTTCAATGAATTCGCCGCCGGCAAGATGCAGGCGAAAGGCGACGGCTCGGTGGCCGGCAACATCGGCGACCTGTCGCTCGTCGACGACAAGGAACTCGAAGAATCGCTCGCCATCGCGAGCACCGTGGCCAAGGCCGAGAACCGGCTGTCGCGTCCGCTGTATGCGGTGAACCAGCGTTTGTCGGTGCTGCTCGGCGGCGCCAAGGTCGAAGATGCGACGAATCCGATCGCACCCGCACCACTATGTCAGGCGTTCCGTTTCGCCATGCGCGAAATGGAACTCAATCTGCAGACGCAGCTCATCATCTATAAATTGTTCGACCGCTACGTCATGGCCGGACTCGACGGTCTCTACGAAGAGGTCAACGAAATCCTGATCCAGGCCGGCGTGCTGCCGCAGATTCGTCATACCGTGGCGGGAATGGGCGCGCGGCCCGCGCGGCCGATGCCGCAGGGCGGGGCGCTGCCGCCCGGTGTGCCGCACGATCCGCACGGCCAGCAGATTCAGGATCCCGCTTCATATGGCGGCTACGGTCAGGCGTACGGTTCGCAATACGATCAGGCCGCCGCGCAGTTGCAGGCCGAAATCTACAACACCGTGCGCGGTCTGCTCGCCAGTCGCCGTCCGACCGGCGAAGCGCCCGACTACGGCGCGATGCAGGGCTTGCCGCCCGGCGCCGCGCCGCCGGTGATCGCGCCGACGGAATTGCTGTCCGCGCTCACGCTGCTGCAGAACCAGGCGATGATGGCGCAGACGCATGCGTCATCGGCCGCCGACGCCGCGCTCACCGTGCAGCAGATCAAGCAGGAACTGCTCGATCAGGCCACCAAATTCCACGGCTCGGACAAAGCGCACGTCACCGGCGCCGACGAAGACACGATCGATCTGGTCGGCATGCTGTTCGAATTCATCCTGCAGGACCGCAACCTGCCGCCGCAGATGCAGGCGCTGCTCGGGCCGTCTGCAGATTCCGTTTCTGAAAGTCGCGATCCTCGACAAGCATCTGTTCGCGCAGAAATCGCATCCCGCGCGCCAGCTTCTCGATGCGATGGCGCAGGCGTGCATCGGCTGGTCGGAAGAATCCGATCGCGATCATCGTCTGTACGACAAGGTGAAGAACACCGTCGAAGCCCTGCTCAAGGATTTCGACGACGACCTCACCGTCTTCGACCGCACGCGCAAGGATTTCGAGGCGTTTCTCGAAGGCAACAAGAAGCGCGCCGATCTCGCCGAGCAGCGCGCCGCCGAAGCCACGCGCGGTCGCGAAAAACTGCACGCGGCGCGGCGTCAGGCGGCCAAAGAAATTCTGCAACGCGTCGACGGACGCGAATTGCCGGACATCGTGCACAGCGTGCTGACGCGTCCGTGGGCGAACTATCTCGTGCTCACGCTGCTTCGTCAGGGCGAAGATTCGAACGAGTGGCGCCACGCGCTTCGATTCGCGGATGAATTCGCGTGGAGCGCCGAACCGAAAGTCACCGACGCCGATCGGACGCGCCTCAAAGGTCTGCTGCCGGCACTCGAAAAAGGTTTGCGCCACGGCCTCGCGACCGTCGCGTATCACGAAAACGACGTCAAGCAATTGATGGTCGAACTCAACGCGTTTTATCGCACGTTGCTGCATGGCGATGCAGCGCCCGGCACCGCGCCGGCGCTTCCGGGCGGCGCAGCGGCAGCGAACGACACCGGCGGATTCGAAATCGTCGGCAAAGCTTTCGCGACAGCCTCGGCGGTGGAAAGTCCGATCGAAGAAGTTGTCCTGCATGAAGAGGAAGAATCGCCGGACGCCAACTACGCCGACGACGACGAATGCCTCAAGCAGGCGCGCGAAATGAAGGTCGGCACGTGGGTCGAATTCACCGACGCCGTCTCCGGCAACAAGGAACGCGCGAAGCTGTCGTGGATCAGCCCGATCAGTTCGAAATATCTGTTCGTGAATCGCAAGGGTCTAAAGGTTTCGGACAAAACCGTGTTCGCGCTCGCCGCCGAAATCCGTCGCGGCCAGGCCGTCGTGCTCGAGGAAGTGCCGCTGTTCGATCGCGCGCTCGACGCCATCGTCGAACGCCTCAAGGCCGCGCACGCCACGCCCGACGCCGGCCGCAAAACCCGACTGAGCTACACGCCCGTCCGACGCTATACTGACGCGCGTTATCGCGACTGTCAGGGAAGCTCATGCCGATCGAAGCGCCCAATCCGAATGTCGTCCGCCGCGACGTGCAGCGCGCGCTCGACGAAGACATCGGCAGCGGCGACGCCACCGCCGATCTGTTGCCCGCCGACGCCATCGCCACCGCGCGCGTGATCACGCGCGAAGAAGCCGTCATCGCCGGCAGCGCGTGGTTCGATGCATGTTTCGATCTGCTCGATCCGTCGGTGAAAGTGAAATGGGAATGCCGCGACGGCGACCGCGTCGCCGCGAACGATCTGTTGTGCACGGTGAAAGGACCGGCGCGCGCGCTGGTCAGCGGCGAACGCTGTGCACTGAATTTCCTGCAGGCGCTATCGGGCACGGCAACGACGACAGCGAAATATGTCGAAGCCGTCCGCGGCACCAAGGCGACCATCCTCGACACGCGCAAGACATTGCCGTGCCTGCGCATCGCACAGAAGTACGCCGTGCGCTGCGGCGGCGGCAGCAATCATCGCATCGGACTGTTCGACGCGATGTTGATCAAGGAAAACCACATCGCTGCGGCGGGATCACTGCGAGGCGCTGTGCGCGTCGCGCGCGAGCGTCATCCGGATTTGCTGCTCGAAGTGGAAGTCGAGAACTTCGACGAGTTGCGCGAAGCACTCGCGGCAGGCGCCGATCGCGTGATGCTCGATGAGTTTTCGCTCGATGACATTCGACGCGCGGTCGCCGAGGTGAACGGAAAAACGCCGCTCGAAGTTTCAGGCGGGGTGAATCTGGAATCGATTCCTGCGCTCGCGGCGACTGGCGTGGATTTCATTTCGATCGGCGCGTTGACGAAACATCTGCGCGCGATTGATTTGTCGATGCGGATTGTTGTTGAGGGTTGACGTTTTTCGTTTTGATTTATTTTTGAGACAGAGCTTCCGCGATTGAATATCGCGGGTTACTTTCTTTGCTGGTGCAAAGAAAGTAACCAAAGAAACCACCTTTTTTCTCGCAGTGGACGCTGTCCGCAGACAGCACGTCCGTGCTGCTGGCTGCGGACGCGCGCATCCCTGCGCGCGTGTGACCTCGATACAAGCCTGCAGGCGACTGGTCGAAAGAGGCTTGTAAAAATGCAGGCACACAGTGCAAGCCGGTGAGGCTCAAAAGAAGAGCTTATGTGGCCCGGCGATCGCTTAGAGGCAACACAGCAAAGCCGGCGAGACTACAAGCAAGAGCTCCTGCGGCCCCGTCGCCAGTCGCTTAGTGACGATGCGCTTACAAGACTCTTTATACCGGTCGCGCGCAGGCGCAGATCGAGGGTGATCGCGCGCAGGAAGCGCGCGGTCCGCGGCGAGCATCAGGGACGTGCTCTCCGCGGACAACGTCCATTGGGAGAAAAAAAGGTGTTTCTTGGTTACTTCTTTGCACCAGCAAAGAAGTGACCCGCGATATTCAATCGCGGAAGCTCTTGTTCTTCAAAGACAAACAAAGCAAAGGCGCTGGATTCCCGCTTCCGCGGGAATGACGAGCTAGAGCAAAAGCTGGATTCCAGCGTCCGCTGAAATGACGAGCCCAACGAGCCAACGTCAAATCTTGCCGAGATACCGCAACACCGTAAGCACCCCAACCCCAATCACCACCGCCACGATCACCACCCAAACCAGCGCTTTCGAATTCCCCTTGGCAGGTGCGACTACCGCTGTTTGCGACGCCGCTGCTTGCGCATGCGACTGTGCCTCCGCCGTCGGCGAAACCAGCAGGAACCGGATCGTATCCAGCCGCAACTCGTCGTTGCCTTTCATCATCGCGCTGCCGTGCACGCGCTGGTTGTTCACGAACGTGCCGTTCGCGGAACCGAGATCTTCGACCATCACGCCGCTCGGCGTGACCTGCAGCTTGGCGTGGTGACGCGAAATCTCGTCGGTGGCGATCGGGATATCGCAATCGTGATTGCGTCCGATCGTCATCGAGCCGACGACGGCGAAGGTTTTCCCGAAGGTCGGGCCCGACACGCCGCGCAGCATGAACTTCGGCAGCGCCATGCGCACGCGCGTGCGGCCGTCATCGTCACCGGCGGGCGGCGCGACGGGTCTGCGCACCGGCGGCGGCGCTACCGGCGCGGCTCTCTCCACGGCGACGACGCGACAACCTATTTTCGCGAACAGCAACAAGTCGCCCGGCTTGAGCGACGTTTCACTGGTGATCTGCTTGCCGTTGAGGACGGTTACCGACTGCGCATCGCCCGGTTTCACGATGGTGTTTTCGCCGCGCGTGCGCAGCACGCAATGGCGCATGCCGATGCCGGGTGCGGCGAGCATCACCTGGCAGTCGGCGCCGCTGCCGACCAGAATGTCGCCATCCTTGAGTTCGACCGGCTCGTGTTCGCCGTTGGGAAAAAGCAGCTTCATCGGCTTGACCTTCCTGGAGATTCGCGGGCAGCGTACCCGCGTAGTCCGTACTTTTCTACTTTTCCAGATCGCGTACGACGCGGAAGCCCACCGTATTCAGGGCACTCGGCGCCGTACGTATCGCTGAAGGTGGGTGACTCCTTGCCCGGCTGCGAGCAGCCAGCTGCGACCTTTGACGAGGAAATCGCGGCAGCGGCTGCCGACGTCGGCCGCCGAGCCGTTGCCGCAGGCGCCGACCCACGTGCGCACGTTCCATCGATATCGGCGATGCCGCCCGCCACGCCGCCGAAATGGCCGACCGGCGACGTGCCTGCGAAGCCGTCGTCGCAATCTGCGCCGTCGTGGCTGTCGTATTTTTTGTTGAACGACGCATCGGCGAGATTCGATTTGCACGCAGCCGTCGGGCCTTGCGCACGACGCTGTCGAATTCGGCCGCCGTCATCAGGCGATAGTGCTTGCCGGTCTGCTTGCTCAGCCACTGCGCGTAGATCGGGTTTTTGCGCTCCGGACGGTTCAGCGTCAGCGTCGCGACAGCGCCGTCAGACCCGAAACGCCAGGCTGGTGGCTTGGTTAAGTGCCGAGGTTCATGCTGCTGCTGCTGGTCACCTCCTCGGCGTTCGCGCGCTCCGTCTCAAAAAAGAAAGAAAAAGAAAAAGAAAAGAAAAGAAAGAAAAACAACAACAACAAAACCAACAAAACAAATCGGCGGCGACAGAAACAAGACGGCGAGAGAGGGAGGCAGGCGAGAGAGAGGGAGCGAGAGAGAGAGAGAGAGAGAGGAGAGAGAGAGAGAGAGAGAGAGAGAGAGAGAGAGAGAGAGAGAGAGAGAGAGAGAGAGAGAGAGAGAGAGAGAGAGAGAGAAGAGAGAGAGAGAGAGAGAGAGAGAGAGAGAGAGAGAGAGAGAGAGAGAGAGAGAGAGAGAGAGAGAGAGAGAGAGAGAGAGAGAGAGAGAGAGAGAGAGAGAGAGAGAGAGAGAGAGAGAGAGAGAGAGAGAG
>CAWFCC010000021.1:0-105558 GCA_963814225.1 uncultured Gammaproteobacteria bacterium | reverse complement strand
GCCGAGAATCACCGTTTCGCCGGCATCGTTGCGCGCCATGAAACCTTGCGTGACGAACAGATCGCCGCGCGCGGCGAGCGCGTGCGACATGGCCGCATCGTGCGTCGTCGGCACGGACGCGGACAGATAGCGGCCCCATGCATTCTGGTTCGGAATCGGCTGCGCGTGCAGATGCTCGCGCGCATCGAGCCAATGCGCGGGCATTCCCGACGCATTGAGAAACGCGACGCCCAGCGTGCTCGACATCAGCTCGCCCAGCGAGAGCACTTCGGCCTGCCACGGCAAGCCGGCCGCATCCGCACGCGCATTGGCGACCACGGAATCGAGCCGTTCCAGCCAGTAGTGCATCGGCGCGTGATCGGTCAGCGCGAGTTCCTCGAACATCTGCTGATGACGCGCACGGATTTCGTCGCGCACGTGCTCGCGCGTCGCGGCGTCCTCGGCTTCGGCGATGCGCTTTCAGCTTGTCGGTGATGCCCGACAGCGCCGAGACGACAATGACGACATGCTTGCCACGCTCGCGCCATTGCTGCGCGATCGCCCCGATTTTCTGCCAGCGCGCGCGCGACGAAACACTGGTGCCGCCGAACTTCAGGACGATCCAGGCTGGATGGGACGAGGGATGGTGAGGCATCGCGCCATTGTGGCGAAATTGCGCGGTAGGCGAAAGGCGGAAACGTGGCCAATTGCAGGCGCTGAAGGCCATGCTAATGTTGGCTGACGTATATTTCGCTCCGAATCGGGCCGCACGGGAAGGGAATTTCATGCATACGCAACATACGTTGCGCACCAGCGCGTTCAAGCAAGTGGACGTCTTTACGTCCAATCCGATGTATGGCAACGCACTCGCGGTGATCTTCGACGCCGAAGGGTTGAGCACGGAGGACATGCAGCGCATCGCGGCATGGACGAACCTGTCGGAAACCACGTTCGTGCTGCCGCCGACCACACCCGAGGCCGATTACCGCGTGCGCATCTTCACGCCGCGCAGCGAGCTGCCATTCGCGGGACATCCGAGCGTCGGCACGGCGCACGCGCTGATCGAGTCGGAGCGCATCGCGGCGAAATCCAGGCTCGTGCAGGAATGTGCGGCGGGATTGCTTCCGATCGAAGTGAACGGCGAAGGTCTGGACCAGCGCATTTTCGTGCGCGCACCGAAAGCCACCATGCGCGCGGCGGAGCGTGATGTAACCGCCGAGTTGACGCAAGGCGCTCGGCGCGGCGCCGACGTTGCCGCCGACCATCGTCAATAACGGACCGGATTGGCTGCTGGTCGATCTCGGGTCGGAAACGGTGGTGAGGAATCTCAAGCCCGACATGACGGCGATCGCGGCGCTGGGTGACATCGCGATCGGCATCGCGGTGTTCGGACGCGCGAAGAATGCGGATTATGCGTTGGCGGTCCGCGCCTTTGCGCCGGCGGATGGGATTCCGGAAGATCCGGTGACCGGCAGCGCGAATGCGGCGATTGGTGCGTTTTTGCTGGCGCAGAAGGCGTTGGAGCCGGTTGGCGCGAGCTATCGGGCGAGTCAGGGACGCGAGGTTGGGCGTGACGGGTACGTCGATGTGCGCGTCGAGGAAAATACCGGCGAAGTCTGGATCGGTGGGCAGACCGTCACGTGTGTGGATGGGTTGCTGGCGTTGCCGCATGCGTGATTTCGCGCCGCGAAAGTAGCTGAGTCGATGGGCAGCCGTGGTGGCATGCGGGCGCAATGAATTGCGCCCCTACGAAGGACAACCGCAAACGATTTGTCAACGTGTCGCGTTTTGTAGGGGCGCGATTCATCGCGCCCGGCTCTTCCCGCGCACTTTCGCACGCCATGACTAAAACGACCATCACTCACGCTTCAAACGCAAATCATTGAACTTGCGCCGCTCGATCAGTTCGACCACCTGCCCCGACTCATCGCGACGAAAAATCATGAGATTCTTCTCATCGTCGCCGCCCATGAATACGTCTTTCGCGATCGCATCGAGCGCCATGCGCCGGACGTCCCGCTTTGGTGCGCCATTGCAATTTTCCGTTGTCGACTTCAACGATCCACGCGCGGTCCGGCGCAATGCGATACGTGCCGGTGTAATCGGCGAGCTTGAGTGCCGCGCACATCGAGCTTCGGCGGAACCGTCGGTAATGTGACGTCGAGCATCGTCGCGACTTTCCAGTCGTCGCCTTGGCGCATGTACGTCGCCGTCGCGATATAGCGCACGACGAAATGCTGTCCGAAAAAAGTTTCCTTTTCGTAATCCTCGAAATCGATCACCGCCGTATTGCCATATACGCGCACGTGCGGATCGCGCACTTCGATGCTGCCCGATATGCCCGCCGGAAACGGATGAATGCTTTCGACGGCTTCCTTCTTGGTCTGGCGGCGGCCGAATTCGTCGGTGATCAGCGCGTCGTCGAGCAGCGTCGCGTTGCCAGACGTCGGACTTGCCCTCGCCCACCCCGTCCATCAACTGCTGCGTCAGATCGACGATCTGTTTGCGGACGGCCGCGGTCGGCTCATCGGCATGCGCGGCGAAAGGAATCAGCAAGGTTGCGAACACCAGCGACTTGCGCATGATCCATCTCCGCGATTCGATATCGCCATGATCGAATCGACGGGATGCGGCGCTGAGTGCCGAAGGTCACGCGATGCTCGACAGCGCCGCGCGAGTTCGCCATGCTGCGCGCGTCCAAGCCTCGGAAATTGACGCGTGTCCGACCAACAGCCAGCGGCACAACCGGTCGCGTATGTGCGCACGCTCGGCGTGTGGGACGCGAGCATGATCGTGGTCGGCGGCGTGATCGGTTCGGGCATTTTCCGCACGCCCGGCGCGATCGCGAA
Organism: uncultured Gammaproteobacteria bacterium; assembly: GCA_963814225.1. Classification (GTDB taxonomy): domain Bacteria; phylum Pseudomonadota; class Gammaproteobacteria; order Xanthomonadales; family Rhodanobacteraceae; genus Rudaea. Next base: position 102,730 of record CAWFCC010000021.1, on the reverse strand, counting down.
GGCAAACCGGATCGTCGTTCGAGCAGATGCTCGCGTGGGCGATCGGCGGCGTGATCGCGCTGATCGGCGCGCTGTGCTATGCCGAACTCGGCGCGCGGCGGCCGAATGCGGGCGGCGGCTATGTCTATCTGCGCGAAGCGTTCGGGCTGATCATCGCGTTCGTGTACGGATGGAATCTGCTGGTCGTCAATCATTCCGGCGCGATCGCGGCGGTCGCCACGGTGTTCGTCGATTACGCGGCGACGGCCGTCGGCGTGAAGCTGGCCGATCCGCGCCCGCTTGCCGATCGCCACGATCGTGTTCCTCACCGGCATCAACTGGTTCGGCATCCGCGCCGGATCGCTGACGCAAAACATCCTCACCGTTTTGAAACTGCTCGCGATCTGCGCACTGATCGTCGTCGGCTTGAGTCGTGCACGGCGCGCCCGCCCGCACCGCCCGCGCCGCCGATCAATGCGTTCTCGATGTTCGGCGCGCTGATGCCGGTGCTGTTCTCATACGGCGGCTGGTACTACGTCAACGACATCGCCGGCGAATTGCGCGATCCGCGTCGCAACCTTCCGCGCGCGCTGATCTTCGGCATGTTGCTCGTCGCGGCGTGCTATCTGCTCGCCAATCTTTCCTACCTGCTCGTGCTCGGACATGCGGGACTCGCGGCGAGCGAAACGCCCGCGGCTGACGTCATGCAACACGTGTTCGGCGACACCGGCGGCGCGCGCTGATCGCGGCGGGCATCGCGATATCGACGCTGGGTTTCTGCAACATCTCCGTGATCGGCGCGGCGCGCGTGTTTCAGGTGATGGGCGCCGACGGCGTGTTCTTCCGCGTCGCCGGACGGCTGCATCCGCGCTGGCGTTCGCCGAATGCGGCGCTGGTGATGCTCGCCGTGTGGGCGTGCGTGCTGGCGTGGTCGGGCACGTTCGAGCAGTTGCTGAATTATTCGACCGTCGGCGACTGGCTCGGCATGGCCGCGGTGATCGGAACGCTGTTCTGGTATCGCAGGATGCGCGCGCGACGAAGCGGTGCCGTTCAAGGTTCCGTTATTCCCGCTATTGCCGGCGTTTTTCCTGATCATCGTGCTGTGGATCGTGGCGGTGACGACCTATCGCAATCCCGCCGATGCCGGCATGGGTGTGCTGATCACGCTGGCCGGTTTGCCGATCTACTGGTTCTGGTCGAGGTATCGAAAAAACGCGGCGATTACCGTGCGGAATCGGAACTCCGCTGAGCGCGCGTTTCGTTCCACACGACCGCGCCACACGTGCGTCTGCTCGCGGGAATGAGGCACAATAAGCTCGTCTCGCACGAGTTGAATATGCCCGACGATCGCACGCGTCCGTCACCGGACGAACAAGTCCGCCACGCCAAGCCCACGCCGGTTCCGCCGGTGGCGGCGAGCGCGCTGGAAAAAACGCTCCCGCTGCGCATCAACGGCCGCTCGTATTTTCACGAAGGCGCGCCGGACATGCCGCTGCTGTGGTATCTGCGCGATGTGCTGCGGCTCACCGGCACGAAATACGGCTGCGGCATCGGCTTTTGCGGCGCGTGCACGGTGCTGATCGACGGCAAAGCGCAGCGCGCGTGCCTGACGCCGGTGAACACGCTCGCGACGAGCAATGTGACGACGATCGAAGGTCTGGCCGGCGCGGCGCTGCATCCGCTGCAGCAGGCGTGGATCGATGAAGACGTTTCGCAGTGCGGCTATTGCCAGGCCGGACAGATCATGGCGGCGGCAGATCTTCTCGCGCGCAATCCGCATCCGAGCGACGAGGACATCGACAAGATTCCGAACCTGTGCCGCTGCGGCACGTATCCGCGCATCCGCAAGGCGATCAAGCGCGCCGCCGACGCGATGCGCGAAGGCAAGAAATGAAGCGGCGCACATTCCTCTCGGTGTCGTTGACCGCGGCGGGCGCGCTGCTCGTGCGGCGTTCCCGCGCGCGCGCAGGACGGACTGCCGTATCTCGGCGCGCGCAGCGAGCCGACACAGGTCGGTCCGTTCGTGCGCATCGAAAAGAACGGCGACGTGATCATCGGCGCGCGCAGCACGCGAACTCGGCCAGGGCGTGAAGACGTCGCTGCCGATGCTGATCGCCGAAGAACTCGATGTCGATTGGAAACGCGTGCGCGTCGAACAGTTGCCGTACGGCTACATCGATACCGACAAAGGCCCGTCGAACAAATACGGCGCGCAAGGTGCCGGCGGCAGTGACAACATTCCTTCGGCGTGGAACGAACTGCGCGAAGCCGGCGCCGCCGCGCGCGCGATGCTCGTGCAGGCCGCGGCGCAGACGTGGAACGTTTCGCCGGACCTGATCCACACGCAAGCCGGCGTCGCTCATCGCGCCGGACGGACGCCGCGCGAGTTATGGCGACATGGCGGCGACAGCGGCGACCATCGATCCGCCGAAAGATGTCGCCGCTGAAAAATCCCGACCAGTTCACGATCATCGGCAAGCCGACGAAAACCGTCGATGCGCGCGATATCGTCACCGGCACGCGCGGAATTCGGCAGCGACGCGTATATCGCCGACATGCTGTACGCGGTGATGCTGCGCTGTCCGCATCTGGACGGCGGCATCGAGAAAGTCGACGACAGCGAAACGCGCAAGGTGCCGGGCGTGAAGGACGTGATCGTCATCAACGGCCCGAAACCGGACGAACCGTTCGACGGCGTGCTCGCGACCGGCGTCGCGGTGATCGCGGAGAACACGTGGGCGGCGCTGAAAGGTCGCGAGAAACTCAAAGTCGATTGGAGCGCCGGTCCGTGGGCGAACGAGTCGACCGGCGCGCTCGCGGCGACGGCGAACGAATCTGCTCGACAAAAATGCCGACGGCGTCGTCGTGCGCAACGACGGCGACATCGCCAAGGCGCGCAAGCAGTCGCGCATCGAAAATCGAAGCGCGTTACGAGATGCCGTTCCTCGCGCACGTGCCGATGGAAACGTTGGGCGCGCTGATTTCGGTCGAAGCGGACAAGGTGTTGCTGATCGCGTCGCTGCAGCAACCGTCGCGCGCATCGACGATCGTCAACCAGATCACCGGCATCGCACGCAAGGACATCGAGATTCAGGCTCACGCGCGTCGGCGGCAGTTTCGGACGGCGCCTGAAAAGCGATTTCGTCGCCGAAGCCGCGCTGATCGGCAAGGCGGTGAAAAAACCGGTCAAACTGCTGTGGACGCGCGAGGACGACATCCAGCACGACGTCTATCGCCCGTTCGGCGTGCACGCGATGGCGGCGACGTTCGACAAGAAGAAAAACATCACGAGCTGGTCGCATCGCTGTGCCGCGACGCCGCGCAACTATCGCGAATCGGGCATGAAGAACGATCCGATCTATATCGGCTGTCTCGAACCGGATGATTTTCCGGCGGGGCTGGTCGCCAATCTCGAGAAGACATTTTTCCCGGTGGCGTCCGGCATGCCGCGCGGATGGTGGCGCGGGCCGATCCATAATTTCCACGCGTTCGCGGTGCAGAGTTTCATCGACGAGATCGCGGTGAACCTGAAAGTCGATGCCGTGCAGCTACGGCTCGATCTGCTCGGCGAGCCGCGCAAGATCAAATACGAAGGATCGGACAATCCGGGTTTCGATACCGGACGTCTCGCCGGTGTGTTGAAAGCGGCCGCCGAGAAAATCGGCTGGAAGGACAAGCGCAACGACGGGCACGGCATCGGCATCGCGTGTCATTTCACGTTCGGGGGTTATGCGGCGCATGCCTTCGAAGTGTCGGTGTCGGGGACGAACCTGATCATCCATCGCGCGGTGTGCGCGGCCGATGTGGGGCGTGTGGTGAATCCGCTGGGTGTCGAGGCGCAGATGATGGGTGGGACGATCGATGCGGTTTCCGCGGCGTTGAATCTGGCGATCACGGTGAAGGAAGGTCAGGTGCAGCAGCACAACTTTCCGGATTATTCGCCGATTCATATGGCGCAGGCGCCGCGCGAGGTGGAAGTGGTGATTGTGCCGTCGACGGAATCGCCGAGTGGCGCCGGGGAGATCGGTGTGCCGAGTGCGGCGCCGGCGTTGGCGAATGCGGTTTATGCGGCTACGACGGTGAGGGTTCGGAAGTTGCCGTTGATGGCGGAGTTGAGGCGGCTGCTCTGACGCTCGTCATTCCGCCGGAAGTTGGAATCTAGCCGCCCTCGTCATTCCAGCGAACGCTGGAATCCAGCCTTTGATCTAGCTCGTCATTCCCGCGAAAGCGGGAATCCAGCGACTTTGCTTTGTTTCGTCTCGTCTTAGAAAAGAGCTTCCGCGATTGAATATCGCGGGTCACTTTCTTTGCTGGTGCAAAGAAAGTAACCAAAGAAACCACCTTTTTTTCTCCCATTGGACGCTGTCCGCGGAGAGCACGTCCCTGATGCTCGCCGCGGACCGCGCGCTTCCTGCGCGCGATCACCGTCGATCTGCGCCTGCGCGTAACTGGTATAGAGAGTTTTGTAAGCGCATCGGCACTAAGCGACCGGCGATGGGGCCGCAGGAGCTATCTTTGCGGCTCTAAATATTTATTCATCGTTGCGTCCCTTGCGCTTGTTTCGTGTGGGTCATACTTCGTTCCTTCGACAAAGGAGTTGTCCTATGAAGTTGTTCGATCGTGTCCGTTTCGGTGAGGTTGAATTGCGTAATCGCATCGTGGTGTCGCCGATGTGCGAATACTCGGCTGTCGATGGCGTGCCGAATGATTGGCATCTAGTGCATCTGGGCAGCCGCGCGGTCGGCGGGCGCCGGGCTCGTGTTTACGGAGGCGACGGCGGTTTCGGCGGAAGGTCGCATTTCGCCGGGCGATACCGGTTTGTATAACGATGAGCAACAGCGCGCGTGGGCGCGGATCGTGAAGTTCATTGTCGATCAGGGTGCGGTGGCGGGAATCCAGCTCGCGCATGCGGGACGCAAGGCGAGTACGGAATTGCCGTGGCGCGGCGGCAAGGCGGTCGACGGCAAGAATGCGTGGACGCCGGTGGCGCCGAGTGCGATCAAGTTCGAGGACGATTATCCGATGCCGGCGGAACTCGATGCCGCCGGTATACAAAAAGTTATTGTGGATTTTACGGCATCGGCGCGGCGTGCGCGCGACGCCGGATTTCGGGTGATCGAACTGCATGCGGCGCATGGTTATCTCGTGCATGAGTTTCTGTCGCCGCTCAGCAATCGCCGCAGCGATGCATATGGCGGTTCGCTGGAGAATCGTGCGCGGTTGTTGCGCGAGATGATCGCGGCTGTACGCAAGGAATGGCCGGCGCCGTTGCCGTTGTTCGTGCGGGTGTCGGCGACGGATTGGGTCGAGGGCGGTTGGGATATCGAGGAGTGCGTGCAGCTCGCGCGATGGCTGAAAGAGGATGGAGTCGATCTGATCGATACGTCGTCGGGCGGTGTCGTGCCGAATGCGAAGATTCCGGTTCGGCCGGGTTATCAGGTTCCGTTTGCTGAACGTATTCGCCGCGAGGCGAACATTGCGACCGGTGCGGTCGGCATGATCACGGATGCGAAGCAGGCGCAGGAAATACTGGATCGCGGTGAAGCCGATCTCATCATCATGGCGCGCGAATTCTTGCGCGATCCGTACTTCCCACGCCGCGCGGCGAAGGAACTTGGCGTGACGATCGAAGCGCCGCTGCAGTACGGCCGCGCGTGGTAGGGAGCGGTTAACGTCCTTTCAGGTCGGCGGGCGCATCGTTGCGCCCGGTTTGAGTCACATGGAGGGGCTTATGAAAGGTACGTTAGGACTCGCAATCGCGCTCGCTCTGGGCGCACCGCTTGCCGCACATGCCGTCGACGCTTACGTCGTCGCGGACATCAGCCTGCAGGCTGGACCGGATACCGATTATCCGCCGATCGACACGCTTTCCGCCGGCACCGAAGTCGACGTCAACGGCTGCGTGGAAGGTTTCAGCTGGTGCGATGTCAGCGCCGGCGAAGATCGCGGCTGGGTGCCCGGTTCGTTCCTCGAACAGGAATACGATAATCAGCCGGTTTATCTGATCGACTACGGTCCGCGCATCGGCGTTCCGGTGGTGTCGTTCAACATCGGCGTGTATTGGGATCAGCACTATCACAACCGCCCGTTTTACGGACAGCGCACGCAGTGGGTGAATCGTCACATCGCGGTGCGTCCGCCGCCGCGTCCGTCGATTGCGCACGCGCCGCCGATCCCGCACGGCGGTGGTGGCGACCATGGCCATGCGAACGCGCATCAGCAGCCGACGCATGCCGCGGCGATGGCGCCGCGTCCCGGTACCGGGCCGCAGCCGGAGCGTCGTCCGCCGGAACGCGACGATCGCCAGCAGACGCCGCACGACGAAATGGCGAATCGCGCCACGCGCGAGCGCACCGCTGTTGCGCCGAGACCGCAGGCCGCGCCGCCGAAGCCCGAAGAGCGCGCACCGGCACCACGGCCGGCAGAGCACGCGCAAGCGAAACCGCCCGAGCGCGCCGCGCCGCGTGCGGACGAACACGCGCGAGCCCAGCCAAAGGAAGGACCGCGCAAAGACGACAAACAGCCTGAGCACAAGGACGACGATCACGGTCACTGATCGGCACCGTCTGGCATGACGTGAACGCCCGCCCTAACCGGCGGGCGTTTTTTTATTTCTCGTCGAGCTCGGTCGCCGGTTTCCAGGATTGATCGCCGTGCCAGACATCGGGCGGCCCCCAAGTACACGCTCCCGCAATCAGAATGAGTGCGCAATGAACCCGCGTTCCCCATGGCATTGAGAAATCTTTCTCTTTGGCAATGTATTTTCTGAATATCTCACCCAATAGAGATTCGTTGACGCCTGCTTGCCAATTTGACTCGAAATGATTCGGGCGCACTTTCAGCGGACGGATGTGCGTCATGATCGTGTTGTCGGCGACGGGCGGCGCATCGAGCGCGCGGGCGACGATGGCGTCTTTGCGCGGCGTAGCGTCGGACGGAAGCGCGAGGCTACCGTCGGCGTTGTAGAGGTGCAGTGTGGGTGTTGAGAGATCTGGCGGCGCGGCCGGTGTGGCGACGAGCGGCGGTTCGCTGACTGATGTCGCCGGCCGCGCGACACGCGGCGCCGGATGATTGATCGGAAGGGGAACGGGTTCGGGCGGAATGGCATCGGCTGTCGGCGACGCCGGAATCAGATCGATCATCTGCACCGAGATCGCAGTCGATTCGACGGTGGCGCGTTGCGCGATCTCCTCACGCAATGCGATGAAAATGACGATGTGGATCGCGATCGCGGCGAGCAACGCCCAAAGCGGCAACGAACGGTCGGACGAGGTGGCCGTATGCGCCCGATGTACGACGACATCGCACCACGCATCCGCGCGGACCTGTTCGCCTCGCAGGAGGCCGCCGTCGTCCATCCGAACAATCCCCACGAAACTGACGGCGGCAAGCCTAACCGAGCACGGCTAAACCACGGTTAAGCGCGATGGTCCGCTGCTAAAAGTCGGTTAAGCGACGGCTTTATCTCGCGCCGCGCCTTGACCGCGACCGAGGAAAGGAGAAGCCTAGGTAGTCCTCACGAACCGAACTGGCCAGGAGGACACATGTCCTATAGCACCGAAGGCATCCGAAACATCGCGCTCGTCGGTCATTCCGCGGCGGGCAAGACCACGCTCTTCGAAGCGCTCTTGCATGCGGGCGGGACGATCCAGACGCAGGGATCGGTCGAGCGCGGCAGCACGGTTTCCGATTTCGATCCGCTGGAAAAGGAGCGCAAGCAGTCGCTCAACACGTGTGTCGCGTCGATCGATCGCGGCGATTGCCACATCAACCTCATCGATACGCCGGGTGCGGCGGATTTTCGCGGGCCGACGCTGAGCGCGCTCGCCGCGGTCGAGACGTGCGCGATCGTGGTCAACGCGCATAACGGCATCGAGTACGGCACGCAGCGCATGATGCATCACGCGAAATTGCGCGGGCTTGCGCGCGTGATCGTGGTCAACAAGATCGATGGCGGCAACACGCGCAAGGTCGTCGACGAATTGCGCGAGGCGTTCGGGCCGGAATGTCTGCCGATCAATCTGCCGGCGCAGGACGGCAAGAGCGTCGTCGACTGTTTCTTCAAGCCGCAGGGCGTGCCCGATTTCTCGACGCGTGGCCGAAGCGCATCAGCGCATCATCGATCAGGTCGTGGAGATCAACGAGAACGTGATGAACCATTTCCTCGACGAGGGCGAGGAAGGTTTGTCCGGGCAGGAATTGCATGACGCGTTCGAGCAATGTCTGCGCGAAGGCCATCTGGTGCCGATCTGTTTCGTCTCCGCGCGCACCGGCGCGGGCGTGCGGGAATTTCTGAACATCGTCGAGAAACTGCTGCCGAATCCGATGGAAGGCAATCCGCCGCCGTTCGTGAAAGGCATCGGCGCGAATGCGACGCAGATCGAAGCGAAGCCCGATCCGAAAATGCACGTGATCGCCGACGTGTTCAAGATCGTCAACGATCCGTTCGTCGGCAAGCTGAGCGTGTTCCGCGTCTATCAGGGCACGGTGAAGAAGGACACGCAGCTTTTCATCGACGACGGCAAGAAACCGTTCAAGGTCGGACATCTGTTCAAGCTGAAAGGCAAGGATCACATCGAGATCGATCGAAGCGATTCCGGGCGACATCGCGGCGGTCGCGAAGGTCGAGGAAATCCATTTCGACGCGATCCTGCACGATTCGCACGACGAGGATCAGATCCATCTGCAGCCGCTGGATTTTCCGAAGCCGATGTTCGGGCTTGCGGTCGAACCGGCGCACAAAGGTCAGGAGCAGAAGCTCGCGCAGTCGCTGCACAAGCTCGCCGAAGAAGATCCGTGCTTCCGCTTCGAGCACAACAAGGAACTGAACGAATCGGTCGTGCGCGGATTGTCCGATCTGCATCTGAAACTGATGCTCGAGCGCATGAAGGAACGTTATGGCGTCGAGGTGAAGACGCGTCCGCCGAAAATCGCGTATCGCGAAACGGTCGGCGGGCAAGGCCGAAGGCCATCATCGCCACAAGAAGCAGACCGGCGGCGCGGGACAGTTCGGCGAAGTGTTTCTGCGCATCGAACCGTTATCGCGCGGCGCGCGGTTTCGAGTTCGTCGACGAAGTGAAAGGCGGCACGATTCCCGGACAGTTCCTTCCCGCCGTCGAGAAAGGCGTGCGCCAGGTGCTCGATCACGGCGCGATCGCGGGTTATCAACTGCAGGACGTGCGCGTGATTGTCTACGACGGCAAATATCATCCCGTCGATTCGAAGGAAGTCGCCTTCGTCACCGCGGGCAAGAAGGCGTTTCTCGACGCGATCGCGAAAGCCAAACCGCAACTGCTCGAACCGATCGTCAATCTGGATGTGTTCGTGCCCGATTCGTACATGGGCGACGTGACGGGCGGCCTGCCGGCAAACGCGCGCGCATCAACGGCACGGATTCGCGTGCGCGGCGGCGAAATCGTCATCAAGGCGCAGGTGCCGCTCGCCGAAGTCACCGACTATCAGACCGAACTGAAAGCGATGACGGGCGGACAAGGCCGCTACGCCATCGAATTCAGCCACTACGATGCGGTGCCGGCGCAGGTGCAGAAGCAGTTGGCGGAGGCGTATCGGCCGCGCGTGGAAGAGGATTGAGTCAGCCGCCCGGCGGTTGATCGGGGCCGCCTTCGGGTGCGTGCAGCTTCGAAGTCGGTGTGGAAGATCACGTCCGCGCGAAATGTCGATGTCGTCGAAATAGTGGATTGAGATGCCGGTTCCGTTTGTGCGGCACTGGCCCGATAAGGTCAGCAGCGCAGACTTCGTGGATGCGTCTGTCGTGAATGAACCGCCCAGATCCTGCCATCCGTCCGGCTCCGGCTGCCTGTGTGCGGACGAAAACCGGCTCGTTTCTGTCCCGGCACAACTTGGGCCGTCCAATAGTTGCAGGTCGAGCCCACTGGTCGGCGATGAACAGGGAGAAACCGAAGGCTGTGGATCTTTCTCTACCCAAACCGAAATGTCATAAGTCGTGGCGCCCGAGAGTTCGACACACTGCGAAGCGGTGTCCGTAGCGCGCGTCGTGATCTGCAATGCCCCGGAGAATGGTGAATCGGCATGATCGACGCGATTGCTCCACGTCGAATACATCGACAAATCCCAACCCGTCGCGTCGTTATCGAAACTTGGGTTTTGGTATCAGATTCTGCGCACCGGCCGCCGCGCACGCGCTCATCATCGACACAATTAATGCGAACTGCTTCATGTCCCCTCCTCGCTCGCAATCCGGCACGCCGGAACGTTTGCAAACTAGCGGCTTCGGGACATCTCAATCGGAGAGAATCAGGACAACTTCCGGATACGCGCGCTCAGTTCGCCGCGCGCAATTGTTGAATCATGATCGATGTTCCGCCTTCGTAGCGGATGATGAAGTTTTCACCGTCGCGGTCCGACGAAACGACTTTCACCGGACCCTTCTCCTGCGCGGCCTGGATATCGACAGTCTGAAACTGCTCGGCGCTGCCGGTCGGATTGAAAATCAGCGGCGGGCTGAAGGGCTCATAACCATCGAACGGCGGATTGCTCAGCCCGTGCATGGGGAAGCGCTGCATCCAGATGAAGAACTTGCCCTGATGCGGGATGCGGAAACTTTCGTTCTTGTGCGATGTGCCGCCGAGCACGCCGAGATAATTCCACGCGCGCACGATCATGCCTTGCGTGCAGTCGAGCGACACGCATTCCTGCAGGATCAGGTAGTCGTCGTGCTGCATGTGCGACGTCTTGACGTTGAGGATGTCGTCCGCCTCGAACGGCGCGCTCGGATAGACGACAGCCGACATTTTCGGATCGACGTTGAAGTCGTTCGAGATCAGATAGCCGCCGTGTTTCGCGGTGAAATGCGGCGCGGTGACCTCGACGTTCGGCAGCGTCGTCTGCGCCGATGCGGCGGCGGACACGAAGATGGTGAGCAAGACGAACGGGTAGCGCATCGACGTCCTTATTTTTATCGAAACTGGAAGCTACGCGGCTGCGCAGGTCCGGACAAGTATCGCCGCGTAAATTGCTGTAACGCTGCGGTCGCGGGAGTAGACTCTCGCCGTCATCGATAGTTCACCTGGGGAGGTCCGCTATGGTTTCGCTCGCACAGCTTTGGTTGCCGATTCTTCTGTCTGCGGTTTTCGTATTCATCGCCAGCAGCATCATCAATATGGTGCTCGCCTTCTGGCATCGCGCCGACTATCACGGTTTCAGCAACGAGGACGAGGTGCGCGCCGCGTTGCGCAAGGGCATGAGCGAAGGCGGCATGTACAACGTGCCGTACTGCACGCCGGACAAGATGAACGATCCGGAGATGCTTCGCAAAATGGAAGAAGGTCCGCTCGCCATGGCCGCGTTGAAGCCGGGCGCGAAGTTCAGTCTCGGCGTTCCGTTGGCGCAATGGTTCCTGTTCTGCCTTCGGGTTTCGCTGGTCGCGGCCCTGCTGTCGCTGGTGCTGCCGGTCGGCGCGCCGCCGATGCACGTGTTCCACACGCTCGCACTCGCCGGCCTGCTCGGCCACGCGCTGGGACCGATTCCGAACGGCATCTGGTGGTCGCACCCGTGGCGCAGCGTGTTCAAGTACATCGTCGACGGCATCGTCTATGCGCTGATCATCGGCGCGACGTTCATGTGGCTCTGGCCGAAGTGAAGCCCTGCTGCGACGAACCGTGCGGCGAGTACGACTTCCGGCACACGGAATCGCCGTTGCCGGTTTAGCATGATCGATCCACATTACGGAGTGACCGCCATGCGTCTGCGCGCCCTGCTCTTGCTGACCGGATTGCTATTCGCCGCATCCGCGTATTCCGCCGACATCTACGACGAAGCCGTCGCCCACAGCGGCCGCTCCGAGGCCGATCAGAAACGTGATCCCGGCGACAAACCGGCCGATGTCCTGCGCTTCTCAGGCGTCAAACCCGGAATGACCGTCGCCGATTTCTTCGCCGCCGACGGTTACTTCAGCGAACTGCTGAGCTACGTGGTCGGCCCGAAAGGCCACGTGCTGCTGATCAACAACAAAGGCTTCGACGCCTTCGTCCAGAACAAGTGGAAGGACCGCATCGAGCAGCATCACCTCGCGAACGTCGAACACCGCACCATCGACACGGCGAAGATGAATTTCAAACCCGATTCGCTCGACGCCGTGTTCCTCGTCAAGGTCTATCACGACCTGTATTGGGTCGACGACAAGGAAGGCTGGCACAAGATCGACGTCTCCAGCGTGCTCGATCAATTGAACAAAGCCCTCAAGCACGGCGGCGTTGTTGTCGTCGAAGATCATTCGGCCAAGCCGGGCACGGGCAATTCCGACGCCGGATCGTTGCATCGCATCGACGAGGAATTCGCCAAAAAGGATTTCGCCGCGCACGGCTTCGAATTCGTGAAGGCAAGCGACATCTTCCGCCGCCCCGACGACGCACGCGACCAGATCTCCTACAAAGGCCCCGCGCTGGGCAAGACAGACCGCTGGATGTACCTGTTCAAGAAACCCTAAATCTTACTTCGATTGCAACGCGCGCAAGGCCGCCTTGCGCGCGTCCGCATCGAGCTTGCCGATGCGCGCGGCCTCCGCGTAAAACGCCGGCCAGTCGCCGCCGCATTTTTTATACAATGCGGCAAATGCATCGACCCACGTATTGTAGATTCCGAACGGCAACAGCTTTGCGTTGTTGAGTTCGCCGTTCATCCAGTCGTCGTAGCCGGTGTCGCCATGCCATTGCGTGTCACGCAACACCGCATAGTCGGCACGCAGCCGCGCGAATTCTTCGCGCTTGCGGTGCCGCATTTCATCCGGCGCGAGTTTCGACGCATATAAACTCTTCAAGCGATCGCGCGTCCGCAGCATGAGCGCAGTGAATTCATTCTCGCGCTGCAACGCGGTCACATCGGCCGGCGGCAATCCGTGGATTTGGCGCCACTGCCGCAATCCTTCCTGCTGGACGAACATCGCAAGCGATTCGTTGAACGCGCTGTCGTCCTTGATATACAGCTTTTGATGCGTGAGTTCGTGAAAGATCGTGCCGATGAGTTCGTCGTCGCCCCAACGCATCATCGTGTTGAGGATCGGATCAGAAAACCAGCCGAGCGTCGAATACGCAGCCGATCCGCCGACATAGGTTTCGTAACCCTGCGACTTCAACGACGCCGCTTCGCGATCGGCGCGTTCGCGATCGTAATAGCCGCGATATCCGACGCAGCCGATCAGCGGAAAACAATGCGAGAGCGGCTCCACCGAAAATTCGCCGGCCGCAAAAACATTCCACGTCGCATACGGCCGATGCAGATCGGCATAGCGCGTATAGCTGCCGTTGCGCGGCAGATCGAGACGATCCGACGCAAACGTCCGCGCCTGCTCGGCCAGTTCGAGTTTTGCCTTTAGTTTTGGATCGGCGGACGGATCAGCGATGACCTTTTCGATCGGTCGACGCGCCTCAAGCAACGACAATTCCCCATGTGCGAGATGCGCGTAGTACCCCATCGTCGAACACGAAGAAAGCATTAGCGAAACTAAAATAAAAGAAAGCGCACGCATCACCACATTGTAGCGGCGAGCTCTCGCCTCCAAGCTGCGAATGCCTTCAACCCGCGCCGGGAGCGCGGGTCCGCGGCGGGCACAGGGACGTGATCCTCCGCGGACAACGTCGTACGTGAACAACAAAAAAAGACGTTTTTTGGCTACTTTTTGGCGTCTACCAAAAAGTTGCCCGCTGGCCGCAGGACAGCGGAAGCTCTTGTCTAGCCCGCACAGAGCAAAGGCGCTGGATTCCCGCTTTCGCGGGAATGACGAGCAGAGAATTAGGAGCAACAACCAACGAGTATCGCCCGTCGAACTCAATTCTTCCGAACGCGCTCAACCAGCGCCTCAGCAAACGAATCCGTCGACCCACTCCCCCCGAGATCCGGCGTCACGCGATCCTTCGCCACCAACGTCTCCCGAATCGCCCCACGCACCTTCTGCGCAACATCAGTCATATTCAGATGATCGAGCATCTGACACGCCGCCAGCAGCAACGCACACGGATTGGCAATTCCCTTCCCCGCGATATCCGGCGCCGACCCATGCACCGCTTCGAAGATCGCCGCCTCCGTGCCGATGTTCGCACCGGGCGCGAGACCCAGACCACCCACCAACCCCGCACACAAATCCGAAATGATGTCGCCGAACAGATTCGTCGTGACGATCACATCGAACTGCTGCGGATTCATCACCAGCTGCATGCACGTGTTGTCGACGATCATCTCGTTGCAGACGATCTGCGGATAATCTTTCGCCACCTCGCGCGCGACATTCAGGAACAATCCCGACGTCGTCTTCATGATGTTGGCCTTGTGCACCACTGTCACTTTCTTGCGGCCGATGCGTTTGGCCATATCGAACGCATAGCGCACGATGCGTTCGGAACCGCGCCGCGTGACGCGGATCATCGACTGCGCCGTATCGCCATCCGCCGACAGAACCTGCCCTTCCGAACCGTACGCGCCTTCGGTGTTTTCGCGCACGGTGATGATGTCGATGCCGTCGTAGCGCGCTTTGGTGCCCGGGATCGTCAGCGCCGGGCGCACGTTCGCATACAGATCGAAACGGCGGCGCAATTCGACGTTGAGCGACGAGAATCCGCCGCCGACCGGCGTGGTCAACGGACTCTTCAGCGCGACGCGGTGTTTGGAGATGCTCTCCAGCGTCGCCGCCGGCAGCAATTCGCCGAATTTTTCCTGCGCGGCCAACCCGGCTTCGACGAAGTCGTACGTCAGACCCGCGCCGGCTTCATCGAGAACGCGCAACGTGGCGCGCATGATTTCCGGGCCGATGCCGTCGCCGCGGATCACGGCAATCGTCTTGCTCATAGATGATTGAAACCGAACGTTAAAAAATTGCGGGACACGTAGCGGACATTACGCCGCCGCACGGAAATTGAGCGAAATATTATCCTGTATACTCGGCACTCGAACAAGGATCACCGGCACGTTGCCAATGCGGGCGTTGCACAAAAACTTGCGTGGAATCTGGGGAATTCGCGATCGTTTCGACGCGCGCTGGCCCTGCTGTCCGCTCGGCCTCGTCGCCTCCGTGCTCGCCTACGCCGCCGATGGCAGTCCCTACGCGATCCAGACGCGCACGGACAACGCATCGTGGTCGCTCAATATCGACGGCCGCTGGCCGACGCAATGTCCGCCGTCGCTGAAATCCGTCGCGCTCGACGGCACCGATATCCGCATCGAAGCGCGCTCCGACCTCACGCTGTGCGAACGCACCGCGATGCCGTTCTCGATCGAACTCAATCCCGCGCTTGCGATCGACAAAACCTCGCTCGATCCGGGCGTCTATCACGTCAGCTTCTACGCCGCCGACGGCGCCAACGACGCGCCGAAACTGCGCGCATTCACGCTCGTCGACCGCAGCGCGTCCGACGCCCCGACCATCGATCCCGAACCCGGCTTCTGGTTTACCTCGAATTCGCCGGACGCGACGACCAACCGCACCATTCTCAGCATCGAATCGCAGGACGGCCAGCTCGACATCGCGTTGATGACATACGACGACATCGGCCAGCCCACCTGGTTCTTCGGCGCGGCCGCGTTCAACGGACACATCGCGCACGTGCCGCTCGTTCACATCGTCGGCGGCACCGATCCGTTCCATCCGTCGATCGCGCCGACGCGCGGCGATGCACTGCTTGCGCTCGATCTGCAATTCCAGTCCGGCGCGCATGTGCTCGGTTGGCTCAGTCGCGAACACGGTTCGGCTGACGATTCGAACCTGCAAGTACAACCTCTCGATCTGGTGCGTCTGCCGATGGCGAACGCAACCGATGGACAGGCCTGGCAAGGCGATTGGGTCCTGGTCGCCGACGACGACAGCGCACCGCAGAAACTGCATCTGACGCAGTATCGCGCGGTCGACGCGCAGCATTTCGAGATCAGCGATGCGAATGGCCAGGTTACCCTCGCCTGCACGCGCGAACCGACGCAGCCGGATTGGCCGCCGTCGTCGTGTAGTTTGCGTCGCGGGAATGATGCGGTGAGTGGTGCGTTTGATTCTGTCGCGCTGTCGCGGATGGATGGGCTTGATGGCGATGGGGCGGCGATCCATTTGTTGAGGGTTTCGCGCTGACGTCAGTGCGCGATTGACGATCGCATTAGTACGTCATTCCAGCGGAACGCTGGAATCTAGTTTTCTTGATGGACTCGTCATTCCCGCGAAAGCGGGAATCCAGCGACTTTGCTTTGATTTCGTCTTTTCAGAGACAGAGCTTCCGCGATTGAATATCGCGGGTTACTTTCTTTGCTGGTGCAAAGAAAGTAACCAAAGAAACCACCTTTTTCTCCCATTGGACGCTGTCCGCAGACAGCACGTCCGTGCTGCTGGCTGCGGACGCGCGCATCCCTGCGCGCGTGTGACCTCGATACAAGCCTGCACGCGACTGGTCGAAAGAGGCTTGTAAAAATACAGGCACACAGTGCAAGCCGGTGAGGCCTGCAAAAGAAACAAGCTCTCGTGGCTCCGAACCTGATCTCGCTAGCAGAGAAGTCTTGTAACGACAGGCACACAGCTGAAGGCGGTGAGGCATCAAAAGAAAATGCTCCTGCGGCCCCGTCGCCGGTCGCTTAGTGCCGATGCGTCTTACAAGACTCTTTATACCAGTCACGCGCAGGCGCGGATCGAGGGTGATCGCGCGCAGGAAGCGCGCGGTCCGCGGCGAGCATCAGGGACGTGCTCTCCGCGGACAACGTCCATTGGGAGAAAAAAAGGTGTTTCTTGGTTACTTCTTTGCACCAGCAAAGAAGTTACCCGCGATATTCAATCGCGGAAGCTCTGGCTCTGACAAGAGAACTCAAGAGCAAAGGCGCTGGATTCCCGCTTCCGCGGGAATGACGAGCAACAGTCAAAAGCTGGATTCCAGCTTCCGCTGGAATGACGAGCTAGATCAAAAGCTGAATTCCAGCTCCCGCCGCAATGACAGCTACTCAGCTTCGGAAGCAGTCCCTTACCCTCGAGCTGATCGAGAAAATCCACAGCCCGTCGCAAATGCGGAATCACGATCGACCCACCCACTACCAGCCCGACACTGAAAATCTCGAAAAACTCTTCCCGCGTCACACCGGCATCGCGGCATTCCGCAACGTGATAGCTGATGCAGTCGTCGCACCGCAAAACCATCGACGCGACCAAGCCCGAGCATCTCCTTGGTCTTGCCGGACAGCGCGCCATCCTTGTATGTCTGCGTATCGAGCGCGAAAAACCGCCGCACGACCTGATTGTCCTCGCCCAGGATGCGCTCGTTCATGCGCCGCCGGAATTCGGCGAACTCGCTGACCCTGTCGTCGCTCACGCGGCGCACCGAGAATCTTCGCCAGCCGGCCGTCGCGATCGGCCGCGACCAGATCGTCGAACCCGCCGACGTGATGACCGTCGATGAAAATCTGCGGCACGGTGCGGCGCTGCGTGCGCGCGACCATCTTGTCGCGCTCGGCCGGATTGGTGTCGATGCGGATTTCGGTGTAGTCCAGCCCTTTCTGCTTCAGAAAGTTCTTCGCCGCCACGCAGTAGGGGCAGTTCATGCTGCTGTAGATTTCGACGTTGTGCGCCATAAAAATCCTCGCTGTCGAGGCTGCCAACATGGGGCGCAGCCCGCCGAACTCAAGTTTAACGAATGATGTCGGGCCGATGTTAACGCCGACTGAGCGCCTTGCCGCCGCCGGTGGCCGCGAACCTTTGGCTGCGCTATCGTGTCTCATATCGTCTCGTCCGAATCCTGTCGTCCTGCGCATGCGCCGTTTCCTTCTGACTACCCTGCCGTTTCTGGCCTGCACGCTGCTGGCCGGCATGCCTGCGCGCGCCAACGATCAGCAACTGCCGAACATGGGCAGTTCTGCCGGCGCGATCGCCTCGCCGGAAGAACAGCGGCAATACGGTTTCTACATGCTGCACGAGCTGCGCAATCAGGGCGAAGTCGTCGACGACGCGCTGCTCACCGATTACATCAACATGGTCGGCTACCGGCTCGTCGCGTACAGCCCGAAGCCCGATCAGCCGTTCACGTTTTTCATCGTGCGCGACAATTCGATCAACGCCTTCGCGCTGCCCGGCGGATTCGTCGGCGTCAACGCGGGCCTGATCACGACCACCGCGAACGAGAACGAACTTGCCGCCGTGCTCGCGCATGAAATCTCGCACGTCACGCAGCAGCATCTGGTGCGCGCGGTCGAGGCCGAACAGAAATACGCGCCGCTGATGGTGCTCGCGATGGTCGGCGCGATCGTCGCCTCGGCGCATCAGAGTCCGTACAGCACGAGCAACAGCGGCGTCGGCGCGATCATGACGGCGGAAGGCATCGCCGAGCAGATGCAGATCAACTTCACGCGCGCCGACGAATCCGAAGCCGACCGCATCGGCATCCAGACGCTCGCCAAGGCCGGCTACGATCCCGATGCGATGGCCGATTTCTTCGACCGCATGCAGCACGCGCTGCGTCCGGGTTTCGACGAAAACGATGTGCCCGCGCTGCTCATGGATCACCCGGTGACGAACCAGCGCATCAGCGAAGCGCGCGAACGCGCCGAGGCGATGCGCAAGGGCGTGAAACCGACCATCGATGTCGGCGCGCCGTGCGAACCGAATTCCACGAGCTGCACAAAAACCACGACGACGTACACGGAAAAAACGCGTCCCGTCGCGAACGATCTGACCGCGTCGATCCTGATGCCGACGTTCAACTATTCGCCGACGTCGCCGCTCGGCAAACTGCTCAACGCGGCCGGCAAAGGCGATCTGTGGGGCGCGAACTCGGAAGAGTATTACGAACTCATGCGCGAACGCGTGCGCGTGCTCGCCTCGCAGCAGCCCTCGCAGACGGCGACGTACTACGCCGACAACCTGCACAACGATCCGTCGTTCAACACCACCGCCGAATCGCTATGGCTACGCGCTCGCGCTGCTCAACGGCGGGCGACGCGAAGAAAGCCGAATCGGTTTCCGGAAAACTGATCGAGAAGCAGCCGAATAATCTCGTTCTGCAACTCGCCGCCGGCGAATCGGAATTGATGACCGGCGAGCGCGACGCGAGCCTGAAACGCTACACGTCGCTGGAAAGCACTTATCCCGACAACCGCGCGCTGGCGATGTCGCAGGCGCAGGCGCTGCTGCAAAGCGGCGACAAAAAAGCCGCGCGGCATGCGCAGGAAATCCTGCGCCCGCAACTGGAAAAGAACGACGAAGATCCCGATATGCAGACGCTGTTCGCGCGCGCGTGCGAGCTGGCCGGCGATCCCGTCCGCGCCGGCGAATCGCACGCGGCGGCGGCCTATTTGAACGGCCGCGCCGAAGACGCGCTGAACCAGCTCAAAGACCTTCTCAAACGCAGCGACCTCGATTACTACCAGCGCTCGCGCATCGAAGCGCGCATTTCCGAGTTCACGCCGATCGTGCTCGAACTGCGCCGGCGCAAGATCAAACCCGGCGACCAGGGCAAATTCGCCGTTTCCGCTTGCGTAGCCGCCACTTGCAATGCGCTGTCATCGGGGCGTAATAATTTGAGGGTGCAATAAACACTACTGTCATAACCGCAGCGCGGCGCCCATGCAGAAGTGCATCCTGATCGTTGAAGACGAACCCGCCATCCGCGAGATGGTGGCCTTTGCCCTGCGCAAAGCCGGCATGGATCCGGTTCACGCCGCCGACGCGCGCGCCGCGCAAGGCATGATCGCCGAACGCGTGCCCGATCTCATCCTGCTCGACTGGATGCTGCCCGGCACCAGCGGCCTCGAACTCGCGCGCCGCCTGCGCAAGGAAGAACTCACGCGCGGCGTGCCGATCATCATGCTCACCGCGCGCGGCGAGGAAACCGATCGCGTCGGCGGATTCGAAGCCGGCGTCGACGATTACGTCGTCAAACCTTTTTCGCCGCGCGAACTGATCGCGCGCATCAATGCGGTGATGCGCCGCACGCACGGCGCCGACAGCGAAGGCGTGATCGAGCTCGGCGGACTCAAGATCGACAGCGCCGCGCATCGCGTTTACGCCGGCGACACGACGGTGCCGATCGGCCCGACCGAATATCGCCTGCTGCATTTCTTCATGACGCATGCCGAGCGCGTATATACGCGCAGCCAGCTGCTCGACTATGTCTGGGGCGGCAGCGTGTACGTGGAAGAACGCACCGTCGACGTGCACATCCGCCGCCTGCGCAAGACGCTCGAACCGTTCCATTGCGACGGACTCGTGCAGACCGTGCGCGGCGCCGGCTACCGCTTCTCGACCACGCCGACCGCGTGATCGACTGTCGCCATGACCGCCTTTTCGAAGCCGGTCATGAGTCAGCGCACCCGCTTTCGTAAGCTGCGCCCATGCGACTCGACTTTCTGCAAAGCCACGCCTGGCAAGTCTCGCTGGGACGCTTCGTCATCCTGCTCGCCACGGCATTCCTGATCGGACTGCCGTGGAATGCGCAATTGTATACATTGCTGGCCGCCACGTTCGGCTACTGCATCTGGTCGCTGGTGACCCTGTATCAGGTTCAATCGTGGCTGCGTTCGCGCAAGAGGCGCGGGCCGCTGGAGGATCGTGGCGTGTGGTCGGATATTTCAACGTATGTGCATTCGCGCCTGAGCAGCGAACGCTCGCGCAAGCGGCGTCTGGTCGGCCTGCTGCGCGCTTTCAGCGAAGGCGCGGCGGCACTGCCGGACGGCGTTCGTCGTCCTCACCCGAGGCCGCAGCGTGCTGTGGTTCAACGAAGCGGCCGGACAACTGCTCGGGCTTGTCGATGCCGCGCGACCGGCGTGCGCACGTCGACGCGCATCTTCCGCCCGATGCGCGCGAACTGGATCGACGGCGACGCGATCGCGAGCCGCTGCGCGAAGTTGCTTCGGCACTCGACGACAGCACGCGGCTTTCGTTTCGCCTGATTCCGTACGCGCGCGAATACATGTTGCTGGTCGTGCGCGACGTGACGCCGCTGGCGCGCCTGGAACAGGTTCGTCGCGATTTCGTCGCCAACGTCTCGCACGAGTTGCGCACGCCGCTGACCGTGCTGCACGGCTATCTCGAAATGCTCGACGCCGAATCCGCGCCGCAACTCGAGCCGATCCTCGCCGACCTGCGTTCGCAATCGCGCCGCATGACGCAGATCGTCGAAGACCTGCTCACGCTGTCGCGCCTCGACGCGCGGCAGCAATCGCCGTACGACCGCGTGCCGATGCGCGCGCTGCTGACCACGCTCAAGCGCGAAGCCGACGGCGTTGTCGCAAGGCCGACATCAGATCGTGCTACACCGTGAGTCGGAACTGGACCTGTCCGGATCGTCCGACTACCTGCACAGCGCGTTTTCGAACCTCATTTCCAACGCCGTGCGCTACACGCCCGCCGGCGGCAAGCATCGAGATTTCGTGGCGCAACGCGGACAACGGCGAAGCACGCTTCGCCGTGGCACGACACCGGCGTCGGCATTCCGGCCGAACATCTGCCGCGGATCAGCGAGCGTTTTTATCGCGTCTCGACGAGTCGCTCGCGCGAGACCGGCGGAACGGGACTGGGCCTGTCGATCGTCAAACATGTATTGCAGATTCACGGTGCGCGGCTGGAGATCGAAAGCGAAGTCGGCGTCGGCAGCACGTTCAGCGGCGTGTTCGGGCCGGATCGCCTGCTGGCGCCGCAAAGCATGATGGAAGCGTGCTGAACGGACGCGATTTGGCTATCATGTGAAGCTTGGTTTTCCGCGGCGCAAAATCCACTTTTTCATAAGTAGATAAATGGACACACCGCTCAATTTCAAAGCGCCGGAGCTGTACCTGAATCCGCAGCTGTCGCAGCTCGCATTCAACTTCCGCGTGCTCGCGCAGGCGCAGGATCCGAAAGTGCCGCTGCTCGAGCGGCTGCGTTTCCTCTGCATCTGCATTTCCAACCTCGACGAATTCTTCGAGGTGCAGGTCGCGATCCTGCGTCACCATCTCGCTTTCGGCGATGCGCAGACCGGCGCCGACGGCATCGCGCCGGCCGATCTGCTCGCGCGCCTGCGTCAGCGCGCGCTCGAACTCGTCAGTCAGCAATATGCGTTGTGGAACGATGTGCTGCGGCCGGAACTCGAACGCGAAGGCATTCGTTTCATCTCCAGCGATTCCTGGACCACCAAGCAGCAACGCTGGCTGCAAGGCTATTTCCAGAACGAAGTGCTGCCCGTGCTGTCGCCGCTCGGTCTCGATCCGGCGCATCCGTTCCCGCGCATCCTCAACAAGAGCCTGAACCTGATCGTCTCGCTGCGCGGCAAGGATGCGTTCGGCCGCGAAGCCAACATGGCGCTGGTGCGCGCGCCGCGCTCGCTGCCGCGCATCGTGCGACTGCCGCAGGAAGTGGCGGAAAGCCCTACGAATTCGTGTTCCTGTCGAGCATCCTGCAGCAGTTCGTCGACGAATTGTTCCAGGGCATGAAGGTGAAAGGCGCGTATCAGTTCCGCGTCACGCGCAACAGCGAGCTGTTCGTCGACGAGGAAGAAATCGAAAACCTCGCGCTCGCGCTGCGCGACGAATTGCGCGGGCGCGGTTACGCGAAATCGGTTCGTCTGGAAATCGCCGAAGGTTGTCCGAAGGCCGTCGCGGATTTCCTGATGCACAATTTCGAACTGGGCGAAAGCGAAGTGTATCGCTGCGCCGGGCCGGTAAACCTGCATCGCGTCGGCGCGATCTACGATCAGGTCGATCGGCCCGATCTGAAATTCCCCAAGTTCACGCCGCGCCCGATTCCGGCCGTGCTCGCCGAACGCAGCATGTTCGAGGCGATCGCCGAGCGCGACATCCTGCTGCATCATCCGTTCGAATCGTTCTCGGCGGTCGTCGAACTGATCAAGCAGGCGAGCACCGATCCCGACGTGCTCGCGATCAAGCAGACGCTGTACCGCACCGGCATCGATTCGCCGCTGGTGAATCTGCTGATCGACGCGGCGCGCGCGGGCAAGGACGTCACCGTCGTCGTCGAACTGCGCGCGCGTTTCGACGAAGAAGCCAACATCGCGCTCGCCAATCGTCTGCAGGAAGCCGGCGTGCAGGTCGTGTACGGCGTGGTCGGCTACAAGACGCACGCGAAAATCCTGCTCATCGTGCGCCGCGAGAAAGGCGGCTTGCGCCGCTACGTGCATCTGTCGACGGGCAACTATCATCAGGTCACCTCGCGTATCTACACCGACTTCGGCCTGATGACGGCCGACGCCGACATCGGCAACGATGCGCACAAGCTGTTCCAGCAGATTTCCGGGCTTGGGTCCGGTGATCCAGCTCAAGCGTCTGCTGCAATCGCCGTTCAGTCTGTATCGCGGCGTGATGCAGCGGATCGAGCGCGAGATCACGCACGCCGAAGCCGGCAAGCCGGCGCGCATCATCGCCAAGATGAATGCGCTCAACGAACCGAGCGTCGTGGAAATTCTTTATCGCGCCTCGTGCGCGGGCGTGCAGATCGATCTGATCGTGCGCGGCGCCTGCACGTTGCGTCCCGGCGTGCCGGGCGTCTCCGAAAACATCCGCGTGCGTTCGATCGTCGGTCGTTTTCTGGAGCACAGCCGCGTCTACTGGTTCGCCAACGACGACGCACCCGAAATCTATTGCGCCAGCGCCGACTGGATGGAACGCAATCTTCTGCGCCGCATCGAAGTCGGTTTTCCGATTCTCGATCCGGCGCTGGCGAAACGCGTGTACGACGAAGCCTTGCAGAACTATCTCGAAGACAACGTGCAGGCGTGGATGCTGCAAGCCGACGGCAGCTACGAACGCGCCACGCCCGGCGATGCAGAACCGCATTACGCGCAGCGTTCGCTGCTCAGTTCGCTCTGCCAGTAATGCGCTAGACTGTCCGCGGCACATTCGGGGAGAGCTGGGTGGCGTCGGACATTACCGCACTCGTACATGCGGCCGGAGCCGGGGACCGCGCAGCGCTGAAGTCGCTGTTCGCCGCCGTATACGACGAAATCAAGCGTCTTGCGCACCGACAGCTCGCTTCCGACCGCCAACCGACGCTGGATACCACCGGGCTCGTCCACGAGGCGTATCTGAAATTGATAACGCCCGACGCACTGGTATTGCGCGATCGCGCGCACTTCTTCTGCATCGCGTCGAAGGCAATGCGTCAGATCGTGATCGACCACGCGCGCCGGCGCGCGGCGAGCAAGCGCGGCGGCGATGTCACCCACGTGATCACGCACAGTGAAATGGCCGCTAACGATGCGCTCGATCCGGAAACGCTGACGCGTCTGGATTCCGCGCTGACGCAATTGCAGGATCTCGAACCGCGGCTGGCCGAACTGGTCGAGATGCGTTTCTTCGCCGGGCTTTCCGTCGAACAGATCGCGCAGTTGCGAGAGGTCGCCACGCGCACGGTGATTCGCGACTGGCGCCGCGCCCGCGCGTATCTGTTCGATGCGGTCGGCGCCGCGCAGGCCTGAGCGATGCGTCCTGATCTCTGGCAGCGCGTCTCGGCATTATTCGAAACAGCGCTCGACATCGAACCATCCGCGCGCGACGCGTGGATCGCCGAGCAATGCGGCGGAGATGCCGAACTGCAGACCGCATTGCGAAATCTCGTCACGGCCGACGACCGTGCGAGCTCGCATGCGTTTCTGGATACGCCGGTGCCGATCGCCGATCCCGATCTGATCGCCGCCGACATCACGATGCATCAGAAGTTCGGGCCGTATCGCCTGCTGCGCCTGCTCGGCGAGGGCGGCATGGGC
Source organism: uncultured Gammaproteobacteria bacterium (assembly GCA_963814225.1). Lineage (GTDB taxonomy): Bacteria > Pseudomonadota > Gammaproteobacteria > Xanthomonadales > Rhodanobacteraceae > Rudaea. The sequence continues at coordinate 78,071 of CAWFCC010000021.1, read as the reverse complement.
GAGGTGCATCTTGCCGAGCGTGCCGACGGCGTGTTCGAGCAGCGCGTCGCGCTGAAACTCGTTCCGCGTCCCGACTCCTGGTTTGATCCAGCGTTTCGTGCAGGAGCGTCAGATTTTGGCCCGCATGGAACATCCGAACATCGCCCGCCTGCTCGACGGCGGCATCGGTGAACACGGCGTCCCCTACTTCGCGATGGAGTATGTCGAAGGCGTGCCGATCAGCCGCTTCGTCGCCGAGCGCAAACTCGATGTGTTAACCACGCTCAAACTTTTCCTGCAGGTGTGCGAAGCGGTGCAGTACGCGCACCGCAATCTTGTCGTGCATCGTGATCTGAAGCCGTCGAACATTTTCGTCGCCGACGACGGCACGCCGAAACTGCTCGACTTCGGTGTAGCCAAGGTTCTGTCGACGACGGACGTCGATTCCGCGCATACCGCGACACGCGTGTTCACACCCGACTACGCCGCGCCTGAGCAGATCCTCGGCCATCCGGTGACGACGGCGACGGACGTCTATTCGCTTGGGGTGGTCCTGTACGAACTGCTGACCGGTGCCAAGCCCTACTCGTTCAATCGCAAGGCGGCGCCGGATCAGGTCACCGAAAGCATGGATGTATCGGCACCGAGCGGATCGCGCTCCACGTCGATAGACACTCAACGGCGCCGGCAGCTCCGCGGCGATCTGGACCGCATCGTGCTGACCATGCTCGCGCGCGAACCCGAGCGGCGTTACGGCACGGTCGAGGCGTTGTCGAACGACATCCGACATTTTCTCGACGGTCGTCCGATCGCAGCGCGCGGCGACAGCGCGGCGTATCGTTTGCGGAAGTTCGTGCGGCGCAACCGGCTAGCCATCGCGGCGACAGTCATCGTCGCGTTGTCGCTGATCACGGCGACCGTGATCAGCCTGCGGCAGGCGAATCGCGCAAATCGGCAGGCCGAGCGCGCGGAAACGGTCAAGGACTTTCTGGTCAGCGTTTTCAACGCCGTCGATCCGGACGAGAATAAGGGCGATTCGATTTCTGCGCGCACTCTGCTCGACAACGGTGCGGCGCGCGTCGAGCGCGAACTCGCCTCGCAGCCAACGTTGCAAGCCGAGCTGACCGGTCTGTTCGGGAACCTGTATTCCGCCGTCGGCGATGCTCAACGCGCCGAGCCGCTGCTCAAGCGCGCGGTTGCGCTGAGCGAAAAGATCGGCGACGACCAAACTCTTTATCCGCGATCTCTGATCGGGCTTGCGCAAGCCGAACGCGCACGCGGCGACTATGCGCACGCGCTCGAACACCAGCGTGCCGCGCTAGAGAAAGCTTCGGTCGCCGGCCTAGAAAAGATTGCCGTCGGTGCCCGCCGCGAAATAGCCGAAACCCTGCAGGCCAGCGGCGACTTTGCCGAGGCGGAAGAAGCATTGCGCGCGGCGCTGAAGCGCGATCAGGACACATTCGGCGCGGAAAGCGCCGAAGTGGGAAGCGACATGCACGATCTGGCGCTGCTGTTCGACGAGGTCAGTCGCTACGACGAGTCCGATGCCGCTTATCGAACCTCGCTGTCCATCGCGCGCAAACTGCACGGAGAAGCGCACACCACCGTCGCATCCCTGCTTAACGACTATGGTTTGATGATGCATGACAAAGGCGATCTCGTCACCGCGGAACGATTAGAACGTGATGCGTTGACGATCCATGCGCAACTGGAAGGACCCGATCATCCGCAAACGCTGGAGACCGAAAACAATCTCGCCACGATTCTCGATGACGAGGGCAAATACGACGAGACGCTGAAGACCTACCGGCATTTGCTCGAAGCGCGGCAGCGCCTTCTCGGTCCGACGCATCCAGAGGTTGCGGTGGCGCTGAACAATCTGGCGAGGACCGAGCACGCGCACGCGGATTACGCGGCCGCGGAGCAACACTTGCGCGAGGCGGTCGCGATCTGGAGCGCAAGCAAGGGTGCGGATCATCCGGACACCGCACGCGGCCTGCGCAATCTTGCGGCGGTGCTGCGCGCAAATGAGCACTTCGCCGAGGCGGAACAGGCCGCGCAGCGCGCGCTTGTGATCGACCGGCTGCACTATCCGGAAGCGTCGGAGCAGATCGCCGCCTCGTTGAACTCGCTCGGACGCACGCAGATGCTGCAGGGCAAGTATACCGACGCTCTGGTTTCCTTCAGGACTGCGCTCGCGGATCTGCGTGCATGCAACAGGGACGAACGCGACCACGCGGTGTTGTCGCTACAGGGCATCGGCGAAACGCAGTTAGCACAAAACGATCCGGCCAGCGCGCGGGCCACGCTGATCAAGGCGGAGATTTTGTCGCGCAGGGTCTACGCGGCCGGCAATCACCAGATCGCCGACGTATTGTTGCCGCTCGGACGCATCGAGCATCTGCTCGGCGACAATGCCGCCGCTGAGAAAACATTGCGCGAAGCCCTGACGCTGCGGCAACCGGTGTTCAAGCCGCAGGATCAGCGCATCGCGGAAGTTCAAATTGCGCTCGCCGAAGCGCTTTTCGCACAACGCCGCGGTGACGAGGCAAAGCCGCTTGCCGATGCCGCCGTGAATTCGCTGTCGCCGTTGCAAACGCGCAGCGCGAAGGATTTGCTGACGCGCGCGAACGCGATCGCATCGAAGAAATAAGGCCGGAATTGCTCCGGCCGTTTTCGTCCGGACGGTGATCGGCTAGCCGCCGTCGCCGTCGAAATCGTCGCGGAAGATGGTGTCGTTGTAGCAGACCTGCGCGACGGCCATCGAGCGCGCCATCAGCACGAAGCGTCCACCTTCCTGCACGATGGGCGCGCTGGACGGCGCGTCGCTCGACACGAGTTCTCCGCGCATCGTGAATCGATCGCCAGCGAGAACGCGTGCGTCACGCGTAACACTGGCCGATCCTTCCACGCTGAATCGGGTTGTCGGATCTTTCTGCGCGGCGACGCTGGAAAGACATGTGCCGAGCAGGAGCGTCGCCGCGCCGAACAGGATCGGGCGAATTCCGTGGGCGATCATGTCAGTTCCCCTTGTTTTCGAGCCGGCTCAGGCGCGCGAGAACGCCGTCGAGTTGCGTGCGCAACGCGGAGTTTTCGCTTTTGAGCGCAGCATTTTCGCTCTCCATTTTTTTGTTCAGACCCTGGATCGCCGCGAAGGCTACGCCGCTTTCATCGACGCTGCCGATATGCTTCTCGTCGGCGCCGAGGCCGAACGCCGCGGCGAAATCTTCCGCGACCGGACCCATGTGACGACCTTCGTCGTGATCGTTCTTGTAAAACCACGTCTGCACCGGCATCGACACGAGTTTGTCGAGCACGCTGGCGGCGTCGACGTGCGAGAAATCTTCCTTGAAGGTACGGCTCGATGCATTCGTCCAGACGCCGCCGATCGACAGCGATGCACCATTGCCATTGCTGGTCGTGGTGCCGACGACGATGGTGCTGAGGACGCTGAACGGCGCACCGTTGAGCTGGAAATGCGTGTTGCCCGACGTGGTGCTGCCGGTGTTGAACGTTTGCGCGGTGAGCATCGGTTCGTACAACGCCGAGGCGCCCGACTTGAAGATGCCACGGATGATCAGTGCGCCATCGTCGAGCGAATCGCCGCTCTCCGGATCGGACGCCAGGTTTATGCCGCGAAATGCGCTGGTCGCATTGCGCTGGGACAAAAGGTTGATCCAGCTTTGATGATCGAGTCCGGACGTCGAGCGAATCGTGAGTTCGGCGCCGCCGAGCGGTTCGGTGCCCAGCGGACCGTTCACCGTGTTGATGCCGACGCCGCCGGTGGCGCGAACGATGAACTGGTTGGCGGCCGAATCGCTGACCAGCGACGCGGACGCTGTGTCTGCCCAAACGAATGAGCCCGAATTGCTGGCCGTGGCGTGCTGACCGCCGCCGAACCCGTAGGACGTGGTGGGTTCGGTTCCTCCACCGGCACCAAATCCTTGATTCAGATCGTTCCATAGAATCTCAGTCGAAAGAGAACCCGCACAACAGCGGGTTTTTTTACGCCCGAACGATCCCCTTGAATCCCATCGAATCCCGATAAGCAAAGCAGTAACTGTGGTGGTAACTCTCGTCGCCGCAATCGCACCGCGCGCAGTTACTCCACGGACCAACTTCGGAGAAGTCATGCTTACAGACTTAAAAATTAAAAATTTGCATCGTGCCGAGAAACTCTACCGCGTCACCGACTCGCGTGGACTCTGCATCGAAATTCATCCTGATGGGGCTCGATATTGGCGGTACCGGTACGCCTTCTTGGGACGCAGAAAAATGATCAGTCTAGGGGTGTATCCGCAAATCTCACTCGCCGAGGCGCGTCGCCGCCGCGATGCCGCCAGTCTAACGCTGGCGTCTGGCGAAGACCCCAGCGCGAAACGGCGAGCATTGAGATTGCAGGCACAAACCCATCTCGCCAACACTTTCGAAGCGATCGCCTCGGAATGGCTATCAAAGCGGGCAGCACATCTTGCAGAGCCTACGCGCGCAAAGCTCGCGTGGCTTATTTCTACGAAGGCAAATCCATGGATTGGGACGCGGCCAGTCAACGAGATTGGTCCCTCTGAATTACTGGCCGTACTGCGACGCGTAGAGAATTCGGGGAAGCTTGAAACCGCACATCGTTTGAAGCAAACCTGCGGGCAGGTATTCAGGTACGCCATCGCTACTGGCCGTTCAGACCGTGACCCTACCGGAGCGCTCAGAGGTGCTCTTAAGACGGTGCAGACGCGCCACCACGCGACTATCACCGCGCCAGCGAAGGTCGGCGAATTAATGCGGGCGATCGACGCATTCGAGGGAAGCTTCGTAGTTAGTAGCGCGTTACATCTGGCACCATTGGTCTTCGTCCGACCGGGCGAATTACGGAAGGCGGAATGGGTAGAGATCGATTTAAACCGAGCGGAATGGAGAATCCCGCCGGCTAAAATGAAAATGCGCAAAGGCCATGTAGTACCGCTGTCTCAACAAGCTGTTGAGATTTTGACGTCGCTGGCGGCCTTGACAGGATCGGGCCGATTCGTATTTCCTGCCAATCGGGGAATTGGTCGCCCGATGTCCGAAAATACGGTGAACGCTGCCCTTCGGCGAATCGGATACAGTAGTGACGAGATGAGCGGCCATGGTTTTCGAAGTATGGCGTCAACGCTTCTCCACGAGCTTGGCTTGCGATCGGAGGTCATCGAACGCCAACTCGCGCATGCAGAGCGAAACAAGGTCAAGGCTGCTTATAACTTTGCTGAACACTTGGCTGAGCGCAAAACATTGATGCAACGATGGGCGAACTATCTCGACGAGCTTAAGGCGAATCGTGAATCTGCGAACCAATCCTTTGAAGAAAAATAGAACTCCTCTGCCTTCGAATTCGATAGCACTTCGCTCTGAAGCGACGGGAATCCGCTGGCCCTTTGCGAGTGACATGCCGCTAACGAAACAGAACGTCGCTCGGTTCATTGCCGAAATCGCGTATCCCACAGACAAAACGAGAGACGCGACAAAAAGAATCTATGACGCAATGAGACGCGAAACGCAAAGAGCAACGGGTAAGGAGTACAAGCAGTTTGGCGCGCCGTTCTGGCACTGGGCGGCGCGGCGATGGCCGTCGATTCGGAGCTGCGAGGGCTATCCTCACAGGGAAGGAATCGAGGCGACTGGCGCTGCGCAGGTATCGATATTCGAAGTCGCTGCACACGGCTATAGTCTGCCATCGACAATTGCTGATCTTTCCGAAGAATTGAAAGCCGCAAATGTCGAAATCTGGAAACGGAAGACTGAGGCGGCTAACGACAAGCGACGACTTGCGCAGTATGAGTCAGAGTTGAATGACGCTCGCAGACTCGTCGCCCGCCTAGAAGCTGAAAAAGCGCATCGGACTGCGATCGCTCGCGCGAACGGTAAGAAAACTAAAGGCTCTCGCATTCCGCACTGACAGAAAACTGAAAGGCTGGCTTCAATTTCTCTGTCAGCACAAGCTGTTCTCCGGCAATCCTGTCAGTTCTAACGGAGAACCGCGATGTCCACATCGAATGCAGCCGTTGTCGGAAAGGTGCCCTGCCTTGAACGACTTCCGCAGGTAAAGCTTCGTACTGGTTTGAGCCGATCAGAGATCTACCGCCGCATCACTTGTGGCGAGTTTCCACGTCCCGTGAAACTCGGAAAGCACATTCGCGCTTGGGACAGCAGCGAAATCGACCGGTGGATAGAAAACGTCATTCAGCGCAGTCAATTGGCGGCGTGACTATGACCAAAATCCTGCATCCAGTTCGAACGTTAAATGCCTCGCCTACCGAACCAAGCGTTGATCTATTCGCCGCTACACAATTCTTGCTGAGGCTTGGCCAGATACACACTTTTCAAACGTTCGACGATTCGAAAAAATGTCCGGCGTTTTCTCAAGTTTTTCATGGAACGCTTTCAGAGCACCAAGCCGCGCTTGTCGCGTTAAACAAACAGGGGGCTGGGGTTTTTGTAATGGTAAATCAAGGTGATGGAATTGTGAGGCCGAATGCTCGCACCTGCCGAACCAACCAAAACGTGACGGCAATCCGATCGCTTTTTGTTGACCTCGACGGCGCACCAATTGACCCGTTGTTCGCTTCGATTTTGCCACCTCAGATCATCATAGAAAGTAGTCCCGCGAGAGCGCACGCCTACTGGCTGGTGGACAACATTGCGGTTGGTGACTTCAAGAAATACCAAGTCGCACTCGAGAAGCGATTCCATGGCGATCATGTTTGCGATTTGGCGAGGGTAATGAGAGTTCCGGGCTTTGTTCACCGGAAAGGTGTTCCGTTCCGCTCACGCATCCTCCGCTTGAATTAACTTCCATGACACATTCCACTAATAAAGCCGCTGTCCTTTTGTCCAAGCCCTACTCGGCAGCGAACCTGACCGAGTTCTTGGCACACGACCTCTCGCCGGAGACTCCCTCAGCCGGTGCTACTGAAGGCAAACATACCATCCCTAACACTCCGATCATGCTTGAGGGAGGGCGCAATAATGCACTCGCTAGTCACGCAGGTGCGTTGAGACAACGCGGCTTCTCGGAGGAAGGCATCGCGGCCGCCTTACAACAAATGAATATTGAGTCCTGTAAGCCGCCCCTCTCAGCTACGGAAGTAGCAGGAATTGCGCGGAGTATCGCGAAATACGACGTCGGGCCGACGGACGCCACAAAGGAGTCAATGAACGACGTTGGCAACGCGAATCGCTTCGTTCAAATGCATAGCAGCTCGGTGCGGTACGTACCAGCATGGAAGCAATGGTTGATCTGGAACGGACTATTTTGGGAGCTCGATCACCGGGGACAAGCGCTGCAAAAAGCTAAAGAAACGGCCAAGCAGATCTTTCACGAAGCGGCTGCTCAACAGAGTGACGAATTGCGAAAAGCGCTTTGGCGGCACGCAAACCAATCGATGCGCCATCCACGCTTATTGGCAATGTTGGCTTTGGCCGCCGCGGATCCGGTCGTCAGTGTTGAGCCATCACAACTAGACGCGCATGACATGCTTTTGGGCGTGGCAAATGGCGTCATTGACCTCAAAACTGGCCAGTTACTACCCAGCGCGCGCGGCCTACTTATGACCCGGCATTCCCAGATTAAATTCGAGCCTACGGCGCGCGCTCCGCACTTCGAACGACTACTGCACGACATCTCAGTCGGTGACAAAGAATTTCAGCGATTCCTGACAACGATGCTCGGGTACTGCATCACCGGCTCGATGCAGGAACAAAAGATGTTTTTCTTGCACGGAGCCGGCGCTAACGGAAAGAGCACATTTCTCTCCGTCATGCGGGAGCTGCTTGGCGATCAACTCGCGAAACAAACTCCGTCGGAAACTTTGATGTCCCGGCACAACGGGCGAACCTCAACGAATGATCTGGCGAGGCTGCTGGGCGTGCGGTTGGTCCTCGCCAGCGAAGTGGAGGACGGAAGCTGGTTGGCAGAATCGTTGATAAAGCAGCTGACCGGCGGCGACAGAATTACGGCGCGGTTCCTTTACGGGGAATTTTTCGAGTTCAGCATGCAAGGAAAAATCTTGATTGCTGGCAATCACAGACCTGTCGTCCGCGGAGCCGACGACGGCATTTGGCGTCGAATTGTTTTGATTCCATGCAATGCAGTCATTGCGGAAGATCGGCGAGATCCCGACTTGATGAATAAGCTTCGCGCTGAACTGCCGGGAATCCTGAATATAGCGGTCGCTGGATGTATCCGCTGGCAGAAGGAAGGGTTGCGGATTCCGGCGTCGATATCATCCGCCGTCAGCGAATATCGCCGAGAAATGGATGTCGTTGGCGAGTGGCTTGAAATGGATGCCGTGTTGGATGCGAAGGCCACGTGGAAAGCGATGGATGCCTATGCGAGCTATAGGGTTTGGGCCGAAGCCAACGGGTATCGGCCAATGACAAACGCGTCCTTTGGACGGAAGATCAAGGAGCGATTCAAGGCTGTACGTAACAGCGCGGGCGTTACCTATTTTGGGCTCAAAAAAAAGCCGCATGTGCCGCAAGATCTGTAGGGTGTGTATTGCCTTTGCGCACTTTTCCTGAGAAAGAAACAATCAATAAGGAATAAGGATAAGAAGTGGAAACCCTACACGCCCATTCACACCTTCATAGTGGGCTGCGGGTCGAAGAAGCCGCACAGTTTGCAAATGGCAATCCAGCCACGGATGACCTCTCGTGGCTTACCTTGAATTTTTGCCATCTCAACGCTTTGCAGTAGCTCGCGAGCCAATGAATTTTTGGAGGCACCAAGTTCAACCGCGATTGCTTTTCGGCGACGATCGATTTCCTCTCGAACGTTAGCTTTCGTTAGCATTCTTGAAGCTGTCACCTTGGCACTGCGAGGACTGTACCCAGCATTCACTGCGGCAGACGCTCCGACGCCGGTGAGGACGTAAGAGTCGATGAAGCGAGTCTGACGTTGAGTAAGTTTGTTGGCCATCCGATAACTAGTTTAGTTTTTCGTTCGAACTGCAATTATCCACCGAAGACGCAAGGACCAGATCGCTTCTTTTTTTCAATCAAATAGGAGCGGTTATCATGTTTCCTGATCTGCTTTCAATTGCATTCCCATATTGTCTGCATAGAGAAGGGGGTGGATGGGTAATTCTGAATCGAGAATACAAGCCTATTGGATTTTGTACTTCTGATTTTGTCGACTACTCGACGTTGCCAATCGTCCATCGTGTTCAGGGACTGACCCTGAGCGTTAGATCGCGCCTCGACTGTCTTGGACGTGCGCAAAGAGACTGGATATACCTTTACAACGACGGATGCAATCCGCGCAACGGCTCCGCGAACATGCGAGCATACTTGCGAAGATTTATTCTCTTAGCAAAGTTGTCGCTAGCCTCGATTACCTCTGTGCTGTGAGCCAAAGAGTTCTTGATGCAAACGGGTCTCCAGCGAATGCATGCGTCAGTGATGATATTGGGCGGTGCCTAAATGAACGACTTTCCAGAATTGCTGTACACATACAGGCCGGTGCGGAAAAACCTAGATCGAGAGTCTCAGATTCTGCTTGAGGATAGATATTGGTTCTCTACGCCTGATTATTTTAATGACCCATTCGAGCTGCGACCACACTTTCGTTTTCCCGAAAACTACCAGCCACCAATTCACGTGTTCGAAGCATTTGTCCGTGATCTTCCTGAGCTCCTGCGGAAAATGGCCTTGGAACAATTCCGCGCAAAGTTTTCCGATCAGGCGCTGCGGTTGAGGATGGAGGAGACGTTGCGTTCGGACCTCTTCCGTGAGATGCACAAGACCAGTATCGGTTGCTTTGCGGAGAGCGACTCGCAAATACTTATGTGGTCGTACTACGCCTCCAGTCACAAGGGTATTTGCTTCGGGTTCGACTTTCGTGAGCCTTGGCCGCATTGCGGCGCAGTGCTCAAACCAGAAAAGGTGATTTATCAAAGCGAGTACCCCTCGATTGATCTTCTCGTTCTTGACGGTGCCTCACATCCTGACTCGGACATGCGAAAAAAAGGGCTACTGACAAAAGGGAGGGAATGGGCGGCAGAGCGGGAATGGAGATGCCTTCGATACAACACACCGTCTGGCGCCCAGCAATTCTCATCCAGATCGCTGAAGTCCATAGTTCTGGGCGCTCGGATAGATCCGAGCCGCCGAGATCAATTGCTCGCCCTAGTGAAAAAGCGACACACACCAATTCAAGTGCTGCAGGCGCAAACAGCACACGATCGATTCGAACTTCGTCTCGAACCGGTAAAGCTCTGAGATCGCAGCCGTGACCTTGACTGAGTTACTCGAACGATACGGTGCTGCGCTGCGTTGGTTCCAAGAGCGCGGTGCAAATTTGGCAGGCAGTCGCCTCCTCGACTATGACCGCGAGCTTCGAGATGCGGCGGAAGCGATGGATCGCGGCGAACAAATCTGGGAATGGCCGCCGGAGCGGCGACGCGCACACTTCGCGGTGGCTGTAGAAGTCTTCGACGTGATCCAGATGGCGGGGCTGAACGATAACGTAATTCGCGGTCATCGCCAGAAGGTGCAGGAAGTGGCAAATGGAAGCACCTTTTATGATCTCGTCGAACCCATCGCGCAGGACCAAGGTCGGGACGCCGCGTTCGAATTGCTGACGGCGATCGGCATGCAGCGCGCGGGCGCCACTGTGACGCTGGACGATCCCTCGGACGTCAAAGCACAATTCGAAGACTGGATCGTCTTACTCGAATGCAAGCGGCCAAAGACCCCGCAGGCCTATGCCCGCCTACTGTTTCGAGCGTCCGGCCAATTCTCGCAGCACAGGAGGGCCGGACACGCTGGTACCGGCGTAGTTGCGGTTGACTTGACTCGCTTAATCAATCCCGACCTAAGAATCCTCCCCGCCGCGGATCGTCAAACCGCGCAGAATGCGTTGCATGCGCAACTAGCAAACAAGCTCGTTGAACTCCGGCCTGAACTCGCTCGTTACCATGGCCAATTCCATGATGATGCGGAAATCAATGCGATCCTTGTTCGTGCAACAGCAATGACGATCAACGAGGGAGAAAACCGACCGGAAGTTTCGACCGCAATTCAAGTGCGACCGTATGGGATACCCGGCACCGCTGCGTTCGATACCGCACTTCGCTTCTGTGCGGTGTACCAGCAAGCTGGAGAAAACGATTGGTAAGCATTGAGTCAATCGAACGATAGCGCGCAGATCGTCGCAAGCGCCGAACTGAACAAGGATGCCAAATTGACCGCAATAAACGCATTTTTTGATGAAAGCTACCACGACGAAAACGGCATGTTTTGCGTAGCCGGGTACGTGTTTCGAACAGGGGGTTTACGAGCGTTTGAAGACCAATGGCAGCGGATGCTTCGCGATTTCGATATTCCTTTTCTCAGGATGTCTCTTTGCGCTCACAGAAATGGCCTTTTCGAGGGATGGGAAAAGCAGAGAACTATCGATCTAGCGGCCCGAGCGATAGGACTCATCAAGACCTATTCCGCCTTCGGCGTGGGAATTGGCTTTCGGCAAGATCGGTTTAGAGCGCTAATACCACACAACAAGCTTTTTTCCACGCTGTATGAACTGCTCGTGTGGCAGTGTTTAACCGCAATAAATGTCTACGTAAAAGACAAGCTGCCGGCACAGCATCATGAAGTCGGATACTTTTTTGAAGCCGGTCATCAGCACGCTGTAAAAGCCGGCAAACTCATGCAACAAGTCTTAGCAATGGAAAACTTTATAGGTTTCCAAAGCTCAGCATATGCGTTTGTGACAAAGGAGAATTGCGTTGGCGCGCAAGCTGCTGACCTTTTGGCCTGGCACTTGCTGCAGGAATCTGATCGAAAGGATGAAAGGAAAAAAAGCAGAAGTGACTTTATTAGCTTGTGCGAGGCCAATCACTACTTCATTTTCGGCGACGACGCATTAATCATCGGCTTGGCAGAAGCCCTTCAAAAAGACGGCGCTATCTCCTCTCCGACTTCTCAAACCTCGATCAAATGACTACTGGCTCTCACTCATGCCGATTTGCAAAATGTTCGACGAGGAACATCAAAGTGCAGCATCAAAAAAACTTTACACCCAGACTAACACTGCTCGAAGACTACTTCGCCATTTGGTCCCGTCCTTTTACATACGCGATGTGAGGTGGTTATTGGATGTGAGGTGGTGGAGAGATTGTGTAGATGTGCGTCACGCTCCGCGCCCTCGACCGCTTGACGTGTCTTCTGATCTTCAATCTGTTGTCGACGATTCTCTTGAGCGATCCGCTGTTTCATCTCGTATTCGGCTTCAGCTCTTCCCATCTGTTCACCCTGCGACACAGCGGCGGCGCGGTCGGCCGCATCCTGATTCTCTTGTAATAGCCGATCAATTTTCGAAGGCGCGGTAGGAGCCGACACCTGCGGCGACGGTGCCGAGGGAGAGGATCACAGTTAATGATGTTTCCTTGCTGATAACAGTAGCGACCGTTCTGGTCGAAACCACCCGCGTTACATGGACCGGAGAGAATCACTAGAGCCAATGAGGCTAGAAATGGAGAGCGGAAAGTAAAAGCCATGGAATCACCTTCTGTGGATCTGGTTTTAGCAGCAGTTCGCGATATAGCCGCTAAAACCGCTGGATTACAGTATTTCACTTAACGTTGTCGAAACGGTTGAGTGCCCACGTCACATCTTCTACGTTATTCAACAGGAAGCGGTTGCCCCTCTCGCGATCAATCGACAAATTCATCGCGTCGCCGTCTTTCACAACCCCCTTGTCCACCAAGCGACGAATCTCGCTGCTTGGGAGGATCAAGTACTCACAGGTGTTTCGCGAGTTCTCGGAGATACGCAGAACAAGCACGTAGAAAGTTGCCGCTGCGTCCTTTGATCCGAAGGCGCGTCTCGTAATCTTAAACTGAAATTTCTGGCTCGCCGTTGCGTTGGCCGTCTTAACTTGTATGTGAAAATAGGAGTCGCTTTTTGACGCAACGATGTCGATTCCATCATCAACAGTCATTGCGGAGACATTAAAGCCGAAGAAGAGAAGCTCCGACATGACCGCGTACTCGCCGGCCTTACCCGTGAACTGCGATGAGACTTTAGGCTGTTCCGGAACCTTGAAGGTTTTTGGAATTGCTTTGCGACCAATACGCAGTCGATACATACCTTTCCTGAAGCCCCCGGCCTTGTTCTTAGGCTTTGAGAACAGCGATTGGGACTTCGGTTTCTTGACTTCGTTGGACAGCATTGCGCTGATCTTCGCCGCGAGCTGATCAGGCAAGTCCGGCAGATTCGGCCACTTTGCGACACAGGCGGCGGCAATGTCATTCACATGCATCGACTTTCCGCTGTCGCTCAGCACCTCAATGACCATTTCTTTGAGCTTCATTGGCCTTCCCCGAAGGACTGACGCTGAACTAAGCGGCTTCTGCCACGATGCGACAATCATGCCACAACGTTCACGGGCTTAGATAACATCTAGTGCATCGCGGACAATTCGGCGCGGCATCGATTAGATCACCGAGCGAGCGCCTCTCATGCAATGCGATTTATGCTGTGTTTTCAAGCATCCCTTCTTATCCCCTTCACGCGTCAATTAGGGGTGCTCCAGTTCGGATTGATGTGGCGGAAATCAGTGCGTCGGAGTCCCCTAGGGTGGCCGCACATTTGGTTTGAACACGAGGTTAGTTGCCTACGAAAGGAACCAATTATCGCAGGGAGATCTGAAATGTTTCTGTCTGGCTTCGTTGTTTTTCTGGCAGTATTTTTCCTGCTGCTGAAACTTCCACGTCGTATTTTTCTGATGGCGCTAGCACATGGTTCTGTTTTGGATCTAGGCGTGACAGTTATCACTCTAGTGATCCATTTCGGCACGTTCTCAGGAGTGATGGCGGCGACTGTAGCGGGTGTGCTCACCAGCATGTCGACCACGACGCTCAAGCGAAGCATTGGATACATTCGCGGCGGTCGTTATCACCCCGGATTCTTCAGCCTGAAAGTCTAGGAAGCGCCCGCCTACATATGACTCGTGTGAGTAACTATGGGAGTAAGTCCGTCGGCGAAAGGAGTGTATTTATATTACAATCAGTAAGTTGCGAGGCAGTCTAGGTTCCCTCCACCGGCGACCGCGATCGAAGCGAAACCGTTGCTGTTGAAGCTGGACGCAATCGAGGCCGATTGCGTACCCGGCGAGAAACGCGCCGCCTGCACGCCGTCAGCTTTGACGATCACCGCCGAATTGTCGGCCGTACCGAGGTACGTTCCCGCCGGATTGCCGGCGTTGCCGTCCAGCGACCACGATCCCGGACAACTCGAATTCGTATCGACCTGCGCGGGCGTGGTGCCCAGCGAGACGAATTCACCGCCGCCCGCATTGCGCACCTTCACCCCCACGTAGGCGTTCTTGAACGACTTCGCGAGCGGTCCGAAATCCGCTTCCGTAGCGAAGCTGCCTTCGGTGACTTCGACGCCGTACATCGTCAGCGGGCCGCCCACCACGCTGCCGCCATCCGGTGATGCGTACAACGTCAATTCGATGTCGTACTTGCCCTGCGCGGGCCTGCCGGCGTCCTGCAAAACGCCGTGGTAGGTAAAGCTCGCCGCGAACGCCGGCGCTGAAACCGCCGCCGCAGCCATCAGCGCGGCGAACAAAAGTGTGTGCTTCATGACGATTCCCTAATGAGTGAGCGGACGACCCCGCCCTTTCACACACGCAGGACGGCACACGCATGTGACACGCCGTTACGCGTGCTGCGACGCCGTGAGACAATCGCCAGATTCAACGTTCCGAGCATCCTGTCTGTGGCCGACGGCGCCGATACCGAAATCAGCGAAGGCGAATTGATGGCGGCCGTCGATCTCGGATCGAACAGCTTTCATCTGGTCGTCGCGCGCTACGAACACGGCGAACCGCGCGTGATCGATCGTCTGCGCGACAGTGTGCGTCTGGCCGCCGGTCTGCGTCCGGACGGAAGTCTCGACGAATCGCGCCGACAGCGCGCGCTCGAATGCCTCGCGCGTTTCGGACAACGCCTGCGTGCGCTGCCGCCGCATCGCGTGCGTGCCGTCGCGACGAACACCGTGCGGCGCATGAGTTCGCCTGCGCTGTTCCTCGGTACGGCCGAAGAAGCATTGGGTAATCCGATCGAAGTGGTTTCCGGACGCGAGGAAGCGCGCCTGATTTATCTCGGCGTCGCGCACGGCGTGCCGGATTCGCCGGAGCGCCGTCTGGTCATCGACATCGGCGGCGGCAGCACGGAATTCATCATCGGGCAGCACTTCGACGCGCTCGAAAAAGAAAGCCTGCAGATGGGCTGCGTGGCGAGCACGATGCGCTTTTTCGAGGACGGCAAAGATCAGCGCGAAACGCTGGAAACAGGCGCAGACGGAAATCGCCGTCGAGCTGCAACAGTTCGCGGCGGATTATCGAACCATCGGCTGGGGCGAGACGATCGGCTCATCGGGCACCATCCGCTCGATCGGCAGCGATCCTGCAGGAAACGCACTGGAGCGATACCGGCATCACGCACGCCGCGATGGAAAAACTTCGCGATGCACTGATCGATTTCGGCAACATCGACAAGATCAGCCTGCCGGGCCTGACCGAAGAACGCGCGGCCGTGATCGCGGGCGGCGCGGCGATTCTCGAAGCGAGTTTCGCTGCGCTCGATCTGAAATCCATGCGCGTCTGCGAAACGGCGATGCGCGAAGGCCTGCTGTACGACATGATCGGTCGCGCCGAACATCGCGATCCGCGCGCGGCGAGTATCGAGGCGTTGGCGCAGCGCTATGCCGTCGATCGCGGCCATGCGCAACGCGTCGAGAAAACGGCGTTGTCGCTGTTCGATCAGGTGTGCAAAGCGTGGCAACTCGGCAGCGCCGAGCGCGACTGGCTGTCGTGGGCCGCGCGTATCCACGAGATCGGCCTGGCCATCGCGCACAGTCAGCATCATCTGCACGGCGCGTATATCGTCGAGAATTCCGATCTGGCCGGCTTCGCGCGCCATGAACAACAGGTGCTCGCCGCAATCCTGCGCGGCCATCGGCGCAAACCCGACGAAGCGGTCCTGCGCGCCCTGCCCGAGCGCCTGCGCCGACCCACCGCACGCATCACCGCCCTGCTGCGCCTGGCGGTGCTGATGCAACGCAGCCGCGCGCCGGAGCAATCGCCGCCGATCCATCTCACGGCCGAAGACCGCAATCTGCAGATCGCCGCGCCGCGCCGCTGGCTGGATGCGCATCCGTTGACGCGCGCCGATCTCGAGCAGGAACGCGAATACCTCAAGCACTACGACATCAAGCTGCACGTCCGCGAGCACGAACGCCTGGCCGCGGCCTGACCGGCTGTCGCGCATTGCGCGGTATCATTTAGACCATCGTTCAGACGGGAGTTTCCATCCATGCTCAAGCGCCTGCTTTGCGTTTTCGCCCTGCTCGCTCCGTTTGCACTCGCGAGTGCGCAGACACCCGCCAAGGCCACTGCCGATGCGGCGGTGCCGGGTCCGAAAGTGCTGCTGCACACCAACCAGGGCGACATCACCATCGAACTCAACCAGGCCAAGGCGCCGAAAACCGTCGACAACTTCCTGCAGTACGTGAAGGACGGTTTCTACGACGGCACCATCTTCCACCGCGTGATCCCGAAGTTCATGGCGCAGGGCGGCGGCTGGAGCAAGGACATGCAGCGCAAGCGCACGCGCGCGCCGATCCATAACGAAGCCAACAATGGCCTGTCGAACCTGCGCGGCACCGTCGCGATGGCGCGCACCAACGATCCGCATTCGGCGGCCGCGGAATTCTTCGTCAATCTCGTCGACAACAAGCGTCTGGACTATGTGCCCGATCCGAACGGCGGCGCCAATCCGCTGTCGTGGGGTTACGCGGTGTTCGGCAAAGTGGTGGGCGGCATGGACGTCGTCGACAAGATCGCCGCGATCGAGACAGGCGCCGCCGGTCCGTTCCAGGGCGACGTGCCGAAGACGCCGGTGATCATCGAGAAAGCCAGCGTCGTCCAGTAATTCTGTCGCGTAATGTCGACGCTGTTCATCTCCGACCTGCATCTCGACGAGAGCAGGCCGGAGATCGTCGACCTGTTCGAGCGCTTCCTCGAAACGGACGCGCGCGGCGCCGAAGCGCTGTACATCCTCGGCGACCTGTTCGAAAGCTGGATCGGCGACGACGACGATTCGCCGCTCGCGCAACGCGTCGCGCGCGCGCTGCGCACGTTGAGCGATTCGGGTGTTCCCGTTTATTTCATGCGCGGCAACCGCGACTTCGTGCTCGGCAAAGACTTCGCGCGCAAAGCCGGCATGACCATCCTCGACGATCCGACGATCATCGACTTGAACGGCGAACGAGCGCTGCTCATGCACGGCGACACGCTATGCATCGACGACGTGAGCTATCAGAAATTCCGCAGGATCATGCACAACCGATGGTTTCAGCGAATCGCGCTGGCGCTGCCGCTGAGCATTCGGCGACGGATCGCCGGAACGGTTGCGCGGGCAAAGCCAGAAACATGTTTCGCGCAAAGCGGAAGCGATCATGGATGTGAATCAGTCGGCTGTCGAAAGCGCCATGCGCGCGCATGGCGTGCGACTGCTGATTCACGGACACACGCACCGGCCGGCGACGCATCGTTTTGATTTGGACGGCCAAAACGCCGAGCGCGTTGTGCTCGGCGATTGGTATGATCAGAGCAGTATTTTGAAACTGGGTTAGGGCGCTTGCCCACCCACCGCAGTCGCTCGATACCCGCAACTATTTTGCCACCACTTTTTGCGGACTCGTAAGCCGTTGTTTGTGGCCATCTCCATAAACAATGCCAATGTAGTACCAGTATTCCTTCCCCGATTCCGCGCTGTCGTCACGCCACTGATACGTGGCCCCGGCTTCGTCCGTCGCCTTGTTGCGTATGGTCGCCTTGTTCAGTAAGACAAACGGACCTTCTTCTTTCGTGCTACGAAAAATCTGGAACCCGTGGATAACCAAGCCGTTCGCGACGCTCCATTTCAATAGGGGACCATGTCCTGGCGGCGCAACCTCAGCCGCTGCGTCAACTGCGTTTTTGATCGCCTTCGCAACATCGACGGACGATGTGAGAGACTTCCCCTCGCTCTGCATCGCCTCGTTAGGATCAAGGGTCTTCACCTTGAAATCCTTGTCCACGAGCAAGCCGCGCAAGCCGATCTTCAGTTTCTTATGTTCGCTTCCACCCAGCTCTACGAAGAGATTGCCCTTGATTGTGCCGAGCTGCTGCCTTTCGGAAATGGTCATCGTCACCCATTTGCAGCCAGTCTTGTCGGGCACGCAATTGTTGACTTTTACATCTCCTTCGACGTTGTCGAGCGTGACGCGATCTACCGTGAAGGCTTTTCCGGAGCGGCTTGTGAGAGGAAGCCGAAACTCGTTTTTCACGTTGGATCTCAACAGACCCATAACGAGCGGATTTGATTCTGGAACCACATCGCCATGGATATCGGCTGCAACAGAGATCCAAGCCTCACGCTGCGCCAACGTATTCAGTTCGACCTTGATGAAGTCCGCATAGAGGCCGAGAGGTGCGTCGTCGCGAATTCGCGCCGTTAATACACGCCCATCCGGACCAAGGTGCGCGTCTACCCAAGTCGGCGCCGAAACTACCTTGACTGCCCGGAAGTCGGGAACGTCGTGACTTTCGATGTCGAGCGACCTATCTGTTCTCGGCTGCGTCATGTCAACGACTCCGAAGTCAATTTCAGGCTTAGCATCCAGCATCGACAATCCAAAGTCGTAGGCGGTTACGCGGACTTGGGGCTGACCCAATTCGTCGGTACGTAGTTTGAAAAAGTGCTTCTTCGGGCCGATCGAATTGTCCAGCTTGATATGCACCGTCAAGTACGCACGGCTGTGTGGCCCGACAACAAGCTCTTTTTTCTCTGGATGGTCATCGCCGTTCTCTCCAACGATGTCGTAGATGCGCACAGGTTTGTCGCCGGGATTTTCGATATCGATTTGACACTCGACGGCCGAAAAAGCGTATGCCTCTCCAACATCACAGGTGTCGAACGCCAGCGAGGACATCGGCGCGGAGCCAGAAGCGAAAAGGAAACTGGTTGCGAGAAGTGCCGAAGAGAACATTTATCATCCCAAAAAAAAACCCACTCGAGGGAGTGGGTTTTTTATGTCACTGAAAAAAAATTAACGCACCGAGAACTCTTGCAGCTTGACCGGCAGCGTGCCAGTGATCGTGAGGTTGTATGCACCACACTGAGCGCCGGTCGCGGTTGAGTCGGTAACTACGAGGTAGTACGTACCGCCAGCATTGCCGGTAACCGCGCCAGAAGTGGCAGTGCCCGTGCCGGTGCTGTAATCGGCGCCGTTGACACACGTCGCATTGTCGGCGCATGAACCGCTAAGCAGCGCGATGTCTGGAGTGAAGGCAGCACTGGTTACGCCAAAAGTAAAGTTCTGAGAGGCGCCAACGCTAACCTGCCAAACATCCGTTCCCGTGGTGCTGAACGAAACACCGCCGCAAAGAGCTGCCGAGCCACTGTAGTTGAGATTATGGCCGCAATCGGACCCTGCAAAAGCACCGGCAGCAGTGATCGGCCCAAGTGTCGAGTTACAAGTCGCTGCAAACGAAGGCGCCGCGAACGCAGAACACACGGCCGCAATCAGGGCGAAGGGCGCAAAGTTCTTTTTCATATTATCTCCTAAGAAGTCGCTGCAAAAATTCAATTACTGTCCGATAAACGTCTGTCTGCGAGAATCGAATTCATCAAACACAAGCGTCGCGCCAGCGTGCGCAGAACGATAGCCCGGCGAGCCAACCGACATTCCGAGGAACAACGTTTTCGCACCGCTCCAAGCAGAGTTGTTCACCGTTGCAGAAGCGCTTGGAGATGCATCAGCGGTAGCGGTACCGGCCGCCGACACCCAAGCACGGAAGCAGCCACCTGTCGCCGGCATCGCGTCGCACCCGTGAGTCGCATTAGTCGTACCCGTGCCAACCTGCAGATCAATTTCAATGCGGTAGTTGCCGGAAGCGTCTGGAAGCGGAACGGCAACTTGGGTAGCACCGCTACTCGCCGAATTACTATCGGAGATGAAGAAGCGAATCGTCGGCGTCGCGCCACCCGCAAATTTCACAACAAGTTCGTCAGACGTAAACTGCGCGGGCCCCGTGGTGTCGTTCACGCGCATCAGGTTTATGGTTTGATTGGAAACGGTAAAGTTGGTCAGGCCAGCAGTATTCAGATAGAAACGAGCGCGATAGCGCTGTTCATTCTGTGGTGACGAATCGCTGACAAACGCGCGGCTATTAGAAAGCGCTCCGGTCGAAAGACTAAGCGCACAGTTGGTACCATTGAGACCAGGCGACACAATCGACAGCGTTGCGTCGCTCGCGACAGATTTCGTACTCCACGCACCACCACCTGACACCGCCGGATCCGACGGACAGGTCGCCGCCGAGGCCATGCTCATACCGGCCATACCGAGCGCCGCAACCGCCAGAGCTTTCATCGTGAACGATTTCATTCAAATTTCTCCCAATCGATTGGGTGAGAGCCTGAGCCCCTTACCCGTTAACTCACACCCGAGCGCGCCGAGTCTAGGCATTCGTTCAAGCCGCGTCAACAGGTTATGTGACGGTCTTGACGAAACTGTGACGAGCTGTCGGAACCGGAAAAGCCGTGCATTTTTCTGCACTCGTAACTAGTAACGGAGCTGGGCTTGGAAACCGGACAGGCGGAAGATGGCTTGATTGAGGGCGGAAAGTTTCATTGACACGTCTTTCGGGCCGCTTGGAGAATGCGCATCCATCTCGTGGGTCTGCCGTGCTCCCTAAAACTCGCAACCATCTGGTTCCACTCGCGGTAATTCCCGCGCGAAATGAATGGTTTACCGTCGGCGAAGGTGGTCATGGGCGTGCTTGAGCACACGCCGTGCGACGTGCTGGTCGTAGATGATGCAAGCACCGATTTAACCTCCCGCATGGCTGCCATGGCTGGCGCTACGGTAATCTCGCTGGTGAACCAGCTCGGCGCCTGGGGGGCCACCCAGGCCGGCATCCGCTATGCCCAGAGGAACGGTTACCGGACTGTCGTAACGCTTGACGCCGATGGCCAGCACAGGCCCGTGGTGGTTTCGGCGCTGCTGGCTGCGCAGCAGAAATCCGGCGCAAATGTGCTGATCGGCACGTGTTCGGAGCGCTTGAGCAAGGCCAAGCGGCTGGCCGCGGGCTATTTCCGTTTCATCACGGGTATCGCTGTGCAAGACTTCACATCCGGACTGCGCGTGTACGATCGCCGCGCCATCCGCACGCTGGCGTCGCGCGAAGCGAGTCTGCTCGATTATCAGGATCTCGGAGTGTTGATGCTGTTGCGCAAGAAAGGACTCGTGTTGGAGGAGTCGCCGACACGCATGTCGCGGCGGCTCAGCGGCGGTTCGCGCGTGTTCTCGTCGTGGCGGATGGTCGCACGCTACATGATGCATACGACGGTGCTGTGCTTCGCGCAGATCAGCGCGCGCGGACGCATCGGGCGACGCCGCGCCGCCAAGGCCGCCGCATGACCGCCGCGATCACCTCCGGCCTCATCGGCGTGCTGCTCGCCGGGACGATCCTGTTCCTGGTCCGGCGCGATCATCTGCACGGCACGTTCGCGTTGTGGTGGTTCGCCATCGCAGGCGCGATTCTCGTGCTCGGTCTGTTTCCGCCGGTGATCGATTGGCTCGGCGCCATCACCGGCATTTACTATCCGCCGATCCTGCCGATCGTGATCGGCATCGGCATGATTTTGCTGCGGCTGCTGAAGATGGACGTCGACCGATCGCGCTACGAACGCCAGATGCGTCGGCTGACGCAGAAACTCGCCATCCTCGAACAGGAATTGCGCGAGACGCGCGACGAACTCGCAAAAAAAGGTGCGAACGAAATTTCCGAATCGCCGCCGGCGTCACGTGTGGTCGGCGGCCGCTGAGACGCGATGCGCGTCCTGCACGTCGGCAAGTTTTTTCCGCCACATCCCGGGGGAATCGAAAGCGTCAGTGCCGATCTTTGCGCAGGCCTTGCCGCGCACGGCATCGAAACCACGATGCTGGCGCACGCTGATCCGGGCACGATGCACACACTGCGCGCGACGATCGGCGGTGTCGATGTAACGCAGACAGCCTGTTTCGGCCGCGCGATGTATGCGCCGATCAGTCCGACGTTTCCCTGGCATCTCAAGCGTCTCGCCGCCGAGCGTCAGCCAGACCTTTTGCATCTGCACGTGCCGAACACATCGGCATTCTGGCCGCTGATGATTCCATCGCTGCGGCGCATACCGTGGATCGTGCACTGGCACGGCGACATCCCGCGCAACAGCCGCAGTGCCGGTCTGCGATTGGGCTACGGGATTTATCGGCCGTGGGAACAGGCGATGCTGCGCCGCGCGGCTGCCATCATCGCGACGTCGCCGGACTATCGCGATTCGAGCGAAGCGCTCGCGCCGCATCGCGGGAAAACGCACGTCATTCCGCTCGGCGTCGCCGAAGCGGCCGCCGATGCGCACAATGATACAAATATACAATGGCCGTCGGACGGACTGCGCGTCCTCGCTGTCGGACGCCTGAGCTATTTCAAGGGATTCGATGTGCTGCTGCGTGCGCTGGCATCCACGCCGTGGATGCAGTCTCATGCTCGTCGGCGGCGGCGAATGCGAAGGCGCGTTGCGCGCGCTGGCGCGGGAACTCGGGATCGAATCGCGCATAAATTTTGCGGGCCGCATCGACATGGATGTGGCCGGCCGCGCACGCCTCGCCTCGATCTACGCAAGCGCCGATGTGTTCTGCCTGCCATCGACTGAACGTGCGGAATCGTTCGGCATCGTCCTGCTCGAAGCGATGCGCGCCGGTTTGCCGACGATTGCGAGCGCGATTCCCGGATCCGGCATCAACTACGTCGTGCGCGACGGCGAAACCGGATTGATGACGACACCGGCCGATCCGATCAGTCTGTCAGCCGCCCTCGCCCGCCTGCGCGACGACGCGGCGCTGCGTCAGCGCATGGGCGAAGCGGGCCGTCGCCGCTGGCGCGACGAGTTCACGCTGGAGACGAACGTCACTCGAACGATCGCGCTGTATGAATCGGTTCTGGGTACAACGCGACATCGCGGAGCAGCAACGCCAGCAGCGTAACGACGGCTGGCACGAGATGCATGACCAGACGGTTGATCGCCGTGTAACTCTCCGCCCATTGCGCGGCATCGGTGAAGAGGAAGAGGAACGCCAGAAACGCGAAGCTGACGGTCAGCAGCGCGCCGAGACAGCGTAACGCGCGGTTCGCGCTGAACTCGCGCCAGCGCCACACGATCACCAGCGGAACGATCCACCACAACAGGTTCCAGCTCGGCTGCAGGAACAGACTGCTCAATGCGCCGCCGAGCGCCTTGGCGTGGAATGCGATCGAGAGCGTGCCGATCACCGGCACTTCGACCGAATTCCAGCCGATGCTGACCCAGCCGAGTCCGAACAGCGGCAGCTTGATGTGTCCGACCGTGGCGACGAGCGCGGCGAGGATCGCCAATGCGGCCATGCCGATGTGGCGCGCGCGACGCGGCAACTCGCACGCGATCGCCACCACGATCGACAACAGCATCCACACCGCGCCTTCGAGTTTCAGCCACGGCATCACCAGCACGCAGGCAACGGCGAGCGCGAGTTGGTTGGCGTCGCGCTGCACGAGCCAGCGCATCCACGCCAGCACGGCGAAGCCGAACAAAGTCGCGATCCACAGATCCGCATAACCGGCCAGCGCGACATGCACCGTGAGCAACGGCAGTGAAGCGAGCACGTACGCGAATGCCGCCGAGCGCACGACGGAAACGCCAAGCGCACGCCATTGACCGTAATGCGCGAGCAAAAGGCCGATCCACAGCGCGATCCACGGCAGGTTCACCAGCGGCTCGATCCATCCGCCGGCGGCGCTCGCGAACCAGACCTGCACCCACGCGAGCCCTGCCGGATAACTCCACGCCGGACCTGTGTACGCCGCGGAACCGGCCGCGTCGATCCACTGCGTCGCCGACACGAACGGCACGTAATGACCGAGCAGGAACCACGTCTTCGATTTGACCGCCCACGCGTCCCACGCGTCCCACGGGAATGTCGGGCGAAGCAGGATTTCGCGTGAGGCGAGATAGCCGCGATAGACCACGGAAAGAAGTCCGGCGGATAAAAGTATAATTTTCCACCTTTCCAAATTCGGCGCGGCGACGGATGGCGACAACGTCGCGCGCCTGCGCCAGAACGCCAACGCCGCCGCGAGCACCGCGACGATGGCGAGCGGCAACCACGCGTGATCAAACGCATGTGCGGTGTCGTCGCGCGCGAAGAAGTCGGCCATCGCGCCGGCGAGCAGCATGCCGAACACGAGACCGTGGCCGACGGCCGAGGCAATCCAGCCCGGCCTGCGCCGCGGATCGAATGCGCAATAGAACGCGATTCCTGCTATCCACGCGAGCAGCCATGTGAACGCGAGCGTCACGGACGCGACGCTCCGTCATCGCGACGCACGTACAGGCGGAGATCGCCTTTCTCGAAAACGGGAACGACTCGCGAAGCGTGCGAAAACCCGCCGCCGAAAACCGCATCCGGCGCGACGCCGATGCGGTTGCCCGCGCCGTCGACGATCGCGCCGCGTTTTTCGTCGTAGTGCCAGGGCGAATCGCTGTACAACAAAACGAAGAATTCGCCGGGCGGCCACGGAATATTGGCGACCTGCTGCAACGGTGCGGCGTCGAGCGGCAGCAGCGCATAGATCAGCTTGAGGAAAACATATTTCGATTCGGCACCGACCAGCAGCCGGTGCGTGCCGGGCTGGGAAGCGAAATAGCTGCGCACGCGTTCGGCGGCCTGCGCCAGATCCTGATCGGGCACGAGCTGTGCGCGCTCGCTCCAGGATTTTTCCGCGTACACGGTCTCGGTAAACGCGTGCTTCTTGCGCAGATCGTCGAGCCAGACCAGATCGAGCACAACCCACAACGTGCCGAGCGCGACGGCGCTGCGCACGATCGTCAGGCGCCACGACCAGCGCAAACAAAACGCAGCCGCAACGAGACTCAACGCCGTCGCGAGCAACAGCAGCGGCGCCAGCGGCACGGCTTGCGCCACTTCGCGCTGCGGCCCGAGTGCGCTGATCGACAGCAACGCCCACGGCGTATACGTGAACCACGATGTATACAGCGCCGCGAAACTGCCGCGCCACGAAGGCGACCAGAGTTCGGCGCGATCGAAACGGAACGGCTGGAACGCGACGTTCGTCGGCGCGAGTTGCGGCGTCGGATATTCCGAGAATCCCATTTCGATGATTTCGCCGTGCCAGCCGGGCACTTTGCTCAGATCGATGGTCTGCCAGCCGCCGTCGGGCCACGGCACGGTGACGGCGGGCTGCACGTCGTCGGGCGCATCGGCACGGCGGAAGAAAAACGACAACTCGAGCGTGCGCGGAAAGCCGTCGAAGCGGTAGCGCAGCACCGGAAAATCCGCGGCGCTGAGATGATCGATCGACACGGCCTGCAGCGCACTGCCGTCGTCGCCGACGGAGCCGATGCGCATCGACGCACCGTCTTCGACACCGGCGCCCTGCACGACGCGAAAATCGCGCGCGGCGATCGGCAGTTTCAGCGACGGCAGCGGCGGCGAGGTCCAGACCAGACCCGCCGCGAATCCCAGAACGATCAGCCAAATTCCTGCGATGACGGCGGCGCAGACGGCGCGCCGCATCATGCCGCCGCTCCGAGCCGCTGCAATTCCGCGAGCGTGAAACCGGCGGCGATGCGCGCATCGGTATTGAAAGGTCCGCGCACCGAGCCGCGTGCGTGCAGCGCGATGAGTTCTTCGAACGTTTGCGCCGGATCGCGCCCTTCGCGTTCGCAACACCAGGCGAACCAGCGCGAGCCCGCGGCGACATGCGCGACTTCTTCGCGCAGGATGATCTCGAGGATGTCCGCCGTCGCATCATCGTGCACGTGGCGGAAGCGCGCGATCATGCCCGGCGTGACGTCGAGTCCGCGCGCTTCGAGAACGCGCGGAACCAGCGCCATGCGCTCGATGCAGGAATTGGACGTCTTTACGGCCATTTCCCAGAGGCCGTCGTGCGCATCGAAATCGCCGTAGTCGTGGCCGAGCTCGTTCAGTCGCGCACGCAGCAGACGGAAATGGCGCGCTTCGTCGTCGGCGACGGAAATCCAGTCTGCGTAATATTCGATCGGCATGCCGCGAAAGCGGTACACCGCATCCCACGCGAGATTGATCGCATTGAATTCGATATGCGCGACGGCGTGGACGAGCGCGGCGCGTCCTTCCGGCGTACCGAGCCCGCGTTGCGGAAGCTGTTTCGGCGGCACCAGCACGGGGCGCGAAGGACGTCCGGGATTGCCGATCGGATCGACCGGTGTCGCGTCATCGATGAAGAGTTCACCGGCGCGAAATGCCGCCGCGGCGCTTTTCGTGATGTCGGATTTTTCAGTCGGATCGGCGCAGCGCAGGCACTCCGCCGCGCGGGCAAACATGCCCCGTTCCGAACTTCCTGTCGATTTCACGCCGAACTCCGCCTGCGAAAGCGCCGGTATTGTGCCAGATGTGTGTTCCGGCGACCGTGCGATGCTTCTTAGAAACGCAAAACGGCGCGGCTTTTGGACATGCGCCGTGCGTCGCAGCGGGAAATTTTTTTACGATCCGGTGCGGCGTTGCGTTTTCGCTTCGTCGGAGCGGCCGAGTTCGAGTTCGCGCAGATACGTCGGCTCGACGCCGGTGACGTAGTTGCCGGCGAAGCACGAAGCGTCGAAACGCGTGAGCTTCTCGTTGCCTTCCGCGACGGCGCCGATGAGATCGTCGAGATCCTGATAGATCAGCCAGTCGGCGCCGATGATCTGCTGGATTTCTTCTTCAGTGCGGTCGTGGGCGACGAGTTCGTCGGCGGCCGGCATGTCGATGCCGTAGACGTTCGGGAAGCGCACCGGCGGCGCGGCCGACGCGAAGTATACTTTTCTCGCGCCGCAGTCGCGCGCCATCTGGATGATCTGTTTCGAGGTGGTGCCGCGCACGATCGAATCGTCGACGAGCAGCACGACTTTCTTGCGGAATTCCAGTTCGATCGCGTTCAATTTCCGGCGCACCGATTTCACGCGCTCGCTCTGCCCCGGCATCATGAACGTGCGGCCGATGTAGCGGTTCTTGACGAAGCCTTCGCGCATCGGCAAGCCGAGTTCGGCGGCGAGCGAACTCGCCGCGGTGCGCGACGGTATCCGGAATCGGAATCACCGAATCGATGTCGTGATCCGGACGCAGCTTGCGGATTTTCGCCGCCAGCCGTTCGCCCATGCGCAGACGCGCTTTGTATACCGACACGTCTTCGATCATCGAATCCGGACGCGCCAGGTATACATATTCGAAAATGCACGGCGCGTGCGGATAGCCTTCGGCGCACTGGCGCGTGAACAGTTGTCCGTCGGGCGTGAGCAGCACCGCTTCGCCCGGCGCGACATCGCGCAGACGCTTGAATCCGAGGATATCGAGCGCGACGGATTCCGACGTCACCACGTATTCCTTGCCCGCAGCGGTTTCGCGCTCGCCGAGAACGAGCGGACGGATGCCGTACGGATCGCGGAACGCGAGCACGCCGTAGTCGAGCACCAGCGCGACAACCGCATAACCGCCGCGCGCGCGCGCATGCACGCCGGCGACGGCTTTGAAAATCTGATCGGGCGTGAGGTGATGCCGGTCCTGGATCTGGATTTCGTGCGCGAGGACGTTGAGCAGCACTTCGGAATCCGAATCGGTGTTGATGTGGCGGCGATCGCCCTCGTACATCTCTCGGCGCAGCGTATCGGTGTTGACCAGATTGCCGTTGTGGCCGAGCGCGATGCCGTACGGCGAATTCACGTAGAACGGCTGCGCCTCGGTCGAGGATTCGGAACCGGCGGTCGGATAGCGGCAATGACCGATGCCGACGCGTCCGCGCAGCTTGAGCATGTTGTCGGTGTTGAAGACGTCGCGGACGAGTCCGGCGCCTTTGTGCAAGCGCAGACGATCGCCGTCGACGGTGGCGATGCCGGCGGCATCCTGACCGCGATGTTGCAAAACCGTGAGCGCGTCGTACAGGGACGACGCGACGTCGGTTTTGCCTACGATGCCGATGATTCCGCACATGGGTCAGTGATGCTCCGGGGCGAAGTATAACGTCATGGATTGGGTGCGCGCTTTGGCGGCGGCGCGGAGGGCGGCGGCGCAGGTTGCGGCGGCGGACTCGCGGGCGCCAGCGGAATCTGGGGCGCGATGTTATGGAAATCAAGGTAATGCGTGACTTCGGGAGGCAGCTTGGTGGTAAGCCAGACGGCGGCGTTTTCGAACGTCGGCAGCAGTTTCGATTCCTTCCACCACGGATCCTGCGGCAGCGGCGTGAACTTGAGGATGCAGCACCGCGATGGTGACGATCGCCAGTCCGCGCAAAAGTCCGAACAGCATGCCGAGCATGCGGTCGCTGCCGGACAAGCCGCTCGTCGCGACCAGTTTGCGCATCAGAAATCCGACCAGCGCGCCGACGATCAGCACGCCGACGAAGCAGATCGCGTAGCCGAGCAGCAAGCGGGCCGAGGGGAGCGTGATCGACGTGAACTGCGCCGCCAGTTGCGCGCCGAACGTCCACGCCACCCAGAACGCCAGCACCCAGCACGCGAGCGCGATGACTTCGCCGATGAAACCGCGCCACAACCCCATCAACACCGAGAGGACGAGCGCGATGATGATGCCGTAATCGGCCCAATTCATGCGGAAAACGGGAGAAGCAGCACGCCGGCGATCCCCGTTTCGCGGTCCGTCGTGCGTCATGGCTGCGTGACGATCATCCCATCGACCTTGAGCTTCTGCTTGATCGTGCCGCGCGCGCTGTCGGCGCCGGTGCGGTCGGACGTACGGACCGGCGCGCACGCGCCACAGCGTGCGAATCGCCGCTGCCGGCCTTGTCGACGAAGCTGGCGATGTTGGCGCCGCGCAGGCGGTCGCGCAGCTTGCCGGCTTCGGCTTCGGATTTGAACGCGCCCAGCTGCACCGCCCAACCGCCGGCGCGGTTC
This sequence comes from uncultured Gammaproteobacteria bacterium, assembly GCA_963814225.1. Lineage (GTDB taxonomy): Bacteria > Pseudomonadota > Gammaproteobacteria > Xanthomonadales > Rhodanobacteraceae > Rudaea. The sequence continues at coordinate 49,044 of CAWFCC010000021.1, read as the reverse complement.
GATGCGATCGCGCTGGCCGGCGCATCGGCCGTCGGCTGCTCGCCGGACTCGACGACGCTGCTCGGCACTTTCGGTTCGGTTTGCTTGATCTTCAAGCGCGCGGCTTCAGCCGCGGCGCGATTGGCGAACGGTCCGACGCGAACGCGCAGCAGCCGATTTGCCTTGATACTCCGTCGGCTCCGAATAGGCGCCGAAGCCGAGCTTCTTCACTTTAGCGATCAGCGAATTCACGTGCCCCTGGTCGGCGTAGATGCCGAGATTGACGGCGAATCGTCCGCTCGCCGGCGCAGCCGATTCGGGTTCAGCGGGCGCTGCCGGCTTGACGGTTGCAGGCGCTGGCGGCGTGCTCGCGACAGTGGCGGGCGGCGGTGTCTGGTCTTCCGGATGCGCATCGACTTTCGGTGTCGCAACCGCGTCGACAGTGACGACCTTGTTCGGATCGCTGGGCGCAGCCGACGGGTTCGCGACCGGCGCGGAAGGACCGGCGACCGGCAGCGTGCGCGTTTCGAACTTGTGATCGTCCGCCGGCGGGGTTTCCATGTTGACCGTCGTGGATTCCTGCTTCTGCGGCGAATTGCCGAGGAACATCGGCACGAAGATGATCGCGAGCGCGATCAGGACGGCGGCGCCAAGCAGGCGTTGTTTCAAGGCAGGATCCATGCGGCAGCTCCGGGGGAAGCGCGTCGATTATACCCGGCCGGTAGCTGAAGCCGCGCCATATCCGTGAGCTTGTGCCCACGTCGTCGCCGCGGCGGCAACGAAGAACGATCCGAAGGCCAGAATCGTTTCGCCTTCGCGCGCGGATGAGGCGGCGGCATCGAGCGCCTGCGTGATCGTCGCGTGCTGCGTGCTCGGCGCAGGAATTTCGCCGATGCGCGCGAGCAGATCGCCGGCCGGCAAACCGCGCGGCGTTTCTGAATCGAGTCCGCCGATCATCCAGCGATCGATCGATCCGGCGAACGGCGCGACGATGCCGGCGACGTCTTTGTCCGACAACGCGCCGAACACGGCAACGGTGCGCGACGGGTTCGCACGCAGCCAGTTCGCGAGCACGCGCGCGGCCTGCGGATTGTGGCCGACGTCGATGACGAGATCGGCGGCGCCCTCTTTCGTGAACCGCTGCAGGCGCGCGGCGATCGATGCGGTGCGGACACCTTCGGCGATCGCATCCGGATTCCACGCGATGCGATCGGACAACGCATGCAGCGCCGCGATCGCGCTCGCGGCATTGTTCATCTGCACCGGTGCGGCGAGCGCAGGCAACGGCAGCTCGAGCGTTGTTGCACCGGAAATCCAAAGCCAGCGCAGGTGGCTGATCAGAACCTCGAAGTCGATGCCCGCGCGCACCAGCCGCGCACCGATGCGCTGCGCTTCGTCGAGCAGACCGCGCGGCGGTTCGAGACTGCCGATGATGCCGGGCCGATCCTTGCGGAAAATGCCGGCCTTCTCGCGGCCGATGGTGTCGACGTCGTTGCCGAGCCAATCCTGATGATCCAGATCGACGGTGGTGACGATGGACGCATCCGCATCGACGATGTTGACCGCATCGAGGCGACCGCCGAGCCCGACTTCGAGTACGGCGACATCGAGTTCACTTTGCGCAAAAATCCACAATGCGGCAAGTGTGCCGAATTCGAAGTAGGTCAGCGCGACGTCGCCGCGTGCGGATTCGATGCGTTCGAAGGCGTCGATCAGCGCGTCGTCGCCGACATCGCTTCCGAGCACGCGAATGCGTTCGTTGTAGCGCAGCAGATGCGGCGAGGTGAACGCGCCGACGCGTAGTCCTGCGCACATCAGCATCGCTTCGAGGAATGCGACGGTCGAACCCTTGCCGTTGGTTCCGCCGACGGTGATCACGGTTTTCGCGATCGGCGGCACGCCCATGTGCTGCCACACCGCGCGCACGCGATCGAGACCGAGTTCGATGTCGCGCGGATGGATTTTCTGCTGGTAGTCGAGCCAGTCGTCGAGGCTGCGTTTCATGCGGCGGATTATCGCCGCTCCGCCGTCGTCAGCGCGAGGCTTGCTTGGATGTGCGCTCTTCGCGATACGGATTGGTTTTCACGAAGCCGTCCGTGAGCGTTTTCAGGAAGGCGACGACGTCGTCGATTTCCTGTTTGTCCAATCGCGGTTTCGCGCCGGGATGTTGACCGGCGAACGGAGGATCGCGATTGAGGTTCGCCTGATATTGCTTCGGCAAATCGTCGTAGGAATGTCCGTTGGCGTACCAGCGCGCCGGCGTGATGTCGCGCGTGACGTAGAAATCGACGACGTCGTTCAAGCTGTGGAATTTGCCGTTGTGGAAGAAGGTCTGGCGCAGGGCGACGTTGCGCAGAGTCGGCGTACGGAAGAGTCCGCAGAAGGTTGGATCGTTGGCCTTGTCTGTGCGCAACGGCCCGCACGCGCCGAGGTCGAAGAATTTCGGATTCTTGTTGTCGGCGATGTTGGGATTTCGCGGCACGCCGAGAGCAATCAGGCCGTAATCGGAAAATGCCGGCGCGCCGCCGTCGAGCGCACGCTTGCTGATGTGACACTGCGCGCAGTTGCCTTTGTTTTCGTCGTTGAAAAGTTCGAGGCCGTGTTTTTCCTGCGCCGTCAGTGTGGCGTGGCCCGTGAGATAGGCGTCGTATTTGCTGGTGTACGGATTGAATTCGGCGTAGTCCTCCTCGAAGGCGCCGAGTGCGCGCACTGTCGCGCGGAAAGCACTCTCATCCGTATCGAGCGCGTCGGCGCCGAGCGCATCGCGCAAGCGTTTCGCGTAAGGCGCGTTGCGGACGGCCGTCGCGATCGTCGGTTTCGTGCTCGCCATCTCGTTGGCGGCCAGCAACGGCAGCGCGGCCTGATTGGCGCCGCCGTCGACGCGGCCGTCCCAGGTCAATCCGCCGGTCGGGCCGTTGTCGATCGATTCGTCGCCTTCTTCGTCGGACTCGCGGTAGTGATTGTTGTAGGGCGGAATGCGGTTGAGATAGGTCAGCGTCGGCGGCGCGCGGAAAGAAAATGCATCCAATCCTTTGCCGCCGGGTTCGATGTCGCGCGCGTCGGGCGGGTTGTAGCGGCGCTCCGGCGCGTGACAGCTCGCGCACGATTGTTTTCCGGACAGTGACAGCGATGTGTCGGAAAAAATCGCACGGCCCGCTTCGCGCAACAGCGATGCACGCTTGAATGGATTGCTTTCTTCGGCGGCGTTCGACGGAAACGACACCGCCATCGCAACGACGACAGCGCACAACCACACACGCAACTTCACGGCATTCCCGCCCGCTGAAATCAGGACGCCGAACAATAAATCGCGCGTGTGACGGATTCGTGTAACCGGTCTAACACCGAACTGAAATACACGGGCGCTAGCGTGCGTGGGCTTGATGCAATCCGCCGGTTTGGGGCCGGCTTTCCGTTTTCCATCCCTTCGCACACGAATTTTTGGAGGTTCAATGCGATACCGTCCTCTATTGCTGACTGCGCTCGCGACATCGCTCGCGGCCATGACGCATCCCGCTCATGCTCTTACGCAGCCGACGCTCAACGACGTGCAGACCATCGTCGTGATCTACGCGGAAAACCGCGGTTTCGATCACTTGTACGGCAACTTTCCGGGCGCGAACGGATACGCCAACGCGACGCCGGAACAATCCATCCAGCGCGATCGCGACGGCACCGTGCTGAGCGCGCTGCCACCGGTCGCCGGCAACGGCTTGACTGATCCGACCGATCCGACACAGGTGAGCACCGAAGAAACGCGCAACCATCCGAACCAGCCGTACGCGCTCGACGATCCGAACGGCTACAACATCGACTTCCGCTACAAGCTGCACGATCTCGTGCACCGCTTCTACAACAACCAGATGCAGATCGACGGCGGCAAGAACGACAAGTTCGCCGCGTATTCGGACGCCGGCGGCGAAGTGATGGGCCACTGGACCAAAGGTCCGCAGACGGCGATGTGGTCGATCGCACGCGACTACGTGCTCGCCGACAACTTCTTCCAGGGTGCGTTCGGCGGCTCGTTCCTCAACCATCAATACCTGATCTGCGCCTGCGCGCCGTACGACTTCAAGACGGCGGCCGATCCGACCACCTTCGCGGGCATCATCTCGGCGGTCGAAGCCGACGGCGTGACGCTCAAGATCGACACCACGAAAAGTCCCGCCTCCGCGCTCAACGGCGTACCGGTGTACGTCAACGACAGCGTGCTGACGCCGGACTACTACGGCGTGAACACCATGCAGCCGCCGTACGCGCCGACGGGCAACAAGCTCGCCAGCGATCCGCGTTACGGCGATCTGACCAAAGGCAATACGCTGAGCCCGCAGGCCGGAACCAACATCGGCGATCTGCTCACGCAGAAAGGCATCAACTGGGCCTGGTACGCGGGTGCGTGGCAGGCGACGCTCGACGGCACCGCGCCGGCGACGGTCGCGTTCCAGTACCACCATCAGCCGTTCAACTATTACCAGGCGTATGCACCGACCACCGCCGCGCGCGCGGCGCATCTGCTCGACGGCGGCGTCGACGGCGCGAAGTTCCTTTCCGACATCGACGCGGGCAAGTTGCCGGCAGTGACGTTCTATAAGCCGCAAGGCAGCCAGAACCAGCACGCCGGCTACGCGAACATCGAAGACGGCGATGCGCACATCGCCGACGTCATCCACCATCTGCAGGACGGTCCGCAGTGGCAGCACATGGTCGTCGTGATCACGTACGACGAAAACGGCGGCTGGTGGGATCACGTCGCGCCGCCGAAGGGCGATCGTTGGGGTCCGGGCACGCGCATTCCGGCAATCATCGTGTCGCCGTTCGCCAAGGTGGGTGTGGTCGACCACACGCAGTACGACACCGCCTCGGTGCTGCGCCTGATCACGCATCGCTTTAACCTGCCGGTGTTGCCCGGTCTGCAGCAGCGCGATGCCGCGTTGGTTGCCAATGGCCTGCCGCCGATGGGCGACCTGACCGCCGCGCTCGATCTTGTTCCGGCTGCGCTCGACGGCGGCTATAGCGGTTCGTGGTACGACCCGAGCCAGAGCGGCCAGGGCATCAACGTCGAAGTGTTGTCGAACAGTCAGATGGTGGCGTACTGGTACGTGTACGACAGCGCCGGCAATCAGACCTGGATCGTCGGCAGCGGTCCGATCACCGGCAACAGCGCAACCATCGGCGCCGCACGAGGACTCAACGGGAAATTCCCGCCCAACTTCAACCCGGCGAACGTGCTGCTGGAGAACTGGGGCACGCTGAAGATTTCGTTCGATAGCTGCTCGTCCGGCACCATGTCGTGGGCGACCAGCGTGGCCGGATTCACGAATGGTTCGATGCCGCTCAGCCGCCTCACGCAGCCGGCGGGCACCACCTGCCAGTAAGCGTCGGCTTCACGTTTCAACGAACGAGGGCGCACAGAAATGTGCGCCCTTTTCTTTGACGGATACGTCAACCGCCTCGATTTCTCCACTTTTCGCCTGCGAACCGACCGACATGCGATGCATCGTGTCGGCATGAACGACTCGCACTCACCGTCATCTGCCTGGCCACTCATTGCGCATTTCGCGCAACGCGAACGGCAGTTCGGCGAATGGGCATCGCGCAAACGCTGGACACTCGCGCTGTACGAATTCGTCCGCTTCGGCATCAAGCAGGCGTGGGCGTGCCTGTTCGGCAGGTGCGATGGTCGCGCTGCTGATCGCGACGCACATCTGGTATCCGCCGGGCGCACCGCTCGCGCGCTACGATTTCCTGTTCCTCGCCGCCGTCGCGATCCAGACCACGATGTTGGCAACGCGACTTGAAACATTCGAGGAAGCGAAGGTGATCTTCGCGTACCACGTGGTCGGCACGATCATGGAATTATTCAAGACCGATGTCGGATCGTGGACGTATCCGGAAGCATCGATTTTCCACATCGGCGGCGTGCCGCTGTTTTCCGGATTCATGTATGCGGCGATCGGCAGTTACATCGCACGCTGCTGGCGATTGTTCGATTTCCGCTTCGAAGGCCATCCGACGCTATTGCCCGTGTGCGTGCTCGCGATTGCGATCTACGCGAATTTCTACACGCATCACGTCATTCCGGACATGCGCATCGCGCTGTTCGCAGCGACCGCTTTCCTGTTTCGACGCACGTGGATCCACTACCGCATCTGGCAGGTGCATCGGCGCATGCCGCTGCTGCTCGGGTTGTTTCTGGTCGCGCTGTTCGTGTGGATCGCCGAGAACGTCGGCACGATCACATCGACATGGATCTATCCGCACCAGATGCAGGCATGGTCGCTGGTGAAAGTAGCGAAACTCGGTTCGTGGTTCTTGCTGCTGATCGTCAGCTATGCGCTGGTCGCAGCGGTGCATGGCGTCCGCCGCGTGCGCGACGGAGCGCCAGAAGCGTCATCGACTAGGGACGACGCGCCAGTTCCGGATTCTCGCGCGTGACCGGCATCAAATCCTTCTTCGACACGCCGAGCCACAACAGGATCGGGTTGGCGAAGAAAATCGACGACAGCGTGCCGACCACGATGCCGATCAGCATCGTCAGCGCGAAGCCATGTACGACCGGGCCGCCGAAGAAATACAGCGCGATCATCGTGAGCGCGGTGAACAGCGCGGTGATGATCGTACGCGACAGCGTCGAGTTGATCGCCTTGTTCAGGATCTCGACCGGTTCGGCGCGGCGCGACGAACGGAACAGTTCGCGCACGCGGTCGAACACGACGACCTTGTCGTTGATCGAGTAGCCGACCACCGCGAGCACCGAGGCGAGCACGGTGATGTCGAACTCGTGCTGCGTCGACCGCGTAGAAACCGACCGTGATCAGGGTGTCGTGGATTTCGCTGGCGATCGCCGCGACGGCGAAGCGCCATTCGAAGCGGATGCCGATGTAGATCATGATGCCGATGATGACGAACAGCACGGCGATGATGCCGTCGCTCTTCAGTTCTTCGCCGACCTGCGGGCCGACGAAATCGGGTGGACGCGTCATCTTCGCATCGCTGCGCTTTGCGTTGAGCGCTTTCATCACGTCGGCCGCGACGACATCACTTTTGGTCGACGGCGCCCGACTCATCCGTCTGCGGCTGGATGCGCACGGACACTTCGCGCGCGCCGCCGACGCTCTGCACCAGCGCGTTGTGGAAACCGGCTTCGTCGAGCGCGCGCGCGCACTTCGCCGGTGTCGACCGGCTGTTCGTAGCTGACTTCGACCAGCACGCCGCCGGTGAAATCCAGCCCGTAGTTCAGGCCTGCGCCGAAGATCGCGACCGATCGAAAGCACCACCAGCAACGCGGAAATCGCGATGCTGAATTTGCGCAGGCGCAGGAAGTCGATGTTGCTGTTGGGATTGAAAACTTCCATCAGTGTGCTCCGCTCGCGTAGCCGCCGCCGACCGCGAGGCCTTTGAGCTTGCGTCCGCTATAAACGAGATTGACCAGCGCATGCGTGACCGTGACCGAGGTGAACATCGAGGTCAGGATACCCATCGCCAGCGTCACGGCGAATCCCTTGATCGGACCCGAACCGAACGCGAACAGACCGAACGCCGCCAGCAAATGGGTGACGTTGGCGTCGAGAATCGTCGCCCACGCTTTTTCGTAGCCGGCGCGGATCGATGCCAGCGGCGTCGAGCCGTTGCGCAATTCCTCGCGGATGCGTTCGCAGATCAGCACGTTCGCATCGATCGCCATGCCGAGCGTCAGCACGATACCGGCAATGCCGGGCATGGTCAGCGTGGCCTGGAAGATCGAGAGCACCGCGATGCAGCAGCACCAGGTTGAGCACGAGCGCGATGTCGGCGATGAGTCCGAACACGTGGTAGTACAGCGCCGCCGCGATGAGCACCGCGAGCAGGCCGAGCATGACCGCGCGGAAACCTTTCTGGATGTTGTCCTGGCCCAGGCTCGGGCCGATGACGCGTTCCTCGACGATATCGAGCCGGCGCGGCGAGCGAACCGGCGCGCAGCAGCAGCGCGAGTTCGGTCGCTTCTTTCATGCTGCCCAGGCCGGTCGTGTTGAAGCGGTTCGAGAACACGCCGTTGATCGACGCGTTGCTGATCACCTGCTCGGTGACCTTGGGCATGCGAACTTCCTTGCCGTCGACGATTTTCGTTTCCGTCGTGCGTTCGACGAACACCACCGCCATGCGCTTGCCGACGTTCTGGCTGGTGAAGTCGAGCATCTTCTTGCCGCCGGCGGCATTCAGATGCACCGACACCGACGGGCGGCCGTCTTGCTGGTCGCGGGACCTGCCGATGCATCGACGAGTTCGTCGCCGGCGGCGATGATCTTCTTCTTCAGAACGACCGGAATCGGCTTGCCGTCGGGACCGCTGGTGTTCATGTGATACAGCCGCGAATCCGGCGGCACGTTGCCGGTCTTTTCGGCTTCGTACGGATTGGTCGCTCTCGTCGGTCGGCGCGATATTCGAGCGTCGCGAACGCGCCGAGCACTTTCTTCGCCTCGGCGGTGTCCTGCACGCCCGGCAATTCGACCACGATGCGATTCGTGCCCTGCTGCTGGATCAGCGGTTCGGTGACGCCGAGCTGGTTCACGCGATTGCGCAACGTGGTCAGGTTGCTGGCCGACGATCTGCTTGGCCGCGGCCTGCAGCGTCGCATCGCGGATACTGCGCGACGATCGGGAAGGTGCCATTCGATTCCGCTGCCGTCGCTCAGTTCGATCGGCGGCTGGTCGCCGAGTTTTTCCGGCTGATTGACCTCCTTGGCGATGACGTTGCCGGCCTGCTTGCGATCTTCGTCCGAGCGCAGCGTGGACGACGACGCCCTGCGGGCTCGGGTTCGACCGACTCGTAGCGGATCTTCGCGTTGCGCAACGCGGTGCGGATATCGTCGGCGTAGCGCTGCTGCATTTTCTGCGAGCGCGACTTTCGAATCGACTTCCATCAGGAAGTGCACGCCGCCCTGCAGATCGAGACCCAGCGGCATGCGGTTGGCGCCGATCGCGCGCAGCCAGCTCGGCACGGTCGAGGCGAGATTCAGCGCGACGGTGTAGTTGTTGTCGCCGAGTTCGGTCTTGAGCGCGTCGGATCCGGCGAACTGCGCGTCGGTGTTCGGGAAGCGCGCGAGAAGGCGATCGCCGTTGCGACTCCACGTCATCGAACGCGACTTTCTTCGACTGCAGGATGCCGAGCACTTTTTCTTTCAGCGCCTGATCGACCGTCGCGCCATGGCTCGCGGAAATCTGCACGGCCGCTTGCGGCGTGTAGATGATCGGCAACGCATAGACGAAGCCGAGCACCAGCACGACGGCGACGAGGATGTATTTCCACTTGGAAAAATCGTTCATTCGAATACTCACGCGCGCGCCATCGGGCGCGCAACAGTTGCCGCGCTAGGCGCAGATCAGGCGGATTTAAGCGTTCCCTTGGGCAGAACCATCGAGATCGACGTCTTCTGCAACTTGATTTTGACGTCCGGCGCGATTTCAAGGGTGATGAAGCTTTCGCCCACGTCGTCGATGCGCCCGGCCATGCCGCCGGAGGTGACCACTTCGTCGCCCTTGGCGAGCGCGGCGATCATGCTGCGCAGTTCCTTCTGGCGCTTGGACTGCGAACGGAACATGAAGAACATCATGCCGGCCATGATCACGATGAACACGATCGGCGAGCCGAGCAATCCGCCCATACCGGTCGACGCTGCGGGCGCCGCGTCCTGCGCGTAGGCGCTGGAAATCAGAAAATCGAGCACGTTACCACCTTGAAATTGCGCTTAAAGAGTGCGGACGTGGCGGCCAGAATGGCCGTTTTTCGTCCTGAGAAGCGCCGGATTATGCCACGCACCCGTCGGGCGTGCATCTGCGCGCGCTCAGGCGGGTTCTGCGGCCTGCGCGGCGCGGAAATCGGCGACGAAATCGGCGAGCCGGTGGTTCGCGATGGCGTCGCGTAGGACTCGCCATCAGTTCCTGGTAGTAATAAAGGTTGTGGATGGTCGCGAGCATCGGCCCGAGCATTTCGCCGCATTTGTCGAGATGGCGCAGATAGGCACGGCTGAAACCCGAGCGGCAGGTGTAGCAGGCGCAGGTTTCGTCGAGCGGACGCGTGTCGCGCTCGAACTTCGCGTTGCGGATGCGCAGCACACCGTTGCGCGTGAAGATGTGCGCATTGCGTGCGTTGCGCGTCGGCATCACGCAGTCGAACATGTCGATGCCGCGGACGACGGCTTCGACGATGTCTTCCGGCCGACCAACGCCCATCAGATAACGCGGACGATCCGCGGGCAACATCGGCACGGTTTCATCGAGCGTGCGATTGCGTTCGTCTTCCGATTCGCCGACGGCGAGGCCGCCGACCGCATATCCGTCGAAGCCGATCTCGATCAACGCTTCGGCAGATACTTTGCGCAAATGTGGAAAAGTTCCACCCTGCACGATGCCGAACAGCGAATTCGGATTGTGCAGGTCGTCGAACGCGCGGCGTGAGCGCTCGGCCCAGCGCAGACTGAGTTGCATCGAGTCGTGTACCTGCTGTTCGCCGACCGGAATGCCATTGACGAACACAGGCGTGCATTCGTCGAAGATCATCGCGATGTCGGAATCGAGCGTGGTCTGGATACGCATCGATTCTTCCGGCGACAGGAACACCATCGATCCGTCCACCGGCGAGGCGAACCGCACGCCCTCCTCCGTGATCTTGCGCCGCTCGGCGAGCGAGAAAACCTGGAAACCGCCGGAATCGGTGAGGATCGGTTTGTTCCAGCCGATGAAGCGATGCAGGCCGCCGAAGTCGCCGATGACATCGAGCCCCGGACGTAGCCACAGATGAAACGTGTTGCCGAGGATGATTTCCGCGCCGAGATCGAGCAGCGATTGCGGCGTGACGCCTTTCACGGAGCCATACGTGCCGACCGGCATGAACGCCGGCGTTTCGATGGTGCCGCGCGGCAGCGTGATGCGGCCGCGGCGCGCGAGGCCATCGGTGGTTTGCAGGTCGAAACCAAGCGCGCTCACTATCGGTCCCCGTCCATCAATACCCCGCTTCGCGCTGGTGGCGTATGGCGAGGATGCGTACGACGTCTTCTTCTGCATCGAACCGGTACAACGCGACATAGCCTGTGCGGCCCCGCGAGATGACAAGTTCGGACAAGTAGTCGTCGACGATGCGACCGACGTGCGGATTGTCCTCCAGCATTTCCACCGCGGCAGTGATCACGTCGATGATCCGTCTGCCCTCGTCACCAGCTTCACGCGAGAATTCCGCGAGCCGCGCCAGATCGGTGACGGACCGCTCCGAATAACTCAGCTTCGCCAAGACTTGGCCTTGGGCTTGCGAGCCTTGCGTCCGTCGGCGAGCGCCTTCACGTAGGTGTGCACGTCTTTCGCATCGTAGCCCTTGCCAGTTTTGCGCATTTGCGCATCCGCGGCCATCGCATCGGCGATGAACTGGCCGCGCTTCTCAGCCGCGCTCGTCGCCGAACGAATGGCGTCGAGCATGAAGGCGTGCGGAGTAATACCTTTCGTACGCGCCGCGGAGATCGCGCGCGCCTTGAGGTCATCCGGCATTTTCAAGGAAGTTGTCGACATGTTCGAATTCCTTCAGGTAACACTAGGGTAACACTAGCGATCCTGGCTTTCCAGACTGGGCAATATCAACATCGCATCGCCATACGAAAAGAAGCGATAGCGCTCTTCCACCGCATGCCGATACGCATCGAGCATCAAATCGCGTCCAGCCAATGCGGAAACGAGCATCAGCAACGTCGATTCGGGCAGATGAAAATTGGTAACGAGCGCATCGATGGTCGTGATCCGATAACCCGGATAAATGAAGATCTGCGTTTCGCCTTTGAACGCCTGCAATTTTCCGTCGCGCAGCGCGGATTCGAGTGCGCGCACGACCGTCGTACCGACCGCGACGACGCGCCCACCGCTGTCGCGCGTGCGCCGAATCCTGTCGACGAGTTCCGCACTCACGTCGAGCCACTCGCGATGCATGACGTGTTGCTCGATCGCATCCGCGCGCACCGGCTGGAACGTGCCCGCGCCAACGTGCAATGTGACGTAGCCAAATTCGACGCCGCGGTCGTGCAGCTTCTTCAGCAGCGCATCATCGAAATGCAACCCAGCCGTCGGCGCCGCAACCGCGCCCGGCACGCGCGCATAGACGGTTTGATAGCGCGTGTCGTCATCGCTTTCCGCGTCACGGTGTATATACGGTGGCAGCGGCATGCGGCCGAGTTTCGTGAGGCGTGCATCGAGCGTCTGATCGTCCGGGAAACGCAGTGAATAGAATTCGCCCTCGCGGCCGAGCACCTCGGCGCGGCTGCCATCGTCGAGAACGATCGCGCTGCCGGCTTTTGGTTTCTTGCTCACGCCGAGTTGCGCGAGCACGTCGAATTCGCCGGTGATGCGCTCGATCATGATCTCGACGGCGCCGCCGGTTTCCTTGCGCCCGAACAGACGCGCGGGAATGACGCGTGTGTCGTTGAACACGAGCAGATCGCCGGGCCGCAGATATTCGACGAGATCCGTAAACCCGCGATCGGCGAATGTCTTTTTGGCCGCATCGACGACGAGCAAACGGCTCGCCGAACGCTGCGGCAACGGCGCCTGCGCGATCAGTTCTTGCGGAAGATCGTAGTGGAAATCCGATTTTTTCAAGGAACTACAGCCAGCCTTTCTGCCGCGCCAGACGCGCCGCCTCGATGCGGTTGCCGACGCCGAGTTTGCCGATCGCTTCCGACAGATAATTGCGCACCGTTCCCTGCGACAAATGCAGTTGCTCGGCGATATCGCCCGCCGACAATCCATCGCCCGCCAAGCGCAACACCTGACGTTCGCGTTCGTTGAGCGGATCTTCGCCCGACCACGCTTCGAGCGCGAGCTGCGGATCGATCGCGCGTCCGCCGCGATGCACTTTTCGCAGCGCTTCGGCGAGTTGCTCGGCCGGCGCATCCTTGAGCAGATAACCGCTCACGCCCGCGTCGAGTGCGCGTCGAAGAAAGCCGGGTCGCGCGAACGTGGTGAGGATGACGACCTTGCAGCCGACGTCGCGATCGCGAATGCGTTGCGCGAGTTCGAGACCGGTCAGGCGCGGCATTTCGATGTCGGTGACGACGACATCGGGCTTGTCATGCTCGATGCATTTCCACGCTTCCTCGCCGTCGGCGGCGCTGCCGATGACATCGAGGTCCGATTCCAGCTTGAGCAGCGCGGACAATGCGCCACGCACCATCGCCTGGTCTTCGGCGAGCAGGACGCGGATCACGTGAGGTTCGGGAAAATCGACATGCGCGCACGGTAGCAAGCGGCGCGCATCGACTCAATCGTCACGCATGCCGCAACGATGGTGTGGGCGCGACGACTTCCTTGCATTCGGGCACCGCGAGCGTGACGACAATCTTCGTGCCTTCGCCGCGCCGCGAATCGACGCGCACGTCCGCCTCGATGGTCGCGAGCCGCTCGCGCATGCCGGTGAGGCCGTTGCCCGGCACGATATCGCCGCCGCGACCGTTGTCGGCGATCTCGAGTCGAAGTTGTTTGTTCTCCACGCGCATCGACACGCGCGCCGAGGTGGCGTGCGCGTGGCGCTGGATATTGGTGACCGCTTCGCGGACGGTCATCGCCAACACAGTCTCGACTTCGGCGGGCAATGCGACGTCGGCCAGTTCGTACGTGAGACGAACATCGTTGGATTCGAGCAGCAGACGCGCCGAAGCCAGTTCGGCGGCGATACCCGCCGCGCGGATGCCGGTGACGGCGCGCCGCACCTGCGCGAGCGCATCACGCGCGACTTTTTCGACATCGGCAATCTCGCGCCGCGCGGCGGCCGGATCGCGCTCGAAAAGACGATTGGCCAATTCGGATTTCAGTGTGATCAGCGACAACGTGTGGCCGAGCAGATCGTGCAGGTCGCGGCCGATGCGTTCGCGTTCGGCGACCGCGGCCAGGCGGCGGATTTCATCGTGGCTCAACAGCAACTGCGCATCGCGTTCGTGCTTGCGCGCGAAGTTGATGTTCATGAATCCGACGGCGAATCCGATGAGGACATCGCTGACCAGGCCCATGAAACCGAAATCGAACCACATCCATTCGACGCCGTACACGGCAAGCACGATCGCCATGTTGCGCGCGGCTTCGCGCGAGGTGCCGTGAAAGGCGAGAAATGCGCAGGCGTAAATCATGAAGCAGCCGGCGCCGGGATTCATCGGCGTGAGCACGATCCCGAGCAGCGCGATGACCAGCGCGTTCCAGACGATCTGTGCGCGGCTGCGGTAATAGACGCGGTAAAACAGCACGAGAAAAATCGCGCAGCTGACCAGCGTCGGCGGCAGCCAGCGCGCGGTCTGGCCGCGGCATGAACATGAGCGGCGTGGCGAAAATCCAGAAACTCCACACCAGCATCAGCCAAGGAAACCAGTGCGCGGCGCGGGTCTTGCCGGTCTGCACGTCGCGCATGCAGATCAGCGAATCGTCCGACGGCGTGAAAACGCGGCGCAGCAGTTCAATCATCGCGGAACTCTCTCATGACTCAGAGGATACGCCGAACGATCCACGTCTCGCGATCCGAGCGCGCCGATCGCCGCGACGATGGCGAGCGACCAAACCATCAATAGCGCCAGGCGGATCAGCGAACTGCGCAACATCACGCCGCCTTCGCCATCCAGCGGCGCGCGATGGCAAAGCACACCGCCGCTTCGCCGAGTATCCACGCGACGTGCATGCCCGCGCCGCTCCACGGCTGCAGGCCCATCGCCATCTGCGCGAGTTGCGACAAGTGATACGACGGCCACAACGGCGCGATCTGCGTGAAGAATGCGGGCAGGATCGACAGCGGCATCCACAAACCCGAGAGGAACGACATCGGCAGATAAATCAGATTGACGAACGCCGGCGCAGCTGACGCGTTCGACTTCGCGCCGATCATCAAACCGATCGCGCAGAACGGAATCGCGCCGAGCACGGAAATGCAACCCAGCGTCAGCCATTGTCCGATTTCCAGATGCACGCCGGCGAGGAAGCGCGCCATCAGCGCGAGCACGACGTAGATGATCGCCGCGAACAACATTGCCATTCCCATCTTGGCGAGCAGATACGCGCCGGGCGGCATCGGCATCACGCGTTTCAACGACAGCCAGCCGCGTTCGCGTTCCATCGCGACGCCGACGCCGAATCCGAACAGTGACGGCGCCATCACGCCGAAGATGCTGTAGCCGGCGAACAGATAGCGCGCGGCGCCGTCGTTGCCGTGATTCATCAGCAATCCGAACAACAAAAAGAACAGCGGCGGAAACAGCAATGTCGGCGCCGCGAACGCGGGCGTGCGCAGCACGCGCAGGAATTCGAACTTCGCTTCGAGCGCGTAGACGCTCAGCGAATTTCGCGATGCGCGCGGTGCGGTGGCGACGATGGCGTTCATGCGGCCTCCCTGGTGATTTCGACGAATGCTTCGGCCAGTCCGGCGCGATGGACTTCGAGTTCGCTCAGCGACTGATCTTCGCCGAGCAGGCGGCGCACGACGTTTTCGGCGGCGTCGGTGACGATCTCGATGCGCTCGCCAGTTGCGATCGATGCTGCGCACGTTCGGCCACATCGCGATCGCGTTCGCATCGAGCGACGAAATGCAGCTCACGCGACGCTGACTGACGCGCGCACGAATCTGCTGCACGTTGCCTTCCGCGACGATTCTTCCGTTCGCCAGCACGCAGACGCGATCGGCGAGCGCTTCGGCTTCTTCGAGGTAGTGCGTGGTCAGCACGATCGCGCAGCCTTCCGCCGACGAGCATGCGGATGGTTTTCCACATACGTTCGCGAGCGGCGATGTCGAGACCGGTGGTCGGTTCGTCGAGGAACAGAATCTGCGCGCGGCCGGCGATCGACAACGCGAACTGCACGCGCCGCTGCTGACCGCCGGAAAGTTTGCCGTAGCGGCGCTTCACGATGTCGTCGACGCCGGCGAGCGCGACGACGTCGGCGAACGTGCGCGGATCGGGATAGTAGCTGCGGAATAGCGTGATCAATTCGGCGACGGTCGAGCGTGTCCGGCACGCCTGCGGTCTGCAACATCGCGCCGATGCGGCGGCGCGCGGTCAGCGATGTCGGATCTTCCCCGAATAGCGTCGACTTCGCCCGAATCGGCTTTCAGCAATCCCAGCATCAGCGAAATCGCGGTTGTCTTGCCCGCGCCATTCGGACCGAGCACGGCGAGCACTTCGCCGGCCGTGACGGTGAGATCGACGCCATCGAGCGCGCGGACCTTGCCGTAGCTTTTCGCCGCCCCTTTCAATCGCGCCACGATCGATCTGCCTGTGTCCACGTCCGTCTCCATTACTTCGGTCTCCTCCGCGCGGTATGGCGAAAGATTAGGCCGCGGCCGCGAGGCGGCGGCAGTCGCCGTCATCATCACTTGCACATGACACGTGTCAGCCGAATTGGCTCCATGAAGTACCGATCTAGGCGGTCCTTTCTTGATACCGCCTTCGTGATAAAATTTCAGGCTCGAATTCGTCTGTCCGGCCGCGCAGTGCGCCGCCCACGTGTGGAGAACGTCATGTCGCTCGTCGCCAAACTCGAACCCCTGCGCCGCACCGGCGGCAAGGCCCGCACTCATGGTCTGTCGGATGCGCTCGTCGAAAAACTGGGCGCGCAGTATCCGGAACTCGCCGAAGCCGTCGACGAAGCGGTGAAGCTGCACGCGCAGTTGCGCAGCGAATTTCCCGACATCCTCGACGCCGACGAAACCACGCAGATGGCGCGCGTGCAGGCGGACTTCATCAATTTCTATCCGGACGACGCGGTAAATCCGTATGTCGCGCTGGCCGCGCGCGGTCCGTGGGTGATCACGCTCAAGGGCGCGGTGGTCCATGATTCCGGCGGCTACGGCATGCTCGCTCTCGGCCACACGCCGAAGGCGGTGCTCGAAGCGCTCGGCCGTCCGCAGGTGATGGCGAACGTGATGACGCCAAGCATCAGCCATCTGCGTTTCACGCGCGCGCTCGAAGCGAATGTCGGCCTGAATCGCAAGGACAAGCCGTTCAAGAAATTCCTGTGCCTGAACTCCGGTTCCGAATCGGTTTCGCTCGCCTCGCGCATCGCCGACGTCAACGCGAAGCTCATGACCGAGCCGGGCGCGAAGTATGCCGGCCGCACGATCAAGCGCATCGCGGTGAAGGGCGCGTTCCACGGCCGCACCGAGCGTCCGGCGGTGTTTTCCGATTCGTCGCGCAAGGCGTACGTGCAGCATCTGGCCAGTTTCCGCGACGAGCACAGCCTGATCACGGTCGAGCCGTACAACGTCGAACAACTGCGCCAGATCTTTGCCGACGCCGACAAGAACGGCTGGTTCATCGAAGCGATGTTCCTCGAACCGATCATGGGCGAAGGCGATCCTGGCCGCGCGGCGACACCGGAGTTCTACGCCGCCGCGCGCGAGCTCACCAAGGCGCACGGCAGCATTTTCCTGGTCGATTCGATCCAGGCCGGCCTGCGCGGACACGGTGTGCTGTCGATCGTCGATTATCCGGGCTTCGAAAAATTCGAAGCGCCGGACATGGAAACCTATTCGAAGGCGCTCAACGCCGGTCAGTACCCATTGTCGGTGCTCGCCGTCAGCGAGCGCGCGGCGAATTTGTATAAAAAGGGAATTTACGGCAACACGATGTCGTCGAATCCGCGCGCGATGGATGTCGCCGTCGCCGTGCTCGAACAGATGACGCCGGCGCTGCGCGAGAACATCACCCGCCGCGGCAAGGAATTCATCGACAAACTCAATGCGCTGAAAAACGAGCTGCCCGGCCTGATCACGAAAGTCCAGGGAACCGGTCTGCTGTTCTCGTGCGAACTCGCCGCCGCAGTTCAAATGCTATGGCGCCGGCAGCACCGAGGAATGGATGCGCGAGCGCGGCATCGGCGTGATCCATGGTGGCACGAATTCGCTGCGCTTCACGCCGCACTTCAACATCACCGGCGCGGAAGTCGATCTGGTCGTCGACGGTGTGCGTCAGGCGCTGCTGCACGGCCCGCGCATGGCGCAGGAGACGGCTTCCAGCAAGCAGGCCGCTGCCGCCTGATTTTTGCACTCCTTAACGGCGCGTTACGCAACGTACGCGCCGTGGAACAAAGCTGTCCGCATCTTGTCTATTGCCTCGCCAGCGCGCGGGCGTAGACTGCGCGCGATCGGCTCCCACACCGGCGCCGAACCGGACTTCAACCTCAAGGAGATTGCTCGATGAAAGTCGTAACCTCGCTCGCCTTCGCGCTCGCCGCCCTGCTGAGCGCCCCGGCGTTCGCCGCCGACAAGGCTCCCGCCGACAAGCTGACCCCGCAACAGCAAAAGCTGAGCAGCTGCGCGAAGGATGCTCACGCCAAGAACCTCAAGGGCGACGAGTACAAGTCGTACATGAGCACCTGCTCGAAGGGCAACGGAACCGCCGCTGCGGCCGATGCATCGACCGCGAAGACACCGGCGACGGCCACCGCCGCCGCGAAGCCGACTGCCGCGGCGACCGACACGAAGGCGCCCGTCACGTCGACCCGTCGCGGTCATGGCAAGGCGACCGCGCCAGCGACGGCCACCGCCGCTGAAACGTCGGCTTCGGCCACGGCGAGCACCGCCGAGCCCGCCGCCGCGCCGAATCCGTGGGTCGCCACACCGGGCAACACGAAAGCCGTCAACGCCCAGCAGGCGAAGATGAAAACGTGCGCCGGCGACGCCAAAGCCAAGGGCCTGAAAGGCACCGACCGTCGCAACTACATGAGCACGTGCCTCAAGGGCGACAGCTCCGCGACGAGCCGCGACGACCACGACGCCTGCGAAGAAACCCGGCGCGTAATCACGCCATCGCAGAAAAGAAAAAACCGGGCGCATGCCCGGTTTTTTTTCGTCTGATCAGCGGAAGCGGTCGGTCGCCTCGACCAATTGATGCGTAATACCGGGCTCGAACGCCGAATGTCCGGCATCGGCGACGACACGCAAATCCGCTTCGGGCCAGGCGCGGTGCAAATCCCATGCGCTGCGCATCGGACACACGACGTCATAGCGCCCCTGCACGATGACCGCCGGAATGTTGCGGATGCGATCGACATTGCGCAGCAGCAGATCGTCGACATCGAAGAAACCGCGGTTGACGAAGTAGTGGCATTCGATGCGCGCGAACGCGATCGCAAATTCATCGGCGCCGGTCGAGGCGATGTAGTCGGCGTTCTGCAGCAGATAACTGGTCGCACCTTCCCATACCGACCACGTTTTCGCCGCCGCCAGACGCACGGTGGGATCGTCGCTGGTCAGCCGTTTGTAATACGCGGCGATCAGATCGCCGCGCTCGTTCGCCGGAATATGCGCAAGATAAGGTTCGAACGCATCCGGATAAATCGCGTCGCAGCCTTTCTGATAAAACCACTCGATCTCCGAACGGCGCAGCAAAAAAATCCCGCGCAACACGAGTTCGCTGACGCAGTCCGGATGCGCCTGCGCATACGCGAGCGCCAACGTCGAGCCCCACGATCCGCCGAAAACCTGCCAACGTTCGATCTTCAGATGCTCACGCACGCGCTCGATGTCGGCGACGAGATCCCATGTGGTATTGGCTTTGAGTTCCGCACGCGGCTTTGAACGGCCGGCGCCGCGCTGATCGAACAGCACGATGCGATAGCGCTTCGGATCGAAGAACCGCCGACTTTTCGCGTTGCATCCCGCGCCGGGTCCGCCGTGCAGGAACACGACCGGTTTGCCGTCCGGATTGCCGCACTGTTCGTAGTACAGCGTGTGCCCGTCGCCGACGGCCAACATCCCGTGGTCGTACGGCTCGATATCGGGATACAGCGTTCGCAGTTGTTCGGGCATCGTGCCTCCAAAACGGTCCCGGCGCCTTGATGGGCGCCGGGTAGATTTTCGTTCGCGGACGACGTCCGCTGATGTCGAATCGACTATACACCAAGCGTGCCGGTGGGCGCCGTGCGCAGGTCGGCAAACGGCGTCAATCGCATGTCGCAAGAATCTCAGTGGAGATGTCTAAGCTTGTCCGGATTGCGGGTGATGTAGATCGCGGCGATTTTTCCGTCGACCAGTTCGAGCGCGGTGGTTTGCAGTTCGCCATCGCCTTCGAGCGTGACGAATCCGGGCAACCCGTTGATGAAACCGACGCGTACGAGTTTCGAGCGAGCCTTCCTCGGGCTCACGCACGCCGCTGCGATCGGTTTTCATCCAGCGAATGAAAGCTTCCTGCACGACGTCTTCGGCATCCGATACCGAACCGAGCATGTGATACGCGACGCGCAACAGCGTCGGCCGAAACGGATGTGCTCCGTCACGCGGCGACGCCTTTGCAGAGGCTTTGATCGCCGCCGGTTCCATCCACAATCCGAAACCGACCGCGAAACGGTTCCAGCCGTTGATGATGTTGATCAGCACGGTGAGCTTGACCTGTTCTTCATCGCTGAAATGGGCTTTTAAGCATTTCGTAGGCGGCGACGTGTTCGTCGCCTTCGCAGAGCCGCGTCAGCGCTTCGGTCCACGCCAGCGCGGCGCGTTCGCGATCGGTATAGCACGGCGCTTCGCGCCACGCGGCGAGAAGATAGAGCATGTTCTCCTGGCGCGTGCGCTTCGGTGTGCAGGTTGATGCATTGGCGCAGCCGTTGATCTGCGATGCACGAACCTTCACGATTCGTTATGCTCACTTCAAGCCGGCAGCCACGAAAACGTCAGACGACCACTATGGCGACATCTGAAATCCTGTATCCCTGTCTCGGCGATGCAAGGCGACTTGCACGGCGGCGCATTCAGTTACGCACGATGAAATCAGCGGCGATCGCACGCATCACGCGTGCGTGAGCATCTCCAATCGACGTTGGCGAACTCCTTGCAAAAGCCGCGCGGTCTTCAGTAAAGCGAGTGCGCCATGGAAAACCCTATTCCGCGAGACCGCAAGGATCCGCCCGCTCCCGACGAGACAAGCGCACCCGAGACGCCGGAGCAGCGCGCGCAGCGCAAACGCAAGGAAAGCGAAAACGTCGATCACGCATTGGAAGAAACATTTCCGGGCAGCGATCCGATTTCGCCATTCGTTCCCGCCAAACCGCGCGATTGACCAGGATGGATATGCTCGAAAGTTTCGCCTACGAACGCCCGGCCCATGCGCCGGAATTCTGCGTGCAGCCACAGCTCAGAACAGTGAGCCGGCCGCAACGCGCACGCATCCTGATGGTGTCGCCGGATTATTTTTGCGTCAGCTACGCCATCAATCCGTGGATGAACGTTGCCAATCCCGTCGATGCCGCGCGCGCGCAGGCACAGTGGCAGGAATTGCGTGAAGTCATCGGTTCGCAGGCGGATGTCGTAGAAATGCCCGGCGTCGAAGGGCTGCCCGACATGTGTTTCAGCGCGAACGGCGGTTTGGCCGCGGACAGCACCTTTGTCCACAGCAACTTCCGTCACGCCGAGCGCCGCGCCGAAGCCGCGTGGTTCAGTGAATGGTTGCGCCGGCAAGGTTTCGCGATCCGGCGTCTTCCGTCGTCGGTCGTGTTCGAAGGCGCTGGCGACGCGCTGTTCGACAGCGCGCAACGCCTGTGGATGGGTCATGGTCAGCGCTCCGATCTCAAGGCGGCCGGACTGCTGAGCGCGATGCTCGATACACAAGTGATCGCGCTCGAATTGCAGGACGAACATTTCTATCACCTCGATACCTGTTTCTGCCCGCTCGCGTCGGGACACGTGGTGTTTTATCCCGACGCGTTCACGCCAGAAAGCCGCGAGGCAATCCGCTATTTCGTTCCGGCGCGATTTCGCATTCCGGTTTCGCGCGAAGACGCGTTCGATTTCGCCTGCAACATGGTCGATCTCGGCGATACCGTCGTGATGCATCGCGCCAGTGCCGACTTGCGCAGGGACCTCAAGGGCACCGGCCACGACGTGCGCACCGTCGATCTGAGTGAATTCATCAAAGCCGGCGGCGGAGCGAAGTGCCTGACCCTGAAACTCAACTGAGTTGAACGGCATGTACGGCGCTTCGAATGCCGCGCAGTCGCTCTCGCAGGACGAACTCGGCGATGCCATCGTCGTCATCGGCGAGCATCTGCGCGATCGCAACTACGCGTTCACCACGGTCACGCCGGAAACGCATCGTCGCGTGATCGCCAATCATCCGATGTGCCGCGATGTGCTGCGCGATGTTTTCGGCTGGAACCGATCGTTCGCGATCGACGACATCGATCCGCGCGTGCGCGACGCGATGCAGCGCGCCGACTTGCTCGATGCGGTCGGCCAGAGCGAATCGCTTTGCCGCAGCAATATCCGTTTCGCGTCGCTGGGCGACGATCTCTATGCGCATTCGGCGTTTCCGACCGAGTCGGCGCAAAGTGTGTTCTTCGGTCCGGATAGCTACCGATTCGCGCGATTCATCGAACAGACGTTGGCCGCGCATCCGAATCCGGTGCGGCGCGTCGTCGACATCGGCTGTGGCTCGGGCGTCGGCGGACTGGTGGCGGTGAAGGCTGCAAAAAGCCGCGCGCAGCTCGTGCTCGCCGACATCAATCCGCTCGCTTTGCGTTTTGCGGCGGCGAATGCGCGGCTGGCCGGCATCGCCAATCTGCGCTGTCTGCTGAGCGACGTGTTCGCGTCGATCGATGGCGATGCCGATGTCATCGTGAGCAATCCGCCGTATCTCGCCGATGCCAAGGAACGTACGTACAGACACGGTGGCGCGCATTTCGGCGCGGAGCTTTCCATGCGGATCCTGCGCGAATCGCTGACCCGTCTGCGTCCCGGCGGCGTGCTGATCCTGTACACCGGATCGGCAATGATCGATGGCGTCGATACGTTCCGCAATCGCGCATTGCCGCTGTTGCGCGCAGCCGGAATTTTCGTATCGCTACACCGAACTCGATCCGGACGTGTTCGGCGAAGAACTCGATCGCAAACATTACGCAGCCGTGGAACGGATCGCCGCGGTGGGATTGACCGTCACACGGACTTCGTGAGGTTTGCCATGAACGCGCAACTCAAACCATTTCCCGACCTCGATGCGGAACGTCACGCGTTCCACACGCGGCTGACGCATTTCAATTCGCGCCGCTTCAAGCCGGGATTGCCCGATCCGGATTGGGCGCACTCGCTGCGTGGCGATCAGGAAATGCTGAGAGCGGAAAACGATTTTCTGGAATCCGAACGCATCGGCGCATCCGTCCATTGCTCAACGATGTTCCGACGACGCGGACGCATTCCTGCAGTGGTTCGAAGCGCTGCGCGAGAACGGTCCGGGCCAAGGCGACGCGTTGTTTCCTTGGTTGGCCGAACACGCGAACTGGGACCAGATGCACTGGTTCCTCGGACAGGAAGTCGCCGGCGAAGCGGGCTTCGACGATCTCGTCGCGCTCACGCAGATTCGTTTTCCGGCGCAGCCGAAGCTCGAAATGGCGCGCAACTATTGGGATGAAATGGGCCGCGGCCATGCGCACGGCATGCACGGCGGCATGCTCGAAAATACCGCGAAGGAATTCGGCCTCGTCACGAGCATCGAAGAAACGGTGTGGGAATCGCTCGCGCTCGCCAACACGATGGCGGGCTTCGCGGCCAACCGCCGCTACGCGTATCACTCGGTGGGCGCGCTCGGCGTGATCGAGCTGACGGCGCCGAGCCGCGTGTCGCTGGTCAACGATGGATTGCAGCGTCTGGGCGTTTCGGCGGAAGGTCGGCAATATTTCCACCTGCACGCCAATCTCGACATCCGCCATTCGCGCGAATGGAATGCGGAAGTGATCCGTCCGCTTGTCGCGGAGAATCCCGCGCTCGCGTTGCCGATCGCCGAAGGTGCGCTGATACGTCTGCGTTGCGGTCAACGCTGCTTCGAGCGTTATCGCAGCGAGTTCGGCATCTAATCGAACCAGCCGAGCCGCGTCAGCGTTTCGGAATCTTCGCGGATCAGCTTGTCGCCGATGTCGTTGCGATAGCGCGCATTGGCGACGGCGATCTTGCGCGCCGTGGCATACGCCGAGGATTGCGCCTGTTGCACACTGTCGCCGACGCCGGTCGCGACACACACGTAACCGATCGATCCGCTGGTCAGCAGGCGATCGCCGTCGAACTCGACTTCGCCGAAGTGCAGCGCATCGTCGTCCATCGACAGGCCGTCGAAAAAAATCGGACGGCCGCGCGACAGTTCGCGATACCCGTATTCGTACGGAAACGGCGGCACGGTGATCACCACGCCCACCGCGAAGCCGTCGCGCGTCGCGAACGCGTCGCTGCCGCCGAACGCCATCTTGGCCAGAATCGCGTCCCAGCCGTCGATGTGCAGCGCGTCGCAAATGGCGAAACCCGGATAGCCGAATCGGCTGGTGAATTCGAGCGGAAACACGCCATCCTCGTTCACGATGGTGTTGATGTTGATGTAGCCGTGATGACGCGCGTCGCGCAGCAGCGGCGCGATGCGGCCGAGCGTTTCGTCGAACAGCCGCTGCGAGCGCCGGTAGCTGACGACGGTGCCCATCTCGCCGGTGAGCTCGCCGAGATCGCCGGGGAAAAAACGCTTGTGTTCCCAGTCGATGCAGGCCGGCGTCAGAAATTTTTCGCCGTCGAAATAGCCGCCGATGCCGACTTCGACGCCGCGCAAAAAATCCATCAGCACGAAATCCGCATCGCGCGCGAAACGCACTGCTTCGGCTTGCAGCATCGCGATCATGTCGGCGCCGCTGTCGAGCATGCCGACGTAATTCTGCGTCGATGCGGACTCGGCATCGCTGAGTTTGTAGACATAGCGCGCCGGTCGGCGGCGGATGAAATCGATGGCATCGTCGAATCGGGTGAAACGATGCGTCGGCGCGGTGCGCATGCCGACATCCGTCATTATTTGCTGGCCGAACGCGCGATCGACTTCCAGACGATCGCCGACCGCGCTGCTGCCGACAACACCAAATCCCTCGCTGCGCAATTCGTCGGCGCGCGCACCGAACGTCGCCGTCTCGCACACGATGACGCCGTCGCGGCCGATCCAGTCGAGTCCTTGCGACAGATCGTCCACGCGTTCGACGAGACCGCGGAAAATCGCGTGGCCTTCCTCTTCGCGCACGAGCACGCGCACCTCGTGACCGGATCGCGCGAGGCGCCAGTACATGTCACCGAGGCTGTGGTAATCGCCGATTCCTAGAAAGCGCATGGTGTGTTCCTCAACGTTGGAACGATCGCAGCAATACCGGAAAGGCATCCGCGATTTCGCGCGCGAGATAGCCGGTCGGCCCGATGGTTTTGGCGAGATGCCGCCCCGCCGAACCGTGCAGGTGCGCGCCCCACGCCGCCGCCCAGAACGGATCGACGTCCGCGCGCGGCGAGTCCGCCGATGCAGCCGGCGAGCACATCGCCCGAACCCGAGGTGCCCAATCCGGGATGGCCGCCCTGATAAATCCACACCTGCGATTTGGCGTCGACCAGAAAACTTCTTGCACCTTTGAGCAACAGGACGACACCTTCGCGACGCGCAAAATCGCTGGCGACTTTTATTGCGTTGTTTTCGACGTACGTGCGCGTGTGGCCGCTCAACTTCGCCATCTCGCCTGCGTGCGGCGTGAGGATGCAGCGGGCCGGCTTTTCGACATCGCCCCACTCGACCATCGCGCCGGCATCGACCACGACAGGACATTTCGTTTGCGCGAGCAGACGCTGCGTCCATCGTTTCGCCAGTCGCGCCGGGTTCCCAGCCGGGACCGATGACGATAGCGTCCGCCTTCTCCACGCATTGCGCGAGAATGCGTCCCGCGCGCAACGGCACCACCATCGCTTCGGGCAGACCCGGCGCGAGATTGCCGATCGCGCCCGGCGCCGTGGCGACGGTCAAGCGTCCCGCGCCCGCGCGCAAGGCGGCGATGCCGGCGAGCCACGCCGCACCGGGATTGCGCTCGCTGCCGGCGACGACGAGAACACTGCCGCGATCTTCCTTGTCGTGCGTGGCGTGGATGTCGGGCAGCGGATGCGCGCGCCATTGCGCAGCCGTGAGCGGTTTCGCGTTCATTTCGGGCCGGCCGGCTTGTCGCTCGCGCGCGTGATCGGCGCACTCGCCTGTTCGAGATGTCCGGTGAAATTCGCGCACACGAGCGATCATGCCGTCGGGCGTGCCGGCGTATTCGGTGATCGAACAGTTCGGCACGTCGGCTTGCCGATCGATGTCGAGGATGCGTTGTTCGTCCAGGCGTTCGAGCAGATAGCGCAGGCAGTTCACGATGACCTGATGCGAAACGACGACGACGCGCCGCTGCGCATAATCGCGGCGCAGCACTTCGACGAAGCTGCGCAGGCGCAGGATGACGTCGCACCAGCTCTCGCCGCCCGGCGGACGGAAATAGAACTTGCCGACCAGACGCCGCTGTTCGGCGAGTTCGGGAAATTTGTTGATGATGCCGCGCTTGGTGAAGCGGTCGAGGATGCCGAATTCTTTTTCGCGCAGACGCTCGTCGACGCAGATTGCATCATCGTTAGCGACAGCCTTGCAGGTCTGATAAGCGCGCACGAACGGCGATGCGAAAAAAACCTCCGGCGCCTGTTCGAGCGTGGCGAACCAGCGCGCGGTTGCTTGCGCTTGCACCGTGCCGAGATCGGAGAGCGGCACGTCGGCATCGCGCGTATCCAGATCGATGATGTCGGCGCCGCTTTCCTCCGCCGCATCGCGCGCTACATTGCCGGCGCTTTGCCCGTGGCGGATGAGCCACAGCCGCGCGGGCCAGTCCATTGTTGCCATTGCGTCCTCGTCCGTGAGTTCGACCCGGTCATGCTAGCAAAGAAAGCGTCATCATAGACGCCCCTGTGCCGACCGCTCCGTGGCGCGAGCCTATCAAGTGAATCGGCGACGCCGGATTAATCGACGCTGACGCGCTCGCTGCGAAGCCATTCGAGCGCATCGGCTTCGGACGCAAAGACGTCCATGGTCAATCCGAAATTCCTGGCCGCGACGACGCCGAACTTGTGCGGATCGATCATCTCGGCGCGCAGCACAGCGGCCAGACGCACGGCGCCGTCCGCCGCGAAAGCCAGTTCACGCGCCATCGCGTGGCGCGCGGAGACGCTCGGCGGATCGAAGCCGGTGATCTCTGTCGCGATGATCAGCACTTCACCCATGCGGTGTGACTTCGCGGCGAGAATGGTGGCTTTGGCCGCTCGCACCGCATCGTCCAAAAGGTAGTGGCCGCAAAGCCTCAGCACGGCCATGCCGTCCACGACCACTAACGGAACCCATTCCTGCGATGGCAATTCCGTCGCGACACATTCGAACGTGTTGATTGGTTTCCTTCTCGAATCGGTGGTGGATGAATTCCGGATCGATTGCGCAAACTTGAAAGTCATTGGGACATCGCGGTTGAGCCGCGGGTGCCGGATCGGGCACCCGCGGAGTGTTGCTGGTTACTGGAAACCGTCAGCGAATATCTTGTTGGTGATGACGGTGAGCGTGAATGTCGTCGACGTTTGTCCGACGGATGGGTCTGATCGGCGACCGTGACGGTGACGTCGGTGGTGCCGATGAAACCCGCCTCCGGAACGAGATCGAACGTGGCGCCCGGCGCGTTGCCGTGCACGATCGCGGTGACGTGCGCGCCGCTCACGCTGATCGTGTTCGGTGCGGGATCGTTGTCGTGATAGATGACGGGAATGCCGGTCGAGCGTCGTGTTCTGCACCGTCGTCTGATCCGACATGCCGGCGATGCTCAGATTGCCGGAGATCACGACGTCCGCGTCGATCGAACGATCGGTCATGCCGTCGATATGGCTGACCCAATGCAGCGTCTGATCGGTTCCCGATGCGGTTTCGCTGACGCGCACCTGGAAACTCAGATCGAACTGCGTGGATTCCGGTCCGGTGTAGTCGTAGCAGACGAGCATGTTGCTGTGCAGTTTGGTCTGCAGATCGTTGTAGCCGTAACTCACGGCGAGATCGCCATCGAGCGGACCGAACGACGTCAGCGGACCGTAATAACCCTGCACGCCGATCGAACCCAGACCGAGCTTGCGAGCCGAAGTTCATGTTTCCGTACGCCATGATCATTTCGTACTGGCCATCGCCGAACCGGTAATCGCGGTTGAGCAGAAGTTCGAACTCGTACTTGTCGTCGAGCGGGTCGTTTCGCCGGTGTTGAAATCGATGTGCTCGCTATGCGCGCCGAGCCATTCGAAGATCAGATCGTGCGTCGTGTCCGAATACGCGATGGACATGCCGCTCGTCTGCGTCGGATCGAGGAAATCGATGTTGAGCGGCGTCGCGAGCGCATCGACAGCGGTCGCGCCGAACGGACCGCCACCCTGCGCCGCGCCTTTCCACAGACACGCCGATCATCGGCGTGTACGGCAACGTGAGATACGGGAAATGTCTGCTGCACGAACATCGTGTCGCCGAAGTTCGGCTCCTGGATGATCCAGCCCTGCGGCGACCATTGCAGATCCGGATACGACTGGAACGCGCCGTTGTTGTACAGCGCGTAGCCGCCGTCCCAGAAATTCGACAGCGGGACGGTGACCGAATCCGTCGCATACATGTCGGCGTGTCCGCCGAATTGCGGAAGCAGTCCGAGCGTGTTGACCAGTCCGACGAATCCGCCGCTGCTCGAATGTCCGTTCGCGCTGAAGATCGGCGTGCGGCATAGCGCATCGGAATCGCTCGTCGTCGTGATGTAGTTGCGCGGCCAGTTTTCCGAATCCGGTTGCGTGCCGGCGATGCGGATCGTGTTGCCGACGACGCTCAGGTTCGGACGCTGCGTCGCATTGTTCACGCGCACCGAGCCCGGCACGATCGTCAATCCGGACGGCAGCGTCGATTGCAGATTGAATCCGCGATCTTCGCCGGTGTCGTTCTCGCGCACGTGCAGGTTCACATCGAGGATGTCGCCCGGATTTGCGCGCGTCTGCGACACGGTCATGCTCACGTCGTCGATACCGCGCGTGATCTTGACCGGCGCGAAGCCGACGCTGCCCGGCGCATTGCCCGCGCCGACATCGAATCCGCCGTAGACCACATCGCCCGTCGTCATCGACGGCAGATTCCAGTTGATGTCGAGCGGCAACCGGAACACCCGTCGTCGATGCGGGACCGGCGATCTGCAAACCGCTGCCGCCGCTGCCGGGCACGACGGCGGTCGCGATGCGGAACGTATCGGTGATGACGGTCGGATCGTCGTCGGCAAGATCCGGTGCGGACGTTGGTGATGAGCACCCAGTAACTTGCCGGCATCCGGATGCGTGATGCTGCAGTAGTTGAGTTCCACTTCGGTGTTCGACACGCACAGCGTCTCGTCTGCGAAATCCGGCAGGCCGTTGCCGTTGGTATCGCGGCCGACGTAGATCGTCGCCCAGCCTGCCTTCCAGCTGACGTCGGCGGTGCTCGCTACGTTCTTCAGGTTCTCGATCACGAGCCGCGCGGAATTCGCCGGCACGTTGATCAGCATCAGTTTCGTGTTGTCGAAGTTGCCGTCATCCGGCGGCGGGATGTGGTCGTTGTCCTGATTGAGCACGACGTCCTGCACGTTGGCTTTGGTGAGGCCGTACGTGCGATACGTCGTGCTCGTCAGCGCCGGCAAGCCGACGTTGGCGAGATGATACGAACCCTGATCGCGATGCGCGGTGAGTTCGAGCGTCTTCGGCAATACGCCGTGATCGAAATTGATCGACACCGGCCAATGCGCGGGCGGCGTGGTCTGATCGGTCGACGTGAACGTCACGTTGTTCCACAGCTCGATTTCTTCCGAGTCGCTGGTGTGCGTGATCGCGTCGTAGCGGAATTGCGAATCGGTGAGGTCCGCCGTCAGCAAGAGTGATTTCGTCTGCCCGGCTTTGAGCGTGAACGTCGACGGAAACGCGGTGAACTTGATGCCGTTCTGCACGACTTCGCCTTCGCCCGTGTTCCAGCGATCGTACGTCCAGTCGCCGACGCCGACATTCCACGTGCCGTCGCGCGTGGCGCGCACGGTGCGTATCCACGAGCACACGTCGCGGCAATGATTGTCGACGAGTTGCGGCAGATTCAGTTGCAGCACGTCGCCACCGTTGTCGGGATTGGCGGCCGCGAAATCGTCCGGCGGATTCATCCATCACCAGACCGGCATTCACCGCGGCGAGCACGTCGACGCGTCCCCAGCCGGCGCGATAAATCCCCGCCGGTTTGCCCGGCGACGAATTCGTCCGCGCCGTACATGACGGTCTGCGCTGCCGTCATCTGCAATGCCGACTGGATTTCCGCCGCGGTCCAATCGTGATGTGCCTGTCGCACCAGCGCCATCGATCCGGCGACGTGCGGACTCGCCATCGACGTGCCGCTGTCGAGCGCCCATTTGCGCGAGAGCGGATCGGTGTCGAACGGATGCTCGTCGGCGAACGCCGCGAAGATGTTGACGCCCGGCGCGCTGATGCCCGGCGTGAGACTGCCGACGAATGTGCTGCTCGGACCGCGCGAAGAAAAATCGGCGAGCTGATCGCCGGCGGACGGGATCGATCGATGCGCGTGATCGTCGTCGGCGAAATCGTCATCGTGTGCGTGCTGCCGCCGTCGGCCATCCACGCCTGCAGCGATTGGCCGTCCCACGAATGCAGTTGCACGCCCGGCAGCGGATAGACGTCTTCGGCGAGATCGTCTTCGTCATCCGGATAGCCGGCGTTGACGAGCACGAAACCGCCCGCGCCGCCGGCCATCACGTTGTTGGCTTTTGCGAGTCGCGCCACGTCGCCGCGCTTGCACACGACGATCTTGCTGCTGGTGAACGTGCCCGGCGGAAATGGGTTTGCGCACAGCGCGTCGCCGACGCTCGCCGCATCGACGAGCTGTCCGGTTTTGCCGGCCTGCGAAACGCCGCCGAACGTGCTGCTCGGATCGCTCACGAATGCCGGCGGCGTGGTTTTGCCGCCGCTCAGCGCGAGCTGCTTCTGCGGAATGTCGAGCACGCGATCGTGCGTGCTCGCCGCGACCTGCAGATACCACGGCGCCGAATGCGACATGGTATAAAAATTCGGTCCTGCATTGCCGGCTGCGGATGCGAGCGCGATGCCCGCTTCGCGCGCGGAAAGAAAAGCGAGCGCGAGTGCGTCCGTCCACGGATAGCGTTCGGTTCCGCCGATCGAGAAGTTGATGACGTCGACGCCATCCTGGATCGCCTGATCGACCGCGAGCAGGATCGCTTCGTCGGGACATCCGCCGGTCGGGAAACAGACCTGATACGCAATGATGTTCGCGTGCGGCGCGACGCCGGACACCTGCGAAAAAACGAAACCGGTCGGCGTGCCGTCGCCGTCGCCGAGTACCGAACCCAGCAGCGGCGCGTTGTTGACGATGTTGCCCGCCGCCGTGCTCGCGGTGTGGCTGCCGTGGCCGTTGTAATCCTCGCCACTCGGCGGACGGATGCCGGCGTAGCTGTCGGTGATCGCCGGCCAGCTCCACACGCCGATGAGTTTGTTGTTGCACACCGATGCGCCGGTGGCGCAGTCGCCGAGATAATGCCCGGCGCCGAGCGGATTCAGCGGCGCGAACCCGTCGCTGCCGAGACCCGCGAACGATGGATGATCGGTGTTGACGCCCGAATCGAGCATGCCGACGACGATGCCTTCGCCCTTGTACGGCAGATTCGTGTAAGCGTTGCCCGCCCAGACTTTTTTCGCGCCGATGAATTCAGGACCGCGATCGGTCGCCATGTCGCGCAACGTCGAGCGCTGTACGAAATCGACTTGCGGCAGCGCCGCGACGTCGCGCGCCTGCTGCTGCGTGAGCGAGATCGGTGAACCCGTTGATCGCGTCGGTGAAGCGACCGCGCACGGCCGCGTTGATGCCCTTGGCCCGCATCGCGGCAAGCGCACCGGTCTGTCGACCTTGCAGATACTGCCGATAGGACGATACCGCCGCGGTGACCGTCCGCGACGCGCCCTTCAGCGCTGCGGCGCGCGGTAGCGCTTCGCGCGTGGACGTATAACCTTTTATACGGCCGTCATAGGTCGCCACCGGCAAATCGTGCAGACGCACGATATAGACATCCGAACCGTCGCGATCGGGTTCGGCGAGGATCTTGTTGCGGCTGGACGCGGGTTTGACCTGCTGGTTCAACCCGCCCGGCCGACGATGTGCGGGTTCGCCGGTACCGGCCTGGATCTGCTGACCCTGGAACCGCGACACCGGCACCTGGCGCACATCATTGGGCGCCGCGACGCCGGCCGCGAACGTTACCGACGAAATGCCGCACAACAGCGTGCAGATCCCGACCCATCCCCGCAAAAATGGCTTTAGCACTTCGATGACCCCTCGATGACGGATTGACCCGCAAAACGCGGGCGCGCGCCATTGTTGTCACCGGCCCCGGCAAAGGCTATTCAGCGGGCTTTCGTGCTCGATTCGGATTCTGTTTGCGGCGCGTCTGGCGCGTTCAACGCTCGCCGATCTTGGCCGATACCGGCGCCGACAAGGCGCTGTCCGGGATGATCCGCTCGCCCGCGAGCGCCCGCGCCCGGGCGAGCGCGGTCTGCCGGGTTTCGTCGCGGCCGAGCGCGGCGTACAGGCGTGTTTCGAGCACCGCGCACGTGAAATCCTGATCCGACCAGCGCGACAGCCGGCCGATTTCGGTCGCCGCCGCATCGAGATCGCCCTGCGTCAGCAACACATCGCCGTAGCTCGCGACGACGGTGGCGATCTCGTACGGAACCGTGTCGTCGACCGCGAGCTTGCGGGCCGCGTCGTAGTGCTCGCGCCATGCCGGATCGGATTGGCGTCGCGCCATTTCGGCCTTGGCCAGCCCTAGCAGCACGCGTCCGCGCGGACTCTGGGCGTCGGCCATCCATCGATCGAAGGCGCCGATGTCGTCGGCGGCGTGCGACATATCGCCCGATCGAAGATGCGCGCGCAACACCATCAACGATGCTTCCGCGCGCCACGCGGAAACGTCGAGCGATGCGATCGACGCGAGCGCCTTCTCCGCCAGCGATTGCGCATCCGGTTCGTTCACATCGAATTTGAGCTTGGCCAACACCACGCTCGCAATGGCGACCGCCAGCGGATCGGCGCTCGTGGTGCGGATTTTTTCCAGAATTTCGCGCGACTCACGAATGCGACCCGCCGCCGCGAGCACGCGGCCCTTGGCCAGGATCACCGATTCGCGCGTCGTTGCATTCTCGATGCGCTGCGCGAGCAACTCGGCGGCCTCGACGGCGCGCAAGCGCGGAGGCATGATCGAGCAGCAACAGATCGCAACCGATCTGACCGAGGTAGGCGTAGATCGCTTCGTTGAGCGCGCCCCATTGCGTGAATCCTTCCGCCGCGGACACCAATTGCGGCAGCGCCTGCGCGGGCCGGTTCTGATCGAGGTCGAGAAAACCTTCGTTGGCGGCAACGCGAAGCAGACCCAGACGATCGTTCGCTTCTCGGAACGCGATACGCGCTCGCGCGTAATCCGACGTCGCCGCATCGAACCGATGATCTTGCGCGGCAGCGCCGGCGCGACCGAGATAGGCCTGCGCGAGCTGTTCCGGATCGGGATGCAATTCGAGCAACGTCACCGCTTCGCCGAACGTGGTCTGCGCGGTGTGCGAATCGTTTTCGCGGATTGCGATCGCGCCGAGGCCGTTCAAAATGCTCGCGCGCAACACAGGTGCGGTATCTGCCGGCGCTTCATCGAGCAATGCGGCCAGACGTTTTCGCGCAGCGTCGAGATGACCCGCGCGGAAATCGATTTTCGCCAGACGCAATCGCAACTCCGGCAATTGCTGCTGCTCGGCCGATGCTTTCGACATCAGCGCGAGCGCGGTCTGCGGATCGTCGGCGAGCACCGCCGCATCGACGCGCTGCACGAGCAACGCATCCGGCGTGGTATCGCCCGTCGGCACCGCGGGTTCGAGTCCGAGCGCGACAAGCAATTTATTCGATGCTTCCTTCGCCGCAGCGCTGATGTCGCGCGAATTTCCCTGCGCGGTGTATTGCTTGCCGGCGCCGTCGTCGACATCCAGATCGACCTGCCACGCTTCCGCGACGCGCTGCACGTGCGGAACGACGATCAATCGCACGCCGAGTGCGTCGCGCAACGTGCCTGCGCGGTTCGACGCCGGAACCTTGAGCAGCGTGACGACGTCTTCGCTCGGAACACTCGGCAATCCCGAACTGCGCATGCGCGTGGCGATCATGTCCATCACGCCGAGACGCATCCACGCCCATTCCGCGCCGGGATCGACGCTCGCCGGCAACACGGCGAGCGAGAGGTTTTGTCGCTCCTGCACAGACATGCTTGTGTGCGTCGACACTGCTTCACGCGAGTGTCGCGAATACCAGAGAAATGAAATCGCGAGCACGACTGCGAGCGCGGCCACCGCCGCGTACGCGTGCATGCGCGACGGCGATGCGGCTTTCGATAGTGCCACGGCAACAGGCGGATCAGGAATGCTCGCCGGCGTTTCCGCGACTCCCGCGCGAGCGATATTTTCTTCCGGTTCGAGCGGCGCAGCCCAGCGATAACCGAATCGCGGAATCGTGCGCAGCACGCGTTGTTGTTTCGCGTCGTCGCCGAGTTCGCGGCGGATGCGCAGAACGGTCTGACCGAGCAGCGTGTCGCTGACTTCCGTCTTGCCCCACACCGCCGCGACGATTTCCTCGCGGCCGACGGCGCGATCGTTGTGCTCGACGAGATAAGCGAGGAAATCGAAAACCTGCGGCGGCAACGTGATGCGCGCATCGCCGCGCCACAACTCCCGCTGCGCGGTGTTGATGCGGTAGTCGCCAAATCGATACACGCCGTTCATGGGATGAGTCTACCGGGCGCGTCGTCGTCGGGAATCACACTCGATTCTATACAATCGTATGTTGTTGATGGAAATACCTTTTACTCATTGACGAGCGAATGATCCGGCGCTCAGGTCGCAGCGAGTGCAGCCCGCGCGCGAATGCGCGAGCCGGCTGTTGGTGCCGACACTCTATCGTCGCGAGAGGTTCTTGTGGGCGATGGCAGCCAGGATCAGCAGGTACTGGAAAAGCCGCAGCAGGAAACGCGCGGACGTCTGATCGCCGAATGCCGCCGAGGTCACCGACAGAATATTTCCTGCCGCTTCCAGCGCGAACGCGACCGCGAACAGAAGAAAGAAAGGATCGCGTGTGCGCGTGAAATAACGCAGAAAAACCAGCGCCACGATCGCAGACGCCATGGCGATTGCGCCGAACAGGAAGTTGATCATGATCTCACTCGTTCTCGTACAGCAATCCGTACAGCAGCAAGACCAGCGCGGTCAGCGTGATCCATAACCGCACCGGAAGCAGATCCACTTCGGTGTAAATCAGCTTGTCGAGCATCAGCACGATGTTGCTCAGCAGAAGACCCGTGAAGCACAGTCCACTCCAGAAAAGCAGTTTCGATCGCGACGAGCGCCAGCCACGAAACAACAACGCCGCGCAAAGCAGACAGGTAAGCCCACACATCGCGTAGACAAGGCTCGTGCCCATTCAACTATCCTTGCGGAAACGAAACGCGGCTGCAAATCCCTGCGCCTTGCGTTCCTCGGCAGTGTGAATCAGATTGGTGACGGCCACCAAGTGCTTCGAATACGCCGTGACGAGTTCGTCGAGCAATGTCGCCAGTTCCGTCGTGGCCGGCGAATACCGGTAGGCGTGTTCGCTTCCTGGCTCGATCTGGACGACACCGATGGACAGCAAGTCGATCAGCAGATCGTGTGTGCGTGCGGCTGAAACATAGATCCGTTTGCTGAGGCGATCCGCATTCCACCGTTCCGTCGATCCCGCGCGCAGTTGCAATATCGCCTCGACGTGCGGCACCGACACCGCACCGGTCAGGAGAAATCGTCTGAGCTTGTCAGGAATCGGCGACGCCACGTGAAACCTTTACTGCCTTGTAGCAGAAGATTCAAATCGCGATTCTAGCGCGAACTGAATGCCGCGCCTGCGCCCAATGCGCGAGCCGATTCCGTGCACGCGATCTGCACGCCGTCCCTCGCGGTGCCCTTGCGTTTCCGACTAGGCGCGAGCCCCCGCAGCATGTTCAAATAGCCGGGCGCGAAAAGGCATTCGCGCGCGCCGATTCCATGCGGCGGACCTCACGTTTCAAGGCGGAGACGGCGTGACAAGTTTTTCGGTCGTCACATTTGTTTTCATTCTCTTGATCGCCTCGCTCGTCGCGATCGTTTCCCGACGGCTGAAGATCAACTACAGCGTCGGCCTGGTTGTCGCCGGCATCGCGATCGCGTTTCTGCCGAGGGGCGTCGAACTTCCGCTGACGCGCGATTTGATCTTCAATATTTTTCTGCCGCCGCTGGTTTTCGAAGCGGCGATGCAACTGAACTGGAAACCGTTCTGGCGCGATCTCCCCGTGACGGGCGCGCTTGCGTTTCCCGGTGTGGTGATCGCGGCACTCATCGTCGCAGCCGGAATGCATTTCGCTATCGGCTGGGAATGGCTGGGCGCAGCGCTGTTCGGCGTGCTCATCGCCGCGACCGATCCCGTCGCCGTTATCGCCACGTTCAAGGAAATCGGCGTCGAACGGCGGCTCAGCGGGATGGTGGAGTCGGAAAGTCTGCTCAATGACGGCACGGCGGCGGTTGGATTCGCGCTGTTGATGGTTGTCGTCAATGGCGGCTCTCTGTCGCCACTGTCGATTTCGGGTTTGTTGCTGTGGTCGGTGAGCGGCGGTGTGCTGGCCGGTGCGGTTGTTGCTGGCGCGTCGCTGCTCATCGCCGGACGCACCACCGATCATCTCGTCGAGATCACGCTGACCACGGTGGCCGCTTACGGATCATTCCTGTTGGCGGAACATTTTCATGCGTCGGGCGTGCTTGCTTCGCTGACCGCCGGGCTCATGGTCGGCAATGTGGGATGGCAACGCGCCATCTGCGAAGGCGGACGAGCACACGTATTGGCATTCTGGGAATACGTGGCGTTTCTCGCCAATTCGTTCGTGTTCATCCTGATCGGCGAAAACGAAGCGCACACCGGCAACAAGCTGATCAGCTGGGCGGCGTTTGCGGCCATCGTGTTGGTACTGCTCGGCCGCGCCGTTGCCGTCTATCCGCTGTGTTTGTTGTTTGCGCGATCCAGGCTCGCGGTGCCGCTGAAGTATCAGCACGTGCTTTTCTGGGGCGGTCTGCGCGGCGCGCTCGCGTTGGCGCTGGTTCTGGCACTGCCGGACGACTTTCCGCAGCGCGGTGAGATCGTGGCGACGGCGTTCGCTGTCGTCGCATTTTCCATTTTTATACAAGGCATGACGATGCCGTTGCTGGTCGGCAAACTCGGGCTCGTCGATGCGGGCGCGTCGGACGACGTCGAGACGCCATAATGGCATGAAGAAGCGCGATGTCGGTCAAATGTGGAACTCGAAATTCGCTCGAACGGCATCCCGGCAAATCACGTCGACAGCGACCGAACCACGCTTGCGCAAATTCAGCGCGCACGCAGCATAATGCGCCATGCCGGAACCGCAGCCAGACACTGATCGAAGCCGACTGAAGGAATTGCTCGGACACGAATTTTTCGCGCCCGCGCAATGGAAACGGCGTGTCGCGCTGTGGACGGGCGGTGTCATGGTCGGTCTGGCCGCGATCGTGTTCGCGCGCAGCAGCGACTATGCGTTCAGCCTGTTCCAGCGCATCGTATCCGTATCGCACTGGATTCCGCTGATCCTCACGCCGGCCGTTTTCATCGTGCTTGCGTGGCTGACGCAAGGCGTTCTCAAACCGACTCGCGGCAGCGGCATTCCGCAGGTGATCGCATCGCTGCAGATCGAAGACGCGACATTGCGGCAGCGCCTTTTGTCGTTGCCGGTAGCGCTGGGCAAGATGGCACTGACGCTGATGGCCTTGCTCGGCGGCGCTTCGGTCGGACGCGAAGGACCGACGGTGCACGTCGGCGCGGGCATCATGTACTGGCTGGGCCGCCGATTCGGATTTTCCGATCCCAAAGCCATCTCACGATTCATCCTGGCGGGCGGCGGCGCGGGTATTGCGGCTGCATTCAATACGCCGCTCGCCGGTGTGGTTTTCGCCATCGAAGAACTGGCCGGCACGTTCGAGCATCGCCTGAGCGGCATCATCCTCACCGCGGTGATTTTCGCGGGCATCGTTTCGCTCGGCATCATGGGCGACTACTCGTATTTCGGACGCGTCGATGCCGTGCTGTCGCTTGGACCTTCGCTGCTGGCGGCGTTGCTGTGCGGCATCTGCGGAGGTCTCGGCGGCGGTCTTTTCGCGCGCATCATCCTGCCGTCGAAAACCGGCATCCTCGGCTACGTCACACGCTGGCGCGGGCGCTGGCCCGTGCTGTTCGCCGGTGCGTGCGGGCTTGCGCTCGCCCTGCTCGGCGTGTTTTCCGGCAGCGCCGTGTTCGGCACCGGTTACGCCGAAGCACACGCGCTGGTGCAGACCACGCACGGAGCCGCCGCATCGTTCGGATTGCTGAAACTCGCGGCGAACATTCTTTCCTATTGGGCGGGAATTCCCGGCGGCATTTTTTCGCCCGCGCTCGCCGTGGGAGCCGGGATGGGCAACACGCTCGCCGGGCTGCTGCCGAACGCCGACACGTCCGCTGTCGTACTGCTCGGCATGGCCGGATTTCTTTCGGGCGTCACGCAGGCGCCGCTCACGTCGGCCGTCATTTCGCTGGAACTCACTGCAAACAACAGCATGGTCATTCCGATCATGGCCGTGTGTCTGATCTCTCGCGCGGCCTCGTCGCTCGCATGCCGCGTGCCTATCTATCGCGCACTGGCAGCGAATATCGTCGACGAATTCGAGCGCGAACGCGAAGCGCGCGACGCCGCAACATCGGATGCTCGGCATTCGTAAACGTTGCAGCGCACGATTCCCGCGCACGAGTTTCCACCTGGCAAGCTGCAGCGTCGTCTAGCGTCGACAACAAACGGTTGCATCGAATGCACGGTGTTGATAGTCTAATGTACTAACGCGTTATTACATTGTAGACATGAAAGCACGCTCACTCGTTCCCGAAGAAACCAGCGATACGCCGCTCGAAGCGCTCAGTCGCGCGCTTCTGGTGTTGAAAACGCCGCAGAAACTGCAGGCGTTTCTTCGTGATTTGTGCACGCCAGCCGAGCTCGAAGCATTGACGGATCGGTGGCGCGTCGTTCCATACCTGCTGCAGGGCATGGCCTATCGCGACATTCACGATCGCACTTCGGTCAGCGTGACGACGATTGGTCGCGTCGCGCGTTTCCTGAGTCAGGGCAATGGCGGCTATAAGGCTGCGATTTCGGAAGGCGCAGTTCCAGTAGTCAAAACTCGGCCCGCGGCAGCGAAGAAAACCGTTCGGAGAACGAAATGAGTACCAGTGTTCCGCGAGACCGGCTACGCATCGCCGTGCAGAAAT
The DNA here is from genome assembly GCA_963814225.1 of uncultured Gammaproteobacteria bacterium. Lineage (GTDB taxonomy): Bacteria > Pseudomonadota > Gammaproteobacteria > Xanthomonadales > Rhodanobacteraceae > Rudaea. The sequence goes on along the minus strand of CAWFCC010000021.1, from coordinate 9,809 downwards.
CCGGTCGTCTGGCGGAAGCCTCGCAGGACTTGCTGACGAGATGCGGTCTCAAGTTCCGTCAGACCCGCGACAAGCTGTTCTGCATCGGCGAAAGCTTTGCGATCGATCTGCTCTTGGTGCGGGACGACGACATTCCACGGATGATCGCCGAGGGTACGTGCGACCTCGGCATCGTCGGGCGCAATGTCCTTCGCGAACAGGATGACGGCAGCGATGTGGTGGAGCTTTGCGCGCTGGGTTTCGGTCGATGCAGACTGTCCATCGCGCTGCCGAATGAAACTCCTTTCGACTCCACGCGTGATCTATCCGGTCTGCGCATCGCGACAACCTACCCGTCGCTGTTGGACGGCTGGCTGAAAGAACAGTCTTTGGACGCGCGCATCGTAGTGCTCTCCGGATCCGTGGAAATCGCGCCGAGACTGGGGACCGCCGATGCGATCTGCGATCTGGTTTCCAGTGGCGCAACGCTCGCGGCCAATCAGCTGCGCGAAGTGGCAACGATTCTGGATTGCGAAGCCGTGCTCGCCGGTCTGGCGCAGCCGCCACAGGATCAACGTGGCGAGCTGCGCGACGTGTTGTTGCGGCGGATGGATGGCGTCCTGCAGGTGCGCGAATCGAAACTCGTCTTGCTACAGGCGCCGCGGACCGCCGTTTCGACGATCACGCGTCTGCTGCCCGACAGCCAGCAACCGACGGTGACGTCACTGGAAGACAGCGATGACGACGTCGCCATGCAGGCGATCTGCCACGGCGCGGTGACCTGGCAGCACCTCGAAGCCATGAAGCAGGCCGGCGCGCGCCGCATGTTGGTGCTGCCGCTGGAAAAGATGCTCGCATGACTTTCGCGACGACTGTCATCGACTGGTCATCGCTCGACGCCGACCGCCAGCGGGACGTGTTGCGACGTCCGCCGCAGGTCGACGACATCGAGATGACGCGTGATGTCGCGCAAATTCTTTCGCGTGTGAGAGAAGGTGGCGACGACGCACTGATCGCGCTCACTGCCGAATTGGACGCCTGCCAGCTTGCATCGGTCGCGGTCGGCGCCGATGAACTCGACGCGGCGCAAGCGTCGATCAGCGCGAAGTTGAAAGCAGCCATCGACGAAGCGAAATCGCGCATCGAACTTTTTCATCGCTCGACATCGCCGAATGATGTTCACGTCTACACCGCGCAAGGTGTGCTCTGCGAACGCGTGAGCCGGCCGATCAGCCGCGTGGGTCTATATGTGCCGGCCGGGAGCGCATCACTGCCTTCGACTGCATTGATGTTGGGGGTTCCCGCACAAATCGCGGGCTGTCCGGAGATCGTGTTGTGCACGCCGCCTCAGCGTGACGGCCGCTGCGATCCGGCGGTTCTCTACGCGGCGCAGTCCTGCGGAATCAGAAACATTTTCAACGTGGGCGGTGCGCAGGCGATCGCGGCGATGGCGTATGGCACGGCCACGATCGCTGCGTGCGACAAAATCTTCGGCCCGGGAAACGCATGGGTGACGGAAGCGAAACGGCGCGTCTTGCTGGATGGCGCAGCCGCGATCGATCTGCCGGCCGGCCCATCCGAAGTGCTCGTCATCGGCGACAGCACGGCCGATCCGGATTTCATCGCCGCTGATCTGCTCGCGCAAGCCGAACACGGGCCGGATTCGCAAGTCGTATTTGTCAGCGATGACGCTTCCCTCATCGAAGACGTGATCGCATCGGTAGAGGTCCAGCTGTCCGCGTTGCCCCGGAACTCCATCGCAACGCGCGCCTTGCAGCATGCGCGCTTCATTCGCGCCCGTTCGATCGATCAGGCGATCGAGATCAGCAACGCGTACGCACCCGAACATCTGATTCTCAACATCGAACAGTCGCGCCGCTGGCTCGATCGCGTGCTGAATGCCGGATCGGTGTTTCTCGGTGCGTGGTCGCCGGAGTCGGTCGGCGATTACTGCAGCGGCACCAACCACGTGTTGCCGACGTATGGACTAGCGCGTGCATGGAGCGGCGTTTCTGTCTCGAGCTTCCTCAAACAGATCACGGTGCAGGAGCTGACGCCATCCGGACTGCAGTTGATCGGCCCGTGCGCGATGACACTCGCCGCAGCCGAACGCCTGCACGGGCACGAACGCGCGGTTGGCGTGCGCCTGGAAAAGCTGACGGTTGCGGCATGAGCATCGTCGACATCGCACGGCCGGAAATCCGGTCGCTGGTTCCGTATTCGTCGGCGCGAATGGAAGCGGGCGAAAACGGCGTCATGTTAAACGCGAACGAATTTCCATGGCCGACAGCAGGCACGAAGTTCAATCGTTATCCCGAACCGCAACCGCGTGCACTGATTAACGCCATGGCAAGTCTTTATGGCGTCGATGCGGAATGCGTTCTCGTCGGCCGCGGCAGCGATGAGGCGATCGATCTGCTGGTGCGCGCTTTTTGTAAAGCGGGCCGCGATGCCGTCGCGATCTGCTCACCCACGTTCGGCATGTACGCTGTCTGCGCACAGGTGCAAGACGCGAAAGTAGTCGATGTGCCGTTGACGTCGCGGTTCGAACTCGACGAAGCCGCGCTCCTGCGAGCTGTTACGCCGGCGACAAAAATAATCTTCCTGTGTTCGCCGAACAATCCGACAGGGAATGCGATCTCAATCGATGCGATCGAAAGAATCGCCAGCGCACTCGTCGGACGAACGCTCGTCGTCGTTGACGAAGCCTACATCGAATTTTCCGAGAGCGTCAGCGCAACGACTCTACTCGGTTCGTACAACAACATCGCCGTGCTCCGCACGCTGTCGAAAGCGTATGCGTTAGCCGGAACACGCGTCGGCTGCCTGCTTGCATCGCCGGATGTCATCGCTCTTCTGCGTCGTATCCAAGCGCCCTATCCGCTGCCGTCACCCTGCGTCGATCTTGCGCTTGCAGCGCTTGAAATGACAGCGCGCAGCCGGACACTCGCCTTGATCGAATGCATCAAACGCGAGCGAGAACGCGTATCGAGCGAACTCGCCAGTCTTCCCGACGTGCAGGTTCTGCCGAGCGTCGCCAATTTCGTGTGCGCACAATTTCCCGACGGCGATGCCATCTATCGATCTCTACTTTCACAGGGCGTCGTCGTGCGCAATGCGGGTAAGTATCCTGGCCTCAGCGACTTCTTGCGCATCACCATCGGCACCGCGAAAGAGAATGATCAGATGTTGGATGCGCTCGCGCGCCGCTGCGAGGCCGCATGAGTCAGCGCAAACTCCTGTTCGTCGATCGCGACGGCACGTTGATCGTCGAACCTGCCGACCAACAAATCGACAGTTTCGAAAAACTCGCCTTGGTCGACGGAGCGATAGCGGCGTTGAAATGTTGTGCCGATGCCGGCTACGAGCTGGTGATGATCACCAATCAGGATGGTCTCGGAACATCGTCATTTCCGCGCGAATCATTCGAGGGTCCGCATCGCCTTCTGCTGCAGATTCTCGCCTCGCAGGGGATAACGTTCCAAGAAATCCTGATCGACGAGAGCTTCGAACACGAAGGCCGCGACACGCGCAAACCGGCTGTCGGTCTCGTCCGCCATTATCTCGCCGACGACACATGGAGCCGCGCTGCGTCGGCGGTCATCGGCGATCGGGAAACGGATATCGAGTTCGCAGCGAATATCGGCGTGCGTGGTTTTCGTTTGGGCGCGGACTGGACGTGGAAGGCGATCGCGCACGCGCTTTGCGATCGTCCGCGCAGCGCGCAGGTTCGACGCAAGACGACGGAAACGGACGTCGTCGTGCAGGTCGATCTGGATCTGACTTCGCCGCCGCAGATTACGACGGGGATCGGATTTTTCGATCACATGCTCGAACAACTCGGCAAGCACGGCGGATTCGCGCTAACCGTCACATGCTCGGGCGATACGCAGGTCGACGAGCATCACACCGTCGAGGATTGCGCTCTGGCGATCGGCGAGGCGCTGCGCAAAGCACTCGGCGACAAACGCGGACTCGACCGTTACGGCGCCGCCTATGCCGACGATGCTTCTAGTTCCTTCGAGATCATGTTGCCGATGGATGAGGCGCTCGCGCGCGCAGCCATCGATCTTTCAGGTCGCGCCTACTTTGTTTTCGACGCATCATTTCCTCGCGATCGCGTCGGCGCATTTCCTGTCGAACTCGTTTCTCATTTCTTCCGTTCGTTGTCCGATGCGCTTCGCGCGACGCTTCACCTAGCGGTGCGCGGCGACAACACGCATCACATGGTGGAAGCCTGTTTCAAGGCGGTTGCGCGCGCACTGCGCCAGGGATTTCGGCGCGTCGGCAATGATCTTCCGAGCACGAAGGGCGCGCTGTGAAAGTGAAAGTCGCGCTGGTGGATTCGGGAGGCACCAACATCGGTTCGGTGCGTTCAGCGCTGCGCCGTTTCGGCGTGGACGCAATGGCTGGCAGCGACAGCGCCACGCTGCGATCGGCATCGCACGTCATCATGCCGGGCGTCGGCGCGGCTGAGCCGGGCATGCGCCGCCTTCAAGCTCACGGGCTTGTCGACACCGTTCGTTCTCTGCAGCAGCCGGTGTTGGGAATTTGCCTCGGCATGCAGTTGTTGTTCGAGCATTCCGAAGAAGCCGATACGGATTGTCTCGGTATCGTTCAAGGCTGCGTGCGGAAAATGAAATCCGATGGCGGCGTACGCGTGCCGCACATCGGCTGGAACACGCTTTCCCACACGCGCGACAACGCGCTCTTCACCGACGAGGATGTCGGCGCACACGCCTATTTCGTGCATAGCTTCGCTGCGCCGATCAGCATCGCCACGATCGCGACAACGGAACATGGCGAACAATTTTCCGCGGCCATCCAGCACGAAAACTTTTTTGGTGTGCAGTTTCATCCTGAACGCTCAAGCGATTTAGGTGCTCGCGTGATGCGTCGCTTTCTGGCGCTTGACTATGCAAATCCTTCCTTCAATCGACCTGTGTGGCGGAGCCGTCGTGCGCCTGGCGCAAGGTGATTTCGCGCGCCAGACGCGCTACAGCGTCGATCCGCGACAACTCGCCGCGCAGTACCGAGCTAGCGGCGCGCGCTGGCTGCATGTAGTCGATCTCGACGGAGCGCGCGATGGCAAACTCAGCAACCATGCGCTTATCGCCGCACTTGCCAAGAGTGGTCTGTCGATACAAGCCGGTGGTGGCGTTCGCAAACGGGAGGGCATCCAGTCGCTCTTCGACGCCGGCGCATCGCGCGTCGTTCTCGGCAGTGTTGCCGTGCGTGAACCCGAGCACGTTGAGACATGGCTTTCGACGTTTGGTGCCGACAAGCTTTGCATCGCTCTCGACACGCGTTTGATCGACGGCGAATGGACATTGCCCAGCGCAGGATGGCTGCAGAGCGAAGCCGCACGGCTCGATGATCTCGCCCCGCGTTATGCCGCCGCCGGTGCGATCCATTTGCTGTCCACCGACATCGATCGTGACGGCATGCTCGCTGGCCCCAATATCGAACTCTACCGCTGGCTGCGCGAATTGGTGCCGACGATGCAGATTCAGGCATCCGGCGGCGTGCGCGACAAATCCGACGTCGCCGCACTTGCGGCGAGTGGAATCGACGCCGTTATCCTTGGACGCAGCCTGCTCGAAGGCCGCCTCACCGTCGCGGAGGCACTCGCGTGCTGACCCGCCGCATCATTCCATGTCTGGATGTACGCGATGACCACGTCGTGAAAGGCGTTCGGTTTCGCGAGCACGCGGTCGTCGGCGACATCGTGCCGCTTGCCAAGCGCTATCGCGACGAAGGCGCCGATGAGCTGGTGTTCTACGACATCACCGCAAGTCCCGACGGACGCCGCGTCGGTGCGCGATGGGTGGAACTCGTGGCGCAGGAACTCGACATTCCTTTTTGCGTCGCCGGTGGCATCCGTTGCGTGGATGACGCCGAGCGAATTCTGCTTAGCCGGCGCGGACAAGGTATCGATCAACTCCCCAGCGCTCGAGCGGCCGGCGCTGATTTCGGAACTGGCGCAAACGTTCGGCTCGCAATGCGTGGTCGTCGGAATCGACAGCATGCGCGAACGAGACGGCTCGTGGCGCGTCCGCCAATACAGCGGCGACACCAATCGCGTGCGCGCGCTCGATCGCAAAACGCTGGACTGGATCAGCGAATCACAGGACCGCGGTGCAGGAGAGATCGTGTTGAACTGTATGGACAACGATGGCGTTCGCACCGGTTATGACATCGAACAACTCGCACGCGCTCGCGAGGTGTGCAGCGTGCCGCTGATTGCGTCGGGCGGTGCCGGCTGCGCGGATCATTTTCGCGACGTGTTCAGGCAAGCCGATGTGGACGGAGCTCTCGCAGCGAGCGTCTTTCACAGCGGCGCGTTGAGCGTGCGTGCGCTGAAGTCCGAGCTTGCAGCCCAGACATCGTGGTGCGCCAATGATGGTGGTTGCGATAGAGTGGATTGGGCGAAAAATCCTGACGGTCTCGTTCCCGCCGTTGTGCAGGACGCGTTCAGCGGGCGAGTCTTGATGCTCGGCTACATGAATCAGGCGGCGTTGGAACAGACCTTACAAACAGGAGACGTCACGTTTTACAGCAGAAGCAAGAAGGGCCTATGGACGAAGGGCGAAACCTCGGGACATCGCCTACAGCTGAAAGCGGTGGAAGCCGATTGCGATCGCGATGCGTTGCTGGTGCAGGCGCAGCCGATGGGTCCTACCTGCCATCGAAATACCGTGAGTTGTTTCGGCGATTCGACACCCGAGCTATCGCTTCTCGCGGAACTCGAAGAGACGATCGCCGCGCGGGACCGCGAGCGTCCTGAAGGAAGCTACACCACCACACTCTTCGACGCAGGCGTGCGCCGCATCGCGCAAAAAGTAGGCGAAGAGGCCGTTGAATTGGCGCTCGCCGCTGTTGCCCAAGACTCCGATGAGATGATCTCCGAATCGGCGGATCTGGTTTTTCACCTGCTCGTGCTGTTGCGTGCCCGCGGTGTTACTTTGAACGCGGTGATCGATGAGTTGAGTCGCCGTCGCTGATCCGGCGACACTCGATCGTGACGCCGAATTTCGTGGACGAGATCGCGTGTGATCGAAGATAGAAAAAAATGGTTTGTCTATTTCATCGAATGCCGCAACGGCAGTATCTACACAGGCATCACGACAGATGTTTCCGGGCGCTTTGAAAAGCATAGAACTGGCAAAGGCGCACGGTTCACGCGGATGCACCCGCCTGTTCGGCTGCTGGGATTCGTGGCAGCGGAAAACCGAAGTGCCGCGCTGAGTGCAGAAATACAATTCAAGCGATTGTCGGCGACTGCCAAGCGTGAGCGAATCGCTGACCGGATCGCCGCGGCCGGCAATGAACGGGTCCGTCATCACGCCCATGAACTGGTTCATCGCGTTGAACGTGGTTTGCTGCGATCAGGTCGCCGTCTCGCCGGATATTTGCGTCAGCTACCGCCTGCGTCAACCCGCCGAACACGATCGGAATGCCGCCGCCGGTGTTGAAGAAATTGATAAGGGCGTTGCCGACATTCTGCTGGTTGGCACTGAGCCCCTCGCCGGGCAGCGGAACGAAAGCGAGCGCCAGATTGAGATAGGCGTTGTGGGCATCGTAGCTGAGGCTTGATTTGAAGCCGCCGGGCAGATTGGTATTGACCACCGAGCCGAACGTGCTGCCGGCCAGATCGTTGGTCGCGTTCAGGATGGCATATTGCTTCGCGACATAGGTGCCGGCCGCAAACTCGCATTCACCGTCGCGCCACCGAGCGTCGCCGCGCCCGTTACATTGGTGCGGTCGGCGTGGCCGGCTGGAAACTTCGACCAGGTAGCTCGCGGCCGCGGTGAACGTCAGATTGCCGGCCACGGTCAACGTGCCGATCGAGTTGCCTGGTGAAAGCGTACCGCCGTTGATCGTGGTGTTGCCGACAGTGCCGTTGCCGCCGAGCGTGCCGCCGGCATTCACCGTGGTCAGCGACGACGTCGCAATCGAGCCGTCAACCGAGAGTGTGCCTGCGTTGACGTTGGTCGCGCCCGTGTATGTGTTGACGCCCGTGAGGCTGACCGTGCCGGACGTGGTTTTGGTCACACCGCCCGAGCCCGACAGAACGGCGCTCGCAATTCCGGACTGGAGCGCAAACCCGCTGCTTGACGATAACATGCCGTTTTGGATGGTGCCGCCAGCGAGCGTCACGCCGCCGTCCTGGATCTGCGTCGTTGTTCCCAAATCAAGCGTGGCGCCGCCGGTGATCGTCCGATTGCGCCGAGCCTCGCCACACCCAGCGTTCCCGCGCCGCTCAGTTGCAACGTCCCGGAATTGATGAAGGTGCCTCCGCTGTAGGTATTAGCGCCCGTGAGGCTGACTGTACCGGACGTGATCTTGGTCACCCCACTGGGGCCAGACAGGACGGCACTCGCAATTCCGGACTGAAGCGCAAACCCATTGCTTGACGACAACGTGCCGTTTTGGATGGTGCCGCCGGCAAGCGTCACGCCGCCATTCTGGATCTGCGTCGTTGTTCCCAAATCAAGCGTGGCGCCGGCGTTGATCGTCGTTGCGCCGCTCGTCACACCCAGCGTTCCCGCGCCGCTCAGTTGCAACGTCCCGGAATTGAGGACGGTGCCTCCGCTGTAAGTATTGGCGCCCGTGAGGCTGACTGTGCCGGTCGTGGTCTTGGTCACCCCACCTGAGCCGGACAGGACGGCGCTCGCGCTTCCCGATTGAAGAATAAACCCGGTACTCGACGACAACGTACCGTTTTGGATGGTGCCGCCGGCAAGCGTCAGGCCGCCATTCTGGATCTGCGTCGTTGTTCCCAAAATCAAGCGTGGCGCCGGCGTTGATCGTCGTTGCGCCGCTCGCCGCACCCAGCGTTCCCGCGCCGCTTAGTTGCAACGTCCCGGAATTGATGACGGTGCCTCCGCTGTAGGTATTGGCGCCGCTGAATACCAGCGTGCCGGCGCCGTTCATCTCCACGACGCCCGGCGCGCCGCCGTCGGAAATCACACCTGCGATCGTTTGGGTCGTGCCGGTGGGCGGCACAAAGCTCGGATCTCCCGAAATCTGGAAGTTGTTCGTGAGCGTGAAGTTGCCCGTGGCAAATCCGAGCGTGGTACCCGACTTTATCAAGAATCATCCGGTGCCAAGCGCGTTGTTGTCGCCGACCACGACCGAGCAGCCAGAGATCGTGGTGCCGCCGTCGTAAAGGTTCGCAGTGTTCAGTGCGAGCGTGCCTGCCCCGACTTGGTCAGCATCACGCCGGCATTCGAGGTTCCGTCGGCATTGCCGATGATCGGCGTAAAGGAGGAAAGTCTGGCCGTTCGAAATGTTGAAGCCGATGCTGGTGCCGCGCATCAAGAACAAGTCGTTGCCATCATGCGCGCCATCGCCGGCAAGGAAGAACCCGTTGAAGGAAATGCCGAGGCCGTTTTGGGCCGTGTAAATGCCGCCGAAATCGACAACCGTGATCTGGCCACCCTGCTTCACGAAGATCGCGCCGCCAAAGCCTGCGCCGCCGCCGCCGCCGGGAAGGTCTGTGGTTGTCGTCGTGCCGTTGCCGCCGCCGAAGCCGCCCTGACCTGTGCCAAATCCGAGCGCCGCCGCGGTGCCGTTGTCAGGCAGGCCGGAGCCGCCTCCGCCGCCGAAGCCGCCATTGCCCGGCGACCCGCCGCCCGCACCGCCGCCGCCGCCACTAAAACCGCCAGCGCCACCGAACGTTGCGCCACCGCCGCCGCCGGCAAACTCGCCGCCGAAACCTCCGACGCTTGATCCACCACCGCCACCGCCGAACTTGGCGCCGGCACCGCCCGTACTGGGGAATGAGCCCGAACCGCCGCCACCGCCCCCGGGCGCGATACCGGCGG
>CAWFCC010000020.1:0-10049 GCA_963814225.1 uncultured Gammaproteobacteria bacterium | reverse complement strand
CCGCGATCGCGTTCATGCTGGTCGTGTCGATGCCGCGGTCGGCGAATAGCTCCGCCGCGGTCTCGAGCACTTTCTGATGGGCGCGTTGGCTGAGTCCTTTTGGCATGGCGGCAGAGTTGGCGTCTAAATCTCGATCTTCGAGAATCGCCACGCACCGATGCACAGCAGGACGATGCCCACGCAGCACAGCACGATTGTGTCGACGAGGGGCCCATAGTGCGAGTGCCCGACCAGCGCCCCGCGCATGCCATCCACGCCGTAAGAGAGCGGATCGAACGCCGAGATAATCTGTAACGCCCTTGGCGATGTATCCAGCGGAAACAGTGCGCCCGACAGGAAGAAAATCGGCAGCACAAGAAAGTTCATTACGATCGGAAACGCCTGCATATCGGGAATCACCGAGCCGATTGTCGTTCCGAGCGCAGCAAAAAGAATCGCGATCAACAACAAGAAGAACAACGCGACCGGAATCGATTGCAAACTGATCGGCCGGAATCCCGCGATGAGGCACACGACGGACACGAGCAGACCTTGAATCATCGCATCGTCGTTGCCGAACCGAGCGTGCGGCCAATCATGATTTCGAGGCGCGGCACCGGCGCGACAAGCGTCTCTTTCAAGAAAGCCGAATTGCCGATCCCACAACAATGCGATGCCCGAAAAGACGGACGAAAACAGCACCGCCATGCCGATAACGCCCGGCGCGATGAATTGCAGATAGGAGCCGCCGTTCCGCCTTTTGATAGACCGGCGCCAAGGCCGAATCCGAGCGCCAGCAGATACAGCAGCGGCTGGCCCAGCGATGCCACGAATCTGTCGCTCGCGAACGGGTATATCGCTTCAGCTCGCGCAGCCAGAGACATGTAGATCGCGTTCCATCTATCGCCTCCACATTTTCGCGACCTGGCGCATTTGCTCGGCCGACCCTGCCGTTCTCGTCGCGGATCGTGGTCGAACCGGTCCAGCTTGAGGAACGCGTCCTCCCAGCGGGTCTCCGCGCCGGTCTGGTCCTTGATCCCTTCGCGCGGCGTGCCCTGCGCCACCAGCTTGCCATGATCGATCACGCCGATGCGGATGCGCCACGCGATCGGCTTCGTCCATGTAATGCGTGGTCAGAAACACCGTCACCCTTTTCGGCCTCGTTGACCTTTTTCACGATCGACCAGAGCTGGTTGCGGCTCTGCGGATCCAGCCCCAGCGTGGGCTCATCGAGAAAAAGTATGCGCGGCGTGTGCAGAAACCCCCGCGCGATCTCCAGGCCGCGCTTCATGCCGCCCGAGAATTCTTCACAAGGCTGTCTTGCGGTCCCATAGCTTGAACAGCTTGAGCAGTTCCTCGCTCGCTGGCCCGCATCTTGCTCGGCACGTGGTACAGCGCGCCGTGGATTTCCATGTTTTCCAGGCGGTCAAATCCCGTCCAGGCTGGGGTCCTGGAAAACGATGCCAAAACGCTGCCGCACTTCGTGCTGATTCTCTCCGGATTCATGCCCGTCGATTTCGATCGTCCCCCGGTCGGCGTCAGCAGCGTCGTCAGCATCTTGATGGGGGTTGTTTTTCCCGCGCCGTTGGGGCCGAGGAACGCGAAAATCTCGCCCTCGTCCACGTCGAACGACACGTCGTCCACCGCGGTGAAATCACCGAACTTCTTTCACGCAGACTTTGTACACGGATCATCGAGAACGTATCTTCGGTAATCGGAATGGCTGAGCCAGCATAATCCGCGTAGTAAACTTAGCCATCCTTAAGTCACCCACGGTCGTGGTCAGGATTTTTCGCATACTAAACGGTTCAGTTCAGTATGTCAATCGCTTCGTTGTGAGTGCTGTGGAAATAAAGAGGGGCGCGGCATTTGCCGCGCCCCTCTTCGATCTCCTGAAAGCCGTTGAGTTGTTACTTCGAGAGCTGATTCTCTCCGAGCCTCTTCAGCCCATCACGCAGCCTGCGCTGCAACACCGTGGGCGTGTTGGGGTTGAATGCCACGAGATACCACAGCGGCTGGCTGCGATCCCGGCTGAGCCACGTCAACGTCGGCGCATCGGCGTTCGGATGGCGTGCGACGTTTCGCGAATCGCGGCGTACGGATGCTTGGCCAGCTTGTTCAACGTCTTTGAATTGGCGCGCGGATGTTCGCTGATCAAACGCAGCAAATAGAAATCGGTTTTCGGAGCCTGCTTCACCAGCTTTTCGAGCATTTCCGGCTTGGCATCGGCACTCAGGACGAGCCCAATCTTTTCGTCCCAGGCGGTGTTGATCTGTTGAGTTTGCGCGTACGCGCGTGAATGAGTTCCTCTAGAATGCGCCGCTCCTGCTGCATGCGCGCGATCGGCAACTCGGTCCCTTCCAGCGAATCCAAAACGCGCAGGAGATGTTGGCGCTCGCCAAACACGATTTGCGACGTGCGCGTTGCTCGCCTTTTTCCTTTTCTTTGTGCTGCACCAGGTCGGAACGTCGCATGTTTGGTTGCTCCTCCATCCCTTCCCCAGTTCACCAGGGATGGCGCCTAGATTTTCCTATCGTTCGGTGGACCGAACGAATGGCCTCACAGGTGGGCCAAGCGAATTATGGTATGCGGTACATGTGGGTAAAGTTAGCAACAGCCCTTGTGTGCCCGAAATCATCATCGCAACCGGCTGCGAGTCAGCCAGATTGAGAAAGCGTACATGCCGCCAAATTCTGCATTCGACGATCACAGAGAAGAGCTGGAGCACTACGAACAGATGTTCGGACGCGACCGCGGCCGCTTCGCAGTATCGCTCGATCGCCTGACCAACGCCCTGGTGTTCGTCGGCCAGCACGGCGTCTATTGCACCAGCCAGCGGAATCCGGCGCTTCCGCGATGGACCTGCGAATCCCAGGTTCGGGAGTTGACGCACGCTAAGGAACTCATGCAGTCGGTAATGGAAGAGTTGAAGAAGTCGCGCGGCGAATCCGGCAACTCGTAGATCACTGAAGAATCGGGACTTATGGATGCGCCGGTGTCCTACAGGTGCGATATCCACTTTAGAATCACATCCTTACGCTTTCGGCAAATGTAACTCCCACAGAATCACATCCTTGCACAAAAACATGGGGAGGGGGGCCACGCGCTCGGTCCCTTGTCCGAATTACTGCGTGATGCGGGCGATGCGATGCTCTTTGAGGTTGGACGTCGCGCTGAGATTCTTCAGTTCTTCGAGTCCTGTAGGTCCCCACTGCGCCAGGAACGGCAAGAAGCTAAGCACGCGCGACTGCAGGATGCGATCGGGATAGAGAAGGTTCTCGAGAAAATCGCTGTGCTCGGCGATCAGTCCGGCGCGTTCATCGAGTGCACGCCCAGTCTTCTCGCGCAGTTTGTTCAACTGGAAGGACTCCTCTCCCGCGTGGTCTCAACCGCTCCGGCAAGAGTTGCGTCGAGTTTCTGATCTCGGCTCCGAGTTCGGTCAACGTGCTGTCGATCAAAGCCTTTTTCTTGTCGAAGTCCGCGGCAAGCTGGCCCGGCAGCGACACAGACTCCATTTGCTTACGCAATTCCTGCGGGCCGCTCCAGAGATTCTCGATGCACAGCTTGTATTTCTGCAACAGCTTGTCGGCCTTGGCGTCGAGGATGCGAAGTCGGCGCGCGGCAGCAGGACTGGCATACGCCCCAAAATTTCGCGATAAATGACTTCGGATTGCGCCAGGTACGAAATCTCCGCCGAGCTGATGCAAAAGGCGACCGTCGGAAAAAGATAATCCTGCACGACCGGCCGCAACAGCGCGTTTGGACTCAGCGTTTCGGGCGATGAATCGGCGAGCTGCAAAACCTCGGCTTCGGCCAGGACGGAGTCGCCGAACTTGAACGTGCCGGTTTGGCCGCCGTGCTCGCCTTGGTAGACGATCGGCTGGCGCACGCCATCGCGAATCTGAAACATCAACGTTGTTTCCGGCGTGACTTTCACTTGGGGCGCAAATCCCGCGGCCTCTAAATCCTTGTCACGTTGCAGCAGTTTTGCGTTGAGCGTTGCCCGTCCCGACAAAGCTTTGCGATAAATTGGTGCCGCGATGCGATGCAGACGCGCGTCCAGTGGGTCAACCAGAATCAATCCGTAGTCCGCGAAGAGACGCCCAGTTAATTTCCCGAAGGCGCTGCCGAGGTGTCGTCTGGCGTGTAGCTCTCCGCGAGATATTTCGCAACGGCTGAGCTACTGGTGCCGGCGAGCAGCTCCGTAGCTAACTTCACGATTTCTTCGACCGCCGGGCCGAGCTCCACTGCCGAACGGGACGCCCAGGCGCGCCTTCCCCGGACAGCTCAAACCGCGTCCGCTTTTTGGCATGAAACCACGAAACGTGTCGCACTTCATCGAGATCGTGATCTTCAGTCGCCATCCAGAAAATTGGCACCGCATCGACGCCGGATTGCGTGAGTTCCTGCGCGATCTGAATTGCACTCAGCGCTTTGTAAAATGCGTATGCCGGCCCGCCGAAAAGACCGACTTGCTGACCGCTGAGGACGGCGACCGCGCCGTTGGCCAGCCGATCGATGTTTTTTGCCGTAGTGTCGCCAGCGCCAAGCGATGCGTTCGTCTCACGCAACACAGCAGCGACTTCCTTCCGGCGACCATCAGGATAGTCGACGGTCTTAGCCACCTGTTGAATCGCTTCTAGAGTTGGCGGATGAGGATAAAACTGCGAAACGCTAGAAAATTCACTCAGAAACCGAAGAAACAGCTTCGGCTGGTGGGGCAGGCGCTGGAACGGTATCGAAAGACAACCCATCGGAGCTTAGATGTTCCTTGTCAGGTTTGGTCACACTGCCAGCCGCGTATCGTTACGTCGATGTTACATGCTGGCAGGCAATTCGCCTGCCTGTCACTTGGGACCGTTGCCAAACCAACCCAGTGTCCAACGTTTGGACGCGCTCGGTGAAGCGAAGATAGCGCGACTGCTCACCAGGCCGCATGGCGCTCGAATAAACCCGCCGCTCATGCCCGAAGTAGCGCCGGCTCAAGACTCTGCAACGTCTCGATGACGCGCTGTTTGTACGCGTCAGGCAGAGGAACGAGCGGCGAGCGAGGGACGCCGCCATGATAACCGCGCTGGTCCATCGCAAACTTGATGCCCGCGATGGAGTGTTCGGATTGAATTACTTTGCCTGCTTTGAGCAAAGTATTCTGCAGCATGCGAGCTTTGTCGATTTCTCCGCTGCGGTACAGGTCGTACAAGGCAACGTACATTTCCGGGAGAGCGGAACCGAGCGCCAAGATTGCGCCCTTTGCGCCGACCGTCAAACCGGCGAGCATCGTCCCTGCCGAGCCAGTCAACATCTGAAAATCCGCTGGGCAAGCCGACACGATCTCGGCCACGCGCATCACGTGTCCCGAACTTTCCTTGATGCCAATGATGTTCGGATGCTGGGCAAGCGCGCCGACTTCTGGCGCTTCGAGCGTCACGCCGGTAAAAATCGGTACGGAGTACAGCAGCACCGGAATCGGCGAGGCGTCTGCCACGCGGCGGTAATGTGCGATCAAGACCTCAGGCTTGTATGCGGGCTTGTAGTAGTGCGGCGTTTTTACCAGCGCGAAGTGATATCCCAACTCTGCGGCATGCTTGGTGCGTTCGATCGTATCTTGGGTGGATTCGGCGCCCGTACCCGCGATGAGCCGCTTCCCTTGCCCGGCGGCGTCGCGCACGGTCGTCAGTATGCCGTCCATCTCGCGGCGCGAGAGCAAAACGGATTCGCCAGTCGAGCCGAGAGCGACGAATCCGGCGATACCGGTCGAGTTGTATCGCTCGATGTTGTACTTCAAATCCGCGAGCGAGACTTCCCCATCGGCCGCGTACGGCGTCGTCAGCGCAGGATATACGCCACCCAGGTCCACGGATCAGTCTCCCGTCGTTGTCTGTGCCGCAGTGCCCGAAGCCGGGACGCGACCCTGATGCAAATCCTGTAGCGCGCCGACTTCCGGCCGCTGATCAAGCAACGCCTTGATCCCCAACGCGGCAGCGTGCGCTGCCGATAGCGTGGTGATGCACGGAATGTTGTGGCGGATCGCTGCGCGCCGGATCGACTTCTCATCGTAGAACGATTCGCGGCCCAGCGGAGTATTGATGATCAGATCGATCTTTCGCGTTTTTACGAGATCGACGATGTTCGGTCGGCCTTCGTTCACTTTAAATACCGGCTCCGCTTCAATGCCGGCGGCTTCCAACGCCGCGGCGGTACCACGAGTCGCCAGCAACCGGAATCCAAGGGCTTTCAGGTCTTTGCCGAGCGGCCCGATCTCCCTTTTGTCTCGATCGTTTACGCTCAAGAAGATTGTGCCTTTGAGCGGCAAGCGCTGTCCGGCGGCAAGCTGGGCTTTGGCGAATGCCTGGCCGTATGAGGTCGAGACGCCCATAACTTCGCCGGTGGAGCGCATCTCCGGGCCGAGGATCGTATCGACGCCGCGGAACTTGTTGAACGGAAAGACCGGCGATTTTACGGCGTAAAAATCGTGGACCGCGATTTCGAGCACCGCCATTGTTCTTCACCAGCGGCAGCTTCATGTCCGCGAGCCGTTTGCCAGCCATCAGTCGCGACGCGACCTTCGCCAACGGCACGCCGGTCGCCTTGCTGACGTACGGCACGGTTCGCGACGCGCGCGGATTTACTTCGAGCACGTAGACGGTGTCGCGCTGGATGGCGTACTGCACGTTCATCAAGCCGACGACCTTGAGCGCCAGGGCGAGACGCTGCGTGTAGTCGCGGATCGTGTCGAGAATTTTCGGCGAGAGGCTCACTGCGGGCAGGACGCACGACGAATCGCCGGAGTGCACGCCGGCCTCTTCGATGTGCTCCATGATGCCGCCGATGACAACATCGGTTCCGTCGGCGAGAGCGTCGACATCGACTTCGGTGGCTTCTTCGAGGAATTGATCGATCAGCACCGGACGCGCCGGGCCCATCAACGCGGCTTGAGCCACGTATTCCTGCACAGTGTTGACGTCGTAGGCGATGACCATCGAGCGGCCGCCGAGGACGTAGCTGGGGCGCACCAGCACCGGCAGGCCGATTTCGCCCGCAACACGCGCGGCTTCTTCGGGAATTAGCGCCGTCGCGTTACGCGGCTGTGGGATTTTTAGCTCTTCGAGTAAGCGTCCGAATCGACGGCGGTCTTCCGCGAGGTCGATCGATCTCCGGCGTCGTGCCGATGATGGGCACGCCGTTGCGCTTCAGTTCGAGCGCCAGATTGAGCGGAGTCTGCCCGCCGAACTGCACGATCACGCCGTCCGGCTTTTCTTTTTCGACGATCGCGAGCACGTCTTCGAGCGTCAGCGGCTCGAAATACAAGCGGTCGGAGGTGTCGTAGTCAGTCGACACCGTCTCCGGATTGCAATTCACCATGATGGTTTCGTAGCCGTCTTCGCGCAGCGCGAACGACGCATGGCAGCAGCAGTAGTCGAACTCGATTCCCTGCGCGATGCGGTTCGGTCCGCCGCCCAGAATCATGATCTTCGGCTTGCTCGACGGTTCCGATTCGTCCTCGTCTTCATACGTCGAGTACATGTAAGGCGTGAACGATTCAAACTCCGCGGCGCAGGTATCGACGCGTTTGAATACCGGAGCCACCCCATACCGGGCACGCTGCAAGCGCACCGCGGCAGGAGTTGTCTTCCAGATTTGCGCTAGCGTTTCATCGCTCGTACCGTGGCGTTTCACTTCACGCAGCAAATCCTTCGAGGCGGTTTCGACGGTTACGTTCGCGGCGCGCCGGTTCATCGCGTTGATCTCTTCGCACTGCTGGATGAACCAGGGATCGATTTTCGGTGAGGTCGCAAATCTCGCTCGCGGGCAGGCCGCGTTCAACGGCCGTCAAGATCCAGTGCAAACGATCCGGCGCGCGGCGTCGCCAATTTTTCGCGCAGCAACGACTGCGGGGTCTCGGCAGGAGCCCGCCAAGGCGTGTGCGGCTCGAGCGAGCGAATTCCCTTTTGCAGCGCCTCTTTGAACGTCCGGCCGATGGCCATCACTTCGCCGACCGACTTCATCTGGGTGCCGAGCGTGGTGTCGGCGCCGGGGAATTTCTCGAACTGCCACTTCGGAATTTTTACGACGACGTAGTCAATCGTCGGCTCAAAGCAAGCCGGCGTCGTCTTTTGTGATGTCGTTGGGGATTTCGTCGAGCGACATGCCGACCGCGAGCCGCGCGGCGATCTTTGCGATCGGGAAACCCGTCGCCTTGCTGGCCAGCGCGGAACTGCGTGACACGCGCGGATTCATCTCGATCACGACCATGCGACCGTTTGCCGGGTTGATGCCGAACTGCACGTTCGATCCACCGGTTTCGACGCCGACTTCGCGGATGATGGCCGCCGCGGCGTCGCGCATCCGCTGGTATTCCTTGTCGGTCAGCGTCTGCGCCGGAGCGACTGTGATCGAGTCGCCGGTGTGCACGCCCATCGGGTCGAAATTCTCGATCGAGCAGATGACCACGAAGTTGTCGCGCGAAATCGCGCATCACCTCGAGCTCGTATTCCTTCCACCCGATCACCGACTCTTCGACGAGCACTTCATGCACCGGGACTCATTCGAGCCGCGTGCGGAATCGCTTCGCCAAATTCTTCGCGGTTGTAGGCGATGCCGCCGCCCGTGCCGCCCAGGGTGAACGACGGCCGGATCACCAGCGGAAATCCCATGCTGTCGCACAGCCGCAGCGCCTCCTGCGCGTTGTTCACCAGCTGCCGACGCCGGCACTTCGAGGCCGATTTTCCGGCATCGCGTCCTTGAACCACAGCCGATCTTCGGCGATTTTGATCGCCGCGAGCGACGCGCCGATCATTTCGACGTTGTACTTCTCGAGGATGCCCGCTCTCGGCAAGTTCGACCGCGAGATTCAGCGCGTCTGCCCACCGACCGTCGGCAACATCGCCTCGCGGCCGTTCGCGCGCGATGATCTCCTCGAGATACTCCGTCGTCAGCGGCTCGATGTATGTTCGGTCAGCCAATTCGGGATCGGTCATGATCGTCGCCGGATTCGAGTTCACGAGCACGACCCGATACCCTTCGGCGCGCAGCGCTTTGCACGCCTGCGCTCCCGAATAGTCGAATTCGCAGGCCTGACCGATCACGATCGGGCCGGACCCGATGATCAAAATCTTCTTGATGTCAGTACGCTTCGGCATAAACCTTTCGTCAAATCAGACAAAAACGTCGAACTCTTCGCGAACTTGCGGTGCCGTCAGGGCACGGCTTCAGCCGTGCCGACCGCAGACGCCCTCACGAGGGCTTCAGCCCCTGAGGGACTTTGTCCGTGGACACTGAACCGCAGAACGAAGACCATCGATACTCTCGCGGTTCCGACACCAAGTATGCCTTGACCGGATTCATCTCGATGTACCGGAAGTGATTCTCCAAATCCGCTGCATCTCGAATTCGATGATCCGAAAATCCTCGTTGCCACACTGGGAACTTCATCGCCCGTTCCTCCCGTATTTCATGAGCAGAACCACCCTTGATCATCTGTACGCACCGTTCGAGTGTTTTATCAACCGCCGGAGTCAGGAGAGCGTGGAAATGATCCGGCATCAGAACGAATGCATGCAGTGCATATTCTCCCCGCTCCCGATAGTCCAGCAGCCATCGCACGAAGATTTCGCATGTAGCGTCCGCGATGAAAAGCTTTCGGCTTTCCCACGTGCGCGACGTTACGAAATAGGTGCCCGGCACGCGGCCGTTTCGGCTCGGGATCGACATCCCTCAGCGGCTGAAGCCGCTCCTCCTCGCTACGCTTTATGGCACGGCTAAAGCCGTGCCCTGACGATCTTCATCGACGCGAACTCCCTGGCGATGCAAACTCTTTCATTAGGTCCGTGAACTGCGTGAACAAATAGTGTGAGTGTGCGGCCCCGGTGAAGCCTCCGGGAGATATTGCACGCTGAAGAGCGGCAGCGATTTGTGTCGGAAGCCTTCGTTCGTGTGATCGTTTAGATTCAGATGGGTGATCTCGACGTCGCTCGATGGCAAAGATTCGGGATCGACGCAGAAGCCGTGATTCTGGGATGTAATCTCGACTTGTTCGGTGAGCAAGTTTTTCACGGGATGATTCGAGCCGT
>CAWFCC010000019.1:0-10758 GCA_963814225.1 uncultured Gammaproteobacteria bacterium | reverse complement strand
GCCCGATACAGCGCATGAAGCGTTGCGCGATTTGGTTCGTGCGCGTGAAGTGGCGAAAAAAGATCAGCTGCGCGCTCGTCATCGACTGGGAAAGTTTTTGCTACGACAAGGACGCAGAGCGCCACAAGGCGTCAAAGCGTGGAGCGGAAAACATCGCGAGTGGTTGCTGTCGATGACGTTTGAGCACAGTGCGCACACCTCTACGTTTATCGATTATCGACACGAAGTTGACCATGCAGCTGAGCGCATCGTCCGACTCGAGCAGGCGATCGACGACGCGGTGGAAACCTCGTCGGAAAAAATGCGCGCGGTTGTCCACGCGCTGCAGGCGCTGCGCGGTATCGCCAAACTCACGGCGGTAACGGTCGCGGTGGAAGTCGGAGATTTCTCGCGCTTCACGCGACCCAGTCAGCTGATGGGTTATAGCGGCATGGTGCCAAGCGAGTACTCCACCGGCGGCCCAGGCAAAGCGCGACGCGGTACGATTACCAAAGCGGGCAACAGCCACTTGCGCCGTGTCATCGGTGAAGCGGCGTGGAGCTATCGCTTTTTGCCTGCGCTTTCGGCGCCGCTAAAAAAGCGGCAAACGGGTCTCAGCGAGGATATCAAGGCGATTGGCTGGACGGCGCAACATCGACTGTACAAGCGCTATCACCGACTGCAGGCCAAGGGTCTGCCGCAGCAAAAAGTAGTTACCGCTGTCGGTCGTGAGCTACTTGGATTTTTGTGGGACGTCGGCGTGCACGCCGAAAAAGAAATCCAAAATCGCACTGCGCATCAACAGCAGAAAGCTGCGTAGCGAACAAAATGTTTTCGATGGAGCAGAGCGAGCAGCGGTCGAGCGGCACACGAATTGGAGAATCCTCGTCAGTTCTCTGCGGTAGGAATTTTTTCCGAATCCGCGTTACGAGTCAGAGGCCGCTCCCGACGGAAGATGACCTTGTTGGCGGGCCTTCGCGGGCTCGATCCACGAATATCAGATTGATCAACCGTCGACATCGCCACCTCGTCCGCTGCTCGGTCTGCTTCATCCGGTACCCTCAAAGCCGCCTGCGCCAATGGTCACCGATATCGCAGCGAGCTCAAGCGTTTCAGTGGCACGGCAAGCGGGGGGAGGCCACCGATGCTTTTTCAGCAGGCTTCGCAACTCTATCCCACCGCTTCCGCGTCAAACAGATGAATTAGCGTTCAGTCACCCGCCGCCTTGGTCGCGACCGAACAGGCAATGGCCGGCGCTGCGCTCCTTCCGCTGGGTGGCCGGTGCGAACCCGCGCTGCTCAGGACCTTTTACCCCAGCCGGCAAGTTGCGCAAAGCTGCCATCTTCTACTTCGAACACTACGTGCGCCGCGCCTGCGCCGCGCGCAGCATCTCGGGTGACGCGGCGAACGCATCGAGAGGTCGGTTAATTGTCGCAAAGGCTTCAGACGCGTCCGCGTCCGCGTACAGCTTTGTGCCTTGGGCAAGTGTAACCGGATAGCCCTGAATGAATCCGTCCGGACAGCCCCCGCCGACGCTTTCGCCCAAATCGACCAGGCCATTTGGGCAGGCAAAGGGAACGTGCATGTAACCTTCGGTGACAAAGCCAATCCACCGACCTCGACCCGGACGAAACCGCGCTGGACCTTCTCTGTAACGCGCACCCATGCCCAGCCGGAAAATTTCCACACCGCGCTGCGCGAATCGACCCGCGCGTACAGTCGCTGCTCCGTGCAGTCAGGGCCGGCGGGCCTCGCGCTGTCGGCAAACGTCCAGATCTTAGGCGCGGCGGCCATAGTCTCTGCCGGGGCCTTTTGGCGCTCGAGCGCGAGCACCGCGGAGCGCGCGGGAAAGTGCGGCGGCAAACGAATGGTGATGCCGCGGTCCACGACGCCCGTCACCGGTGCCCAGCTATCGGCCTCGAGCGAAATCGCGAACGGGCTCGGCTGCATCACGTGTTGCCGAGTCTTGGGACTCACAATAAGCGCCGCCGTCCGTAGGGCGATCGTGCCGCGATAGGAAAGGGATCGGTCGTCGTGCGCAATTTGCACGGCATCGTTTTCGTCAAACTGGGCAAGCACCGCCGCGTCGCCGATCGTGCCGACCTCCTTGCCACCGGCCTGAAGCTTCGCTGATCGCACGAAGAAGCGCTGCTCTGCATGCGCCGAGCCGGCAGCGCAACACGCAAGCATAAGGGACAACAGGCCCGCACCGCGTTGCCTCGCCAGACGAACGCTGCGATGGTGCTCACGGCCGAGTCCTCCTGGCATGAGCTCATCTTGTCATGTTGCGTTTCGGTCCGCCACTGGCTCCTTTTGCGCACTGTGTAAACGAAAAATTTCACGCAGGCTTGATAACCACGTCGTCCGTCTGCTGCGCGGCGTAGGTGAGTGCAGCGCGAATATCATTGAGTTCGAGGAATGACTAGTGCCGATGACGGCAAATTTATGAATGACACATGGGAATGGAATGGCTCGAGTTGGAGTCGCGTCGCCGGCCTAGTGAGTCATAGTCCACCCGCGCGGGCGAACGCGCAAATGGCAACGCTTGACCGGAAATTAGATAATTGCCCTAATCTAAAGATGACGGGGGAGTTGCACGAAGTGTCGCCCACGTCCCAGTCCGTTACCTTATGAACGATTGAATCAGGCGCGATGGCAACGCTCGCTGCGCCTCTTTGCGGGCAACCGATGGCTTACAGTCTGTCGCAACTTGCCGAGATACTCGGCCATGTCAGCCAGCGCGAACTGGGCAGCCGGCGCGCAGCTCGCTGCTGATGCACTCGCCGGAGAGCGCAACTGGAAGAGATCCCGCGCGTAGCTCAGGAGGTGAAGGGGAATCCGTCAAGCTGAGCGCCGGATTGGCCGCGGCCCCGAGCGTCGCCGATTAGTTCGATGGAAACGCTAGCCAGTCAGAAACAAAAAACCAAATCATCAAAGAGCCAAAGTCACGTTCCCGAACGGACGCAGCGCACATCGAAGCCGTTGAAGCCCTTGAAGTTGGCGTCGACGAGGCCATCGCCAAAGTAGACGACCCAAGCGTTGCCAATGCTGGTCGGATAAGACGAAGACGACCAAAAGTAGTTGCTCGGCGTAGCGGGGAAGTTGGTCGCATCAATCGCAGGATAGGAGGTTAAGTCGTTGACGATGGTTTGCAGCTCTTTGATGTTCGGTAGGCGCCAGGCATTAGTGCCTGCACCCCACGAGAGATTCGAGCAGGCCGAAAGCGCATCGTGCCACTTGTAATTGCTTGTTCCACCGGTGGCGCAGTCATTACCGCTTTGGCCCATGGGGCAGCCTTGCCATATGAGATTGGTTTTTGCGTCTTTGACCTCCGGCTGGCCGTTCACAGTACCGACTTGTGAATATCGCGGCGCGGCCGTCGCTGAGGTGGCGAGCAACACCAACGCGAGTCCAGAGGCAATGGCCGTTTCTTTACGCATGCACTTCTCCTTGTGTGACGACGACTGATGAAATAACTCACCGGAACGCGCTCAAGCGGTCGCCCAAATGCGACCCCGCTCTCAGTAACCATCTTTACGGGGTCGCCGAGTCTCAGCGCACGATGGATGTAGTTGGGCAGCTGGCGCCGCGCAAAGCCGCGGCACTCGGAAAAGCCGGCGCGAGGCGGGGTGGGGTGTACACGCAAGCGTTCGCCAATTCGTTTGGCGTGGTCGTCGTAGAATTCGTAGTGCTTACCGACCTGAAAGAAGAGTGCACCACCTTGGGTGCGCGACGAAAACCACGCATACTGCGCGCGCAGGGAACTGAAGTTTTTGGACGTGTAGATAGCTTCGCTGCACTTTAAATCCCGCGAGCATGAAGTAGTGCGAGAGCCACGCGTAGCGCTTCCAGAGCGCCGCTACGAGACGATGCGTATTGGCCTTGGTGAAGTGAGCGAGATAGGAGTTCAGCGTGGCAAAGAGCTGGTCGAGCAGGCGCAGCGGCAAATAGTGAACTACGAGGTGGGGCGCTCGGCCGGCTTCGTGTCGTTCGAGTAAGCGCTCTTCGGCGCGCGCGAGCGCCTCGCGCAGATTGCCTAGCACGCGCCGGCGCACGAGACGATGGCGCGGGTGCACGATGAAGCCGATGCCGCAGCTCACGCGCTTGAGCTTGGTGCGGTGATGATGCAGCGTCAGCCGCAGCTTCTCGTTCGCAAAGATTTCGATGCGCGCGTGCCAGGCTTGCAGCTGCGCCTGGTCTACATGGCGCAGAATAAAGTCGTCGACGTAGCGCGGGCAGTAACGCGCTTTCAGCTCGTGCTTTACGAATTGGTCGAGCGCGTTGAGATAGACGTTGCCGAAAAACTGGCTGTCGGCGTCTCGCAGGGTTCGGCGAATGAGCCGAAGCTCGTCGTGCTGCAGTACGAAGGCGCGGGCGAAAACGACAAACCCATCGCGCTCGTCGGCAAAGGCATCACCTTCGACACCGGCGGCATCTCGATCAAGCCGAGCGCGGGCATGGAGGAAATGAAGTTCGACATGTGCGGCGCGGCCGGCGTGCTCGGCGCGTTCCTGTCCGCCGTGGAACTGAACCTCAAGCTCAACCTCGTGTGCGTCGTGCCCGCCGTGGAGAACATGCCCGGCAGCAACGCGCAGCGCCCGAGCGATGTCGTCACCACGATGTCCGGCCAGACCGTCGAAGTGCTCAACACCGATGCCGAAGGCCGCCTGATCCTGTGCGACGCGCTGACCTACGTGCAGAAGTTCAATCCGCAGATCATCATCGACGCCGCCACGCTCACCGGCGCCTGCGTCGTCGCACTCGGCAAGCACGCAACGGGCTTGATGACGAAGGACGACGCGCTCGCCAACGACCTCATCGCCGCCGGCGAAACTTCCCTCGACCGCGCCTGGCGCCTGCCGCTGTGGGACGACTACCAGAGCCAGCTCGACACCGGCTATGCCGACATCGCCAACATCGGCGGCAAGTACGCCGGCGCGATCACCGCCGGATGTTTCCTCGCGCGCTTCACCGAAGGCTATCGCTGGGCGCATCTCGACATCGCGGGCACCGCGTGGGAAGAAGGCCGCAAGGGCTCCGCGACCGGACGCCCGGTGCCGATGCTCGTCGAATATCTGACGAAGGTTGCGAACGGATAACTCCACTCATCGCGGCTGAGATGTCCTGATCGCGTCCGTTGTCGGTCTCGATAAATCGAAAGCGTGGCTTTCGGTTTTCCCTATGATGCGTCACTTCCAGGCGCTGGATTCCGTCTCGATTCTCGGAATTCCGAGCTCGGTGGTACACGTATGTTGTTGCGCGGTGCGCAACACGCTACACTGGGGACTAATGAATGATTCGTTCGTTTCGTCACAAAGGACTGCGCCGGTTTTTCGAAACAGGAAGCACTTCCGGAATCATGGTGAGCCACTCCAACCGGTTGAGTGCGATTCTGACGGCACTCGATACGGCCAAATCAATCGAAAATATGCAATTCCCGTTGTTTAGGTTACATGCGTTGAAAGGCGATCTTCGCGGACGCTGGTCGGTGTGGGTCAACGGCAACCGGCGCGTGACATTCGAGTTTCGTGAGGGCGACGCATACGTGCTTGATTACGAGGACTATCACTGATGGCAATGTACAATCCCATGCATCCCGGCGAATTCATCGTTGAGATCTATCTCACACCGTATGGTGTCAGCGGTCGCGAACTTGCCGAAAAGCTTGATGTCGCCGCCTCTACACTGACGCGCATTCTGAAAGGGACGAGTGGCGTGAAGTCCTGAGATGGCATTACGCCTTTCCAAGTCGCTTGGCAGCACGCCTGAGCATTGGCTGCAAATGCAGCAGAACTACGATCTCTGGCACGCACGGCGGAATCTCAATCTGAAGCGCGTTACCAAGCTCAAACTCAAAGCGGCCTGATGGCCCGCGCCGATTTCTACCTGATCGACAAACCGCGTTTCCGCGAGGATCCGCTGCTACTCGTCTGCGAACTCGCCAAGCGCGCGTTCGATTCTGGCCAGCAGACGTTGATTCTTGCCCGTACGTTCGATCAGGCCGAGCAGATCGATGAGAAGCTGTGGGAGTTTTCCGAAGACGCATTCATCCCGCACCAGATAGCCGGCGATGACGATGACGCGATCACGCCGGTGCTGATCGTTCCTCCGGACGCGACGACGCCGGATCGCGCGATGGTCATCAACCTGCGCGAAGATGCCGCGCCGGGCCTGTTCGATCGCGTGCTCGAAGTGGTGCCGGCAGAACAATCTGAACGCGACGAATCGCGCAAACGCTGGTCGATGTACAAGGCGGCCGGATTCGACGTCGCCAAGCACGACATGTAATGACCGCGTGGCTTGCCTTCGCGTTGACCGGTCCCGTGTTGTGGGCGGTTTCGACGCACATCGATAAATACATCGTCGACCGCTATTTCGCGCATGCCGATACCTCGGTGTTGATGGTATTCACCGCGTTGCTCAGCGCGACATTGCTGGTTCCTATCGGTCTTTTGGCAGATGACATTTTCGACGTGCGGATCGGCGACGTCGCGGTACTCAGCGCATCGGGCGCGCTGTTCATGGGCGCCATGCTGTTTTATCTGCGCGCGATCCAGGGCGATGAAGCGTCCGTCGTCGCCACACTGTTCCAGGCCAGCACGCTGTTCACTTTTTTCTTCGCGTACGTTTTCCTCGACGAGAAACTCGGGCTTGCGACAGCTCGGCGGAAGTGCGCTGATCATCTTCGGCGCGCTGTTCATTTCCTTCGATGCGTCGAACGCGCGCGGATGGCGCATGCGGCTGGTGCTGCTCATGCTCGCCTGCATCGCCGTGCTGGCGGCGTCGACGATCATCTTCAAATATTTCGCCGTGCGCGACGAGTTCTGGCGCACGACGTTCTGGATGTATGTCGGCGAGGCGATCTTTGGACTCGTCATCATCGCCATCCCGCACTACCGGCGCCAGTTCGTCGCACTGTTGAAGAAACACCCTGGCGCGGTGATGGGAATCAACGGCGCCAACGAATTGATCAATCTCGGCGGCACGCTCGGCGTGCGGTTCGCCCTGACGATGGCGCCGGCCGCGCTGGTTTCCGTCGTGTCGTCGACGACACCGCTGTTCGTGTTCCTGATCGGCACCGCGCTGCAGTTTCCTGGCGCCGCGATTCTCGAAAGAAGAGCTTGTCGCGTCGCGCGTTGACGCAGAAGGCCATCGCATCACTGATCATGGCGGCGGGCGTGGCCTTGTGTGCGGACGCGCCGAAGGCTTAGCCGTTATTTTTATTCGTCCAGTGATTCGGAACCTCGCCTGGATCCGGTAGCCCAAGCTTGGCGAGGATGATTTTCATGCGCGGATCGTCGCGCAACCGCGGCAGCACGATGGGATCCTCATAAAGGATCGCGAGCGACGGATCGCGATGACAAAAGCGCGATTCAGCCACTCGAACGCTTTGTCGTTGTCGCCTCGCAGCGTGTACACCTCGGCGATGTAGAACGCGTTGGATTCGCCGTCGTATTTCAGCATGTCATCCAGTTGCGCCTGCGCGCTCGCCGCGTCGCCTTTGGCCACGTAGGTCTGCGCCAGCGCCGAACGCTGTTGCCGGATCCGGTTCGTTCAACGCCGTAGCCAGCGCTTCGTCGAACTTGCCTTTCAGTATGTACGACTGCACGAGATTGAATCGAAATCCGGCTGCTTCCGGCTGCAGATCGATGGCGCGTCGCAGTTCGACGATGGCTTCGTCGATGCGATTGAGCCCGAGCAGGAATTGACCCATGTTGAAATGGAACTGTGCATTCAGCGGCTCTTTCGCCAGCACCGTGCACATCATCGGGATGGATTCATCGAGCCGGCCGAGACAACCGATCACATCGGCAAGCTGGTAGAGCGCCTCCGGATTGTTGGGCTCCAGCTGGACCGCGCGCCGCAACGTCGCCTCGCCTGCTTTGAGGTCGAATTCGACCACGCCTGGTTGATGCCGAGAACGCCCATCGCCACCGCCGACTGCGGATCGAGCGCAAGAGCTTTCTGCGCGTTCGCGAGCGCCCGCGGCGTGACGGTTTTGCGCTCCTCGCCGCTTGCTATCCAGTCGACGAACCATTGCTGCGCGTTGGCCAGACGCGCGTAGGCCATCGCGTAATTCGGATCGAGACTGATCGCCTGCTCATAATAGTCGACGGCTTTCTGATGATCGGCGCGATTGCGCCGCGTAGCATAGAAACGACCTTGCAGCATCGCGTTGTAAGCATCGAGATTGCCGCTCGGGGGTTTGTCAGCGGACTCGAGCGTCTTGCCGAACAGCGCCGACTTCAGCGCGGCGGCGACCGATGTCGCGATGTCTGCCTGCACGACGAACACGTCCTTCAACTCGCGGTCGTAGGTTTGCGACCACATCGCGCTACCGTCCGCGGCACGGATGAGCGATGCCACGATGCGCACCTGATCGCCCTGCTTGCGCACCGTGCCTTCGAGCAGCGTCGCGACGCCGAGCTTCAACCCGATCGCCGCTGGATCTTCCTGTTCGTGGCCACGGAAACGAAACGACGAACTGCGGCCGATCACTTTCAGGCTTTGCACTTGCGTCAACGCGGAGATAAGTTCTTCGGAAAGCCCATCCGAAAAATAATCCTGGTGCGGATCGCCGCTTTCGTTGATCAGCGGCAGCACGGCAACGGATTTTTCCGGTGCGTTGGATACGGCGACGGTCTTCGGCGCCGCCGGTCCGAGTTCCAACGCCACCGCGCCGCCGATCGCAAGCACAACGGCGAGGATCACCAATTCCGTGCCGCTCACGCGCTGCATACCGCGCTCGCCGTGATACCACGCGACGATCAGGGTCACAAAAAATCCCACCGCCGCGACGACGATCAACATCCGCATCGCCTGATCGGGCCAGCCGAAGCGCTGTCCGACGATATCGCCGACTTGAATAAGCGCGAACGCCGCCGCGACGTACGCCAGCGCCCACTGCACGATCTTGCGCTGCTTCAGCCGCTCCAAGAATCCGTTCACGGATGAACGCCGGCGCCGAGCAGCGCCGTGAATGCGGGATCGTCGCGGATCGGGTCCCACACCGGATCGAACGTGAGGATGGCGCGCGTGATCATGCTGCCGGGCGTGTCGACAAGGCGGCGGATGAGCGGCATTGCATGTTGCGCGTCGCCGTTGATGGCGTAGACGGTCGCGAGATAGTCGACCCAATACGGGCCTTCGTAAAGATCGACGGTATCCGGAATCAGTTGCGTGGAACGTGTCGCTTCGTTCACGGCGGCGTCGTGTTCACCCAGGCTCGCGAGCGCGAGCGCCAAGGTCGAATGCCACGCCGCCTCGATGTTCGGATTGCGACGATTTTCTTCGCCAGCGCCGTCTGCGCACGTTGACGCATGTCGGAAAGCAGCGCGTTCGCTGCCTCCTTGTTGCCGAGCGCCGCTTCGCACTGCGCCTGCCGCCACTGCCAGCCGATCTGCACGGGAAGATAGGCTGCCATGAACAATTCGGACTGAAAACTTCCGGCATCGCGCCGTGCGACACATCATCGATCGCGTCCGCAAACAACGACGACGCACCGCGGCAATCGCGGCGCAACAGCCGCTGCGATGCGCGCAAGCCCTTAGCCATCGGTGGAGGAATCTGGCAGCGTTGCGAGGAGGCGCTCGCCCGCATCGAGTCCGCCCACATTCCATTCGGCAAATAGTTTCAACTCCAGCGCGCCGAGCGGATTGTCCTTGGGCGTAACGCTCAGCAGCGCGATCGTCTCCTCGAATCGATGCCGCGCCAGCGCTGTGTTCGGCAATTCGTAGATGATGTATTCATCCTGCGGATCGAGCGACTGGGCCTGGCGCATGTGCATCATCGAATCATCGAACAGCCCTGCGCGCCGCTCGACCAGGCCGGTGAAGAACCACGTGCGTGCATCGTTGGGCAAGCCGCGCTGCACGCGTTTCATCAAAGCGAGCGCGCTGGCGAAATCGCGTTTCATGAAATACAGATACGCCGCCTGCGCGCGGTCCACCTGCGGCGCGTCAGGCGCGAGATGGGTCACGCGTTCGAGCGCCGCGCGCGTGAGATCGATGTTCGATTGCGTCGCGTCGAAGCCGAACCAGTACGCGCGCAGCCGCTGCCAGATCACTTCCGTCCAGGCGAGCACAAAATCCGGATCGACGTCACGGCTTTCTGGAACTGATCGTTGACGGCGGCCATTGGTACACCCAGGTGCGCTGCAGATCGAGTCCGCGCAGGATACGCTTGCAGCGCGTCTGCATTTTGCGTCGGTTTGAGTGCGAGCGAGTTGCGTTCGTCCGCCGTCAACTTCGACTGCAACGCTTCGGCAATTTTCTGCGCGACTTCGCCTTCCACCCCGAAAATGTTTTCTAGCGTGCGCGGATAATCCTGCGCCCACAAATGATTATCGGTCGCCGCATCGATCAACTGCACATTGATGAGTACATCTTTGCCGGATTTCTGCACGCTGCCTTCGAGGATCGTCGCGACACCGAGGTCGCGGCCGACATCTTTCAAATTGTCCGGTGGCTTTTGTATTTTTCGGTTGACGTGCGCGAGATGACTTTCAGATCGCCGATGCCGGCGAGCTTGGTCAGGATCATGTCCTGCATGCCGCTGGCGAAATAGGCGTTTTCTTTTTCCTCGCTCAGGCTGTCGAACGGGAGCACGGCGATGGATTTGCGCGGAATTCCCGCCGCTGCAGACTTTTCGGTTCTCTTGCCCGACGGCTCCGGCGCGAGTTGCCAAATCGCGGTTCCGCCGATACCGAGCAACAGCGCGAGGATCAGCAACTCGGTTCCATTGATGCGCTGACTTCCCGCACTAGCCAGGCGATGCGTG
>CAWFCC010000018.1:0-121105 GCA_963814225.1 uncultured Gammaproteobacteria bacterium | reverse complement strand
AGAGCACCGCCGCGACTATCGCGAAATGCTGCTGACGGCGCCGCAGTTGAACCAGCACATTTCCGGCGCGATCCTGTACGACGAAACGATCCGCCAGTCGACCAAGGCCGGCGTGCCGTTCACCAAGGTGATGCTCGACGCGGCATCCTGCCGGGCATCAAGGTGGACAAGGGTCCGCTGCCGCTGGCCGGTTTTCCGGGCGAACTGGTGACCGAAGGTCTCGATGGTTTGCGTGAACGCCTGAACGAATATGCGCGTCTCGGCGCGAAGTTCGCCAAGTGGCGCGCGGTGATCACTATCGGCGAAGACATGCCGAGCGGCACCTGCATCGAAGCGAATTGCCACGCGCTCGCGCGCTACGCGGCGCTCTGCCAGGAGCGGGTATCGTGCCGATGGTCGAACCCGAAGTGCTGATGGATGGCGATCACGATATGGAGGTCTGCTACGAAGTCACGGAAGCCACGCTGCGTTCGCTGTTCGGCGCGCTGTACGAGCAGAACGTGATGCTCGAAGGCACGATCCTCAAGGCGAGCATGGTCGTCTCCGGCAAGAACTGCGCGGATCAGGCCGAGCGTCGAAGAAGTCGCCGAAGCGACGGTGCGTTGTCTGAAAGCATCGGTGCCGGCGCTGCTGCCGGGCATCGTGTTCCTTTCCGGCGGCCAGACCGACGAAGATGCGACCGCGCACCTGAATGCGATGAACCAGATGGGTCCGCATCCGTGGCCGTTGTCGTTCTCGTACGGTCGCGCCATGCAGCAGGCCGCGCTGCACGCTGGGCGAAGGACATGAAAGCCAATTTCGCCAATGCGCAGAAGATCGTTGCGCAGCGCGCCGCGAGAATGGACTGGCCGCGCTCGGTCAGTGGCAGAAAGCGGCGTAAAGTTTTTCTGGCGATCGATTCAATGAAGCCGGCCTCGCGCCGGCTTTGTCGTTTAACGATCGAGTGCTTCGCGATAGGCGCGTTCGATGTCCGCGTTGAAACAGACGAACAGGATTTTTTCGATCGACGCGTGCTCGAAAGCGCGGCATTCGCGCACGGCGATTTGTGCCGCGGGAATGATCGGATAGCCGTACACGCCGCAACTGATCGCCGGAAACGCGATGCGGCGCACCGAATTTTCCGCGGCGAGTTTCAGCGATTCGCGATAACACGATGCGAGCAAATCCGCTTCGCCGCGCGAGCCGCCGTGCCAGATCGGACCGACGGTGTGGATCACGAACTTCGCCGGCAATTTGAATCCGTGCCGTGATGCGCGCCTCGCCCGTCGGGCAGCGCACGTTCGGTTTCGGTCTGCGGCAGCATGCCGGCAAACGTCGAGCAATTGCGGACCGGCCGCGCGATGGATAGCGCCATCGACGCCGCCGCCGCCGAGCATGCTTTCGTTGGCGGCGTTGACGATCGCATCGACAGTCAATTTCGTGATGTCGGTGCGGACGATGTCGAGCGTGGCGGTCATGCGATCAAACTACGCGCGTTCGTTTGAACGGCGACTAATCGCCGATCATTTCAACTTGGTTTTCCCAGCCGTTTATTCTCGTCGTAGCGGATGACGGATGGACTTCGACGTCGTCGTTGCCTTTCTCGTTGTGCAGCAAATCAAGCCGCGCCGGATACACGCCCGCCTGCAGCGGCAAGACCTGTGTGCGCCAGCGCGGATCCTTGTGCGCGATGGTGTGGCCGATTTCCTGGCCGGCGAACCAGAGGTGCGCTTCCTGCGTCGAGATGAGCACGATGGCGTAGTAATCGTCGGCGGGAATGACGTAATCGCGCTCGTAGCGCGCCGCGAATTTTTCGCGTTTCGGATCGGCCGGATCGCTCTTTTTCGGAGACGCCATGCTCGAATGGCTCGCCGCTCATGCGCGGCCAGCTTTTTTCGTCGAAGTAGGCGTAGCGGATCGGCGATGTCTTTTCGCCGGGTAGTGCTGTGCGCGTCGGGTTTGAGCGTGTGCCCGAGCGCAGATGCAGCGGAATATCACGGTCGAATTCGCCGCGCGTGGAAATGGATTTCAGTCGCGTGTGCGTCGGATCGGAAACCGCGAGCACGTGATCCATGAGCGGCGAAGCGCGCGTCGGCTCGCTGCCGTCGGTCGTGTAGTGGATGTCGAACATCGGCGATGTCGACTCCAGCATCAGCGGTTTGTCCGGGCGCGACGATGCCCGCGTCAGGACGCACGTCGATGTTCTGGTCGGGTTTCACGTAACCGCGATACATGAAGCGCAGCGCGTCGTAGGTCGCCTTGAACTTCAGCGAGTCGTGCGATTCGGCCGGATATTCAGCCACTTTCCACGGCAGATCTTTCGGCGCTTTTGCGAATGCGGTTTGCAGCGAATCCACGCCCATGCCTTTGAACGCGAGTCCGGCGCGGCCGGCGATGTAAACGGCTTTGCCTTTTGTCGGCACGCCCGGCAATTTCTCTTCGAGCGCTTTGCAGACTTCCTTGTCGTTCCACCACATCGCCGGATCGAGCAGCATGTAGCCGTCGAACACGGCCGGATCGTTGGCGATCACGTAGGCGAGGAACAATCCGCCGTACGAATGTCCGTGCACCAGATTCACGCCGTTGCTTGGATAGCGCTTTTTCACGTACGGAATCAGTTCGTTTTTGAGGAACGTCGTGAACTGCGCCGCGCCGCCCGAATGCGCTTCGTGCGGCTGCACCGACGGAGTGAGGTCGTGATCACGGCTGTTCACGCCGTCGTCGATGTGATTCGGCACGCTGACCACGATGACCGGCGGCATCAGGCCGCGCGCTTCGATGAAGTCGACGGTCTGCACGACGAGTTCGGTGTTCCACTCGCCGTCGAGCACGTAGATCGTTTCGTATTTCTGCGCCGGGTTCTTGTCCGCATCTTTCGGCAGATACACGTCGATATTGCGCGCCTGACCGAGCGAGGCCGAAGTCAGCGCATCGTGCAGCGGCGGCGCGAGTTCCGCCCGCGCGCCGAGACAAACGAAAAGTCCCGCGCCTATCAAACCGATTGCACTGCGTCGCATGCGTCGCTCCTCTGGTCGTGTTGCCGAAAATTCGCCCTATCCGGCTGTGATGCGTCCGGCGCACCGATCGTTTGAAGGGCGGATTCGACGCCAGCCAAGGCTGGTCAAGTCAAAAACGCTGTGCCATTATCACCACCGCTTTACAATTCCTTTACAAAAACCAATGTGAAGCTGCGGGGGACGGGGAGTTCCATTTGTCCGCACTGCTTGCAACTGCCAATCCTTTTTCTGTTGGAGGTAAGTACATGATCAGTCTACGCCGTCATTTATTGACGATCGGCATCAGCGCGCTGGCGCCCTCGGGCTGACGTCGCTGCCGATGCCTGCCCACGCCCAGAACCGCACGGGCGAGGACATGCAGAAGCTCGAAGCGGTCGAAGTCACCGGCTCGCGCATCAAGCGCGCGGAATCCGAAGGCCAGGAACCGGTGATCACGATCACCGCCGATGAAATCGCCCGCACAGGCCTGGCCTCGATCGGCGACATCATCCAGCAGCTTTCGGTGAGCGGTTCGTCGCTCAACACGAAATTCAATTCCGCCGGCAACTTCGGCTTCGCGCCGGACGGTTCGGGCGTAGGCTCGGGTTCGACGACCATCTCGCTGCGCAACTTGAACGCGAAGCGCACGCTGATCCTCGTCGACGGTTTGCGCTGGGTCAATGAATCGTCCGCGTCGGGCGTATCGGCCGCGGTCGATCTGAACACGATTCCCTACGGGCGCCGTCGAGCGCATCGAAATCCTCACCGATGGCGCGTCCGCGCTGTACGGTTCGGATGCGATCGCGGGCGTGATCAACATCATCACCAAGAAAACGCAGGACGGCGCCGGCATCAATCTGTACTACGGCGACTATTCCACCGGCGACGGCAAAACCTACAACGGCGATCTGTCGTTCGGCGGCAAGGGCGATCGCTACAACTTCTTCTTCGACCTGAGCCACTACAAGCAGAACGGCATCAATTCGTCGGATTTCGCCCAAGGCGGCAACGAATGCGTGCCGGGCACGGGCCTGTCGAACTGCAGTTCCGCCACGCCGTTCACGCGCGTACTGTTCGATACGCCAGGCGGCGTCACCTACGGCGGCCTGTGCCCCGGCGGTTTCTGCAGCATCACCGCCAACGGCGCGGCCGGCTCAAGCGGCGTGCAGGATTTCCCGGGCGGCTATCACCACTTCACCTCCGCGGACCGTTTCAACTTCGCGCAGTACAACCTGCTGCTGACGCCGTCTGAACGCACCGGCTTCTTCGGCCAGTTCAATTACAAGATCGCCGACAACGTGAACTGGTACGTCAAAGGCGTGTACAACACGCGCAAATCGACCAACCAGGCCGCGCCGGAACCGATCTTCCTCGGCCAGGCGTTCTGCTTCCTGATCGATCGCTGCTACACCGTCGGCGTCGACGCGACCAATCCGTACAACCCGTTCGGTTTCTCGCTCGATCCGAGCAGCCCGGACTTCGGCCTCGGCCGCCGTCCGATCGAAGGCGGTCCGCGCATCTTCAGCCAGAAGGTCGACACGCGTTATTTCGCGAGCGGCCTGACCGGCAACTTCGACGCGTGGGGCCACGGCTACAACTGGGACGTGAATGTCGTCCACGCCGTCAACGACGCCAACCAGGACGTCACCGGCACCTACAACATCGCGCACATCCAGGAAGCGCTCGGCCCGCTGTCGGCGTGCCAGGCCGATCCGAGCTGCGTGCCGCTGAACCTGTTCGGCGGTCCGGGCACGCTCACGCCGCAGATGCTGAACTACATCCAGTATCACGAGCACGACACCAGCCATCAGTCGCTGAGCATGATCACCGCGAACGTCTCGGGCGATCTCGTGCAGCTGCCGGCCGGCCCGATGGATTTCGCGGCGGGTTACGAATACCGCGATCTTTCCGGCAACTATCAGCCGGATGCGGTCGTCGTCGCGGGCGATTCGAATGGCGTGCCGTCGAAGCCGACCTCGGGCAGCTACAACGTCGACGAGTTCTACGTCGAGTTGAACATTCCGATTCTGGCCGACATGGCGATCGCCAAGCATCTCGACTTCAACGTCGCCACGCGCTATTCGGATTACTCGACCTTCGGCAGCACGACCAACAGCAAGTTCGGTTTCCGCTGGCAGGTGGTCGACGATCTCACCTTCCGCGGCACCTACGCGCAGGGTTTCCGCGCGCCGTCGATCGGCGAACTGTTCGGCACCTTCTCGCGTTTCGACGCGACGCTGACCGATCCGTGCAACAACGCCACCGGCCAGCGCGCCACCAACTGTATCGCGCTCGGCGTGCCCAACCCGGCGACGTATCAGCAGTCGAACTCGCAGATTTCCGTCCTCACCGGCGGCAACCGCGATCTGCAGCCGGAAAAATCGCGCAACACCACGCTCGGCGCGGTGTACAGCCCGACGTGGGCGGAGAACGCGTCGTGGTCGCAGAAGATGGACATCGAGGTGACGTACTACAACATCACCGTCAAGAACGCGATCCAGGCTAAGGATGCGCAGACGCTGCTCAACCGCTGCGCCGATACGCTCGAAGCGGCTTTCTGCTCCGTGCAGGCGCGTAACGCGGCGGGCTACATCGCCTTCCTTAACGACACGCTGGAAAACCTCGGCCGCGTGAAGACCAGCGGTTGGGATTTCACC
Source organism: uncultured Gammaproteobacteria bacterium (assembly GCA_963814225.1). Classification (GTDB taxonomy): domain Bacteria; phylum Pseudomonadota; class Gammaproteobacteria; order Xanthomonadales; family Rhodanobacteraceae; genus Rudaea. The sequence continues at coordinate 115,473 of CAWFCC010000018.1, read as the reverse complement.
CTGAACTGGCTCGGCCCGCAGACCGACTGGGGCCGTCCGGGCGCCAACTGGCAAACGACATACGTCGACAAGTACAGCGCCGTCGACACCAGCACCGGCGAAGCCGAACCGCAGGGTCCGGGCGTCGAAGTCACCGACAGCGGCATTCCGCGCGTGCGTTCGACGTTGCGTCTCGACTGGCAGGTCGGCGCCGTCGATCTGGGCTATTCGTTCCGCTATCTGTCGCGCCTGACCGAAGACTGCGCCAGCGCCGCCGGCTTTGCGGTGTGCAATGGTCCGGTCAGCGCCGGATACGCCGGACGGTTCGCACAAGCTCGGTTCGGTCACGTATCAGGACGTGCGCGCCGCGTGGAAGGTGCCGGTCTCGCTGCCGCTGACCGTCTCTGGCGGCATCAACAACGTGTGGGGCAAGGATCCGCCGATCTGCGTCTCGTGCTCGCTCAACGGCTACGATGCCTCGAACTACGATCTGCCGGGCCGCTTCTGGTATGTGGAAGCGAACCTGAAGTTCTGATCGCAGATAAAGCAACGAATCAAAGGGCCGCCTCGTGCGGCCCTTTTTTTTGCCCGGAAATCAGGCGTTTGCAATGTCTTGAAAAATACCTGCCTAGGACATAATATATGCGTCACCTATGAACAAGACAGTAAAACCTTCCGACAAGACGGCCTTCGGCTTTCTGGTCAACGACATCACCCGCATGATGCGCACGCATTTCGACCGCCGCGCAGTGCGTTTCGAGCTGACCCGCGCCCAATGGCGCGCGCTCAAGCGCATTTCCTACAGCGAAGGCATGCGTCAGGCCGAACTGGCCGAGCAGCTCGAGATGGAACCGATCGCCATCGGCCGCGTTATCGACCGGCTGGAAAAGACCGGCTACGTCGAACGCCGCGCCGATCCGACCGATCGCCGCGCCTGGCGCCTGCACCTGACGCCGCGCGCGCACGCCGTCGTCGACGACATGGAAAAGATTTCCAACGAGATGTTCCGCGATGCGCAGAAAGGCATTGCCGCTGCGGATATGAAAGCGGTCATGGCCACGCTCGGCATGATGAAGCAGAACCTGATCGCGATGAACGAAGAGAAAAAACCATGAGCGACTCACCGCAAACTGAAACACAACGAAACACACAAACCGACCGCAACCGCGACTCCGCCAGGAAACCGCACCGCAAACGCAATCTCGTGTTGTGGATCGCCGGACCCGCGATCGTTCTCGCGATCGCCGCGTATTTCTATGTCACCAGTGGACGCTACGTCTCCACCGACAACGCCTACGTGCACGCCGATTCGGTGAACATCGCGCCGCAGGTCGGCGGGCGCGTGGTCGACGTGCTCGTGCGTGAAAACCAGGCGGTGAAAAAGGGCGATGTGCTGTTCCGCATCGATCCGGAGCCGCTGGAAATCAACGTCGCCAAAGCGCAGGCGTCAGCTCGATTCCGTGCACAGCCTGCTCGGCGCGGCACGCGCGGGATTCCGTTCCGCGCAGGCGACGGTGTCGTCCGCGCAGGAAGCGCTGCGCGTCAACGAAGCGCAGTACAAACGCATGCAGGAATTGCGCACGCGCGGACTCGTCGCGCAGAAAGATCTCGACGATGCGGCGAACAATTTCGCCAGCGCGCGCGGCACGCGCGATTCGGATGTCGCGGCGCTGTCGAAAGCCGAAGGTCTGCTCGGCGGTTTGCCGAGCACGCCCGACGAACAACTCGCCGGCTACAAAATGGCGCAGGTCGCGCTCGCGCAGGCCAAGCTCGATCTCGAACACGCCACCGTGCGCGCGCCGATGGACGGCACGATCGGCAAGACCAATCTGCAACCCGGCGATTTCCTCGGCGTCGGCCAGGCCGCGATGCCGCTCGTCGCCACGGCACATCTGTGGGTCGATGCGAACTACAAGGAAACCGAACTGACCAACGTCATCGTCAATCAGCCGGCGACGGTCGAAGTCGATACGTATCCGGGCAAAAAATGGAAAGCGCACGTGTCGTCGATTTCATCCGGCCTCGGGCGCGGAGTTTTCCGTGCTGCCGCCGCAAAACGCGACGGGCAACTGGGTGAAGATCGTGCAGCGCATTCCGGTGCGTCTGTCGATCGACGATCAGAACGCCGACGGTCAGCAAGTGCTGCGCGCGGGCATGAGTGCGAACGTCGACATCGACACCGGCGCGCAGAACTCGATCATCGGCCGTCTGCAATGCGCATGACGACGGCAAACCTGCGCGCGTCGCCGAAGCGCTGAAGTAATCGTGCGATGAACGCTGTCGCCACCCATCGCGAAGTCGCCAACCGCGGGCTGCTGGTCGTGTCGGTGATGCTTGCCACGTTGATGCAGGCGCTCGACACGACCATCGCGAACGTCGCGCTGCCGAACATGCAAGGTTCGCTGTCGGCGACGCAGGATCAGGTGTCGTGGGTGCTCACCTCGTACATCGTCGCCGCCGCCATCGCCACGCCCGCAACAGGCTGGCTGTCGTCGGTGATCGGACGGCGCCGTCTGCTGCTCATCGCGATCGGCGGATTCACCGTCGCTTCGGTCCTGTGCGGCATCGCCACCGACATCGACCAGATGGTGATTTTCCGTCTGCTGCAAGGCTTGTTCGGCGCATCGCTCGTGCCGATTTCGCAATCGACGCTGCTCGACGTTTTCCCGCGCGAAAAACACGGCGCGGCGATGGCGATGTGGGGCATGGGCGTGATGATCGGTCCCATCCTCGGCCCGCCGCTCGGCGGCTGGCTCACCGACACGTATAGCTGGCACTGGGTGTTCCTGATCAACGTGCCGATCGGCATTCTCGGTCTGATCGGCGTCGCCGCGAGCCTGCCGACCGACGACACCGCCCCCTCGCGTTTCGACTGGCGCGGATTCGCGTTCCTCGCCATCGGCATCGGTGCGCTGCAGATGATGCTCGATCGCGGCGAACAGAAAGACTGGTTCGATTCCGTCGAAATCTGCACCGAAGCGCGCGCTCGCGTTCCTCGGTTTTTATCTGTACGTCGTGCATTGGTATACGTCGTCGAAACCGTTCGTGAATCTCGGCTTGTTCAAGGATCGAAACTTCCTCGCCAGCAACGGTTCATCTTCGTGCTCGGCGTCGTGCTGTTCGCGACGATGGCGCTGCTGCCGCCGTATCTGCAGAACCTGATGAACTATCCGGTCGTGACGACCGGCATCCTGCTCGCGCCGCGCGGCATCGGTACGTTGTTCGCGATGATGGTGGTCGGCCGCCTGCTCGCGCGCGGCGCGGATGCGCGTGCGCTCGCCGGCATCGGCATGGTGCTCACCGCGTATTCGCTGTGGCAGATGGTGCATTGGGGCATCGAAGTGCCGCAGTGGCGCATCATCGAATGCGGCGTGATCCAAGGGCCTCGGTCTGGGCCTCGTGTTCGTGCCGATCTCGACTATCGCGTATTCCACTCTGCCGACGAGTCTACGCGCACGGAAGCCGCGGGCATCTTCAGTCTGATGCGCAACATCGGTTCGAGCGTCGGCATTTCCATCGTGATGACGTTGCTGTCGCGCGGCACGCAGATCAATCATGCCGAACTCGCCGAACGCATCACACCGTTCGACGCGCCGTAATCGGTGCTGCACAGCATGACGTCGACGCAGACCGGCATGGCTACGCTCAACGCCGAAGTGACGCGTCAGGCTTCGGCCATCGCGTTCCTCAACGATTTCCAACTGATGATGTGGATGACCGTGATCTCGATTCCGCTGTTGTTGTTGCTCGCGTCCGGTGAAGATGAGTCCGCGCCACGCCATCGTGGCCGATCACTGATGCGCGACGTCCGCACCATCATGAATGCGCCGCGCCGGCAGCGCCGCGCAAACGCAACACCGACGAGATGCGCATCTATGGCGTGAACGCGTGTCTGGCGATGTTCGCCAAGCGTCCGCACGATTGCGCAAGGTGTATCTGCTCGAATCGCGGCTCGGCGATCTGAAAACCGTGCTCGCCTGTTGCGTGCAGAGAAAACTCGGTTATCGCGTCGTCGAAAATCAGGATCTCGACAAGCTCACGGCTCGCAGCATCACGAAGGCGTGTGCTTCGAGGTGCGCCGCAAATCGCCGGTATCATTATCCAATTTGTTGCAAATGATACCGCGCGCGCCGCAGCCGGCGTTGCTGCTCTGGCTGGACGGTGTCGGCAATCCGCACAACGTCGGCGCGGTGCTGCGCAGCGCGGCGAATTTCGGCGTGCATGGTGTTCTGCTTCAGTCCGAAACGGCGAGCGGTTTGTCCGGCGCCGCGTATCGCGTCGCCGAAGGTGGCGCCGAAGCGGTGGCGATCGCGCAGATCGCGCCGGGCGAAGACGTGTTGGTCCGCTGACGAATTTCGAGTTCCAGATCGCCGCGACCGTCGTGCGCGAAGGCGAATCGCTGTACGCCTCGCGACTGCCCAAACGCACCGTTTTCGTGCTCGGCGCGGAGGGCGGTGGCCTGAAACGCAACCTGATCGATCGCGCCGACATGCACCTCACCATTCCCGGAACGGCGCGTGGAAAGCCTGAACGTCGCCGCCAGCGCGGCCGTACTGCTTGGCGAATATTTCCGGCAGCGCGCCGTCGAATCCATGCCGCGGCCTGCGCCCCGCCGCTGATTCGCGTTCGACTCGTGGCCGATGTTCGGTTCGGCCACTCCCCACCGTTGAAGCTGTAATCGCGGGCTTAAGGCCCGGACCGCACTTCAGCTTGGGGATCGCCATGAAACGTACTGCCCGCTTCGCGTTGGCCTTTGCGGCCGCTCTGTTCGCCGCGCCGTTGTATGCGGCGGGCGGCGTTTTCGTCGTCAACACCGGCAACACCGATCTCGATGACAAAACGCCGGGCGACGGCGCCTGCGCCGACATCAACGGCAAGTGCAGCCTGCGCGCGGCGATCCAGGAGGGCAATGCCCTCGCCGGCGCGACGGCGTTGACGCCGCACGCGATCACCTTCTCCGTGCCGCAAGTCGACGTCATCAACGGCGGCCTGCCGGACATGCGCGCACCGTTCATCGTCACCGGTCCGACGATCATCAACGGCACCGGAAACGCATTCGCGCATGGGTGCTTCACGCTCAACGATTCGGGCACCGTCGCGCTCGGTTACGCCGAGGGCGCCACCGGATCTACCATCACGCTGCTCTCCATCGGCAACTGCAGCGGCGACGCCATCGACGCCAACGGCCACGGCTACAAATTCATCGGCAACTTCATCGGCGTCGATCCGAGCAGCCTCAACAAGACGCCGAACGTCGGCGCGGGCATCCAGATCACGGCGTCGAAAGCGTACGGCAATGTGGATACCGGCTCGCTCGCCGGAATCTTCGCCGCGTTCCCGCAGCTTCCCGTGCAGGAAAGCGACATCAACAACTTCGCGACGAATCTGCGCACGGCGCTTATTTCGCTCAATCCCGACGTCATCAGCGGCAACGTCATCTCCGGCAACGGCGGCGATGGCATCTATATCCACAGCGAAAACCTCGCGGCCGTATTCGTGTCGGGCAACATGATCGGCACCGATATCACCGGCAACATCGCCATCGGCAACGGCGGCGCGGGCGTGCGCGTGAATGCGTCGACCTTCGGCAACATGATCGGTCCGGGCAACACCATCGCGGCCAACACCGGCGACGGCGTGCGCGTCGATGCGGGCACGGTGTATCTGCCCAACTTCGTGATGGGCAATCGCATCGGCATCGCCACGGCCGATCCGTCGCAGCACATCGGCAACGCGGGCAACGGCGTCTCGACCGACACCAAGCCCGACGGCAACCCGACCAACAAGAATCCGACCGGCATGTCGCTCGTGGTCGGTCCGGCCAACGTGATCAGCGACAACACGCTGGGCACGAACAGCACCGATCCGGACACGCTCAGCGCCGACGGCGCGGGCGTCATCGTCACCGGCGCCAGCAGCGGCGTGAAGATCACCGGCAACACCATCGGCATGGCCGACATTCCGGTCGGCACAGCGCTGCAATCGATCGCGTACGGCAACGCCGGCGACGGCGTGACCGTCACCGTGACCGGCAATACCGTCAGCGGCAACGTGATCGCGGGCAACAAGCGCCACGGCATCCTGGTCAAGACCAGCAGCGACACCAGCACGCGTCTGACGGGCAACACGATCGGCCTCAGATCCCGCGTTTCCCGGCGATCTCACCCTCGGCAACGGTTTCGACGGCATCCACATCGACGCGGCGAGCAGCACGTATGTCGGCGGATCGAACAGCGGCGAACCGAATACCGTCGCCGGCAATGGCCGTAACGGCGTGAAGATCATGCACGGCGGCACGGCGAACGGCTGGGCCAATCTCGTTCAGCGCAACGCGATCTTCGGCAACGCGCGTGGCAATCCGAACGCCATGCCCGTCGCATTGCCGCCGGGCGTCGGTGTCGGCATCGATCTGGATCACACCGAAGACGCCGCCGACGGTCCGCACAGCGAATTTCCGGCGAATTACGCCAACCTCGACCAATCGCCGCCGGTGATTTGCACTGGCGCGGCGGGCGAACCGTCCGAATGCGCCGGTTTCACCGCCGCGGCGTCGGCCGGCGGCACGACGACATTCGACTGGACCATCGCCACGCACGGCCCGGCATTTTTCCGCGCCGAGTTCTTCCAGATCGACGGCACCGATAGCAACGCGTTGACCTCGATGCAATTCCTCGGCGAACAGACCGACATCGCGACCGACATCGCCGGAAACCTGAGCGGCACCGGCTGTTCGGCGAAACGTTGCACGGCGAGCGTCGCGGCCAATGCCGCCGGCGCGCACATCGTGATGACGATCACCGACATCACGCCGCTGCTCGCCACACCCGATAACGGCGGCGACTGGAAAGGCTTGCTGCAATGTTTCGTCGGCGATCTCGGCATCGTGTTGTCCGCGTGCACCGTCAACGACACCTCCGAATTCTCCAACGCCGTCGGATTGCCGCTGAGCAATAACGCATCGCTCGCGAACCTGATGGTTTCTACCGGAACACTGACGCCTGCGTTCGCGGCGAACACGCTCGCCTACACCGATGCGGTGCCGAATGCGACCACGTCGATCAGCGTCACCGCCATGCTCGCCGATCCGAACGCGACGCAGACCATCAACGGCGCGCCCGTCCCCAACGGCGGCACCTCGGCGCCGATCGCGCTCAATCCCGGCGCGAACGCGATTCCCGTCATCGTCACCGCGCAGGACGGCACCACGACGCAGACCTACACGATCACCGTCAACCGCGCCGGACCGCTCAGCAACAACGCGGCGTTGTCGAATCTCGTCGTTTCCGCCGGCTCGCTGACGCCGTCGTTCGCGACCGCCACGCTCAACTACACCGACAGCGTTTCCAATGCGACGACTTCCATCAATGTCACGCCGACGACGGCTGACGCGAACGCCACGATCAAGGTGAACAATACGACCGTCGCCAGCGGATCGGCCTCGGCCGACATCGCACTGGGCCTCGGTGCGAACCCGATCACCATCGCCGTCACGGCGGAAGACGGCACGACGATTCAGACCTACACGGTGATCGTCAACCGCGCATCCGTCGCGCTGAGCAACAACGCGGCGCTGTCGGGTCTGACGATTTCGTCCGGCGCACTCACGCCTTCGTTCGTGTCGACGACGCTTGCGTATACCGATGCCGTCGGCAACGCGGTGACGTCGGTCACCATCAATCCGACCACGGCTGATGCCAACGCGACGATCAAGGTCAACACGGTCGCCGTCACGAGCGGTACGAATTCGCAAATCCTGCCGCTCGCGGTCGGCACCAACATGATCAGCATCGTCGTCACCGCGCAGGACGGCACGACGACGCAGACCTATACGATCGCCGTCGATCGCGCATCGCCGGCACTGAGCAACAACGCGGCGCTATCCAATCTCGCGATCTCGTCGGGCACGCTGACGCCGTCGTTCATAGCGACGACGCTCGGCTACACCGATGCGGTCTCCAACGCGACGTCGTCCGTTACCGTCACACCGACGGCGGCCGACGCGAACGCGACGATCAAGGTCAACAACGCGGCGGTCGCCAGCGGCGCGGCCTCGGCAAGCCTTCCGCTCGCTCTCGGTCCGAACACGATCACCGTGCTCGTCACCGCGCAGGACGGCACGACCGTGCAGACGTATACGATCACCGTGAACCGCGCTAACCCGGCGCTCAGCAACGACGCATCGCTGTCCAATCTCGCCGTGTCGGCCGGCTCGCTGACGCCGGCGTTCGCGAGCAGCACGCTCGTCTATACCGACGCCGTGTCCAACGCGACAACCTCGATCGCCTTCACGCCAACTGCGTCGGATGCGAACGCGTCGATCAAGGTGAACGGCGTCACCGTCGCAAGCGGTTCCACATCGGGATCGATCGCGCTGAACCCCGGCGCGAATCCTTTGAACGTCGTCGTCACCGCGCAGGACGGCACGACGATTCAGACTTACACCGTCACGGTGAATCGCGCATCGGCGGCAGCGAGCAACAATGCGGCGCTGTCGAATCTCGCCGTGTCGACCGGCGCGCTGACGCCGTCGTTCTTGGCGACGACATTGAACTACACCGATGCCGTGCCGAATGCGACGACATCGATCACCGTCACGCCGACCACCGCCGACGCAAACGCGACGGTGCAGGTGAACGGAACCGCGGTATCGAGCGGCAGCGCGTCGCAGGCAATCACGCTCAATGTCGGCATGAACATGGTGACGGTCGCCGTCACCGCGCAGGACGGCACGACGGTGCAGACGTACACCATCGCCGTGAACCGCGCGTTGCCGGCGTTGAGCAATAATGCGGCGTTGTCGAATCTGGTGCCTTCGGTCGGTGCGCTGAGTCCGGCGTTCGTGAGCACGACGCTGACTTATGCGGACGCGGTTTCCAGCGCGACCGCTTCGATCACCGTCACGCCGACCGCATCCGACGCGAATGCGACGATCAAAGTCAACGGCACGAACGTCGCGAGTGGTTCGGCTTCGGCATCGATTGCGCTGCTGCCCGGCGTCAACAACGTGAGCATCGTCGTCACCGCGCAGGACGGCACGACGGTGCAGACCTACACCATCGCCGTGAACCGCGCCGTGCAGGGACTCAGCAATAACGCATCGCTGTCGAACCTCACCGTGTCGGCTGGCGCGCTGACGCCGGGCTTTGCCGCGAACACGCTCGCCTACACCGACGCAGTGACGAACGCGACGAGCGCGATCACCGTCACGCCGACCGCCGCGGATGCGAACGCGACGATCAAAGTCAACGGCGCGACGGTGGCGAGCGGCAGCGCATCGGGTTCGATCGCGTTGGTGCCTGGCGCGAATGCGGTCAACGTCGTCGTCACCGCGCAGGACGGCACCACGATCCAGACCTACGCGATCACCGTCAATCGCGCGCAGCCTGCGCTGAGCAATAACGCGGCGTTGTCGAATCTCGTCGTTTCAACCGGCACGCTGACGCCGTCGTTCGTAAGCACGACGCTCAATTACAGCGACGCCGTTCCCAACGCCACGACATCGATCGCGGTTACACCGACGACGTCCGATGCCAACGCGACCGTGCAGGTGAACGGCGCCAACGTGACGAGCGGCACATCGTCGGGCGCGATTGCGCTGCAGCCCGGTGCGAATCCGATCACCGTCACCGTTACCGCGCAGGACGGCACCACGACGCAGACCTACACGATCAACGTCGATCGCGCATCGGCCGGGCAGAGCAACAACGCGGCGCTGTCGAACCTGTCCGTTTCCGCGGGCTCGCTGACGCCGGCGTTCGCCGCCGGCACGCTGAGCTACGCCGATGCGGTGTCGAACGCGACCGCCTCGATCACGATTACCGCAACGACGGCCGATGCGAACGCGACACTCACCGTCGGCGGCAACGCGGCCACCAGCGGCAGCGCGTCGGCGCCGATCGCACTCGCGGTCGGATCGAATCCGATCAACGTGATCGTCACCGCGCAAAACGGCACAACGACGCGGATGTACACCATCAACGTCACGCGCGCCGGTGTCGTGGTCACCACGTTCAGCGGCACCAGTGCCACCGGCACCGGAACCGTAAGCGCGACATTGTCGGGCGGCGGTGCGGCGTGTTCGATCGCGTCGGCGTCGCTGGTGCTTCCGTCGGCCGCGCCGCCGTCGAACGTGACGTTCCCCGATGGCCTGTTCCAGTTCAGCGTCACCGGCTGCACCGGCTCGATCACCATGACCGTCACGTTCCCGACCGCCTTCACCGGCGCCGAGAAATACTGGAAATACGGACCGACATCGGGCCAGCCGAGCGCGCATTGGTACACGCTCGGCGCGGGCAATAGCGTTTCGCTGTCGGGTCACACGGCGACATTCACCATTGCCGACGGTGGACTTGGCGACGACGATCTCGCTGCCAACGGAACCATCGTCGATGCCGGCGGACCGGGCGTGACCGCCGCGAGTCCCGGCAACGGCACCGCGTCGGTGCCCGTGTTGTCGGATTGGGCCGTGATGCTTCTGGTGCTGCTGATTGCCGTCGGCGGGCGCATCGCCGAAGCACGCCGTCGCTGAGAATCGAAGTGTAAAAAGAAACGGCCCGCAATCGCGGGCCGTTTTTGTTTGGAGTAGCGCGAAGCGTCAGGGTTTAGCTGCGAACGCACCTGGCGCAGAACCGAAATCGCCATCCGCATCCGCCGCCATGTAGGCGAACGCCGCGTACACCGCGACGTTCTGCGCGAGATCCTTCGGATCGATCTTGTCGAGCGTGTCGTTGGCGGTGTGATGCCAGTCGAAATAGCGCGTGCCGTCCTGCGTCAGATCGAGCACCGCCATGCCGGCTTCGCCCATCGCGCCGAAATCGCCGCCGTGCGCGTGGCCGCTCGAGCCGCGCTCGACACCGAGCGGTGCGAGCACCTGCATCATCTGGTCGATCGCGCCGAGCGCTTCGGGTTTCACCTGCGAGTTGAGCCGCCACACTTTGCCCGAACCGAAATCCGATTCCGCGCCGATGGTGAATTTCGCGACGTTGGCTTTGTGCGCGTCGCCGAACGCATGGCCGCCGAACATGCCGGCTTCCTCGTTCGCGAATGCGACCACGCGAATGCTGCGCTTGGGATGCTTCGGCAACGCTTCGATCAGATGCGCCGCGCCTGCCGCGATCGCCACGCCGGCACCGTCGTCGATCGCACCGGTACCCGGATCCCACGAATCGAGATGCCCGCCGATCACCACGGCTTCATCGGGCTTCTCGCTGCCGGTCACTTCGGCGATCACATTCGCGCCGGTGTAGGTGCCTTCGAAGCCGCAATCCAGATCGAGCTTGATCCTGACCGGTTTGCCGCCGGCGAGCATGCGTTCGAGCAGATCGGCATCCGGATTCGACATCGCCGCTGCCGGAATCTTCGGACTCTTGTCGTCGAAGTGCGTCACGCCGGTGTGTGCGACGCGGTCGCTGTCGGTGCCGGCCGAGCGCAGCAGGAATCCGATCGCGCCGAGTTTCGCCGCCGTTTCCGGACCGCTCGTGCGGCCGGTCGAACCCATGCCGTAATCGCTGCCGTCGCGATGCTGATGCATGCGATAGCCGATGTATACAATTTTACCTTTTACTTTTGCCGCATCGGCGCTTTTCAGTTCGTCGAAATCCTTGAACGCGACGACATCGCCGGCAACATTGCCCTTCGGCGAATTGCCGAGCGCGAGGATCACCAGGTTTTGCGGATACGGCGACACGATCGAGGCGTGTTCGCTGTGGCGCACCCATTTCGGAAACGTCGCCGGTTCCGACCACACCTTGTCGAAGCCCATTGCCTTGAAGCGCGCCGTGGTCCAGTCGCGCGCACGCTGATCGTTCGCGCCGCCGGCCAGACGCGGACCGATTTCGGTGGTGAGCGCGGCGACGAAATCGTAGGCCGTCGTATCGTTGAGCGCCTGGTCGCGCAGTTTCTGCGCGGTCGCGACCGCGTCGGGAGAAATGTGGGTGAGGTCCGCCGCGGCGGCGGTGCCGGCGGCGATCAGGGCAATGCAGGACAAAAGCGATTTCACCGAAGGCTCCTTCGCGGAAATGATGGGCAGGGCAGGTCGTCGATTATGCGCGCGCGGGCACGGGCGAACCCGTGCCGAAAGATCGATCACATGTAAATGTGGAGCGGTGCTGTCAGGGCGCGGCTTTCTGCGATTTCAGGATGTCGCGGATTTCCTGCAGGAGCACCACGTCGGCCGCGGGTGCGGGCGGCGCATCGGCGTGCTTGCGGATCAACCTGTTCATCAGCTTCACGACCAGGAAAATCGCGATGGCGACAATGATGAACTGGATGATGGTGTTGAGGAACACGCCGTATTTGATGATCGCGCCGCCGGTGATGTTGCCTTTTGCATCGGCGACGGGATTGCCGATGCGGATCATCAGATCGGAAAAATCGATGCCGCCGATGGCGTAACCGATCGGAGGCATGATCACGTTGTCGACCAGCGAACTCACGATCTTGCCGAACGCCGCGCCGATCACCACGCCGACGGCGAGATCGACCACGTTGCCGCGCATCGCAAATGACTTGAATTCAGTGAGCAGGCCCATCGTCGTATCTCCTGTGCGCTGTAGTTGTCCGTCGCGTCGTACTTTAGCGCAGCTTAGGTGATCGCGCCCTTGAGCTCGCCGATGTTTTCCATGCGAGCGTGGAACTGGTCGCCGGGCTTGAGCGGACCGACGCCGGACGGCGTGCCGGTGAAAATCAGATCGCCCGCGCGCAACTCGAACAGTCTGGACAAATCGTGGATGATCTGCGGAACGCCGAAGATCATGTCGGAAATGTCGCCTTGCTGGCGCGTCTGGCCGTTCACCTCGAGCGTGAGCTTGCCGCGCAATGGATGTCCGGACTTCGATGCCTGCCGGATCGCCGAAATCGGTGCGGAGCGATCGAACGCTTTCGCGATATCCCACGGATGACCTTTCGATTTCAGCGTGTTCTGCAGATCGCGCCGCGTGAGATCGAGTCCGACCGCGTAGCCGTAGACGTGACGCAACGCATCGTTCTTGGCGATGTTGATGCCGCCGGATTGCAGCGCGACGACGAGTTCGACTTCGTGATGCAGATCCTGCGTCTGCGACGGATACGGAATGAAGCTCGCGTCGGGCACGACCGCGTCATTCGGTTTGCAGAAAAACATCGGCGTTTCGCGATCGACCGTCATGCCGAGTTCCTTGGCGTGTTCGGCGTAATTGCGTCCGATGCAGTAGATGCGGTGCACGGGAAACCGCGCATGCGAATCGGCGATCGCGACCGATGGCGTCTCCGGCGCGGCGAACACGAATTCCATGGGCGGGCTCCTGTGCAGATCGAATATCGAGCATAGCAAACGCGACGTTCTGACAGTTGTCATGCGCAAATCGTGACCTCCGACTCTGCCGGCGGACTCACGCGCAATGGCACTCTGTGGCACACTGGACGACTTCCGGGGTGGAAGCAAACAACGTGGAAAAATCGGAACTGCTCAACCAGTTGCGGCTGCAGACGCACGAGCGCGAGGAGACCGGCACGCGCAGTCTGCGCTGGCTCTGGATCACGCTCGCGATCGTCATCGCGCTCGGCGCCGCGGGCGTCGGCGCGTGGCTGTATTTCGGCCAGGCGCACTTCGACGTGGAAGTCGCAACGGCAACGACGCCCTCGGCCGGCGGCGGCGATACGGCCGTGTTGCAGGCTACCGGCTACGTGACGGCGCGGCGCGAAGCGACGGTGTCGGCGCAGATCACCGGCACGCTGACGGCGGTGCTGATCGAAGAAGGCGATCACGTCACCGAAGGCCAGGTCATCGCCCGTCTGGAAGATACGGCGCAACGAGCCATGCTCGCGCAGGCTCAGGCGCAGCTTCATTCCGCGCAGGCGTTGCTCGTGCAATATCAATCGACACTCGCGCAGAACCGGCGCGATCTGAAGCGCAATCAGGATCTGGTCGGCCGCAAGCTCGTCGCGCAACAGGCTGTCGAACTGTCGCAGACGCAGGTCGAAACGCAAAACGCGCAGGTCGCGACACAACAAAGACAGATCGAACTCGCGCAGGCATCCGTGCAGGCCGCGCAAGTGCAGCTCGGTTATTGCACCGTGCGCGCGCCGTTCAGCGGCGTGGTGATCGCAAAGGCGGCGCAGGTCGGCGAAATCATATCGCCGCTGTCGGCCGGCGGCGGCTTCACGCGCACCGGCGTCGGCACTATCGTCGACATGGATTCGCTCGAAGTCGAAGTGGACGTCAACGAGGCGTACATCAATCGCGTCGTGTCGAATCAGCCCGCGCAGAGCGTGCTCGATGCGTATCCCGAATGGAAAATCCCCTCGCACGTCATCGCCGTGATCCCGACCGCCGACAAGGGCAAGGCCACGGTGAAAGTGCGCGTCGGCATCCAGGCCAAAGATGATCCGCGCGTGCTGCCCGACATGGGCGCGCGCGTCTCGTTCCTCGAAGAAAAGAAACCGCAACAGGCCAACGCCGGACCGCCGAAAGGCGTGCTGGTGCCGGTCTCGAGTATCACGCAGCGAGACGGACATAGTGTCGTATTCGCGGTGGAAGGCGACCGCGCGAAGGCAAAAACCGTGACGCCGCAACAGACTTACGGCGATCTGCGTCTGGTTGAAGGCCTCGGCTCGGGCATCAGGGTGGTGAAAGAACCGCCCGCCGAGATGAAGGACGACGCCAAGATCACCGTCGTCAGCAAATCGTCAACGAATTAAGCAGCAGCGCTCGACAGGAGAATTGCGATGAGCACATTGGTAAAAATCAGCAATGTCAGCAAAGTATACGAACGCGGCAAACAGAAGGTCGAAGTGCTGCATCACATCAACCTCGACATCCAGCAGGGCGATTTCCTCGCGCTGATGGGTCCGTCGGGTTCCGGCAAGACGACGCTGCTGAATCTCATCGGCGGCCTTGATTCGCCCACCGACGGCAGCCTGCAGGTCGGCGATCAACGCATCGACAAACTGAGCCAGGGCGCACTCGCGCGCTGGCGCGCGGCGAATGTCGGCTTCGTGTTCCAGTTCTACAACCTGCTGCCGATGCTCACGGCGCAGCGCAACGTCGAACTGCCGCTGCTGCTGACGAAACTCTCAAGCGCACAACGCAAGAAGAATGCGTCGATCGCGCTGCAGCTCGTGGGTCTTGGCGATCGCGCTGCGCACAAGCCGACGGAACTCTCCGGCGGCCAGCAGCAGCGCGTCGCCATCGCGCGTGCGATCGTTTCCGATCCGACGTTGCTCGTCTGCGACGAACCGACCGGCGATCTCGACCGCCAGTCCGCCGAAGATGTGCTCGGTCTTTTGCAGACGCTCAACCGTCAGCACGGCAAGACGATCGTGATGGTCACCCACGATCCGAAAGCCGCCGAATACGCGAGCCACACGTTGCATCTGGACAAGGGCACGCTGGTCGAACAGTCCGTTCATGCTTAATTCGAGCGACCAGTCGCTCCTGCTCGTCATTCCCGCGAAAGCGGGAATCCAGCGCCTTTGCTTTGCCGACTTCATGCATGGATGCGAAACAACCCGCGATTTACATTCTCGCGAACGAGCGCAACGGCACGCTGTACATCGGCGTCACCAGCAATCTTGTCCAGCGGGTCTGGCAACACCGCAACAGCGCCATGACAAGTTTTTCGAAGCGGTACCAACTTCATCGGCTCGTGTACTACGAAATGCACGAATCGATGGACGCAGCCATCCTGCGCGAGAAGCAGATCAAGAAGTGGAATCGGTCGTGGAAAGTCGAGCTGGTCGAAAAACAGAATCCGTACTGGAACGATCTTTTTCCGTCAATCGTTTGATAGCAAAGGCGCTGGATTCCCGCTTTCGCGGGAATGACGAGCCAAGAAAAGACGAGCTGAGGTACTTATGAAATATTTCCATCTCATCTGGGCCGCGCTGTTCCGCCGCAAGGCGCGCACGATCCTGACGCTGATCTCGATCATCGCCGCGTTCCTGCTGTTCGGATTGCTCGATGCCGTGCGCGTCTCGTTCCAGCAGGCCGGGCAATCGGCCAACGGCGCCGAGCGTCTGCAGACCGGCTCGAAGCTCTCGTTCATCCAGACGCTGCCGCAAAGCCTGCAGGCGCAGATGCAGGCGATTCCGGGCGTGAAAGAAGTTGCCTACGCCAACTGGTTCGGCGGCGCGTATCAGGATCCGCACAACCAGATATTCACCTTCGCGACCAGCCCGAATTATCTGGACGTGTATCCGGAAGTCACCGTCGATCCGGCGCAACGCAAAGCGTATGAGGCCGATCTCAACGGCGTGCTCGTCGGCGAGGTGCTGGTCAAGAAATACAAATGGAAGGTCGGCGACCGGCTGCCGCTGCAGTCGCAGATTTTCCCGAACCGCGACGGCACCAAGAACTGGAACTTCACCATCGACGGCATCATGTCGTCGAAAGACAGCAAGGCGTTCCAGTCGCAGATGATCGTGTTGCACTGGAAGAATTTCGACGACAGCACGCCATACAACCGCGGCAACGTCGGCTGGTATGTGACGCGCGTTTCCGACGTGAACCAGGCCGACGGCATCGCCAAGAAAATCGACGCGCTGTCGGAGAACTCCGATCACGAAACGCGACTCGCAGACCGAACAGGCGGCGATGGCGAACTGGATCAAGCAGTCGGTCAACATCAGCCTGATCGTCACCTCGATCATGAGCGCGGTGTTCTTCACGCTGCTGCTGCTCACCGGCAACACGATGATGCAGGCGGTGCGCGAACGCACCTCCGAACTCGCGGTGTTGAAGACGATCGGATTTTCGTCGCACAGTGTGCTCGGCATGGTGCTGGCCGAATCGGTTTTGCTGCTGCTGCTCGGCGGTTTGATCGGCCTCGCGCTGGTCAGCGTGCTCACGCCGATCGTGGGCGCGGCGAGCGGCGGCGTGCTCAATCTACCGCGCGTCGGCGGCGGAAGCTGGATCGTCGGCATCGGCCTCGCGCTCGCCATCGGACTGATCATCGGCGCACTGCCCGCGATGCGCGCGATGCGTCTCAACATCGTCGACGCCCTCGCCGGACGCTAAGGAGAACGACATGCGATTTCTGATTGGATTGTTGACGTTCATCGTCGTCGTCATCGGCGTCGTGGCATTTCTCGTGCTGCCGTGGTTCGTGCTGCTCGCGCTCGCGATCATCCTGTTGTTGTGGATGATGCTCACGCGACGCGGCCAGCAGGCCGCATCCGTCACCAGCGTCGGCGTCAGCACGATCGCGCAACGGCTCGGCTCGTCGCTGGTGATCGTGGTCGGCATCGCCGGCGTCGTCGGCGTGCTGGTCGCCATGCTCGCGATGGCGCAGGGTTACGCCGACACGCTCAGCCGCACCGGCAGTCTCGACACCGCCATCGTGCTGCGCGGCGCGTCGGCGGCGGAAGTGTCCTCGGTGCTCACGCACGACAACGCCGTCACGATTTCCGATGCGCCGGGAATCGCCAAGGACGAGCAGGGCAAGCCCATCGTCTCGCCCGAACTCGTGGTCGCCGCGAACCTGCGCGTGAAGAACGGCGGTCCCGACGACATCGGCAGCGTGCAGTTCCGCGGCGTCGGCGACGAAGCGTGGAAGCTGCGTCCGAACGCCAAGATCATCGCCGGCCGCAAATTCGAGCCCGGCAAATTCGAACTCGTCGTCGGCAAAGGCGCGCAATCCAACTTCGCCGATCTCGAACCCGGCAAGGACATCAAACTCGGCACGCAAACCTGGACCGTCGTCGGCGTTTTCCAGTCCGGCGATTCGCTCGACTCCGAAATCTGGGCCGACGTGCAGGTGATCGGCAACGCGTATCGCCGCAACAGCAGCGTGACCACCGTGTTCGCACGCCTCACCAGCCCGCAGGCATTCGACGAGTTCAAGGCGAAGCTCACATCCGATCCGAGCCTGCAGGTCGACGTCGACACGACGCTGAACTACTTCAGCAAACAATCCGAAGGCACCTCGAACGCGATCAAGATCATCGGCATCGTCGTCGGCGTCATCATGGCCATCGGCGCGGTGTTCGGCGCGCTCAACACCATGTTCGCCGCCGTCGCCACCCGCGCACGCGAAATCGCGACACTGCGCGCCATCGGTTTCCGCGGCGTGCCGGTCGTCGTCGCGATCATGCTCGAGACGATGTTGCTGGCACTCGCCGGCGGAATCGCTCGGCGGCCTGCTCGCCTACATCATCTTCAACGGCTACACCGCATCCACGCTCGCAGCAGGCACGACGGGACAACTGATGTTCGAATTCCACGTCGCCCCGTCC
The DNA here is from genome assembly GCA_963814225.1 of uncultured Gammaproteobacteria bacterium. GTDB lineage: Bacteria > Pseudomonadota > Gammaproteobacteria > Xanthomonadales > Rhodanobacteraceae > Rudaea. Next base: position 97,284 of record CAWFCC010000018.1, on the reverse strand, counting down.
GTGCTGTGGATCGGCATCAAGTGGGCGCTCGCGATCGGCTTCATCGGCGGCCTGTATCCCGCGCTGCAGAGCCGCGAGACTCCCGGTCACCACAGCACTCCGCGAGCTCTGAACACCATCCCTCAACGACGTCGAACCCGCGCCGGGAGCGCGGGTCCGCGGCGGGCACATGGACGTGATCCTCCGCGGACAACATCCTCGCGCCAACAATAAAAAGAACGTTTTTTGGTGCCTTTTTGGCGTTTACCAAAAAGGTACCCGCTGGCCGCAGGACAGCGGAAGCTCTTATCTTCAAACGTTGAAGAAACTTCGGACGCCACCCTCACCGCGACCCTCTCCCGCCACCGGGAGAGGGGGAAGAGCGGCCCGGCCGTTTTTTCCAAGGCAGTCAGGGCGCCGCCGGCATCACCGGCGGGTGATAAGCAAACGTCGACCCCAACACCCACAGCAGCAACAACACCAGCGGCACGTGCACGATCAACTGCACAAACGTAAACCCCACGATATCGCGCGCCTTCAACCCAAGCACGCCCAGCAACGGCAACATCCAGAACGGATTGATCAGGTTCGGCAGCGCCTCTGCCGCATTGTATACTTGTACAGCCCAGCCGAGCGGATACTGCATATCGTTCGCCGCCTGCATCACGTACGGCGCCTCGATCAGCCATTTGCCGCCGCCCGACGGCACGAAGAAGCCGAGGATCGCCGAGTAGATGCCGATCACGATCGCGTAGGTATCCGTCGAGGCCAGATGCACGAACAGGTTCGACAGATGCTGCGCGACGGTCGATGCCATCCGCGCCCTTCGCCGTGGTCAGGATCGCCGCGATGCCGCCGTACAGCGGAAACTGGATCAGCACGCCGGTCGTGCTCGGCACCGCACGCGCGACCGCATCGAGGAAACTGCGCGGACGCCAGTGCAGCAGCAATCCGGCCATCACGAACATGAAGTTGTACGTGTTGAGGTTGGCGATGGTGCCGATGAAATCCTTCGTCGCGAATTCGTGGTAAAGCCACACAGCGCGAGCGAGCGCGACGACCAGGATCGTGATGCATCGGGCTGTATTCCAGCCATTCGCTCGGCCGCGCGAACTTGCCGATGGGACGCAGCACCGACGGTCTCGTGCTCGACGCGCTCGGCAGGCTGTGCATCCGCCGCGCCGGGCGCCGACATCCATGCGATCGCAACGGATACGGCGATGAGAACGGCGGTCAGCGCGGCCGATTGCCACGTGAAGATCGTCTCGCTGAACGGAATCACGCCGGTGATCGCGAGCAGCGGTTTCGGGATGCTCGCCGGATTCGCCTGCAACTGCGCGGCTGACGAAGACAAACCCATCGCCCACGACGCGCCGAGTCCGAGATATGCCGCCGCGCCCGCCGCGCGGTAGTCCATGCGCAATTCCTCGCGTCGCGCCAGTGCGCGCACGAGCAATCCGCCGAAGATCAGGCTGAAACCCCAGTTCAGCAGCGAGGCGAGCATCGCAATCAGCGCGACGAAGGCGACCGCGCCGCGTCCGCTGCGCGGCAGCGATGCGAGTGCCTGCGATCAGGCGCGCCACCGGCGGCGAGCTCGCGACGACATAGCCGCCGATGACGATGAACGCCATCTGCATCGTGAAGGGAATCAGGCTCCAGAATCCGTCGCCGAACGAGGTCGCCGTCGTCATCGGTGTTGCGCCGAACGACATCGCCGCAATCGCCACGATGATCACCGCCAGCGCGGCGAAGATGTACGCATCCGGAAACCATCGCTCGGCCCACGCCGATAGCCGTAAAGCCGTCCGAACCAGCCATGACGATTGCGAAGAAGGCACTGCGCTCATGTGTATCCCTCGGCGTGATTTCGAGGGACAAGTGTGGGCGCGCGCGGCGCGTCAGTGCAAGGCGAAGCGCATCAAAAACGCATGCGACCAAAGCCGAATAGGCGCGGTGCTATTTTCTTCGCGAGCGTGATCGCGGCGACGCCGACCAGGATGATGACCATCGCCGACGATGTCGAGCGCTGGTCACCGATTCGCCGGCGATCAGCACGCCGATCAGCACGGCGACCGGTGGATTGACGTACGCATAGCTCGCCGCGAGCGCGGGCCGCGTGTTGGCGAGAAGATAAATGTACGCGCTGAAGCCGAGCAGCGAACCGAAAACGATCAGGTAAATCATCGCGACAGATGGCGTGCGTCGAGGGCATCGCGGCGATGTGTTCGCCGCGAATCGAGCGCGATGACGCCGAGCGACAGCCCGCCGCAGAACATCTGCGCGGCAGCGCTCATCATCGGTTGCGGCATGTTCTGATGTTTGCTCCACACCGAGCCGAACGCCCAGCCGATGCGTGGCGACGATCAGCGCGATCGCACCGATCGGCGAGCCGCGCAATTCGCCGCCGAGGTTGAGGATCACCACGCCGATCAGGCCGATGGCGAGGCCGACCCATTCGACGCGCCGCGGCCAATGGCCGTACAGACCGGCGAACAGCGCGATGAACAATCCGACGCAGGCGACGGCGACGGCGGCGAGTCCCGACGCGACCGTCTGCTCGGCGTAACAGACCAGCCCGTTGCCCACGCCGAGCAGCAATGTGCCGGTGATGAAGCAGTTGAGCCATTGCCGCGGCGTCGGCGCCGCCATGCCGCGCCAGCGCAGGAACGGCGAACATCATGCGCCCGCGATCGGGAAGCGGATCGCGGCCATCAGGAACGGCGGAAATCCTTCGAGCGCGTAGCGGATCGCGAGGTACGTCGAACCCCAGATCACGTACACGCCGAGCAGCGCGAGCGGCACCAGCCAGTGCGCGCGCGTGCGCGTTTCGATCACGGAGTCGTTGGATGCGTCGGGCATGAAGCAGCGCCGGGCTGGCCGGCGCTTCCACTAGCGAGGATAGGCAAAGCGTAGCGAGTGTGTTGGTACCCTTGGAAGCGCCACTCGGCACGCCTAGCGCGGAGCCACTTTCCCGCTTTCGCGATCGAGCAGTGTGCGTTTGCGTTCGATGCCCCAGCGATAGCCGCCGAGCGATCCGTCTTCGCGGATCACGCGATGGCACGGCACGACGATGGCGAGCCGGTTGCGTCCGCACGCGTTGGCGACGGCGCGCACCGAGCGCGGTTTGCCGATGGCGGCGGCGATGTCGGTGTAGGTGCGCGTTTCGCCGCGCGGGATGTGTTGCAACGCCTGCCACACGCGCCACTGAAACGCGGTCGCGCGGATGTCGATCGGCGGCAGCGGTGCGTCGGATGATTTGCCGCCGTCGAGATCGGCAGTGATGCGCGCGATCATCGCGGCGAGCCAGTCGTCGCCGGCATCGGTGCGATCGATGGTGGCGCTCGGAAATTCGTTGCGCAGATCGGCGACCACGGCGGTTTCGTCCTCGCCGAGAATGACGCTGCAGATGCCGCGGTCGGTGGCCGCGACGAGCAGATGTCCGAGTGCCGTGTCGAGTGTCGTGTAGCGGATGGCGATGCCGACGGCGCCGCGGCGATAACTCGCGGGCGTCATGCCGAGCAGTTGGCCGGTTTTTTCGTAGACGCGGCTGCCGGAACCGTATCCGGCGTCGTAGATCGCATCGGTGACGCGCTCGTTTTCGCGCAGCGCGGACTTGAGCTGCTTGAGTTTGCGCGATTGCACGTATTCCGCCGGCGATACGCCGAAGCGTTTGCGGAAGGCGCGCTGCAGATGGCTCGGGCTCAGTCCGACGGACGCGGCGAGTTCGTTTAGCTTCGGCGCCTCATCGGGGCTGTCGGTGAGCAACGCGAGTGCGCGATCGAGCGGATCGAGGTCGAACGAAGCGGGATTCATGGTCATGGCGAACCTCCTTACGACGCATCGTAAAGACGTTTGCGCATGCCGCCTCTATCCGTTTTTTGCGATCAGCGACCGATCAATAACGAACGGATCAATGCCGGACGGCGCGCGTGTCGTGGATCACCGCGTATTCGCCTTCGATCACCTGCGGATCGGCGGGGCGCGTCGGCTTCTGAATCGTCTGCGCGCGCGAAACGGCGCGTATGACTGCGACGATGCCGCCGATCACCGCGAACGCCACCAGCGCGAAGAAGCCGAGCACCAGAACGCCCACGAGCAGACCCGCGCCGATGACGGCAATCGCGACGCGCGCGAGCGGGTGACGGGGTCGAATCGGAAAGCGCCAGTACAGCATGGCGGCTTGGCTCCCTATGGCAGAATGGCCGCCTCGCAAGATGCGCCGGCGGGATGGGCTTGATACTCCGATGAGCGTTACTAAAACGTTATGCAGGCTCGACGCCATACCGGATGGAAATGCCCTCGCTGTCGATGTGGCGTCGTCGACGGGCGGATTCAATCTCGTGCTGCTGCGCCAGGGTGAACGCGTGTTCGCCTATCACAACGAATGCCCGCACGCCGGGCGGCGGCTGGACTGGTCGCCCGGCCGTTTCCTGATCGACGGCGGATTCCTGATCTGCGCCGCGCACGGCGCGACGTTCGGCATCGAAACCGGGCGCTGTTTCGCCGGTCCGTGCATGGGCGGCAGGCTGGCGTCGGTCGCCGTCGAAACCGTCGACGGCGAGGTGCGGCTCGCGCACGCGATGGAGTAGTCGCGTTACTGGTCGTACTCGGAACGTACGTCCTGCATCATCTGCGAATTCGCGCAGGAGAACGGCTCGGACTGCCCGATGATCGACCGCGTCGGCACGTGCGAACCGGTGACGACGGTGGGCGGGCTGATGATGTCCAGCCGCATGCGCTGACCCGACGACGCGCCGTTGAACGCGAACGACTGCGTTTTCGTCGGCGGTCGTATATACGGCGGAATGTGGCGCATCCAGATCGATCAGGCGAACCACGGCCCACGACATTTTCTTTCCATGCGGCGTGAACGCGGTGCCGCTGACCGAACAGGCCTGCGCCTGCGCGACCATGAGAATCGAACAGGCAATCCCGGCAACAAGTGCTTTCATCGGTAATCCTCCCTGGCGGTGGCTTGCGATGAAAGACGCCGCCAACCGCGCTTCCGTCGCAGGTTTCAGCGAAACACCAGGTTGACCGACAACCAGCAGCACGACGAGCAGCAGGATCGTCAGCGGCATGCCGACGCGCAGGAAATCGCGCGCGCGGTAGCCGCCGGGGCCGGCCACGATGGTCAGCACCGGATTGGCGCTGGCGATGATGAAACTGTTCGATGTCGAGATCGCCACGATCAGCGCGTACACCGCCGGGCTGTTGCCCGACGCGAGCGCGATGTTGATCGCCATCGGCACCATCATCACCGCCGCGCCGACGTTCGAGACGACCTGCGAGAAGAACAGCGCGAGGATCGCGATGACGGCCTGCAGTGCCCCAGTCGCGGCCAGTTGCCGAGATAGCGCAGCACTTCCTGCGCGATCCACGCGGCGGTGCCGGTGGAATCCATCGCCCAGCCCAGCGGTATCAGGCAGGCGAGGGTGAAGATCGTTTTCCAGTTGATCGCGTGATACGCCTCTTCCATGTTCAGCACGCCGGCGAGCAGCATGCCGACGGCGCCGGTGAGCATCGCGATCGACAATCGCATGTCGGTGAACAGCCCGAGCGCCATCGCGATGCCGAAGAACAGCGTCGCGTGCCAGATCTTGCCGGGACGGTGTTCCTCTTTCGGATAGTCGGTGATGACGACGATGTCGCGTTCTTCCTGCGGTCACCGCCAGATCGCGCCAGAAGCCGTGCAGCACGAGCGTGTCGCCGGCGCGCAGTGGCGTCTTGCGCACGTCTTCGCGGAACACTTCCTCGCCGCGATAGATCGCGAGCACGCTGATGCCGTGGCGTTTGCGCAGGTGCAGTTCGCCGACCGCTTTCTTGACGAAGCGCGAATTCGGCGGAATCACCGCCTCGGCAATGCCCGCGCGATTCGGATTGAACATGTCGCGGAAATTGCTCAGTCGCGCCTGCACGCGCAGCAGATTGAGATTCGCGAATTCGTTGACCTGATCGCGCTTGCCCAGCGCGCCGAGCACGGTGCCGACCCAGATCATCGTGTCGCTCGGCGGCGCGAGACGCGTTTCGTCGCCGTTCTTGATCGCGAGCATCAGCGGCGCACCGCGCAACGCTTCGGCTTCGCGAGATGCTCATGCCGACCAGCGGACTTTCGCTGGTCACCGTCAGCTCGAACACTTCGCCGGCGATGCCATAGGTTTCGGCGAAGTAGGTTTCCGTGCGGCCCGGCGTGACGCTCAGGTTTTCGTCGTCGGTCGGCAGCAGCTTGCGCGAGAACAGCGCGAAGTAGCCGAGTCCCGCGAGCAGCAGCGGAATGCCGATCGGCGCGATCGCGAACAGCGAAAACGGCTCGATCGTCTGCGCGCCCGGCGGCAGGTTGCGGTTGGCGTTGTTGATCAGATCGTTGAGCAGGATCAGCGGCGAATTCGAAATCATCGTGATGTTGGTGCCGGCGAGGATGCAGAACGCCATCGGCAACAACAGACGACTCAGCGGCACGCCGGTGCGCGCGGAAACGCGGCTGGTGACCGGCACGAACAGCGCGGCGAGCGCCTGGCTCTGGATGATCGACGACATCGCGCCGGCCATCGCGTTGATGAAAAAACTCAAGCGCGATTCGACGCCGCTCGACAAGCGCAAAATAAACGACGCGGCTTTGTTCAACACGCCGGTGCGATCGAGCCCGGCGCCCATGATCATCACGCCGAGCAGCGAGATCACCGCGTTGCCGGCGAATCCCTCGAACAACTGCTCGACCGGAATCAGGCGCGTGATGCCGATCACCACCACGATCAGCAGCGCGACCAGATCGGCGCGGATCCATTCGAGCACCAGCATGAGCACGGTGAACGCGAGCAGCCCGAGGACGAGCAGCATGTCGTGTGTGAGTGTCAGGCCGGAGTGCATTCGGGGCGTTTTCTTCTTATTGGCCCGGCCGCTTACAGCGTCAGGTGCGTTCATAGACGAGATCCCATGAGCCGTGGCCGAGGCGCGCGCCGCGCTTCTCGAAATGCGTTTCGATGCGGTTCGACGGCCGCGCGCGAGAATTTCCCGCGGCCGGACGCATTGCGCCAACCGTCGGCGCGCATCGAGCGTACGCGAGCATGTGATCGGCATATTCCTGCCAGTCGGTGGCGAGATGCAAGCTTCCCGCCCGGTTTCACGCGCGATGCGACCAGCGCGACGAATTCCGGCTGGATCAGTCGGCGCTTCTGCTGACGCTTCTTCGGCCACGGATCGGGAAAATAAATGCGCACCTCGTCGAGCGAGTGTGCGCCGAACGCGCGCTCGAGAATGTCGACCGCATCGTGATTATACAAACGCACATTGTGCGATATTGTGCGCCGCGAGCGCATTCATCAGGCGGCCGACGCCGGACGATGCACTTCGATGCCGATGAAATCGCGCGTCCGGTTCGTTCTGCGCCGACCACAGCAGTTGTTCGCCGTTGCCGAAACCGATTTCGAGCACGCAGCGGCGCGTCGCGGCCGAACATCGCGTTCCAGTCGCGGCACGACGCCCGGATCGAGGCCGAAGCGCTCCCAATGTTCTTCGAACGCGCGCTGCTGCGCCGGCGTGAAGCGGCCCTGGCGCAGCACGAAACTGCGGATGCGGCGATGGCGCGGGTCGGCGCGGTCGTCCTTTTCGGCCATCGGCTGCATTTCAGCCGATCGTCCCGTCGATCGGGCTCGACGCCGACGCGAAGCGCTTGCGCGGAATGCGGCCGGCGAGAAATGCGGCGCGTCCGGCTTCGACCGCGTGCTTCATCGCGTGCGCCATCAGCACCGGATCGCGCGCGCCGGCAATCGCGGTGTTCATCAGCACGCCGTCGCAGCCGAGTTCCATCGCGATCGCCGCGTCCGACGCGGTGCCGACGCCGGCATCGACGATGATCGGCACCTTCGCGTTCTCGACGATCTCGAGCAGGTTGTAGCGGTTCTGGATGCCGAGTCCCGAGCCGATCGGCGCGGCCAGCGGCATCACCGCGACGCAGCCGATTTCTTCCAGCCGCTTGCGCGAGAATCGGATCGTCGCTCGTGTACACCATCACCTGGAAATTGTCGGCGACGAGTTTTTCGGCGGCCTGCAGCGTCTGCACGACATCGGGAAACAGCGTCTTCTGATCGCCGAGCACTTCGAGCTTCACCAGCGTATGGCCGTCGAGCAGTTCGCGCGCGAGCCGGCAGGTGCGCACGGCGTCGTCGGCGGTGTAGCAGCCGGCGGTGTTCGGCAGGATCGTGTAGCGGTCCGGCGGCAGCACGTCGAGCAGGTTCGGCTGCGTTCGCGTCCTGGCCGATGTTGCTGCGGCGGATCGCGACGGTGACGATCTCGGCGCCGGCCGCATCGGTCGCGCGGCGCGTTTCGTCGAGATCCTTGAACTTGCCGGTGCCGGTGAGCAGGCGCGAGCGATACGGTTTTCCCGCGATGACGAGCGGATCGGCGATGGGTGTCGATGACGATTCTGGTGCGAGTTGCGCGTTCATTTATCCACTACTGTAAAACTATACAAACGGCCTCAGCCGCGATGAATTATTTTGTTTGGCAGCTCAACCGCCGCCCATCGCCTCGACGATTTCGACGCGGTCGCCGTCGCGCACGATGTGCTGCGCGTGCATGCTTCTCGGTACGATTTCGCGATTGATTTCCACCGCCACGGCGCGCTGCGCGTAACCGTTGGCTTGGAGCAGTGCGGCGACGCTGGTCGGTTCCTGCACGTCGCACGCGCGGCCATTGAGGTGGATCGTGGGCATCCGCCTATTTTAGACCCAGCGCGCGGCGCGTGGCCAAAAAAAGAACGCCCGGCGGACCGGGCGTTCGTGCTTCATAGAGACGGGATCAATGACCTTTCTTGTCATCGTCCTTTTTGCGGCTGTCGCGGTCGTTGCCGCGATCATTGCCGCGGCTCGGCGGCGGCGCCGGGTTGTTGCGCGGCTGATTCTGCGGCGCAACCACACGCGGCTGCTGCTGCACCGGCTGCTGCACCGCACGGGGCTGCTGTTGCACCGGTTGCGGGCGCGGCTGCTGCTGCTGCACCTGCGTGGGCTGGCGCGGCTGAGCCTGACGGAACTCCTGCTGCGGACGCGCTTGCGTCTGCGGCATCGTGCGCGTCGATTCGATCGGCGCACGGTGTTCCTGCGGTTGCGAACGCGGCTGCACTTGCGGCGTAGCACGCTGCACTTCCGCCGGCGGCGTGCGACGCATTTCGTTGCTCGGCGACGTTGTCGTGCGCGGCGTGCTCGTGACCGGACGATTGTTGTTGATCGTGCTCGCCGCACGGCCGTTGGCGTTGTCGTTGCCGATCGCACGCGGCATTCTGCGGCACCGTGCTGCGGACCGGGCCATTGTTGGTCGGGCTGTTTGCGGCCGGGTTGCGGCCCTGCGCGGACTCGTTCTGACGCGCACCGACACCCGTGCGGGCGTCCGCGGCGTTGTTCGCCGGCGTGCCGTTCGGATGAGCGAAGCGCGAGGAATCCAGACGCGAGTTCGCGTTGGGACGGCCTGTGGCGTTCGGCGTTTCCGTCGCATTGGGACGACCGGTGTTGGCCGCCGGACGACCTGTGGTCGCGGCAGGGCCGTTTGCAACGCCATTTACGCCAGGACGACCGTTGCTCGCATTCGCCGCCGGCCCGCGTTGCATGGCGGGCTGGTTGCCGTTGCCACGATTGACGACGGCAGGATTGCCGACCTTCGCGCCGCGCTGGATCACCGGAGCGGCGGTACGCGCCGGCGCACCGGCTTGAGTGACAACGCGCACGTTGTTGGCGGCGCCCGCACGACCCGCGGCAGCGTTACCGCCTGCGGCTGGAGCGGCACGCAACTCGCGCGCGGCGAGCGGCTGACCCGGGTTGCGCGTGAGCTGTGTCTGGCGCTGCGCGAACGAAGCCACCGGTGCAGGCGGACGCGTCGCCGCGACGATCGGACGATTGATCGCACGCGCGTTGGGGACCGCGCGCGCCGTGTTCGCGGCGGCGAGGCTGGCACGTGTCGGCGCGACAGCGGCGAAGCCCGAGACGCGACCGTTGGCGAACGTACGTTCATCCACACGCACACGCGAGGCGTTGACCGGACGCGCGCCGATGAAAGCCGCTGCCGGAACCGCAACCACGGCGCCGCGCACTTCGCGGTTGGCGTAGTGGATGTTGCCGTAATCGACGTGACCGCCGCGATAGCCGCCGTAGTAGTTGTTGACCACGGTGACATTCAGGCCGCGCGAGTTGTACACGTTGATGTTGGTGAAGTAACCGTGGCTCACGCGGTAAGCGGGGAAGTACGGATCGCGATAGCCGAGCGGGAACCAGCCGATCGGACCCGACGAGATGCCGATGCTGACGCCGCCGCCGACGAAGGCCACCAGCGCCGGTGCATACACCGGACGCACGGCGATTTCGCCCGGGCACCAGCCCCAACGATTGCCGACATAAGCCCAGCGACCGTAATGCGACGGCGCAAAGCCCCACGGTTCCTGATCGACCCACGTCCAGCCGTAGGCGCCGACCCAGGCCCAATGGCCGGAGTGATACGGCGCCCAGTCGGCTTCGACATGACTCGGATACCAGACATGGCCGTATTCCGGCGCGTCGTCCCACGAGCCGTAGTCGTCGAGATCCTGGTAGCCGATCAGGTCTTCGGAGACGAAGCGCTTGGACGGCGAATTGTCCCAGCGGCCGTCGCGCTGCAGCGCGAAGTTGTCGAAATCGTCCGCCTGCGGCAGATCGGCGCTTTCGTAGTTCTGCAGTTGCGGATCGGAGAAGGTCACCGACTGACCTTCGTCGACGTGGAAGCGCGAACCGCCTTCGCCGTAGACGTCGCCGCCGCCGTGCATCACGGAAACGACCGTGGTCTGGCCATCGGGCTGCACGTCGATGCGGAATTCGCCGACGCGGTTGGCGACGAACGCGAGCGTCGGCGTATCGATCTCGTAGGTCTGGCCGTCATACAGGCGGCGCACGCGCAAATTGAGCGCACCCTGCGTGAGTTCGACCTGCGCGGCGTTGTCGTCGAGGTTGAGGAAATCGAAACTGGTCTGGCCGTCCATACGCATGGCGGCCGAGCCGATCTCGAGTTCGGCGCGCGAACCAGTGTCGGTCCACAGTTTGTCGCCGGTGACGAGCGGACGGTTGACCTGTGCTTCGACCCAGTCGTTCTCGCCGGCCGGTACGAAGCTCACCGCGCCGTGGACATACGAAAGGCGGGCGACTCGGGTCGGCGGATCGGCCTGGTCTGACGCATCGCCCTGCCCTTGCGGACCTTGATCGTCCGGCGCGGGTTGCGCGAATGCGGCGAAGCCGATTGTCACGCCGGCGATGAGCACGGCGAAACGGAATGATTTCAACATGGGAGACGCTCCTTTTGCGTCACGCGAACTATGTAGATGCTGGATGAACCCATAAACGTATCAACGCGGCCCCAGCGAACACGTTACGGAACGTATTCAATCCTAGCCAAGCTGAATGGCGACCTGCCATTTGCGGTGTAAGCGATTTCAGTCGTGGAGCGCTTCGCATTTCAGTTATCGACCGCTCATCGAAACGGAATTTTCACGGCGTTGATGACGCGCGTGCGAGCACGTTACAGTAGTCGCGCCCCGCGGGTGTAGTTCAATGGTAGAACTGCAGCTTCCCAAGCTGCTAACGTGGGTTCGATTCCCATCACCCGCTTTATCACGGGCGAACGACGCGTAAGACCTGACGTTCGGCTCGTGCGACCTCCTGTCACCGGCAGCTTGCTACATCTTGCTGCTACACGGGAGGCTCAATGGGGTGTGCGTACCTAGTTCTTCGGAAGTCGCGATACCACTTCCGGATGACCATACCGCCAGACGTGAGGGGCTACGTCGGGCAAGGGGAAGTCCATGTGTCCCTCCGAGAAGGCGATTGCCGCAAGGCGCGTCTGAAAGCGGGGCTGTTTGCGTTTGAAGTGCGTCGATTGATCGAGCTTGTGAGGCATGCAGTGAAGTCGTTGAATGAACGTGAAGTGAGGGCGCTGGTTGCGAAGTGGCGTCAGCAGATGGTGGAAAAGGATTCGGCGCTTCGGCGCAGGATAGAAGCACGTATGGAACCGTACGATCTGCGGGCGTACGAGGGGCAATGCGAAGGGATTTCAAACCTCTTTGACTCGCTCTGCGATTCGCTGGCGGTCGGTAGCAGTCCGGACATCGGTGGCAATGAGCGTCATGTGGCGACCCATCGAGGCCGCGAGGCGGCCTATTTTCAAGCCGCTGGAATGGCGACTGGCGAAGGAAGCGACGACTTCGCGCCACTCATGTCTGCCGACGAGTTTAGGAAGCTCGACGAGGTATCGCAGCGTTCGTTAGTGCTCGCGTGGGCTCCCGCAGCCGCGACGCTCTTCCAAGAGAAGGCTGATGCGTCTCGTCGTCACGGCGCCCGTCTGATAAGCAGTGGGCGCGTCTCGGAGCCGGTGGCAGATGTAGACGTTACGACTTCCAGCGCGACCATTGTTGTCCCTGTGCCGCTCGCCGACGTGTGGTCGGCGTATCTGACGCACAAGCGGACAACGAATCGCGCGTGGGCTCGGGCGATCCCGGGTAAGGCCAAGCTCGCGGGCGAGACCTTCATGGCGCTCAATGGCGCGGATACGGCCATACGTGCGATCAGCCGCGATGACTTTCTTCGTTTCGAGTGGTTCATCAATCGTCGTCCTCCTCGCAGCAATGGACGGAGCGCCAACGAGGACCTTCTGGAACTCGAAAGGATGCTACGGGCGTCGGACAGTGTGCCGAATGCGCGAATGACCAAGAGGACCGTCAACGAGTACTTCTATCAGATCGCCAAGTTCTTCGATTGGGCGCGAAGCGAAGGCTACGTCGATCAGCACTTCGCCGCGACGATGTTCTACAAGATCGACGAGAACGACATGGACCACGAGCGTCCTCGGGTGCCGTGGGAGGACGAGGAGATTCGTCGGATTCTCGATCCCGCTTCGTTGCGCTCGTTCGTCCAGTCGCGCACGAGGCGGGCGATGTCGCCTGACCGCTGGACGTACTTGCCGTGGTTCCTGCTTCTGTCGTGCTACACAGGGGCGCGTCGCGCGGAAGTCGGCGGCCTTATGGTCGATGACGTTGTCATTCGCAACGAGAACGGCGCAGATGTTCCGGTTATCGAGATCAGAAGGAACGCTGTGAGGCCGACGCTGAAAAATCGCGCAGCCGAACGTCGCGTGCCAGTGCATCCGCATCTCATCGAGCTTGGTCTGTTGGACCTTGTCCAGAGTCGCCGCGAGGCGGCAGCCACGCGTCTCATGTGGAACCCGGAAAGCGGCGATGACGTGAGCAAGAAGGTATCTCTCGACGTCTCGGCCTATCTGAAACACATCGGTCTATTCGATCCGACTGGTAGGAAGGTACTGCACTCGTTCCGCCACTCGTTCAAAACGAAAGCGATTGCCCTGATGGACAAGGCCATCGTTGACACCATCGTTGGTCATGCGTTCGTCGATTCGACGAATCGATCTACGTCAATTACGCGATGGGCGAGCGGTCGCGTCACGCGGAAGCAATCGGTCGCCTGAGCTTCGGGTTAGACCTCGCTGGATTGAAGCGCCTTCTCGACCACACCCATACGTCTGCAACGCTCAACGAAAAATTGTCGAAAAAATCCGTCGGGGCATCGAACCATAGTCGGTCTCGCAGTTCCCCCCGTGCCCCGCCTCGACCTCGGAGCGAAGACGAACGGAGCAAGTCACGAGGAGGCAGTCGGCAATGACCGGAACCGCATCCGAGCAGCAGGCGACCATGACCGTCGAGCGGCGACTCGTCGCTGAACTTGATCGCTGGCGTGACACGAAGCCGAAGAAGGTCGATGTGTCGGCACTGGCGTGCATCCCCGAGTTCCAGCCGCGTGAGGCGTCATCAACAAGGCGTGTCGATTCGTGGCACGAGGAACGCGAGACGGCGCGTCAAATCAAAGACTTTGCCCGCATCCTCGACGCGAGGCCATCGAAGGAACTTGAACCGCTGCTCGTCGCGGATATTACCGGTGCTTGCTACGTCGTTGACGGCCATCACCGTTACGCCGCGTACGTCAAAGCAAAGCGGCAGAACGTGCCAGTCCGCGTCCAAGGCATGACCAAGCGAAAGGCGATGCAGCTATCGCGACTCGTGAACGTAGAAGGACGCGCATTGCCGCTCACGAAAGGGCAGACCGCAGAGGCCGTGTGGCAGCACTTGCTCGACCTCACTGACGGCGGTCGCAAAACCTTGGCGCAGGTTGGGAGCAGTCAGCGTGCCGTCGCGCTGGCGTTCAACATCGGCTCCAAGACGACCGTAGGCAACATGTTGAAGCGGGTCGGTCTGGCTCGCGAGCTTCGCGAAGATAAAGACTCAACCGTGGTGCTGAGCAGTGCCATCGGCTGGCCAACTTGGAACGCAATACGACGGCACTTGATCGGCATGGACCTCGGCGAGGCGCCATCGGATGCTGTGCAAGATGCTCAGGTTCGCGCTATGGCGACCAAGATGGCGCGATGGGCTGAGATGCATTCGTTTCCTAAACTCAAAGCGGCGTTCGGCATGGTGCGCCACGAAATGGGGGAACCGGACGACGACGAGGACGACGATCCGATGTTCTGAGAGGGTGGCCAAAATGGCCAGATACAGGAGGGCGATGGTCTTCACAGTCCCATACCGAAAACCCCATCCGAGGTCCTCGGCCAAGTAGCTGATTTAGCTGCCCTGCGGATAGGCCAGAATGGTATACCGTAAACAGTTGTCCCTGGTATAGTCGGGGGTATCAGGCGGACGGAGTGTGGAATGAAGAAAATGCGAGCGGCTCTATATCTGCGGGTCTCAACTGACGGCCAGCGCACAGAGCATCAGCGGCGGCAACTTGAAGCGGTCGCGAAGCAGCGCGGATGGGAGGTCGTAGGAGTTTACGAGGATGCTGGAATCAGCGGAGCGAAGGGACGCGGCAAGCGCCCGAGCTTGGATGCCATGCTCAACGATGCGAGGCGAGCCAAAGTTCAACCTCGTCGCGGCGTGGTCAGTAGACCGTCTCGGGCGAAGCCTGCCAGACCTCTTGTCTATGCTAGGTGAGCTAGAAGCTGTCGGATGCGATCTGTACCTCGATCAGCAGGCAGTTGAGCCAACAACACCAGCAGGTCGGGCACTCTTCCAGATGATGGGAGTCTTCGCTGAATTCGAACGAGCGATGATCCGTGAGCGCGTCATGGCCGGCTTGGCGACAGCCAAGGATGCCGGCAAGGTGTTGGGTCGCCCCAGAGTCGATGCGGCAATCGAGAAGAAAATCGCTGGATTGCTGGCGAACGGAATGGGCCAGATAAGAGCCGCCAAGACGCTGGGCTGCGGAGTTTCAACCGTCCAACGCGTCGCGCGTTCGTTGAGGTCCGTCCGGGAGGCGGGTGGCGGGGCGTCGCGTTTGACCACATGAGCCGACGTCAGAAGCGCAAGGCGGACATCAAGCGTCGCATCGCAGGTCCGCAAGACGCCTACGATCTGTGTAGGGTGGTTGGGTGCCGGCGGTCTACCATGGCGATCAAGAAGAAGGGACTGAATCGCCTTTATTGTCGGCGCCATGTAGACCGCTTCCGGCGCCACGGGAGCTACTTCAAGCGGTCCTATTCGTCTTCTGAGTCTGCGCCTCATCGCGCGTTCGTAGATGCCTGGCTCGCGGACCACGGTAACGATGAGCGCGTTCGACGAGCGACGACTGACATCGAAGCACTATACCGTCGTGCCGGTCCACCCATAGAAGCCTTCCCGGCTTGCTGGAAAGCCACCCTCTGATCGCGCTATGGCAGTCTGGGCATCTCTTCAGGACCAACGAATCGATCCACTGCGCGTAGTCGCCTGCGCATTGAGCGTCCGCCGATGCGTTGAGACTGATCCCCAATCAGACCAACATGGTGAGTTCTCGGCTGTACAGACTGCGAAGGTCGTTCATCGGCTCGCGGGAGGTACTCACAGACGGTGGGAGCTAGAACTGTCCGGCGGTCGAAAGGTGACGACGGAGTTGCACAAGTTTTCCGCAAGTCGTGGCCGCGTTCTCCGCGTACTCGGTCAGCAGGTTGAAGTGACCGTTATCGACATCGTTATTCAGTGACGGGGTGCACTGCGGTAGTGACCGCGAACATACGTCCCGTCCTTCCGATAGTACCCGTGCACTTCGACTGTCTTCGGCCTGCCCGTCGCGTCGCTGATGTCGCCATAACACGAGCCGTTTTCTTCACAAGGTATCCGGTTGCGATTGCACTGCCGGATGCTGGCTCTGTCGCGCGGTTCTTTCTTGCTGAGCAACCGTCACTTGTTCAGGAGTGAGGGCCGCCTATTGCAGTTCGCAGCGCCTAGCTTGCAAGACGTGAAATTGCGTTCCAGTTTTGCCGCGCTGCTTACGACGCTCTGCTGAGAGGTCAGCAGCGATTCGTCGCAGCCGACGAAGCCGCCTTTGCAAGCGGAGAAGTTTCTTTCAAGTTTCGCCTGCTGCGATACCGACGACTGTTCCGGGGTCAGCAGGGACTCATTGCAGCCAATAAAGCCGCCCTTACAGGCAGCGTAATTTCGTTCGAGTTTCGCCTCGTGCGCAGCAGCCGTTTGGTCAGTAGTGAGGAGTCGTTCGTTGCAACCGATGAAGCTGCCCTTGCAGGCCGAAGAATTGCGTTCAAATTTTGCCTGATCTGAGGCTGCACTTTGCTCCGGTGTTAGTAGAGACTCGTTGCAACCAATGAAGCCGCCCTTGCAGGCCGAGTAATTGCGTTCAAGTTTTGCCTGATCTGAGGCTGCACTTTGCTCCGGTGTTAGTAGAGACTCGTTGCAACCGATGAAGCCGCCCTTGCATGCTGAGTAATTGCGTTCAAGCTTGCGGCGTGGTAACGGAAGTTTGCTCCGGGGTCAGAAGCGACTCGTTGCAACCGATGAAACCGCCCTTGCAGGCCGAGTAATTGCGTTCAAGCCCGGCTTCGTGCGCGACTGCTTTCTGATCTGGTGTGAGAAGGGACTCATTGCAGCCGATGAAGCCGCCCTTACATGCCGAGTAGTTGCGTTCGAGTTTCGCCTGTCGTGATACGGACGCCTGCTCTGGACTGAGCAGAGACTCGTTGCAGCCGATGAAGCCGCCCTTACACGCAGCGTAGTTGCGATCCAACCTTGCCTGCTTGACCGCAACTTGCTGCTCGGCGTAAGTGATGACTCATCGCAGCCGAAAAATCCGCCGACGCATGCAGAGAAGTTCGCCGAAGCATCAGCGAACGTTGTCTACGTCCAGCAACAGAGTAATACCGCGCAAAGCAGTTTTGAGAGTGAACGACGCATACACGCCCTCCCCGTGTATCAGTCCCGCACGACAACATACGCCGAGACGATCACGAATGCAGCAGAGGAATGAGCCGGTCTGGTCTAGTCCGGTTTTCCCATCGCCCGATCAGCTTATCCACAACTGCCCTGTCTTGACGACCTGCCAGCCGGATGCGCCTTGCTCCATCAGATAGAGCACACCAACGCCGCACAAGCCACCGCAGTGAAAACCGACTACACAAGGGCTCGCTTCCCGTCGTTGGTCAGCACCGGAATACTCATCCTTGCGAATCCCGCAGACCCGGGTACTTCGCGTAGAAGCCTCTCCACCATCCACCCTTCGCGAAGATGTCTTCAATCGCAGCGGAGGAGGCGACCGTCGTTAGTGGCAGACCTTCGAGAGCCACGTCTCGCGGCTGTTGATTCGCGACCATGAGCTCTCGTCGAATCTTAGTCGAGGCGAACGAGGTCAGCCACGGCCACGTTGCAAAGTCGTCCAGCGAGATTTGTTCGCAGTCTGACGCTTTCTGGTCCGTAGATGTTGAATATCGCGCAGGATTGAGCCGGCATTTTCAAAATTATTTGAGCCGCCGAAGTCGCGCAACGGCGACCCGCGTTATCGATTTGGTGGCTCAGTTTTAAATAAAAATATACGGCAAAATTGGCTTAGTCTAGGCCGATAATCAACAAACATGCTGATCGGCGTTTCGGACGACGACTTCATCCATCGTAAGACGGCTGTGCTTAAAAAAAGTTGTGTGCGCGAATTCATGCGCTCTCTGGATTTCTGCTCGTCCCTTCCACCATAGGCCGACGACGTTAACGAATTCCGCGTTCGGCGCGAACAGTGATGCGAAGTCCGCCATGTCGTGTCGATTCCAGGCGTCGGCGAATTTCTCCATGACCTTTGTTGCTTCGATGATCTCCGACATTCGATTCACCCTGACAGTTCGTCTTTGCCGCAAGTCGCATGAGGATAGCCCTCAGTTGATCGGTTTCACCAGCGACCGATCGCGAGCACGCCGAGCGGCGTCCGCAGGATTAAATCAGTGGCACCCGTACGGCAACAGTGAGACTGCGTCCATTCAATCCAAAGCACGGTAATCGATGTCGTCAGCGCTCGCACGATCTGACACGGTATGAGAGTGATCTCGCTGATTCCATAGAAAGCGCGGTCACGGGCAGTCGATATCGGAAAGCTACCCATGGGTGAATATTCTCACTGGAAACCGTATGAAAAGATTTGATCGTATTGCAGCCGTCCAACGGCAAATTTTTCGATTGTCGTACCGCCGGTGGCAGACTGGCTTTCTGTGCCGGCGATCATCAGCCCGCCGTTACCGACCATGAGGTCATCCGCATCCGTATCGACATCATTCGTCGAAGTGAATGACCCATACGTTAGGCCGTTGTAACCGAAACGGGGGTCGCGTGAACCGTCGAGATTGAGCCGCGCAACGACAAAATAGTTCGACGAGCTGGTCGGTGTGCGCGGCGTAATGCCGATCGCAAAAATGCCATCGTTGGTTAGCGTCAGACGCCGCGCGTAACCGGAATAGCCCGGTGCCGGCAAAATGTGCTGCGCATTGCCTTGGTTAAACGATGTATCCGTGGTGCCGTCTCGTGATAGTCGATCGATCACCCATTGAGATGTCGTGGCGCCCGCATACGCGGATTCGCCTGCGATTACGATGCGGTCGTTGGCATCGATCCGCACATCGAATGCAACCGCAAGGTCTTCGCCGGCCGTGTAGTGCAAACGACCGTCACCCGTGGTCCCGAAGGTTGGATCGCGTGCGCCGTCGCTGGTCAGGCGAGTCAAGGCAATCGCAGGCCCCGATGAGGTATTCATTGAGGTTGAGGTCGGCGCATAGCCGCCCAGCACAATCTTGCCGTCCGACTGCAATCTCACGGTTCCACATTGATCGTTGTTGTTGCCACCCGGGCCGCCAAGATCGAATGCCACTAACTGCGCGCCTGCGGATCCGAAGGAGGTGTCCAAACCGCTTAGGTCCGATAGAACGCGTGCGACAGCGAAATCACTGTTACCGTTGATGCCGGTCGCTGAACCGGCGACGAGGATTTTGCCGTCGGACTGCTGCACCAGGCTAAGCGCGGTGCCCGGATTTCCGCCGAACGAATTCTTGATGTATCCGGATCCTGCTCCGACGGTCGAATCGAGCGCGGTGCCATCGGCCCTCAAAATACCGAGCAAGAATACCTGCTCAACGGTGCTGTCGTCGGATACCGTGCCCAGGAGTGCGATGCGGCCATCGCGCAAAATGATCATATCGTTCATCGTTGTGTTTGCAGGCCACGTAGCAAAACGATTGAACTGGACATAACCCAAGCCGCCCGGGCCGAAGTTTCCATCGTAGGCGCCGCTCGGGAGCAATTGCGAGACGCAGAAAGTGGACTCGAAATAGTTCGGGGTCACCGGATCCTCGTACTCGCAGGTGCCACCCAGAAGGAGCTTGCCGTCGGTACGCACGATAAGTCTTCCCAAGTTGTCCAGCTTGCCGAGAACCGAGACGGCGACGAGCTCCCGACCACCGCCCGCGAAGGTCGGGTCGAAATTTCCCTCTTGCGCATCAGCACGCGCGCCGGCCAGCAACGCGAAGCATGAAAAGGCAATTGCGAATATTTGCCGAAATAGCAGTCTCATTGGAATCTTCCTGGCGAATGATGGATTCTTCGCCACGCTTAGCTAAACGATGGCGACCTACGCGCAATCGCAAGCGCGCGTCTTCCAATCAGCTACAGGAAACGGTGTCTGATCCGGCAATGCGAGGCAGAAAATCGGAGACGGCAGCCAGCGTGTTGAATATCGCGCAGGATTGAGCCGGCATTTTCAAAATTATTTGAGCCGCCTGTTGAATATCGCGCAGGATTGAGCCGGCATTTTCAAAATTATTTGAGCCGCCGAAGTCGCGCAACGGCGGCCCGCGTTATCGATTTGGTGGCTCAGTTTTAAATGAAAATATACGGCAAAATTGGCTTAGTCTAGGCCGATAATCAACACCGTAGAGAAGCATGTGGACCGATCAGCCAGAATCAGAACCTTCGGCGCTTCGGGCGAACGTTGCGGCACCTCGCCGTATCCCGGCGGCGGTGATGGTTCTCCTTGGAAATTTTCCTTGGCGAGTACTGCACCGAGTATGTCTTTCGTCTGTTGCGGGGTGGCTATGACGGGCCGAGGCTGCTCTGCATAGCTGCGCCATTCCGCTGCTACGAAACGCGAGACGGGCAAGAAGGCGAGCGCGGCGGCAAGACCAACGGTCAACAGGAGGGAAAGCTTGACGATTCTTGCCCACTGCATGGAAGTCTGCCCGGTTGCTGTATCGCTCGACAGTGGCACTCCGATCACTTGTAGGTTACCGCATCAGAGAATTCCTTTGCTGCTCACGTCAGCGGCCCGAGCGTTAGCTGCCGACGTCGGGATGACCGCGTTCTCGTGTAGTCAGGTACTTATGTCGTGGCGGCAGCGCGGGCTTGGTTCCCATCAGCGACCCCGACCTCTGGCAACCATCCCTTCAAGATCCCTGGCCGGTCAGCCAGCAGCACTTCTTGTACTTCCTTCCGCTACCGCAGGTGCAAGGATCGTTGCGACCAACCTTGCCCTTATTTACGTATCCCGCGATTGCGCGTTTTACCGACGCAGGCGGCTGCATGTCGCTCGTCCGTTCATCCATTGCATCACTGTGCTGCCAACGGGAATCCATCACAACGCCGCCCCTGAGTTCGGAAGGGGATTGAGCGCTGACCAACATGCCGAACCACTGTTGTGATTTTTGCTTGTACTTCCGCAGATGACAGTAGTCCACAAGGCGGCGTAGCGCGACTGCCTCGTCCTCGTCAGTACAGTGGATGGTGAGACCCGACCCTTGTCTCTCCTGAAAAACGAAAGTCGCGTTGTGCATCCGGTGGTCAGCGCGAGACCGATTCGCCATCTCGTCTGTGGTGAGGCTGATGTCCGAATGCGCGTCCTCACTCAATTCCAACAGATACATTCCGAGCGCGATGGTTTCAGCCACCGGAGCTGCCTCGATGCTCTTGATGACCTTACCCATCGACCATTCTTCCAGACGCGTGAGAATGCCTTCGGGAACTCGACGTCCGGGCAACCCAAGCCGCCGCGCCGTCATGGCGACATCCAGACCTGCGGTGAACTCGTCGCCGATGTGCATCAGATCGACGCCGGATTTGACCCACAGATTGTGTTTCAAGTGGTAGCCCAGAATCGTGAGCTCGTGCGACGCCATGATCTGGTCAGCGCACAGTGCACGTCGATTCAAGTAACTAAGCAGCCGCAGCGGGCTGCTGAGCATCTCCGTGACCGCGTCAATCGTGAACACGTCCATCACCACAGGCGGAAGAGCACGTTCACGCACCTGCTCTTTCAGAAACTGCCGCACCTGAAAGTTGAGGGCCGGATAGTGGTCGCTGACAACACAAAGCAAGCTCACTTCCTTGACAACCTGCGGTAACGGCACGTCCTTACCGTCGGCTGTCTTGAACGTGTATCCCGTCCCGAGTATTGCCTCCGCGCATGTGATGCCTTGGTCGTAGGCTGCTTGAACGGATTTCGCGAAATCTTCCTGAATGACCACGTCGTTTCCACGCTTCGCGGCCAACGTCAAACGTTTCGACTTCGCCTGCCCTACTACGACTCGATCACCCCAAACGACCAATATATCGATGTCCGAAACATCGTCAGCGCCTCTGCTGATCTTGACCCCCCGAAACACATGTTCCGATCCGAAGACACTTGCCAGACGTTCTGCGACGTAGCTTTCAGTGAATGTCCCACGGTGTTCAGTCAGCGCCGGTTGGTATGCCTTATCCTTCATCATCCAGAAGAAGGGCGTCTCATACAGAGCTTCGGCGAAGGCATAGGCCTGCAAGAGCATCAGCCTGCCATCTGACGTCATAAGCAGCGGACTAGCTGTTACTGCGTTGTAGTCATGCAAGTTCGAGAAATTGGCGTTGTCTTCGGACGCGGGTAGCGTGAATGCTCGAAGGATTGCGTCAACAACTTCTCGCGCCATCCCAGACGCCTGCACAACCTCCTCTGCCGTGAACGTGAACAGAGGGACCATTGTCCATTCATTTGGCGGCGTTCTGCGTGTCAGGGCACGCACGTCGTCGATTCGGTGAGTTTGTAATTGGTTTATCGCCTTGGCGACCGCGACGGCTTGTTCAATGTCGAAGCCCATGTGCTCGCGAAGCCATTGAGCGTCTTGCTCGTATTTTCGGATGGATAAATCGAGATACTGAAAGATGTACGCTGACTCGCCCGCGTAGAACATTGACTCTCTCAGTACCGAGCCGCGACCAAAAATTTCGGACGCATCGGCTGGGCGTGATGCTTGCGCAATGGCATCGAAGTACGCCTGATTGAAGCAATCGTGCAACTCGCGTAAAAGTCTGTCGGCATCATCAAGGTACTTCGTCATGACCGCAGGCTCAGGAACGGTCCAGTCCACGGGCTGCTTAATCATCAACCCATGCAGCAACGTGACCTCAGTACGTATCAACCGTTCTGGCAAATTCAGATTCAGGAAGGCGTCCTCTTCCAATTCACCGCTGAACATCATCGCGTTGTCTCGAATCACAAGCATCGCTAAGGCATGTACGAAACCGGGCGACACGCACAGCGCGGCCAAATCCGCGACAACCTGCTCTTCTGTGCGCGTCTGCGGAAGGGTTTTGTTTGGCATGAGAGAACGTTCGTAGTGGTCTCACCCTGATGTTGGAGCGCCGGGCAGGTAAGCCAAGGGTCGCCGGGTGGTTCGCTGGCGTATGCGCGGACAGCACGTGCGAGCTCCCTAGTCTTCAAGCGCATGTCGCGAGTTGAGAGGGTTCGATTCCCTCCTACGACATCAGACCCGTCTTCCGATTGCACGATGGGAGGGCGAAAGGTAGCGCGGCAGTGCAAGCGGCGTAACCCAGCGCCGAAACCAGCGGGAGTTTCGCGTTCACGCGACAGGATCATTGGAAACACACCGGGCGAGCTGCGAACCAAGGAATTGACACGCTGCAATGTCGCGATATGTGAGACACCCCTGTCGGATGTTGCCTGAGAAATCTGTTGAGGTAGCCTCAGCGGTCATTCATTGGATGCGCAACAGGGGATTTATGACCATCAAACACGAACTATTCTCGCGTTTCGCAGAGACTATCGCTGTCCTACCGGACGGATTCGCGTCGGACCATCCACTGCCGAAAACGCTTCTTATCGAAGGGAACGCTCGACATTCGATCTACTACGCGCCGTTCGATTTCGTGAATCGGGCAGCTCGCTTAGTCTTGGTGGGGATCACGCCGGGACGTGTGCAGGCTGTTGAGGCATTGAGGGTTGCTCGACAGAGACTACTCGCAGGCGCTTCGCACACGGAAGCAATGGAGGATGCCAAGAAGGCCGCCAGCTTCGCGGGTCCGATGCGTCAAAACCTTATCTCACTGCTCGATCACGTCGGGGTCGCAGAAAGACTGCAAGTTCAGTCAACGTCAGAGCTGTGGACGACGCGGACGGACCTTGTACATTTCACGTCTGCGTTGCGTTACCCAGTGTTCGATGCGGACGGCAAAAACTACTCAGGAGCCGGCATTCTTCGCTCGGAGCTACTGGTTGACCATGTGAACAAGTGGTTCACGCAAGAAGCCTCGGCATCGACGGGAGCAATGTTCGTTCCTCTTGGCGGTGCTGCTCTTGACGCGTGCGACCACGCAGTGCGGTCGGGGGCCATTCGCAGTCAGCAGGTCCTGAGAGGATTGCCTCACCCGTCTGGTGCCAATGCAGAGCGCATTGCGTACTTCCAAGGAAGAAAACCTAAGACTGCGTTGTCAGTCAAAACCAACGCGGCGACACTCGACGCGGCCCGCGATCTGGCGATGAAGACGGTCGCGGCGTGGTCTGGTGCGTGAATGACTGTTAGCCACTCGGAGCTACCTATGACAAAGGCCGAACTTAAAGCCGTTATCGATGCGTATATCTCAGACACCAGCCGTCCCGATAGCGAAACCATCGCGGACCTACGCGAACTTGCTACCTACATGAACTGCATGTCCGCGTCCTTAGAGCCTAACGATGCGTGACGATGAGCCACGGAACGCTACTTGACCGTGCTACGATTTAGTTGACGTCTGCCGACGTTGGGACGAGCACAGTCCTGAGTCGTCAGGTACTTACGAGGCCATCATGGGGCGGGCTTGGTTCCCATCACCCGCTCCATTACGGCCGCTGCATTCGATGCGGTGACGAGGCGGTCGTGCTTAGCTGGAAATCGGTTTTGCGTCAGCGATGGCGCTCGCCAATGATCTAGGATTCACGGGTTTGACGAGGTGCAAGTCGAACCCGGCTTCAGCGGATTTCTCGCGGTCGCTGTCTTGGCCCCATCCCGTGAGCGCGATTAGCGCCGTCGACTGGTTTTGCCCGTCCGCGCGGATGTGTTTCGCAACCTCATACCCGTCGAGACCCGGTAAGCCGATGTCGAGCACGACGACGTCGAACGTCCGACCGCCCAGTAATGCGAGAGCGCTTTCGCCATCGAACGCTGTATCGACGACGTGCCCTTGAAATCGAAGGTACTCGGCCATCGAAACGGTGCCGTCTTCGCTGTCGTCCACAATAAGTACTCGGCGACTCACACGGCGGGTCTGCGTGTCCTGCAGGTCAGATGTTGCTGCGCTCTGAAGTGATTCCGCCATCGGTAATCGAATTTCGAACTCACTACCACGACCGAGACCCGCACTGCGAACATGAGTGGAGCCGCCGTGTTTTTCGCTGATGTATTTGACCAACATCAAACCGATGCCAAGTCCGCCCTGCGAGCGGCTAATCGATCCATCGACCTGCACGAACATTCCAAAGAGGCGAGGCAAATCCTGCTCGGCGATGCCGATGCCGGTGTCCTTGACCAGAATAACGGCTTCGCGATCATGCGCCGTCAAAGTGACGGTGACGCTGCCTTCCGGATCGGTAAACTTCATTGCATTGTTCAGGAGGTTGCCAATCACCTGAACGAGTCGTACTGCGTCGCCAGCGACGGGAACCGGCTCGCCTGGAAGGGACAAAAACAGGGTGATCTGTTTTGCTTCGTAGATGGGGCGTAACGTCTGCACCGCGTCATCGGTGATCGCACGCAAGTCGCACGGCAGGCGCACGATCTCGATGTGACCGCTGTTGATACGGGCTACATCGAGAAGATCGTCAACCAGCCGAGACATGTGATGTACTTGGCGCGTAATGACGTTTTGCATCTGCCTCGCCAGTTCGTTCGGAAACTCCATTTCGTTCAGTACAGCCAGCGCATTGCGCATCGGGGCTAGGGGATTGCGGAGTTCGTGCGCGAGCACGGCAAGAAACTCGTCCTTTTTGCGATCCGCTTCGGACAATTCTTCGTTGGCAAGCTTCAAACCAGCCTCGGCCGCACTGCGTGCCGCGAGCGCCGCCTCGGCGCTCGTACGTGCGGCTACCAATTCCTTCTCGTATAGATTTCGTTCCTTCACGACCATGACGGAGAACTCGACGAAGTACTCATCGCCGTAGCGTCGCCGAATAGCGTTCATCAGCACGGGCACGCGTTCGCCAGGCAGTGACACGAGGTCTACTTTTACTTCGGCGACGGAACCTTGGAGTTGCAGCAGCGGTGCCCAGTGTGTCTGGTGAAAAATCTTGCCGCCGATGGATAAGAGGTCTTGAATGCGCCATTTGCCGACGAGAAGATCGCGCGGATAGCCCACCCACGAACAGAAGGTGCTGTTGACTCGACGAATCGTGCCGTCGTCGCTGGTTAGGAGAAGGCCGCTCGGTGCGTGCTCCCACAGATCGAGGTTTGCGCCAGATTTTTGATCGGCCACGCGTTCAAGCTTCTAGAAATTCGTTCATGGCGCTAAGGCTCGCACTCGGTGCGCTGATGTGCGGGCAATGTCCCACATTCTGGATGATGCGCAGCGTGCAGTTCGGGATCGTGCGTTCCAGAAAGGAACCGACGGAGATGGGGGCAATCAGATCGTCACTGCATTGGAGCACGAGCGACGGCGTGGTGACGAGCGCGAAGTCCTTCCGATGATCCGACAGAAATGTCACTCGCGCGAAATGCTTCGCAATGTCCGGATCGGTGCGGCAGAAGCTGTTGACCAGCTCTTGGCCCATCTCCGGGTGCTCAGGGGTTCCCATGATCGCAGGCGCCATCGTGCTCGACCAACCCAGATAGTTGCTTTCGAGCGCTTCGAGTAGCTCGTCGATATCTGCACGAGAGAAACCCCCGCAGTAGTCGCCATCGTTTACGTAGCTCGGTGAGGGCCCAACCATCAACAGCGACGCAAATAACTCAGGCCGCTTGTTGGACGCCAACGCGCCGATAGTGGCGCTCACGGAGTGGCCAACGAACACGACGGGCCCGGAGGTGTAGCCTTCGATTATCTCGATGAGATCGTCGGCATGTCCTTCCAACGTGCCGTACTTGTTTCGATCGTACGCCGACAGGTCGGACTTGCCGCTGCCAACCAGATCGTAGACGAGGGTCTGATAGCGATTCTCGAATGACGGCGTCAAGTAGCGCCACATCGTCTGATCGCAGCCGAAGCCGTGTGCAAAAACGATCGACTGAGGCGCATGGCCTGTCGTCCTGATGTTGTAACGTTGCGCAATAGTCACATGCGACCTGATCAGTCTGGATAGGCGTTTACCGTAGCACGACTTATTTTACGACACGCAAAAGCGTTGTGCGCGAGCGTCCGGCGAACGGTTACATCCGCTCCGTTGCAGTGTTGCGATCCGACCCGCAAGCCGGTTCGGTGTGAGGCGACGACGGCGACATCAAACGCTTCACTGATCGATCCGATCTGAGTCGATAGGGGTTGGTTTCACTACCGCTCTAGTCTTCGCAGCCCCTGCCGCATGTTGCCCAGACCTTGCGGTTGCATCGTGCTAAATGCGCTTCTGTTCGTCGATGACGCTCGATGCAGCGCGCCCGCGCGGCGGCACGCCGTTTGCTCCACGATCCGCTCCTACGAACCGGAGATGGCAATGGCCAACGAAGAGCAGACTCGCAAAACCGAAACGGAACTCGCCGAACGTGCGTGGCATGTCGCAACGAGTGCCCACACGGCCACGCTGATCACCGTCGACGGCAACAAACCCGTCGCGCGGCCGATGTCACCGAAAGCCGACGCGGACATCGGCATCGTTTATTTTCTGACCAAAGCCGATTCACCCAAAGCACAACGGGACGGCGACACGGCTACCGTCTTCTTCATCGACGGCAATACGTACGTATCAATGACGGGAACGATGGCGCTGACGAACGACCGCGCCAAAATCAAGGAGCTGTGGACGCCATTCGCCAAGGCGTGGTGGGATTCGCCGGAGGATCCGGACATTCGCGTGCTGGAAGTGCATGCCCGCGATGCGGAGATATGGGACGGTCCGAACAAATTGTTCGCGGGAGCGCTCATGCTCACCGCTGCGGTGACGGGTGCGAAGCCGAAGATCGGCGACCACGCAAACGTATCGCTTTAAGTTCAGCTAAAAAAGTTTCGATGGTGTGCCTGCGAATCATCTCCGGCGAACGTCTTCCGCCGGAGATGAAAGCGATTTGCTCTATTGACCTTCAGACACGCCGCGTACGTTGCCGTCCTGATCGACGGTGCAGATCATCGGACCTTGCGGCGTGCCGACGCTGACTTCGAACAATCCGTCCGCAACCGCACGGCTGCCCTGCGGAATGGCGTCGTCGCGCGAGATGCGGCGATAGTCGGCCACACGATGCACGCAGGCCGCCTGCACGCGCAGCGGAGCGCCGCTGCTTTCCTGCTGCGGCGGCGGAGGTGGCGCACGATCGTCGCGGTCATCGCGATCGTCACGGTCGCCGCGACGATCATCCCGATCACCGCGCGGCACGACGACGAAACGTGCGCGGCATCCGCCGGAAACCCAGATGCTGCCGTCCTGCACGTCCCAGTTTTGATGCCGCACGCAGGTCGTTCGGCTTAGCTGATCGACCAGCCGCACATGGCCGTTGTAGGGCAGCGGGCATGCGTTGCGATCGTTGTTGGTGGACTCGCACGTGATCGAGCTGTCCTGCGCAAATGCGCCGTGTGCGCCGATCAGCAGCGTGGCGGCTGCCACGAGCTTTCCATAGGTTTGCATGAGCTCCTCCTTCCATGAGGTTGATGCCGCATTGTCTTAGCACGCCGCTGAATGCCTGCGCAACGCGCCGCGGATGGTGCAAGGTCCTTTTTTGCTGCGTTTAGAGCCTGTCACGCGAAACGACTATACTGGCCTGCCACTGTTTTTGACCGGCTCGCGCATGCACGATCTGATCACCATCGGCTGGCGCGAACGTTTATCGCTGCCCGATCTCGGGCTCGCTCTCAAAGCCAAGGTCGACACCGGCGCGCGCACCTCCGCGCTGCACGTGGCGTGGCTGCAGGAATTCACCCGCGACGGAAAACCCTGGCTTCAGTTCGCTGTCGATACCACGCGCGGCAAGTCTGCGCTGCGTGTGTGCGAAGCGCTGGCGATGGATCGTCGCGAAGTCACCGATTCGGGCGGGCACAGCACCGAACGCTGGTTCATCCGCAGCACGATCAGCATCGCGCGCCGAAGCTTCGATGCCGAAATCAATCTCACCGATCGCGGCAGCATGCTGTTCCCGATGCTGCTCGGACGCTCGGCATTGTGCGGCCGTTTCGTCGTGGATCCCGCGCGGTCGTACGGTCACGCACGCCGGCTTCGCATTGCTTCAGGAGACGCCGCATGAAGATCGCCATCCTTTCGCGCAACAGCAAACTTTATTCGACGATGCGTCTGGTCGAAGCAGCGCGCGCGCGCGGCCATCGCGTGCGCGTGCTCGATCCGTTGCGTTGCTACATGCGCATCGATCCCAGCAAGTTTTCGGTGCACTACAAAGGACGCGCGCTGTCGGGATTCCATGCGGTGATCCCGCGCGTCGGTGCATCGATCACGTTTTATGGCACGGCGGTGCTGCGCCAGTTCGAGATGATGGGCGTGTATACGCCGAATTCGTCCGACGCCGTGCTGCGCGCGCGCGACAAACTGCGCTGCCTGCAACTGCTCGCGCGTGAAGGCATCGACCTTGCCGACCACGGTGTTCGGCGACAATCCCGACGACACCGGCGACCTGCTCGCGATGCTCGGCGAACCGCCGCACGTGATCAAGCTCGTCGAAGGCTCGCAGGGGCAGGGCGTGCTGCTCGCGGAAAAGCGTTCGGCATCGCAAGGCATGATCGAAGCGTTTCGCGGCCTGTACGCGAATTTCCTCGTGCAGGAATTCATCAAGGAAGCCAAAGGCGCCGACATCCGCTGTTTCGTGGTCGGCGGACGCGTCGTCGCGGCGATGCGGCGTCAGGCGCGCGAGGGCGAATTCCGTTCCAACCTGCATCGCGGCGGCTCGGCCACGGTGGTGCAGCTCAGCGCCGCTGAAAACGACACGGCGCTGCGCGCGGCGCGCACGATGGGTCTCAATGTCGCGGGCGTCGATCTGCTCCGCTCCAAGCGCGGACCGCTGGTGCTGGAAGTCAATTCCTCGCCCGGACTGGAAGGCATCGAGACCACGACCGGCATCGACATCGCCGGCGAAATCATCGACTACCTGGCCCGCCGCGTGCGCAAGCGCCAGGCGGCCGCGGCGCGCGCCTGATCGGGTCATTTTTTCGCGGCTTTTTTTCGCTGCGCCGCTTGCGTCCGGCATGGCGGCGCGGCAGTATACGAAATCATTCGTTGACGGTGAGCCTATGACCGCACGTCGTAGCGTAGAAACACCCTGGCCGACCGATGTCGAGCTCGGCATTCTGCAGGTTCTCTGGAACCGTGGACCGTGCACCGTCCGCGAGGTGCATGAAACGTTGTATGCACACGAAGGCGCCGGTTACACCACCGCGCTGAAGATGCTGCAGATCATGCACAGCAAAGGCCTCGTCGAACGCGACGATTCGCAGCGCGCACATGTATACAAAGCGGCCGTGACCAAGCAGCGCACGCAGAAGCGTTTCCTCGCCGACATGGTGACCCGCCTGTTCAACGGCTCGGCATCGCAAATGGTATTGCACGCGCTCGGCAGTCATCCGCCGGCTTCGCGCGAGGAACTCAAGGAAATCCGCACGCTGTTGAGCAAGATCGAATCGGGGGATTGATCATGAATCTGCCGCAAGGTTTGTTCGGCTTTGTCGATACCGTCGGCGCCGTGCTGTTGCACTTCGTCTGGCAGGGCGCGCTGCTCGCGTTGATCTACGCGGCGGGACGTCCGCTGGTCACGCGCATGGCCTCGCGCTACCGCTTCGGCATGATGATTCTCGTCACGATGGCGCTGTGTCCGTTCGTCACGCTCGCGTTCCTGCTCGGCAGTTCGACGCCGACGACCGGCGTCGCCGCGGCGCTGCCCGCCATCAAAGCCGGCTTCGCCGCCGTGACCGGACATTCCGTAGAGCAGTGGCACTTCAAGGCATTGCTGCCGTGGCTGGTGGGCGTGTGGCTGGTCGGCGTGCTGATGCTGGCGACGCGATCACTGTGGCAATGGCGCAGGCTCGTCCGCATCGTGCGCGAAGCGACGCCGCCGCCGTCGGAATGGACCGAGCGCCTGGCCGTTTTGCGCGCGCGTTTCGGATTGCGCCGTCCGGTGCGCCTGCTGTGCTCGGCGCGCGCGGTGACGCCGATGCTGATCGGCTGGCTGCGTCCGATCGTGCTTCTGCCTGCGAGCATGCTGAGCGGATTTACGCCGGCGCAGATCGAACTGATCATCGCGCACGAACTCGGCCACGTGTGCCGCTGGGATTACGTCGCGAATCTGTTCCAGGTCGTGCTCGAAACCGTTCTGTTCTATCACCCGGCCGTGCACTGGATCTCGCACGACGTGCGCAACGCGCGGGAAAGCTGCTGCGACGAACTCGTGCTCGAACTCGCGCAAGGTAACGAGCTCAACCATCGGCTCGCCTATGCGCGCACGCTTGCCGATCTGGAAGAAATGCGTCACGACGAAGGCATTCTCGTTCCCGCGCTCGGCGCGAGCGGCGGCGTGCTGCTTGGCGCGCATCCGTCACATCGTCGGCGTGAGCGACACGAACGAACGCATGCCGCGTACGCAGTCATGGCCGATCGTGCTGATCGCCGTCGCGCTGGCGCTGCTGGTGTGGCGTCCGCATTCGACGCGCCGTTGCCCAAAGCCGAGACGATTGCCGCCACGCTGGCGAATGCGCCGCAGGCGGCGCTCGCCGTCGTCACCGGCAATCCGCAACTCGTCAACCGAGCGGCGCCGATCGTGGCGGCGCCGGCGAAGGTGGAACAGCCCGTCGAAGTCGTTGCGCCGCCGTCGATCACCGTCGAACGTCCGCGCGTGGGCATGGCCAAACTCGATCGCCTCACTACCGTGCGCGATGTGGCGGTCGGAAAGGCAACGTTGTCGGCATCGCTCGAACTGGCCGAACCCCAGCGCGCTGCGCCGGAGATCGCCACACAAGAACCTGCGGGCATCACGACACCGGAAGCGACCGAAGTCGCCGCGTCGCTGCAGCCAAACCACATCGTCTCTCCGATCTATCCGCAGCGCGCGAAAATGGCCGGCGTGGAAGGCAATGTGAAGCTCGAGTTCGGCGTCACGCAGGACGGCGGCGTATCGAACGTCAAAGTCGTTGGCTCGACCCCAGCCGGCGTGTTCGATACGGCTGCGATAACGGCGCTCAAGCAATGGCATTTCGCGAGCTCGTCCGATCGCCGCTACGTGCAGGATTTCACCTTCGCCCTGCAGCACGATGCGGCCGAAGATCGCTGCGTTACGCCCACCGGAACCATGATCTGCCGGCGTCCGGCTGATTACGCGCCAAACCGGACGATCATTAACGAAAGGCATTGAGCGATTTAACGCCTTCTTAATCGGGGCAAACCTAGTATCAACCGTACTGTAAGTTCTGCTCGACACTCCTAAGGTCAGGTCAGGTGACAGGCAGATTACGGTAATCGGGGCAGTAGCTTTAGGCCCAAGTCAGGTGTGTTCCCCCAATGACACCTGCTTGGGCCTTTTTATTGCGCAGCGTTTTTTTGAACCGATCAAGCCTCGCGTCGCAGGACTTTTGTTTGTCCGGACGGCACCCATCTTCAGTGCAGCGCTGAACTAATTCGCGCCGCACCACTCTCAGTTGCATTGTTAATCCCCATTTCTGTTTCGTTCATCTGAACGACCTATCCGCGAGTATTCTTCGCCTATGAGAATTCTTGTCATTGAAGACAACAGCGATATCGCCGCCAACATCGGCGATTATCTCGAAGACAAAGGACATGTCGTCGATTTCGCCGGAGACGGCGTAACCGGATTGCATCTCGCCGTCGTCCACGACTTCGACGCGATCGTGCTCGATCTGACACTGCCCGGCATGGACGGTCTGGAGCTTTGCAAAAAGCTGCGTCAGGAAGCGCGCCGCCAGACGCCCGTGCTGATGCTGACCGCGCGCGATGCGCTCGACCAGAAGCTCACCGGCTTCGATTCCGGCGCCGACGACTACATGGTCAAACCCTTCGCGCTGCAGGAACTCGAAGCGCGCCTGACGGTGCTCGTCGCGCCGCGGCAAGGGCTTGCAGAGCCGCATGCTGCAAGTCGCCGATCTGAACTACAACCTCGACACGCTGGTTGTCACGCGCGGCGGCAAATCCATCCAGCTCAATCCGATCGGATTGAAACTGCTGCAGCATCTGATGGAATCCAGCCCATCGGTGGTGACGCGACAGGATCTGGAAACGCGCGTGTGGGGCGAGGAATTGCCGGACAGCGATTCGCTGCGCGTGCACATCCACGGCCTGCGCGCGGCGATCGACAAGCCGTTCGACAAACCGCTGATCCAGACACGCCACGGCATCGGCTATCGCATGGTCGATCCCGAAGCCGCCGTCGTTTAAGTCGCTCGCGTGGCGGGGATCCACTACAGACGCCGGCTTCGCAGCCGCATCATCATCTCGTTCACCCTGTTCGGTTTGGCGCTCGACGGCGCTGTTCGCGTGCGCGGCGATCTATCTGCGCGATCGTCTCGAAGACCAGCTCGTCAACAACAAGCTCGAGCGCGAAGTACGACAACTTCGTCGACTTCAAGCGCGACAATCCCGATCCGAGCGGCGAAGTGGTTCATCAGCGATTACGACGCCGACATCAAAGGCAAGAATTTTTCGCGAACGTGCCGTTCGATCGTGCAGAAGTACGCCGCGACCGGCGTCTACGACATCTAGCGACTCGGCGACGAAGGGAAAATGCGCCCGTTCAAGCTCGCCGTTTACAAGGACGACAACTACTGGGCATTCCTGCGCCTGGACGTCAGCGGACAGAAGCTCAACGAGCGTCAGCTGCTGACGGCATTGATCGCGACGGTCATCTGCATTCGCCATCCTGTCGCTGATCATCGGACGTTGGTTGTCGTCGCGCGTGATGAGTCCGGTCACCGATCTGGCGCGGCGCGTACAAGTGATGGGCCGCACCGGCAAACCCGAAGAACTCGGCATCCATTTCGCCAACGATGAAGTCGGCCAGCTTGCCGCCGCGCTCGACAACTATTCCGACAAGCTCACCGCACTCGTCGAACGCGACCGCGAATTCAACGCCGACGTCAGCCACGAACTGCGCACGCCGCTCGCGGTGATCGCAAGCACCACCGAACTTCTGCTCTCCAGCGACGACATCAGCGACAAGCTGCGCGAACGCCTCAAACGCATCGAGCGCGCGTCGAAGCAGTCGACCGAATTGACCAATGCGCTGTTGCTGCTGTCGCGCAGCGAACGCTCCGCGCCCATCGATGGCGAAACGACGGCGGTGGCGAAAGTCGCCGAGCAGGTCATCGACGTATACCGCTCGCATCTCGGCCGCAAGCCCATCGACGTGAAGCTCGTCGTCGAGGAAGACATCGAAGTCGTCGCACCGTCGTCGGTGGTTTCGGTTGCGCTCGGCAACCTCATCGGCAATGCGTTCAAATACACGCAGCAAGGCGAAGTGATCGTCACGATCGGCGCTGGGCGCGGCAAAGTTACCGTCGAAGACACCGGGCCCGGCATCAAGGCCGAGGATGCCGCGAAGCTGTTCGAGCGCGGTGTTCGCGGTGAAACATCCACGGGCAGCAAAGGTGCGGGGCTTGGATTGGCGATCGTGCTGAGGCTTTGTCAGCTCTATGATTGGCGTGTGTCGCTTGCGCCGCGGCCGAATATTGGAACTGTCGCTACGCTTGATTTTCGCTTACGCGCGTAGGTCGGTCTTTGATGGTTTCTTGTTTGATCGTCATTCCAGTGGACGCTGGAATCCAGCTTTTTGCTCTTAGCTCGTCATTCCCGGACGCTGGACAGCTCTTGATGCATGGGAACGGGAATCCAGCGACTTTGCTCTTGTTTCTTCTTTCAGAGTCAGAGCTTCCGCGATTGAATATCGCGGGTCACTTCTTTGCTGGTGCAAAGAAAGTAACCAAAGAAACCACCTTTTTTCTCGCAGTGGACGCTGTCCGCAGACAGCACGTCCGTGCTGCTGGCTGCGGACGCGCGCATCCCTGCGCGCGTGGGACCTCGATACAAGCCTGCAGGTGACTGGTCGAAAGAGTCTTGAAACTCACGACCGCACTAAGCCAAAGGCGGTGAGGCCTGCAAAGCAAAAGCAAAGGAACGCAGTAGCTCTTTGCTAAGGCGCCAACCCACGTGTTGGTCGCGTGAGGTTCTCGTCCAAAACCGCAAATACGGGAGAGGATGCGACACAGCCGACAAAGTGTCGGTCTAACCGTGCAATGCTCAGATTGAAGGGTGTTTTCTTTGGTTACTTTCTTTGCACCAGCAAAGAAAGTAACCCGCTCAAAGAGCGGAAGCTCTTTTCTTCAGAGGCGAAGCAAAGCAAAGTCATTGGACTCCCCTTAACCAGCTCCACCGTCGTGGAGCCACCCGCGCCAATGACAAGCTACGCTTCACACGAAATCAAGCCACCCACCCGGCGCAGCCGTCCCCCCATCAAACAATCCAAAAAACAACTTCTGAATCCTGCCGGTGATCGCCCCCGGCTTGCCGGCGCCGACAGGCTTCCCATCCACCGATCGAATCGGCGTAATCTCCGCCGCCGTGCCGCACATGAATAACTCATCGCACAGATAAAGATATTCGCGCGGAATATCGCGCTCGAAAACCTCGATGCCCGCATCGCGCGCAAGCCGGATGATCGTATCGCGCGTGATGCCATTGAGCAGCGCCGCGCTGATGGGCGAGGTGTGCAATGCGCCTTCGAAAACAAGAAACAGGTTTTCGCCCGCGCCTTCGCTCAACAAGCCGGTCGACGCCAGCGCGATGCCTTCGCCGAAACCGAGCCGCCGCGCTTCACGCGCCACGAGTTGCCCGACAGATAATTTCCGCCCGCCTTTGCGCCGGCCGGAATCGTGTTCGGCGCGAAACGCTGCCAGCTCGACACGCACGCATCGATACCCGCTTCGAGCACGCCCGCGCCGAGATACGGCCCCATGTTCCACGCCGCGACGGCGACATCCGTCGGCGTCTCGGCCGACAAACCGAAACCGCCGAGACCGCGAAAAGCAACCGGACGCAAATACGCGCGATCGAGTTTGTTCGCCTTGATCACGTCGCGACATGCCGCCGCCAGTTGTTCCAGCGAATACGGAATCTGCATGTCGTAAATCTTCGCGGAATTGAACAGGCGCTTGAGATGATCGCCCAGGCGAAAGATCGCCTGTCCTTTCGGCGTCGGATAGCTGCGAATTCCTTCGAACACCGACGATCCGTAATGCAGCGCATGCGCCATCACGTGCGTCGTCGCGTCCGCCCACGGTTTGATCGCGCCGTTGTGCCAGATGAAATCCGGATACTTCTGCTCAGCCATTGCGGCGCTCCTGCGCGATGCGAACGCGCAGGTTAGCGGCATCCCGTGTCATTTGAAAGTGCGGTCAGTCGGCGACGCGACCGTCGCACACACGCACAAGCTTGCCGCCGAATGCGGCGACATCGTCGGCGTCGTGCGTGATCACGATCATCGGAATGCCGGCGCTGCGTTGCATCGCGATCAGCTCGTCGCGCAACCGGCTGCGGAGTTCGGAATCCAGCGCGGAAAACGGTTCGTCGAGCAACAGCAAGCGCGGATGCGAAGCCAGCGCACGCGCGAGCGCCACGCGCTGCCGCTGACCTCCCGAGAGATCGGACGGATACGCATCGGCAAGCGCGTCGAGATGCATGCTCTTCATCGTCGCGCGCACATCGGCATCGATGGTGCGACGATTGAACCAGCCACGATTCTGCGCGAAGGCAATATTCTGCAGAACGGTGAGATGCGGAAACAGCGCGTATTCCTGAAACACGAGGCCGATGCCACGATCGCGTGCACGCACATCCATGCGATGTGCGGAATCGAACAAGATGCGATCGGCAACGGCGATGCGGCCCTTGTCGGGACGGATCAGACCCGCGATCGCCTGCATCGTCAGCGATTTTCCCGCGCCGGATTCGCCGTACAGCACGGTCACGTCGGCATCGCTCTCGAAACGGATGCACAAATGAAACTCGCGGCTCGCGTCGCGCAATCGTTTTTCGATGTCGATCGCGATGCGCATCAGGTGTGCTTGCGCCGTTGCAGCAATTGCGCCGCCAATACGAGCAACGCGACGGCGGTGATCAGTGAAATGATGACCATCGTTTGCGCGCGCGCATCGTCGCCCGCCATCACCGCTTCGTAGATCGCGAGCGACAACGTCTGCGTGCGGCCGGGCAGGCTGCCGGCGACCATCAGCGTTGCGCCGAATTCGCCCATCGCCCGTGCAAACGCGAGCAACGCGCCGGCGAGGATGCCGCGCCACGCGAGCGGCAACGTCACGCGGAAAAAGACCTCGGTTTCGGACGCGCCGAGCGAGCGCGCGGCGTTTTCGAGTTGCGCATCGACATCGGAAAACGAGGCGCGCGCCGCACGCAGGATCAGCGGAAACGCAGCGATCGCGGCGGCGACGGCCGCACCTTGCCACGTGAAAATCAGGCTGACGCCGAACCAGCGCATCATCCATGCGCCGATGAATCCGTTGTGGCCGAGCACGACGAGCAGGTAGTAGCCGAGCACCGTCGGCGGCAATACGAGCGGCAATGTCAGCAACGATTCCACGACATCGCGCGTGAACGTGTGACGGCGTCCCAGTAATTTCCCGATCGCGATGCCGACAACCGACGCGACGAGTGTCGCCAGCGATGCGACTTTCAGCGTGAGCAGCAGCGGCACGATGGCGTCGGACGACATTTTAGGGTGCGCTGAATCCGTACTTCTTGAGGACGGCTTGGCCTTCGGCGGAAGTCACGAAATCGATGAACGCTTTTGCCGCATCGGCGTGATGCGATTTCGCCGCGAGCGCGATCGGATAGCGCACGGGCGTCGACGTCGCCAAGGTCAGCGCGATGTGTACTTTGTCTTTCTGCGTTTCGGCATCGGTTGCATAGACGAAGCCGACCTGCGCTTCACCGCGCGCCACATAATCGAGCGCCTGCCGCACGTTCTGCGCCGGCACGATTTGCGGCTGAACTTTGTCCCACAGGTTGGCCGCAATGAGCGCCTGCTTGGCGTAGCGGCCTGCCGGGACGGAATCCGGATTGCCGATGGCGATATGGGCGACATCGCTCGCGCTGATGTCGTCGAGTTTCGACGGCGATCTGGCATTCGCGCCGACGATCAGCACCAGTGTGTTCGCGGCGAAATCCTTGCGGGTCGATGGATCGATAGCCTTCGATTGCGCGGCGCGATCCATCGTCTGTTCGTCGGCGCTGGCGAACACGTCGACGGGCGCGCCTTGTTCTATCTGTTTGAGCAGCACATCGGAGGCGGCGAAATTCGCGATGATCTTGTCGCCCGGATGTTTCGCTTCGTATAGCTTGCCGATCTCGCTGAAAGAATTCGAAAGGCTCGCGGCTGCCGACACAATGACATCTGCAGCGAACGCGTGAAGCGGCGCGGAGGCAATCAACAGAGCGAGCGCCCAGCGATTAATCCGCTGCGTCAAAGTCATGCGCAGCCGAATCGACGATGCGGAATTCGGCGTCGTCATCGGACTAGTTCTTGATGCGCTCGACGACCGCGAGCGTCGCGCGCGCGCGATTGAGCGTGTAGAAATGAAGCCCCGGCGCGCCGCCGTCGATCAGTTTTCGGCACAGACCGGCCACGACATCCGCACCGAATTCGCGAATCGAATCCGCATCGTCGCGATATGCTTCGAGCCGTTTCGCGATCCAGCGCGGGAT
Source organism: uncultured Gammaproteobacteria bacterium (assembly GCA_963814225.1). GTDB lineage: Bacteria > Pseudomonadota > Gammaproteobacteria > Xanthomonadales > Rhodanobacteraceae > Rudaea. The sequence continues at coordinate 58,837 of CAWFCC010000018.1, read as the reverse complement.
TTCCGCGCCGCACATGTCGGAGAAGCGGCGCAATTGCGAATACTGCGAAATCGGCATGATGCCGGGCACGATCGGAACGGCGATGCCGTGCTGTCGCGCTTCGTCGACGAAACGGAAATACGCATCCGGATTGAAGAAGTATTGCGTGATCGCGCCATTCGCGCCGGCATTTACTTTCGCGGCGAAATTCTTCATGTCGGCGTGCGCATCGCCGGCCTGCGGATGCATTTCCGGATAGCACGCCACTTCGATGTGGAAGAAACCATCGAATTCCTTGCGGATGAATTCGACGAGCTCGCTCGCGTAGCGAAAATCGCCGTACGTCGCCATGCCCGATGGCAGATCACCGCGCAGCGCGACGATGCGCTTGCAGCCCATATCTTTGTATTGCGTCAGCAGCGCGTGGATTTCGCCGCGCGTGCCGCCGACGCACGACAGATGCGGTGCGGCATTGAGTCCGTGATGCTCGCGCAGTTGGCGCACGGTTTCCGGCGTATAGCTCAATGTGGAACCGCCCGCGCCGAACGTAACGCTGACGTAGTCGGGATTCAACGCCTTGAGTTTCGGCACTGACGCGTCGAGCATGGCGCGCTGCTCGTCGGTTTTCGGCGGAAAGAATTCGAATGAGAAGTGGATCATCGTTTGCGCTTCGATGGGTATGACGCAGGCGTTTCGCTCACTCGCGAGCGGAAGGGATTGCGGATTTGCAAGTTGCCGAATTCGCGGCCGTGTTGCAGATCTTCGCTATAGAGCACGTCCACCTCGGCATGTAGAGCGGCGACGATAATGGTCGAATCCCACCACGACAGGCGGTGCTCCTGATGAACGACCACAGCCTCTTCGATCAGGTCAGGCGTCATGATCACCGGGTTTGCTGCCGAAAACTCGTGCATGAGTTGGCGCAGGTGCTGTGAAGAGATGTATCGCGTGAACTTCCTGGTCGCGATTTGGTAAAACTCCATCATCACCTGAGTGCTGATGATGAGTTCGCCATTGGCCAAGGTGTCTTTGATCAACGCATCGGCGACGGATTGCTTATGAGGAGCGCTTGCGTCGTACTGGTACAGCAGGACGTTCGTATCGAAGAAACACTTCACGATCGTAGATCTCGTCGCGCGTCCATTTCTTGCCTCCGCTGCTGGGGCGGTCCGTTGCATTGATTTCGTCCATCAGGCGAACGAGCCGCTCGGCCCGTTCCCTGCTTTTCTCGCCGGCGTATTTGACCAGATAGTCGCGAACCACCGCATTCACGGACGTTTTCTCGGCAAGTGCGCGCTGGCGCGCCTTCAAAAGCAGGTCTTCGTCGATAGTTAATGTCAAATTAGCCATGGCACTGATCCTGTGCAATCAACACAGGATCAGTGTAGCACGGGTCGATCAGTAGCGGTAATGCTCAGGCTTGTACGGGCCTTCGAGCGGCACGCCGAGGTAGGCGGCCTGCTCGTTGGTGAGCTTGGTCAGCTTCACGCCGATCTTTTCCAGATGCAGACGCGCGACTTCCTCGTCGAGCTTCTTCGGCAGGCGATAGACGGTCTTTTCGTACGTGTCCTTGTTCGCCCACAGATCGATCTGCGCGAGCGTCTGGTTCGAGAACGAATTCGACATCACGAAGCTCGGATGGCCGGTGGCGCAGCCGAGGTTGACCAGGCGGCCTTCGGCGAGCAGGAAGATCGCGTTGCCGTTCGCCAAAAGTATACTTGTCCACCTGCGGCTTGATGTTGACGTGCTTGACGCCCGCCAGCTCCTTGAGCGCGTCGACCTGGATTTCGTTGTCGAAGTGGCCGATGTTGCAGACGATGGCCTGGTCCTTCATCTTCGTCATGTGATCGAGCGTGATCACGTCCTTGTTGCCGGTCGTGGTCACGTAGATGTCGGCGCGGCCGAGCGTGCTTTCGACGGTGTTGACCTCGAAGCCTTCCATCGCCGCCTGCAGCGCGTTGATCGGATCGATTTCCGTCACGACCACGCGCGCACCGTACGCACGCAGCGAATGCGCCGAACCTTTGCCGACGTCGCCGTAACCGCAGACGCACCGCGACCTTGCCGGCGAGCATCACGTCCATCGCGCGCTTCAGGCCATCGGCCAGCGATTCGCGGCAGCCGTAGAGATTGTCGAACTTCGACTTCGTCACCGAGTCGTTGACGTTGATCGCCGGCACCAGCAGCTTGCCCGCTTCCATCATCTGATAGAGACGATGCACGCCGGTGGTGGTTTCTTCGGAAACGCCTTTCCATTCCTTGACCACGCCGGTCCAGAAACCCGGACGTTCTTTCGCCACGCGCTTGAGCAGATTCTTGATGACCTGCTCCTCGTGCGACGACGACGCGGAATCGACCCACTTGTCGCCCTGTTCGAGCTCGTAGCCTTTGTGGATCAGCAGCGTGACGTCGCCGCCGTCATCGACGACCAGTTCGCGGACCCTTGTTGCCCGGGAAGCGTGACCGCATCGAGCGTGCAATCCCAATATTCTTCCAGCGTCTCGCCCTTCCACGCGAACACCGGCGTGCCGGTCGCGGCGATCGCGGCGGCGGCGTGATCCTGCGTCGAGAAGATGTTGCACGACGCCCAGCGCACACGATGCGCCGAGGTCTTTCAGCGTTTCGATCAGCACGGCGGTCTGGATCGTCATGTGCAGCGATCCGGTCACGCGCACGCCTTTCAGCGGCTTTTCGGCGGCGTATTTCTTGCGGATCGACATCAGGCCCGGCATTTCGTGCTCGGCGATCTCGATTTCCTTGCGGCCCCAGTCGGCCAGCGACATGTCGGCGACCTTGAAGTCGTCCTTCACGGTGGTTTTTGCGACAGCGTTCATTGCTTGGCTCCATGAGCGGGCGCGGTTTCGGCTGATAGAACCCGAAAGCCCGCCGAGCCTGATTTCGCAGTCGCGAACATGCAGCGCCCCTCGGCGGGTGAGGGGCGACCATTATAATCCATCTCTTTGTCGCGATGAAAGGATGGATGGGTACATCCGTCTGACCGGGTTATTTGGCGTCGCAGCAGTCGCCGTGACCTGGCCGGTTGTCGCAGCAGCGTTTGACGTTGCAGCATGTCATCTGTTTGGTCGAACAGCATTTGGGATCCGCGCCGTCTGTGTCGAGAAGATGCACGAATTGCCCTCGGTGCAGCTTCCGGATTTGCTTACAGAGCGGCGCTGGCGTTCGCTTCGACGTCGGCGTTCACTCCACAATCGTGTATGCCGTGATTCTGTTCGACCTCGGATTGCGTGCCGGAAAACTGAATGCATCCTTCGTTGCCGAGTGCGAGCAATGATTGCGGATGGTCACCTGGTAATATCCAGTCGACGTTTCGACCATCGAATTTACCTGGATTTGCGTGCGACACTCGTTGCTGGTCCGCTGTGGCTGGATGTGATTCGTCAGGCGTGTCGGTTGATTGGTTGGATCGAACGTCTGCAAATCTGCTGTCTCATCTGCTTCTATGTCGGCAGTCGATGTATCGCCTGCGTGCCATTGCGGTCAATGCGGACTTGAAGGTGGTAAAGGTCAGTCGCCGAGCAAGTGCACGATAGTCCGATGCACAAAGCCGCGGCGAAGAGGCTCATTTTTTATGGTGCATTCAGCTTCCGATTAGACGGGAAATTCCCGTCACTCGAAGCTATCAGCCATTCGACAGTTTGCGACGCGACGTCTGGCTCTTGTCGCAAGCGTGTCCGCCTGCGCCTTCCGGTGTGCGCGAATTGCGCGATTTCATACAAAGAATTTTCGCATCGCGCGAAGCAGTCGCAGACACCAAGAGTTCAACGCTGAGTTTGGCCTTGACCTCTAGCGGGAATATCGCGATCTAAGGAAGAGCCCCGCACGTGCGAGGCCCCTCGATGCGTCCTTATGGCTTGCCGCCGAAGCGATACGTCACTTCCGCGAAATACGCGCGGCCGACCGGACTGAACCACGCACGTGTGTAATACGGGAACGACGTCCACGTCGCATCGCGGCCGGGTTTGGAATCCTTCAGGTTGTCGACGACGAGACTGGCCTGCCAGTGATCGTTGAAGCGGTAGTTCACCGAGCCGTTGTAGAGGAACGTCGGGCCGAGGCGTTCGGTGCCGTCGTAGTTCGGCAGTCCGCCGGTGCGCGTGCCGAACAGCGTGGCGGTGAACTTGTCGAGCGTCCAGGCGACGGAGAAATTCGCCTTGGTGCGCGGAATCACGTAGTAGTAAAGATCGGTGAATTCGTTGTCGATCGGATCGTCCGGCGCGAGCTGGATGTCGTGGCGGATCACGTACGTGAAGCCGAGATTGAAGTTGAAATTGCCGACGCGGCCGGTTTCCCACAGATAGTGCGCGGCGAAATCGATGCCCTGCGTGCGCTCGGCGGCAACGTTGATCGGCAGCACGAGAACCGAGGTGATGCCTTCGGGATTGCTCAGATCCGTGGCCGGGTTGCGTACCACCTGCGTGATGATCTGCTGACAACGCGACGAGTTCGGATCGACCGCCTGGCCATCGATCGTCTGGCCCAGGCGGCAGTCGGCCTCCTGGCGCAGGATGGCGTCGCTGTCCTGATATTCCACTTCGTTGTTGAGACGGATGTTGTAGTAGTCGGTGGTGACGTCGAAGTTGCGGAACGGCGAGAACACGAAACCGTACGTGAAGGATTTGCTGGTTTCGTTTTTCAGCGTCGTGCTGCCGTGGCTGCGGCCGTTGAAGCCGATGTCGCCGTTGTTGCAGTCGTCGATGAAATCGGGCGCGGTGTTGGGTTCATCGCGTCGGCAGAGGTAATAGTCGGTGCCGCCGGAACTCGAGCCGCTCAGGCCGGAGTACAGATAGGTCAGATCGGGTGCACGGAAACCGGTCGAATACGAACCGCGCGCGAGCAGGCTGTCGAACGGACGGAATTCGAGTCCGAGCGCGTAGGTGAATTTGCTCGAGGAGTTTTTGCTGTACTCGTAGCGATCGTAGCGGCCCGCGCCGGTGAGCGTGAGTTTCGACAGGATCGGCGCGCTGAATTCGCCGCCTGCGCCGGTGTGATCGCGCGAACCGACCGCACCCGTGTTGTGCAGTCCGAAGTACGTGCCATCGAGCGACAGCGGATCGGGTTTCAATCCGAAATACTGATTGCCGTATTCGACCACGCCGGCCACACCGACCGAACCGCCCGGCAGACTGAACAGATCGGTGTTGTTGACGGTAAACGACCAGTTCTCGGCGCGGCTGAAATCGTTGTCGACCGAATCCTGCGTGATCGAACGAAACTGCGCGACGGTGAGCGGTGTATACAAATTGCTGATCGGCGCGTTGTAGATGTTGTAGCCGCTGTCGGCATCGATGCCGAGCGATGGGCCAAGATACAACGCTTGCGCTTTCGACGAAATCAGCGCGGGTTCTTTGCTTTCCAGCGAATTCTGCGAATGGCCGAACAGTGCTTCGTACGCCCAGTTCGAATCGCCGAACGTGCCCTTGATGCCGGTGTTGAGCGAGAACGCGTTGTCGATGTTGCGGATTTTGCCCGGATCGAAGCCGCCGTTTTCTTCAATCGTGAAATACTTGCGCTGCCACTGTTCGATCTGCCCGGTGGCCTGATTGAAGAACGGGATCGGCGTCGAATCGCCGTTGAGCTGATAGCTGTTCTCCCACTGCAGCGGCGAGTTGTAGCTTTCCTGATGCGAGGTGGTCATCTGCAGATCGGCGAACAGGCTCGCGTTGTCGGTGAGCTTGTACGTGGCCGTGCCGTAGAAGTTCGCCATCTTGCGGCCGTTTTCGAGCGTGCCGTAGCCGACGTCTCTGTAGCTGCCGCAGAAATAACCTGGTCCGCCATCGGCGCCATAACGCGGACGCGCCGCGTAGAACACGCTGCCGCGATCGAGATTGGATAACGCGGTGCACGTCGCCTGGCCCGGATCGAGATAATTGCCGTCGACATCCGTGCGCACGAACACCGGGCTCGCGACGACATCCGGATCCGGACTGTCCTGCCGCGAATCGGTGAAGCTGCGCTGATACGCCCACAACGGCTGCGAGTGATACAGCTCGACGGTGAACACTGAATCGAAGCGGTCGTGCGACCAGCCGCTGGTGATCGTCAGGCGCTGCGACGAACCGCCGCCGTGCTGCGTGTCGCCGACGCGCAGATCGATCGTCGTGTCGTCGACTTTCTTCTTGAGGATGAAATTGACCACGCCCGAAATCGCATCCGAACCGTACACCGCCGACGCGCTGCCGGTGAGGATTTCGACGCGATCGATCATCGACGTCGGAATCGCGGAGACGTCGGTGAAGTTGCTGTTGCCGCCGTACGCCTGCGGGTAATCGGCGATGCGGCGTCCGTTGACGAGAATCAGCGTGTGGTTCGGACCGAGCCCACGCAGATCGACCGCCTGCGCGCCCGGCGAAAACCCATCCGTGTTCTGGTTGTTGTCGACAGAACCCAATGTCTGCGTGAGCGACGCCATCAATTCCGGAACGGTGGCGAAGCCGTAGCGCTGGATTTCATCCGAACTGATGACGACGATCGGCGAAGGCCCTTCGACCTGCGCACGCGGAATGTGCGAACCGGTGACTTCGATCGTTTCCAGATTTTGCGGCGATTGGCCGGCGGCCGATTCCTGCGCGACTGCCGCGCCGTACGTTACCCCCAGAACCGCGGCCACGCCGGCCGCAATGAACGTCTTGTGCATGCGATTCTCCCCAGAAAATTTTCTCGTGACGCCGCTGCCTGCGATGGGCGCGGCGCGTTCTTATGTCCTTATGATTGTGTCTCGCCTCGGTTGCCGTCGATGCGCGCGTGCGCTACAACGGACACCTGTCTTTTGATAGCACGCTGAAACCGCATGGGCAAGTGCGGATCGACGCGCCGCTTCGATCAACGACGAATCGACCACAGGTGACTATGAAAAATTTTCTTCTTCTCGCTGCAATAGCCGTTCTGCTTCCTGAGCTCGCAGCCGCGCAAGCCGCGCACGATTACCGCGACAAGAACTTCGACTATTTCGTCAGCGGCGATCCTTCCAGGCCGCGCGCAACGCACACCGAATACGGCGTGGCGCTGATGGGCGGCGGCGGCAGTGTCGATGCGGCGTTCAAGATGATCGCCGACCGCGGCGGACACGGGCACATGGTCATCCTACGCGCGGTCAGCGACGACAGTTTCGATCCCGACGACGGCAGCTACGGCAAAAAATTCATGACCGTGTGGGGACCGGTCGCGTCAGCCGAAACGATCACGTTCCACAATCGCGAAGCCTCGTCCGACCCGCGCGTGCTGAAGGCGCTGCACGACGCCGACGGCATTTATCTCGCCGGCGGCGATCAGGCCAATTACGTGCGCTACTGGAAAGGCACCGGTGTGCAGGAGGCGCTCAACGCGCACGTGAAAGCCAATCGCCCGATCGGCGGTTACAGCGCAGGGCTTGCGATCCTCGGCCACTACAGCTACACGGCGTTCGATGGCGGCAGCATGGAATCGAAAGTTGCCTTGGCCAATCCGTTCGACAGCGGCGTCACGCTCGAAGACGATTTCCTGCACGTGCGCAATCTCGAATCGCTGATCACCGACACGCATTTCTCGGCGCGAGCGCGGCTCGGCCGTCTGATCACGTTCGTCGCGCGGTTGCAGAGCGAGAAAGACAAAAATGTCGTCGGCATCGGCGTCGACGAAAAAACCGCGTTGCTCGTCGATGCGGATGGAACCGCGCGCCTCGCCACCGGTTCCGCTGGCAACGCGTGGATGGTGCTGCCGCGCGAGCGCGCGCAGTTGGAATCAGGTCAGGCGCTGACCATGCACGGCATCGCGCTCACGCGCATCGATGCGGACAGCATCGTCAACCTTCGCGATCACACCGTGAAGAAGCCGGGCGCGACCGTGACACTCACGATCGACGGCGGCCGATTGGCCAAACCGTCGATCGCATCGAAAATCCTCGAGCGCGACGTGGTGCCCGACGGGGAAAGCTAAAATTATTGCGCGACGCACCCGCCGATCTTGCTCAGGTTGATCGTGCCGCTCAACCCCGCGAACGTTTTCGCGGCCGCGGAACTGTCGAAGTGATAGGCCATCGTCGCCGACGTGCACGACAGCATCGATAGCGTCACCGTGCCGACCTGAGACGTGCCGCTCGCCGGCAAACTGTCGAGACTGCCGCCGATGGTCTGCAGGATCGGCAACGACACTGTTCCGTTCAGCGCCGCGGAAAGATCGCCCTGCAGCGTAAACCAGTGTTCATGCGCCGCGTCGTTCGCGGGCGGCGCATCGAACGTGAACCACGCGCCGAAGACGAGGCCCGACGGCAAACCCGTGCTGGCGGGAACCACGGTGAATTCGATGCCCTGACCCGACGTGCCCGGATCGAACCACGAGCCGCTCTGGTTCGCGTCGAAACCGTGCAGCGGCACATCGGCAGCCTGCGCCGGTGTGGTTTGTCCGTTCGCCTGGATGCACGGCGTTGTCGACGATGCGATGCGCACCAGCGGGATGTAGCCGCCGAGCCCGCCGAATTCGCCGTCGTTGAACTGGTATTGCAGACGCGCGTGGGAGCAATCCGTCGCGGTAAACAGTCCGCTGCCGATGATCGTGTTCGGCACGATGCCGCTGTTGAACGCGCCCGGATTGCTGCGCGCGATCGACAGCGTCGCACTCTTTCCATCGGGCGCCGGCGAGCCCTGGAAAGTGACCCACGCGAGTCCCGATGTGTCGCTCGTCGGATCCACGTCGTAGGTGAACCACGGCAGGAACAGCACATTGTTGGCGGGGATATAGTCGATCGTGAAACCTTGGCCGGATTCGGCGCTCGCGAACCACGCGCCGTCGAGGCCGATCTGATCGACGCGCATCTGCGCCGGCGGATCGAGTGAGGCGACCAGATTCGGTCCATTGCCCAGGTCGTGGCCGATGCGATCGATGTGCTGAACGAAGACGCCGCCCGGCGTATCGACACGGATGATCATGCTGCCGTCAGACAACAACGTCGGCGGCAGTCCCGTGTCGTCCACCGGGAGGTTCGCCACCGGCTGGCCTGTCGTGGTCAGCCGCAAAAATGCGCCGCCGTATGAGGACAGCACGATGTCGTCCGGATAAGCGACGCCAACGAACGTGTCATTGAATTGCGAAGCGACATAGCCCGTATCCGGAATCTGCTGGACTTGCCCCGTCGTGCCGATCACGTAGAGCGCGCCCGACGTGTCGAGCGCGACGATTCGTCCGTCAGAGAATGCCGCCGCCTGCTGTGCCACCTGCGAATAGTTCGCGAACGCGTACAGCGACGAGCCGAAGGTCTTCGACCAGCGCACACTTCCACTCGGGCTGAAACTGATCGCGAAATGCGTCGTCGCGTTGTTGCCGATGCCGTAAAGATTGCCGTCGCTGCCGATGGTCAGGAACTGCAAGCGTGTCGACGTTTCTGGCGCAGTCCACACCGAGGTCTTGCTGCCGCTCAGCGTATAGCGCTGCAGCTGCACGGGTGAGAGCAGATTCGAACTGTCGGCCAGCGCGAAATACAGCGTGCCGTTCGACGGATCGACCGCGGATGCGTATTCCTCGTCGGGCGACGTGCTGACTTGACCGAAATCCGTCAGCGCTCCGGCAGGATTCACGCGATAGATATGACCGTCGGCGGGAAACCAGACGTCGCCGTCGACATCCGCCCCGAGCAGGAACGTGCCGAACGTGTCGAAGTTGTCATCGGGATAGAACATCGAACTCAATCCCGTGAGCGACCACACCGGCGCACCGGTCGAGTCCACGCGATGATACGAGTACGCAGGCGGCAGCGTACCGAACGGCGAAATCGTGCGGCCGATGACGATCGCGCCGCCATCGCGCAGTGGTGTGAATCCGTAGAAATCGTGATCCTTGAAGCCTTGCACGACTCCATACGGTCTGGCGAACACGAGGACGCCGTCGTTGTCGTATTTGAGCAGAGCGACATCGCTGTTCGCGTCGGGGCCGGAACTGTACGCGCCGACCCAGTAACCCGAGTGCGAAGTTCCGATCGCAGCGGGCCCGAAACTCTCCAGTGCGGCCGAGGCGTTCGAGACCACGAACAGAACCATCGACAGCAGCGCGATCCGACACGAATGCTTGATCGTCATCTCAATTTCGTCCATGCGGGAAACGCATCGATTCTACATCAGCACTCGTACGCTGCCGCTCGTAGATTTGCCAGGTCTACTGGTCCGTGCGCAGCAGCGATCCGAACGTGAGATACAGCGCATTGTGACCGCCTTGCGCGTAGCCGTAGCCCAAGAAAACCGGCCCGAACAGCGTATCCACGCCCAGAAACAGACTTCCCGCCGCTATCGGATCGCTGCCGATCGCACGGCGCGTATCCCACACGCCGCCCGCTTCGAGACTGCCGCCGAAATACACCGGCAAACTGAAAAGCGACTGCGCATCGGTCAGACGCCGATAGTAAATGCCGCGCACGAGTGCAGTCTGCGTCGCGAACAACTGGTTCTCGGTGTAGCCGGAAAGATTGGTCAGCCCGCCGAGCGGACTGAATGCCGCGAGTTGTTCTTCGCGACCGCTACCGGTCGAACTGCTGATGCTGCCGCCGAACAGGAATGTATTCGATCCCGACGACAGCGCCGTATCCCACCGTCCGCGCGCGATTTGCGCCGTCCCGGTCGAGCCCAGTTGCGACAGCAACAATTCCTGCGACAGATCCACGCGCGTGCCGCGCGTCGGAAATCCGGAGCGATCGAGGTCGTCGTACACCGCGCGCAGCACGATGCCGCCGAACGTCGACGAGACATTCGGAAAATCAGGCTGTCCGATACGCAGACGCGCCGTGTCGCGACCGTATTCGAGAGCGCCGGAAAGCTGCCAGCTCGTCGTGGGCGTCCATCCCAGTTCGAGCGCGGCGTCGGCGCGGCTGCGCCGGTATTCGGCGAAATCGATCTTCTCGCCTTCGTTGACGGGAAAGTTGTACGCCTTGTATTGCAGATACGGCGCAACATAAAACTGTCCGCGATTGCCGAACGGCTGCAGATATTCGCTGTACAACTCGGTGACCTGACCGAGCTGCACGCGATTGCGGCTTTCGGCGCCGTAGTCATTCAGACCCGTGAAATTCGCTTCGGTGATGAGCTGATAATTGTTGCGGCCATCGAAATTATCCGAGAGGCGCAAACCGAAACGCAGGAAATTCGGACCCCAACCCTTGTCGACCGGAAGTACGACGAGCCCTTCCTCGTCGCCGCGCTTTTCGAAATCGTAGCTGATGCGTTCGTAACTGCCTTCGCCGTAGGCCTTGCCGATTTTCTTCTTCGACCTTATCCACGTCGAACGGTTGGCCAGCCAAACCGGCCAGATTCTGCTCGACGTAACCAGCGGTACGGCTGCGCGTGCGCAGGACATCGAGGAATTGCACCAGCGGCGGATCGAACGCTTCCGGATGATGCGTCTTCGCGAAACGGGCGTAATCGTCATCGTTCACCGCGTCGCGACGCAGCTTGGCGAGATCGTCCGCCGCCGCGCGTTCGCCGATGCCGACGGCTTCCATCGCACGCGGAAAATCCGAGCTGGTCAGATCGCCGAGGTCGGGCCGGATCAACACATCGTCCTCGCCAAGTTTCGCGATCTGTTCGTCCGCCTGACGCTTCATCATCGCCGTGAGCATTTGATTGGCGATCGAGAACGGCGAATTGAGTTGATCTTCCGCCGTCAACGGCTCGCTGACATCGACGACGATCAGCCGCTGCGCGCCGAGCGCACGCGCGACATCGATCGGCACGTTGTCGGTGATGCCGCCATCGACGAGTAGATGGTCGCGATAGCGGATCGGCGCGAATGCCGCCGGCACCGACATGCTCGCGCGAATCGCCATCGCGAGATCGCCATCCTCGAACACCACGGCGCGGCCGCTGCCGATATCCGTTGCCACCGAACGGAACTGGATCGGCAGTTCGTCGAAATGTTCGGTGCGCAACGTCGACAGCAGCAAACGCCGCAGAAAAAGCTGGAGTTTCTGGCCCTGGATCACGCCACGCGGCAGTGCGATCTTGCCGTCACGCAATCCAAGCTCGATGCCGCCGAGAAAACGCAACTCGTCTTCCTTGCGCCGCATCGGCAGATCGCGACGCACGGGATCGTCGGTGAACATATCCTTCCAGTCGATGCTGCGCAGGATGCCTTCGATCTCGCCCGCGCTGTAACCCGCCGCGTACATGCCGCCGACGATCGCGCCCATCGATGTGCCGGTGATGCAATCGATCGGAATATGCTCCTGCTCGATGACTTTGAGCACGCCGATGTGCGCCGCTCCGCGCGCGCCGCCGCCGCCGAGGACGAGGCAGGTTTTCGGACGATTCGACGGATTCTCCGCAGCATGTATCGGTGCGATGAGCGAAAAAAAGATGGCGAGCACAACCGCGACGCGAAACATGATGTCGTCCCCACGCTGGATGCGTGGAGACTAGCCGATCGGCGCCAACGTTTCGACTCAGTTTTCCAGCGCTTGCCAGCGTGAGTAGGCGGTGTCGAGTTGCGCCTGCAATTCGGCGAGATGCGCGTTGGATGCGGTGATCGCCGCGGCATCCTGTTTGTAGAAATCCGGAGACTGCATCGCGGCCGTGAGTTCGCCGATCTGCGTTTCCAGTTTTTCGATACGCGCTGGCAACTGCTCGAGTTCGCGCGCATCCTTGAAGTTGAGTTTTCGCTTTGCTGTCTGCTCGTCATCGCCGCGGAAGCGGGCATCCGGTGATTTTTCCTTTTCCCGTGTTGCGGAAAACGAAGGCGCCGGATTCGCGCCATCGCGCGAACGACGAGCCTGGAAACGCTGCCGCACCCAATCGGTGTATCCACCGACGTATTCGCCGACAACGCCATTGCCTTCGAGCACGAGCGTACTCGTCACCACGTTGTCGATGAACGCGCGATCGTGCGACACGAGCAACAGCGTGCCTTGATACGACGTCAACATCTCTTCGAGCAGTTCGAGCGTCTCGACATCGAGATCGTTGGTCGGCTCGTCCATCACCAGCAGATTTGATGGCTGCGCGAACAGTTTCGCCAGCAGCAACCGATTGCGTTCGCCGCCGGAAAACCGCGTGATCGGCGCGCGCGCGCGTTCCGGCGCGAACAGGAAATCCTGCAGATAACCCAGCGCATGTTTGCGACCGCCGTTCACCTCGATGTATTCGCGACCGCCGGCCACGTTGTCGAGCGCCGTCAGATCCTCGCGCAACGCGATGCGATGCTGATCGAAATACGCGATCTGCAGATTCGTGCCGAGCGTGATCGTGCCGCGCTGCGGTTTCAGATCGCCGAGCAACAATTTCAAAAGTGTACTTTTTCCCGATCCGTTCGGACCGATGATGCCGACGCGATCGCCGCGCACGATCGTCGTCGAAAAATCGCGCAGCATGACGCGATCGCCGAAACTGAAATCCACTCCGTCGGCCTCGATGACCTTGCGTCCCGACGCCTGCGTCGTCGCCGCCGCCATCTTCACATTGCCGGACAACTCGCGCCGCTCGGCCCGCTCGCGCCGCAACGCTTCCAGCGCACGCACGCGCCCTTCGTTGCGCGTGCGCCGCGCCTTGATGCCCTGGCGAATCCACACTTCTTCCTGCGCCAGTTTCTTGTCGAACAGCGCATTCGCCTGCTGCTGCGCATGCAACCGCTCTTCGCGCCTGCGCAGATAATTGTCGTAATCGCCCGGCCACGACGTGACCTGGCCGCGATCGATTTCCACGATCCGCGTCGCCAGCGCGCGCAGGAAACTTCGATCGTGCGTCACGAACACGATCGACCCGCGGAAACTTTTCAGAAACTCCTCGAGCCACGAGATCGCTTCGATGTCCAGATGATTGGTCGGCTCGTCGAGCAGAAGCACATCCGGATCGTGCACCAGCGCCTGCGCCAGCAACACGCGCCGCTTCATGCCGCCCGAGAGCGCGGCGAAATCCGCGTCCTCGTTCAGATCGAGCTTCGTCAGCACCTGCTCCACGCGACGATCCAGATCCCATCCGTGCAGCGATTCGATTTTCGTCTGCACATCGCCCAACGTGTCCAGATCGCCATGCGCGATCGCATGATGATATTGCGCGAGCAACGCGCCGATTTGACCGAGCCCCGCCGCGACGACATCGAACACGCTCCCGGCGGTGTCCTGCGGCACTTCCTGCGCCAGCTTCGAGACGCGCACACCGCCCTGCAGCCGCACTTCGCCGTCATCGGCCTTGATCTCGCCAATAAGAAGCCGCAGCAACGTTGACTTCCCCTCGCCATTACGTCCGACCACGCAGACGCGTTCGTTTTCGTCAACGGAGAGGTTTACATCGTCGAGCAGGAGTGGGCCGCCGATGCTGTAGTCGACGTTTTGCAGTTGAATGAGAGGCATCGAAGAATTTTACCGCGAAAGCAAAACGGCCCGTACGGGCCGTTTTCTACTCCTGACCCTCTCGGCTTCAATCCGAGATGAGACTAGCCTTCGAAGTCGTCGGCGAAAATGGGACCATCTCCGATTTCGACAGGGATATCGCTATACGCAAATGGATAAGGAGCAAGCTGCCCGCTTTGATTATCCCCCCAACAATACAGATGCCCCGATTGGGTGAGTGCGCAGCTGGACGCTCGCGTCGATGTCAAGGTCGCGAGAGACCCGAGTGGAATACCGCTGGCACCACCGAACGTCACCACTGTTGCCGGCTGATATACATCCGACCGCGCCAGCAGATAGTTGCCGACTTGGCCGCGATCGTCCGCGCCCCAGCAGGCGCCGCTGGCATTCGTGAAAAGCAGACAACTGAAGTCGCCGCCCGCGGCTAGTTCGCGGATGTTGCTCGCTACGGTTCCGTCCGAAAAAATGACGGAAGCAGGAAGTGGCGAGTTTCCGCTGATTCCGGTCGATGTGGCGCCACGATTGTTGTCGCCCCAACACGCGGCCGTGTCAGAAATCAGGGTACACGTATGACGAAAGCCGGATTTCAGGGAACGCGATGACATCTGTAGTGGCTCAAGCCCAGACGGGCCGGGAACGAGAATCGTCACAGGTGAACGCTCAGCCGGGGTGACCGAGCCCGAGCCCAATTGACCGTACGCGTTGTAACCCCAGCACGCACCTGTCACTGCGCCATGCGAATCGGGAAGAAATTCAACACAGGTGTGATTACCACCAGCCGAAATCCAGTCCACAGAGCCCAGCACATCATGCGCGGCGTCATTGATCACAACCTGCACCGCCGATGGTTGAATCGTTGCAACAACGTTGTAATTTCCGATCTGTCCGTTGCCGTTGTAACCCCAACACCAAACGGTGTGATCGGTTTTCAGGGCGCACACATGGGAAACCCCAGCGGAAATTTGGGCGACATTTTGCAGGTTGCCGCCTCCGGAGACGGTCACGTATACATAACTGCTACTCGGCACTGGCATGGTGTTGCCGTTGCCGAGTTGGCCTCTCGAGTTATCGCCCCTGCACACGACCGTGCCGCTTTTCTGCAGAGCGCAGAAGAAGCCTTCGCCAATTGAAATATCTGCGAAATTCGCCGTTTGATCGAGTTCGCTGATGCCGTTGAACATATCGCCCCAGCATTGGACGTGTTTATCGGCTAAAGCGGTACAAACAGAAGAGGACATAGGTCCTCCATATACGGCTGTAATGCCAGCGTGCGGTTTCGCCGCATACACACATTGCGTCGCAAACGCTGATAAGAAGATCAAAGCGAACGTGAATCGCGGGATTAGCTGTCTTTGGTTGTCCATGTCGCACCACTTTTTAGGGTGCGACGATTGTTCACCGCTTTCCGATTCCCAACCGGACAACTCCGGGATGGCAATCGGACAAAGCTAGAAAAACTGTCAACCTTTGCAGTTGCGGATCCTGATTTCGCCCGGGCAGGGAATCCTCACCGGGCTCATTTCACCTTCGCATCCGCCCGCAGCACATCGGCCTTGTCGGTCTTTTCCCAACTGAACGTCGTATGCGTTTTGCCGTCGGCGCCTTTCACCGTCTCCGGCGTGCGGCCGAAATGGCCGTAGCTGGCGGTCTGCTGGTACATCGGATGGATCAGGTCGAGCATCTGGATGATGCCGTACGGGCGCAGGTCGAAATGCTTGCGGATCAGCTTCTCGATCTTGTCGTCGCCGATCTTGCCGGTGCCGAACGTGGTGACCGAAATCGATGTCGGTTCCGCCACGCCGATCGCGTAGCTCACCTGGATTTCGCAGCGATCGGCGAGACCCGCGGCGACGATGTTCTTCGCGACATAGCGCGCTGCATACGCGGCCGAACGATCGACCTTCGACGGATCCTTGCCCGAGAACGCGCCGCCGCCGTGACGGGCCCAGCCGCCGTAGGTGTCGACGATGATCTTGCGGCCGGTCAGGCCGCAGTCGCCCACCGGTCCGCCGATGACGAACTTGCCGGTCGGATTGATGTGGAATTTGGTGCCCTTGTGCAGCCACTTCGCCGGCAGCACGGGATTGAGGATTTCTTCGCGCACGGCTTCGACGAGATGTTTCTGCTTGACGTCCGGATCGTGCTGCGTGGACAGCACGACGGCGTCGATCGCGGCGACCTTGCCGTCTTCATAGCGCAGCGTGACCTGCGATTTCGCATCCGGACGCAGCCACTTCAGCTTGCCCTTCTTGCGCACCTTGGCCTGCTGCTCGACCAGGCGATGCGAATAGTAGATCGCCGCCGGCATCATGTCGTTGCGTTTCGTTGGTCGCGTAGCCGAACATCAGGCCCTGGTCGCCGGCGCCCTGTTCTTCGGGCTTCTTGCGATCGACGCCCTGGTTGATGTCGGGCGACTGCTTGCCGATCAGGTTCAGCACGCCGCAGGTGGCGCCGTCGAAGCCGACTTCCGAGGAGTTGTAGCCGATGTCGAGAATCACCTTGCGCGTCAGCGCTTCGAGATCGATCCACGCGCTCGTGGTGATTTCGCCCGCGACGATCGCGACGCCGGTTTTCACCATCGTTTCGCAGGCGACGCGCGCGCGCGTGTCCTGCGCGAGGATCGCGTCGAGCACGGCATCGGAGATCTGGTCGGCGACCTTGTCCGGATGGCCTTCGGAAACGGATTCGGAGGTGAAAAGGTATGCGCTCATCGAGAGGTGATTCCTCGGTGGAAAAGGGAAGGGAACGGGTGGCGCATGATACACGCCAACGCATGTATTTGCAGCCGACGACGGCGTTTTCAAGGTTTGCCGCTTGCGCGCGTTTAGACGTCCAAACGGCTAGGCTGCCAGGGCGACGCCGAGACTCGGCATATCGAAATAATCGCGCGTGAGGCGAAGCTGTTCGGTCGCGGTCTCGGCGCGATTGACGACGGCGCGAAACGCCGCAGTTCTCGCGGACGATCCTTCGCATACCAGCCCAGATGCTTGCGCGCGATGCGCACGCCTTGCTGCTCGCCGTAGAACGCGTATAGCGCGTCGAGATGACCGCAAAGGATGTCGCGCACTTCCGCCGCGTCGGGTGGCGCGAGCGTTTCGCCGGTCGCGAGGAAATGCGCGATCTCGCGAAAAATCCACGGACGTCCCTGCGCCGAACGGCCGATCAGCAGCCCGTCGCATTTTGTGTAGTCGAGAACCGCTTTCGCTTTTTGCGGCGAATCGACATCACCGTTCGCGAGCACCGGGATCGACACCGATTGTTTGATCGCGGCGATCGTGTCGTACTCCGCGTCGCCTTCATACAGATCGGCGCGCGTGCGGCCGTGCACGGCGAGCGCGGCGATGCCGCTGTCCTCGGCGATTTTCGCGATGCGCACGCCGTTACGATTGTCGCGATTCCAGCCGGTGCGGATTTTCAGCGTCACCGGCACGTCGACCGCGCGCGACGACCGCGGAAAGAATGCGCGCGACGAGCGGCTCGTCCTGCAGCAGCGCCGATCCCGCGTATACATTGCACACTTTTTTCGCCGGACAACCCATGTTGATGTCGATGATCTGCGCGCCGGCATCGGCGTTGTATCGCGCGGCGTCGGCGAGCATCGCCGGATCGTAGCCGGCGATCTGCACGCTGACCGGATCCGGCTCGCCGGCGTGATCCATGCGCTTGAGCGATTTGCGCGTCGTCCACAGCCGCGGATCGGAGGTCGTCATTTCCGACACGGCCAAACCCGCGCCGAGCTTCTTGCAAAGCTGGCGAAAGGGTTTGTCGGTGACGCCCGCCATCGGCGCGAGGCCGATCGGCGGATCGATGACGTAAGGACCAATCCTCATCGCGCCATTGTAGCGCGAGGTGGCTTCAGCGCCGATCGATCGAAATGTTTTCCTTCATGCCGCTATTGGCGACGGCGGCCATGATGCCGATGCCGAGCAGGATCACGACGCCGATGATGATCCACATCGGATCGACGTTCTGCAGCAGCCCCAGCTTCCACAGCGCGGCGAGGCCGCCGCCAACCAGGATGATGAAGCCAATCAGGTACAACCCGGCCCATTTCATGTTCGCCCCTCCATGTGGATCTTCGTGGACTGCGAGCCTAGTTCGGTGTCGATGAACGGCGGCTTGCCGTTGCGGATCAGTCGCCGAAACGGGCCGCAACGGCGTCGAATGTCTGCATGGCGGGCGCGGTGCCGACGATTTCGGTGCTCATCGCCGCGGCGCGGTTGGCGTGGACGACGGCATCGCGGAACGGTTTGCCGGAAAGTCGGATCGTGGCGGCGACGAGCGTGCCGGTGAACGCGTCGCCGGCGCCGGTGCTGTCGACCGCTTTCACGCGCTCGCCGTCGATGCGATAAAACGCGGCGGCGTCACCGCGGCGGTTTTCGCCATGCGAGACGAAACAGCCGTTCGCGCCGAGCGTGACGACGACGGTTTCGACGCCGAGCTTGCGCGCGAGCGCGTGCAAGTGTTTCCGGCGCAGTGTTCGGCGAGCTGTTCGGATCGACGGATTCGTGCGCGAAGCGTTCGAGCAACAAGGAAAATTCGGTTTCGTTCGGCGTGACGATCTGCGCGCGGCGCAGCGTTTTTTCCGGCAACTGCGGATGCACCGGCGCCGGATTCATCACGCGGAGCAGATTGTGGCGTTCGCCGATCTCGAGCGCCGCATCGACGGCGTCGAGATTGTTTTCGAGCTGCACGAGCACGGCTTTCGCGCCGGCGAACAGATCGTCCTGCTCGCGCACGAAATCCACGTCGAGATGTTCGTTCGCGCCGAGCACCAGCGCGATCTGGTTTTCGCCTTTCGGATTGATGGTGATGCTCGATGTGGCCGTCGGCCAGTCGTCGTGCGTCTGCCAGCGGCATGGCATGTTTTCGTCGGCGACGAATTTTTTCGCGTAGTCGGCGAACGTGTCGTTGCCGAGCGAGCCGACGAATGCGGTCGAAACACCTTGCCGCAGACACGCGACAGCCTGGTTAAATCCCTTGCCGCCCGGCCCGGTGTTGTAGCGGTGCGCCTTCAGCGTTTCGCCGAGTCGCGGAAAGCGATCGACGAACCACGCCTGATCCTGCACGTAACTGCCGACGACGACGACATCGGTAGCCATTCGTTACGGTCCGACCATCGGTTCCGCGTGCACGTTGCGCAGCGAAATGTCGGTGTGTTTGTGCTTGAACAACGGCACGAACAGCACCGCCATCGCCAGCGCGTAAAGCGCGAACGTGATCCAGATGCCGTGCCAGTCTTTCGCGCCGTCGGGTGCGGTGAAGTAGCGGTCGATCAGCCATCCGCTGATCGATGAGCCGAGCACCGCGCCGACACCGTTGGTCATCACCATGAACAGACCCTGCGCGCTGGCGCGGATTTTCGGATCGCTCTGCGATTCCATGAACAGCGAACCGGAGATGTTGAAGAAATCGAACGCCATGCCGTACACGACGCACGACAGGACGATCATCCACAGTCCATTGCCCGGATCGCCGTAGGCGAACAGGCCGAAGCGCAGGAACCACGCGAGCATGCTCATCGTCATCACGGTCTTGATGCCGAAGCGTCGCAGGAAAAACGGGATGGTGAGGATGAACAGCGTTTCGGAAACCTGCGAGATCGACATGATGATCGCGGGATATTTCACCGCGACCAGATTTTTGTACGCATCGACAGAAGCGAAATCGTGCAGGAATGTGTCGCCGTACGCGTTGGTCAGCTGCAACGCCGCGCCGAGCAGCATCGCGAAGAAGAGGAACACGGCGATGTTGCGATTCTTGAACAGCGTCAGCGACGTGAGCCCGAATCCATCGAGCAGCGATGCGCTCTGCGAGCGGCCGAGTTTCGGCGGACACTTCGGCAGCGTGAACGCGTAAATGCCGAGGATCAGCGACGCGCCCGACGCCACATAGAATTGCGCCGCCGAGGTTTCGATACCGAGCAGGCTCACCGTCCACAGCGCGACGATGAATCCGATCGTGCCCCACACGCGGATCGGCGGATAATCGCGCACGACGTCGCGGCCCTCGTTTTTCAGCGCGTTGTACGACACCGCGATCGCCAGCGCGATCGTCGGCATGTAGCAGATCATGTTGAGCAACATCACCCAGAACAGGGTCGATGGGATTGTCGATGGTCGGCACGATGAACAGCACGATCGCGCCGCCGATCTGCAGCAGACCGTAAAGTTTTTCCGCGTTGATCCAGCGGTCGGCGATGATGCCGGTGATCGCCGGCATGAACAGCGCAGCGATGCCCATCGTCGAAAAAATCGCGCCGAAACCGGTGCCGGACCAATGCCGGTTCTGGAACCAGTACGCGCCGATCGTGAGCAGCCACGCTCCCCAGATGAAGAACTGCAGGAAGTTCATCACGATCAGGCGAAACTTGATGCTCACGCGAAATCCCCAGCCGGACTGGCTCAAAAAAGTGGCCGCCGCAGCGTAGAGCAGGGCCGCGTGGCTGCGCAAGGCGCGCGCTGCTAGACTCAACCGAAAGCGAGATCAGTGCGGAATTGAAGCGGCGGATCTGAATCGGGTGTTGAAGGTAAAAAACCGGCTGCTTGCGAGCTATCTGCTGGCCATCGTCGCGCTGGCCGGCGCGTTCGGTGCGGTCGTGTATTGGCTCGCCGATCGACAGGTCAGCAATCTCGATCTGCCGCCGGCGGAGATTGCCGAACGTCTATACACATTGCGTCTGGGTACCGCGCTTGCGTTTCTCGTGTGCATTCTTGTCGCGGCAATCCTGAGCCGGCATCTCGCGCAGATTTTCGTGGCGCGCACGGCCGATCTCGCCGCGCGCTGCCGCGCGCTCGCCAACAACGAACCGCTGCCAGCGCGTGGCAACGCGCCGCACGATGATTTCGATAATCTCGCGCTCGAATTCGACGCGATGGCCGGACGCCTGCGACGCTCCGCCGAACAGCGCGAGCAGGCGCACGCGGCGGTGCGCGAAGCCAACGCGCATCTGGAATCGCGCGTCGTCGAACGCACGCTGGAATTGACCGAATCGAACGCGAAGCTGCGCAACGAAATCGAAAGTCGTTTGCATGTCGAGGCGCTGCTTGCCGAAGCGGCGCTCACCGATGCGCTGACCGGCCTTCTCAATCGACGCGCGATGATGGAAATGCTCGAACAGGCATCCTCGCAGCTCAAACCCGGCGAACTCGGCTTGAGCGTGATCGTCGCCGACATCGATCATTTCAAGCGCGTGAACGATCAATACGGTCATGCGGCGGGCGATCGCGTGCTCGCCGCCGTTGGCGCGAAACTGCGCGACATGTGCGGCGGCCAGCAACAGGTTTACGTCGCACGATGGGGCGGCGAAGAATTCCTGATCCTGATGCCGCACGTGCGGCTCGCTTCGGCGTGCAAACACGCCGAGCACATCCGTCGCGAAGTACATGCGACGCGCATCGAAGAAACGCTGAACGTTTCGCTCAGTCTCGGCGTATCGGAAATCGTCGGCGGCGAGGATCCGGATGCGTGCCTGCGCCGCTGCGATCAGGCGTTGTACAAAGCAAAAGATGCTGGACGCAATACCGTCGTCGCCGCGCAAGGCACACTGTTCGCGACGATGTCCTGACCGTTCAGCGCAAGACGATCCACACGCCGAGCGCGAGGAACAGCAGCGCCGTGACATAGCGGATGGCGCGCAGCGGCAACCGGTTCGCGAACGTCGCGCCGAGCCATACCACCGGAAGATCCGCGAGCAACATGCCGACCGTCGTTCCCGCGATCACGGCCCATAGCGGGTGATATTCGGTCGCGATCACGGCGGTCGCGATCTGCGTCTTGTCGCCCATTTCGGCGAGGAAGAAGCTGATCGTCGTCGCGATGAAGGCGCCGTGTCGGCCGCCGCGCGCGGCCTCGTCTTCGTCGGCCTTGTCGGGCTTCAGCGTCCATGCGGCGATCGCGATGAAGCTGAGCGCGACCATCCACTTCAGCACGTCCGGATTGAACCATTGCGCGACCATCATGCCGACCGATCCGGCCAGCGCATGATTGATCATCGTCGCCGCGAGAATGCCGAATGCGATCGGCCACGGCTTGCGGTATTTGGCCGCGAGGATCAGCGCGAGGAGTTGGGTTTTGTCGCCGATTTCCGCCAGGGCGACGGTCAGCGCGGAAATCAGGAACGTTTGCATTCGCGGCGAACGATATCAGTCCTTGCGCATTTGGCAAACGTTCGCGCTGAGCACCGCGTGCCGTTCCGGATGCGAGGTGAAAGAGCGCTGATACGTGTTGCGTGCCCAGATGTCGCCGACCGTGACGTCGTTCTCGCTGAGCGACGGCAGCAGCGCATCGATTTCCACATTGATCGCACCGTTGTCACGTCCATCCGCGCCGAATTGCATGAGCCTCGCGTAGCGATATTGCTGCGCGACATCGCGCCCGGTCAGCCGTCCGAACGGCGTGGCGCCTTTCACGTCGCCGAGCGCATCGTAGAACTGGCGCACCATCATCCAGTTGCCGCGGCCGACGGATTGATCGGCGATGTCGAGCGCATGTTGCTTGTATTGCGTGATCCATTCCGGATGCTCGGCCATGCCCGGCATCGAAAGAAAATCGCCGTTGACGTAACAGCTGGCCGCATCGTCGTCGCCGAGTTCGGCCGCGCGCAGCGTTGCGGGTTCGAGTTCCTGCAGATACGCCGCCGACACACCGAGACACAGCGACTCGTTCGAGCGCGCCGCATCGGCGAGTTCCTGCATGTGCGCGAGTTTTTTCTCGCGCGCATCGAGTTCCTGCGGTGTGAGATTGATGTTGCGATCGAGCAGCGCCGATTTCGTCGCCTGCGCCACATCGTTGTTGATCGAGGCCGACACGCGACAGCGCAACAGATCGTTGTAGAGGCGCGATGCGGCGCGCGCATCGCCCTGATCGGCGCGTGATTTCAACATATCGAACGTATCCACCAGCGCGGTGCGCGGCGGCGGCAGTGCTTCGGTGCTGTCGACCGCTGCGCTGCGACGCATGGGGCGCTGCGTGCGCCGTCTCGACCAGCGCGCCCGATCGCTGCAGCGCCCACGACGCGGCGGCCGCGAGAACGACGAAGGCGAACGTGCCGATGGCGACGCGCGCCAGCACGCGCCGGCGCCGGTGATTCGAAGTGTTCATGCGCTCCTTCGATATGAGCGGGCGTCGGGAAGTTTCAACCCAATCGCGCCGCCGAAGGCGACTGACACATGAATTCAGAAACCACGTCGCTTGACACTCAAATGAGAATGATTATCATTTGAAGTGTGCTTTGCAGGAGATTCGCCGATGTTCGATACCCAATCCTCGCCGATGCGGCTGCGTGACTCGGCCCTCGGAACCGCACCGTCGACAACGCCCAAGCAAGTGACGAGCGCAACGTTGTTCGAAGGCGCTCAGGAACTTCGCATCGAGCATCACGGACAGGAATACCGCCTGCGCGAGACGCGCAACGGCAAGCTGATCCTGACCAAGTAATCCGATGCTTCGGAATTCACGGCTGCCAGCCGAGTGATCAATATTCCGGATCTACCGCGTGTCGGCATGATGGTTATAGAAGTATAGGTGTAGCTTTATCCACAATGTAGCCTGGCTCAACTGCCGCCGTCGCTATCGTCGAACTCGACATCGATATCGGCAGCGTCGTCATCGACAGAGAAAGCGATGACCGGCATGGCGGAAATCGTCGACGACACATGCATCGGCGGCGCAGGGGGTGCCGGCGGCGCGGGAGGAGCCGGCGCTGCCGGCGGCGGAGCGGGCGGCGCAGGCGGAGCCGGTGGCGGCGGCGGCGGCGGCGGGATCACGAACACGCTCGAGGATTCCGGCGCGCGCAGCGTCAGCGTCAGCGGTTTGTGCTGGCGCAGTACGTCGACTTTCACGTCGCTGCCCGCCGGCTGTTCGCGCAGGAAACGGAATGCGTCTTCGGGACGCTCCACCTGTTTGCCGGCGACCTGTTTGCAGCACGTCGCCGGACTTGAGCTGCTTGAATTCATCGTCTTCCGCCGACAGCACCAGCACGCCTTTGTCCGCGCCGAAATAGCTGCCGAGTTCCGGATTCAGACTGGTCAGATTCAAGCCCCACCACGGCGTCATCACGCGCAGGTTGCCGAGCGACTTCATGTTCATGCCGGCTTTCGCGTAAGCCTGTTGCGCCTTGGCCATCGCGCGTTCGGTCTGTTCGTCGACGCGTTTGCCGAAATCGCGCGGCAGCATCGGGCCCTTGAAAAACTCGGCGTTGCCGTCGTCGCTGAACGCGTACGCCATGTTGAATGGATCGCGGCGCTCGGCCTTCATCGTGTAGTCGCGTGTCTTGCCGTCGCGCTGCACGGTGAGCGTGATCGGCTCGTCGATTTTCAGATCGCCGAGCGATGTCGCGCGCGCACTGTGATCTTTCTTGTCGATTGGTTTGGCGTTGACGGCGACGATGATGTCGTTGTTGCGGATGCCCGCCTTGTCGGCCGCGCCGCCGGGCGTCACCGCTTTCACGCGCAGGCCCTGATCGGTCGAGTCGAGCACCACGCCGACCATGCCGCGTTCGGGATCGCCGATGTAGCGCCATGCGTATTCGCGCGGGCCGACATCGCCGACTTTCGTCGACAGGTCGGCCAACTTGCGCGACAGCTCGCGCATCTGCGTGCGCAGCTGATCCATCTCGCGGCGTTCCTCTTCCTGACCGGCGCGCGCCGTCGTGCGCGCTTCAGTTGCGACGTTGCGTGCCGTCTCTTGCGCTCGCCGCGATGCCTCGGCGGCTTCGCGCGCGGCGGATTTCGTGGGCGATGGCGCATCCTGCGCATGCACGCCGGCGCACGTCGCGAGTGCGATGACGCCGTAGAAAAAAGTCTGCTTGAACGAATGTGCGGTCATGGGCTCGTCTTCAGTTGATCCAGGTCGTCGGCTGGCCGTTGGCGACACCGTCGCTTTCGGCCAGGCGGTAATTCGAGTAACGAAGCGCGGTGAGGTCTTCGAGCAGATCAACGCGGCGGCGCCAGAGTTTCTGTTCGTCGCGTCCGCCTCGTTTGGCGCAGGCGCGGCAAGCTGCACGTCGACCATGCCGATCAGGTTTTCGATCTCCGCCGCCGCGGCCAAATCGCGGCCGGGCAGCGGTGCGGCCGCGTCGGCGGTCTGGTGCAGCCATTGTTCGAGTTGCCCCGAACGCGACTGCAGCGCGCGGAGTTGATCGTCGTTCGATGCAGCGTTCGCAATCACGTTGGTCGGTCCACTCGTGTTCGTACTCGCGTTATTGGATGAGGCAACGTCCGTAACGGTCGCAGGGCGGTGTGGCATGGCCAGCAGCGCCGCCACCGCGATCAGCACCGCGGCGGCCGCGGCGAAGTAGGGCCACGCGCGTCGGCGCGCGCGTGCGGGCGCGAGTTCGGCGGCAAGCTGCGACCAGACATCGCGACCCGGCGCCTGCAGCGGCAAACCGCGCAGCGCCTGGCCCAGGGAATTATTCGTTTCTTCATGCATGACACAACTCCACCTTCGGATCGAGCATCGCGCGCAGGCGGGACGTGCCGCGCGCGAGCTGGGATTTCGAAAAACTGATCGTCTTGCCCATCATCTCGGCAATCTCGGGATGCGAATAACCTTCGACGTGATACAGCCAGATCACGCTGCGCGTCATCGCCGGCAGATTCGACAGCGCGCGATCGAGCATTGCCGCGTCGGCCTGCGCCCACGGCGCGGCGGATTCGTCGCCGATCATGTCAGGATCGATGTCGCCGCTGACATCGCGCACCTTGCGCAGACGCATCAGCGCTTCGTTCAGCGCGATCTGCCGCAGCCACGCCCAGAACGGCGCTTCATTCCGGTACTGGCTGATGCGCTGAAATGCTTTCAGCATCGCATCGTGCAGCACATCGCGTGCGGCGTCGGCTTCGCCGAGAATGCGCAGCGCGAGCGTGTACATCGGACGCTCGAAGCGGCGGTAAATCTGCTCGAACGCGCGCAGATCGCCCGCGCCGGCGCGGGCGATGAGGGATTGCGGTACCTGAAGGTCAAAAAACGACGTCGTCACGGGTGCTATAGATGCGCCGCGAGCGCCAATGGTCGCAAGTGCAGTCGGGAATAGGGCGACCGAATAGATTCAGTTCGAATCGTCCGCGGCTGCTTGTTCAACCTAGAATAGACCTCGAAAGCTAGGCGGTTTGGACTACGCGTCAACGCGCCAACGGCCCAGTATCCTCACTGAGGATGGAGAGATATTTGTCATCGGCGAATAGATCCAGTGGAGTAACTGGAGGGAGTTGAAACCGCACAAAGGCGTCAACCCGCCCCCCGCCGAAGGCGGCATTCTCGAATCGCCCAGCGTCCTCTCTCCACTATTTCGAATCCTTTTAATAGCTAAGACCATATAAAAAAGCGCGATATATTTTAATAAAAAATATTTGCGGTTTCGGCGCACTCCAAAACACCTCCGCTCGTGACCACTTGCTCTGGGCAAACTGGAACAGCAGCTAGGCCGCGCAGTCGAAGCGCTACGTCACACACTTTCTGAAATCGCGCGGTGTCCGCGCCAGTGTCCGCGGTGCGACCGGACACATGATCAGCGCGGACGAACATGCCGCAAATGGCGTCCTGCTGCGGTTTTCGCGGATGGCACGCGCGTTGCTCTCTCGACTCATCGCTGTCCTGACTTCAGAAACCAACATGATCCGAGACACCTCCGCTCAAGACCGCATCGTCCACCACGCCCCGTCGCGCCGCAAATGGGTGGTGATGGGCGCCGTCGGCGCCGCCGTGGCGGTTGCGCTCGTGTGGGTCGGGCCGACGGTGGCAAAGCTGATCGGCGCCGGTTCGTCGGTCAACGCGTCGAGCCTGCGCATCGCTTCGGTGAAACGCGGCACATTGGTGCGCGACATTTCGGCACAGGGCAAAGTCGTGGCGGCGGTTAGTCCGACGCTGTACACGAACGCGGCGGGCACCGTGAATTTCGATGTCCACGCCGGCGACAAGGTCGAGAAGGATCAGATTCTCGCCGAAGTCGACAGTCCGGAACTGAAGAACAAGCTCGATCAGGAACAGGCCACGTTGAGCAGCTCGCAGCTCGACGTCGAGCGCTCCGGCATCGACAGCCGCCAGAAGATGGCGGTCGCGAAGAAAGTGTTCGATCAGGCCACCATCGATCGCCAGACCGCCGCGCGCGAACTCGAACGCAATCAGCGCGGCATGCAGCTCGGCGCGATTCCGGAAATCAACGTTCTGCGCGCCAAAGACGCGCTCGCGAAAGCCGAGATCGACGTCGCGCACGCCGCCGAAGACATGAAGCTGCTCGGCGAAACGCTCGCGTTCGATCAGAAGACCAAGCGCCTCGCGCTCGACAAGGAAAAATATCTGGTCGCCGATCTGCAGCGCCAGGTCGATCAATTGAAGATCAAGTCGCCGGTGGCGGGTCAGGTCGGCCAGATGCTCGTGCAGCAGCGCGCCAACATCCCCGCCAATACCGGCTTGCTGACGGTGATCGATCTCAGCGCGCTGGAAGTCGAGCTGACGGTGCCGGAAGTGTTCGCGCACGATCTCGCCATCGGCATGCCGGCGCAGATCGGCGATGACGGAAAATTGAAGGGCGAAGTGTCCGCCGTGTCGCCGGAAGTGGTGGCGGGGCAGGTGAGGGCGCGCGTGAAGTTCGTCGACGGCAAGCCGGCCGGTCTGCGCCAGAACCAGAACCTGACCACGCGCATCCTCATCGACGAACATCCGAACGTGCTGATGGTCGAGCGCGGTCCGTTCGTGGATACCGGTGCCGGACGCGTGGCCTACATCGTGCGCGATGGTGTCGCCGAACGTTCGCCGATCGAAATCGGCGCGACGAGTCTGAATTCGGTGGAGCTCGTGAACGGCGTGAAGGAGGGCGATCGCATCGTTATCTCCGGTACCGATATTTTCAACGGCGCGCCGCGGGTGGTGCTCAATTGACGGCGCACAAATCCCAGCTCGTCATTCCCGCGAAGCGGGACTCCAGCGACTTTTCTTATCGAAACCGATAAAGCAAAGGCACTGGATTCCCGCTTTCGCGGGAATGACGAGCTAAGAAAGAACATCGCAACGAAATTATCCAGAGGAATTTCCACAATGCTGAAAATGTCGCATCTGTCCAAGGTCTATCGCACGCACATGGTCGAAACGCACGCGTTGCGCGATTTCTCCATCCACGTCCGCGAAGGCGAATTCGTGGCGGTGACGGGTCCGTCGGGTTCGGGCAAGACCACGTTCCTCAACATCGCGGGATTGCTCGAGGAATTCACCGGCGGCGATTTCTTCCTCGATGGCGTCGACGTGAAAGGCATGAACGACAACGCGCGCTCGAAGCTGCGCAACGAGAAGATCGGTTTCATCTTCCAGAGCTTCAATCTGATTCCCGATCTGAACATCGCCGACAACGTCGACGTGCCGCTGCGCTACCGCGGTTTCAACGGCGCCGAGCGCAAGAAGCGCATCGACGAAGCGCTGTCGCGCGTGGGCCTCGCTTCGCGCATGAAGCACTATCCGTCGGAATTGTCCGGCGGCCAGCAGCAGCGCGTCGCCATCGCGCGTGCGCTCGCCGGTTCGCCGCGCCTGCTGATGGCCGACGAGCCGACCGGCAATCTCGATTCGCTGATGGCGCGCGGCGTGATGGAGCTGCTCGAAGAAATCAATCGCCAGGGCACGACGATCATCATGGTCACGCACGATCCGGAACTCGCCGCGCGCGCGCAGCGCAACGTGCATGTGATCGACGGCCAGGTCACCGATTTCGACGAAGAGCCGCGCCTGCGCGAACCCAACAGTCGACGCGATCTGGCGGAGGCATCGTAGGGGCGCGATTCACAGCGTCCACATGCTTTCCGAATCAATACGGGCGCGATGAATCGCGCCGCTACGAGGACCAACCAATGTTCGCCTACTACCTCGAACTGGGTCTGCGCAGTCTGCGCCGCAACCCGATCCTGACCGCGCTGATGGTGATCGGCATCGCGACGGGCATCGCCGCGAGCATGACCACGCTCACCGTGATGTACCTGCTCGGCAACGATCCGATTCCGTGGAAAAGCGGCAAGCTGCATTACGTGCAGCTCGACAACTGGGATGCGAACAATCCATTCCGCGACGACGGCAAGCCGCCCGATCAGGTCACCTACCTCGACGCGCAGGCGTTGATGGCCGCCGGAAAGGCCGACAAGCAGGCCGCGATGTTCAAGTTGTCGCTGGCGATCCAGCCCGCTAACAAGGATCTCAAACCTTTCCAGGCGCTCGCGCGCGTGACGTATGCGGATTTCTTCGGCATGTTCGAGCCGCCGTTCCGCTACGGCTCGGCGTGGAATCACGATCAGGACAAGGAGCACGCGCGTGTCGTCGTGCTCGGCAAGGACCTCAACGAGAAACTGTTCGGCGGACAGGATTCGACCGGCAAAACCCTGCGCATCGGTGCGACCGACTACACCATCGTCGGTGTGCTCGCCGACTGGAAACTGCGCACGCGCTATTACGACCTGACCAACGGCGCGTTCAGCGATCCGGACGAATTCTTCATGCCGTACACGACCGCCATCGATCTCAAGCAACGCTCGACCGGCAACAACAGTTGCTTCAAGACGCCGGGTGAAGGCTGGGATGCGTATCTGCAATCCGACTGCGTGTGGCAACAGATGTGGGTGCAACTCGATTCGCCGGCGCGGCTGGCCGAATACACATCGTTCCTCGACAACTACGTCAACGAACAGAAGAAGCTCGGCCGATTCCCGCGCCCGCTCAACAACCGGTTGTTGAACGTGACCGAGTGGATGAAGGATCAGAAAGTCGTCTCGCGCGACGTGCAGGTGCAAACCGGTCTTGGGCTTCGCGTTCCTGATCGTCTGCCTGGTCAATACGATCGGCTTGCTGCTCGCCAAGTTCACGCGCAAATCCGGTGAAATCGGTTTGCGTCGCGCGCTCGGTGCGAGCAAGCGCGATGTGTTCACGCAGTTCCTGATCGAATCGGGCGTGGTCGGATTGTCCGGCGGCGTGCTCGGGCTGGCGCTGACCGGTCTCGGTCTCGTCGCCGTGCGCGCGCTGTATGAAGAATACAAAACCGTCGCCCAGCTCGACTGGACGATGATCGCGGTGACCGTCGTGCTGGCCGTGGTTTCCGCGCTGCTCGCCGGACTTTATCCGACCTGGCGCGCATGCAGCGTGCAGCCCGCCGCGCAACTCAAGGTTTGAGGAGAGACATCATGGAAATCCGTCCGATCCTGTCCGCGCTGATGCGCAGCAAAGTGTCGATGATCCTGATCGGCCTGCAGGTCGCGCTCACACTCGCCATCGTCTGCAACGCGCTGTTCATCATCGTCGAGCGCGCGCAATTGATGAATCGCCCGAGCGGCATGAACGAAGCCGACACCTTCAGCTTCGGCAGCAACGGCTTCGCCGAAGGTTTCGACGTGCAGGCGACCCAGCAGGCCGATCTGCAGCTGCTGCGCCAGCTGCCGGGCGTGGCCGATGTCACGCCGACCAACTCATCGCCGCTCAGCGGCGGCGGCTGGGGCACCGGTGTAATGCTCGCCGCGAAACAGAAAACGCCGACGGCCAACAGCACGCTTTACTTCGTCGACTCGCACGGCATCAACACGTTCGGCACGCATCTGATCGCCGGCCGCGATTTCAAGCAGGAAGAAATCCAGCAGATGGACCAGAGCAGCCGCATCGTGCCGCCGGTGATCATCGTCACCAAGGCGCTTGCCGACAAACTGTTTCCCGACGGCGATGCGATCGGCAAATCCGTATTCCTCGACGAAGATCCGCCGAGCAGCACGATCGTCGGCGTGGTCGACCGCCTGCAGGAGCCGTGGGTCAACGACAAGGACATCGAGAACGCCGTGCTCATTCCCGGCTACATTCCGTACGGCAAGTTCACGCGATTCCTCGTGCGCACCGAACCTGGCCGCCGCGACGAAGTGATGAAGGACGTCGAACAGAAAATCGCTGCGTCGAACATCGGACGCATCATCGGCAAGATGCACTCCACCGAATCGTTCCGGAAAGAGTCCTACGCCGGCGATCGCGCCATGATGGTCATCCTGTCGGTCGGTGATTTTCTGTCTGCTGACGATCACCGCGCTCGGCATCGTCGGCATGGCAAGTTTCTGGGTCGCGCAGCGCACCAAGCAGATCGGCACGCGGCGTGCGCTCGGTGCATCGCGCGGCGCGATCCTGCGTTATTTCCTGACCGAGAATTTCCTGATCACGACCGGCGGGCTGATCGTGGGCGGCGTGCTCGCGTATGGATTGAGTTTGTGGCTGCTGACGAATACGGACGGCGCGCGTTTGCTGCCGTGGTATTACGTGCCGATGGGATTCGTGTGTCTGTGGATTCTGGGGCAGATCGCGGTGCTCGGTCCGGCGACGCGCGCGGCGCGTGTGCCGCCGGCGGTGGCGACGCGGAGCGTTTGATCAACGCAACCAGTTCTCGCGGACGAGTCCGTCGATCCGCGAGAATTCGCGTTCGTTGTCGGTGACGAGCGTGCAATTCAGTGCGATGGCCTGCGCGGCAATCAGCAGGTCGTTGCCGCCGATGGGCTTGCCCAGTTTTTCGAGTTTCGCGCGGATCGATCCGTAAATTTCATCGGCGGGTGATTCGAGCGGCACAACTTCCAGCGCGCCGAGAATAAGCTGCAGTTGCTGGCTCAGTTTTGCCGAGCCGCGCTTGGCCGCGCCATAACGAAGTTCCGATGCGACGATGATGCTCGTGCAGACTTTCGTCTCGCCGACTTTGCGGATGTGCTTGGCCGCGCGACCCTGCGGATTGACCACGAGATCAGAAACAATATTGGTGTCGAGCAGAAAACGCGTCAAAGCTTCACATCGTCCGGCGCGCGGTCGACGATATCCGGAAAGCGTTCTTTGATGGGCTGCAGCGTCGCCAGCACGCCGAGCAGCGAACGTGGCGCGGCCGGCTCGATGATCAGCTTGTCGCCTTCCTTGCGCATGATGGCATCCTGACCGTCCATCTCGAACTCGCGTGGAATCCGCACCGCCTGGTTGCGGCCGTTGCGGAACAGCTTCACGGCACGTTCGCTCGATTTTCGTAAGTTTGGCATATGTCAAAGCATAGGCCATCTTCGGGGATCGCGCAACCTTTAGGCGCCTGCGTGCATCCAAGCGCCCATGCAATGCAGAATCCGTCACAATGCGCCTATGCGCACTGTTCTCGTTATCGATGACAATCAGGCGGTAATCACCGCGCTGGATGTCCTGTTCGGCCTCCGCGAAATCCGCACCATCGCGGCGTCGTCGCCGGAGGAAGGTCTGGCGGCGTTGGATCGCGAGCGCGTCGATCTGGTCGTGCAGGACATGAATTTTACGGCCGATACCACGTCCGGCGAGGAAGGCGTCGCGCTGTTCCGCGCGATCCGCGACAAGGCGCCCGACCTGCCGCTGATCCTGCTGACCGCTTGGACGCATCTGCCGACCGCCGTCGAGCTGGTGAAGGCCGGCGCGGCGGACTATCTCTCCAAGCCGTGGGATGACACAAAACTCCTCGCCACGGTCGAAAACCTCCTCGAACTCGGCGAGACGACGCGCGAAGTCGCGCGCATGCGCGGTGAGCGGCGCAAGCATCGCAGCGAACTCGCGCAGAAATTCGATCTGCGCGGCGCAGTGTTCGCGTCGCCTCAGATGGAACGGTTGATCGAACTCGCGTGTCAGGTTGCGCGGGCGGATGTGCCGGTGCTGATCACAGGGCCAAACGGCGCGGGCAAGGAACGCATCGCGGAAATCGTGCATGCGAATTCGCCAATGAAATCCGGGCCGTTCGTGATCGTGAACTGCGGCGCATTGCCGTCGGAATTGATCGAGGCGGAACTGTTCGGTGCGGAAGCCGGCGCGTTCACTGGCGCGAACAAGGCGCGCGAAGGCCGCTTCGAGCTGGCCGATGGCGGCACGTTGTTCCTCGACGAAATCGGCAACCTGCCGCTGCCCGGTCAGATGAAATTGCTGCGCATCCTCGAAACCGGACAATTCGAACGACTCGGATCGAGCAAGACGCGCCAGGTGAAAGTGCGCGTGATCAGCGCAACGAATGCCGATCTCGTGGCGATGATCCGCGAAGGACGCTTCCGCGAAGATTTGTATTACCGGCTCAACGTGATCGAACTCACGCTGCCGCCGCTGTCGATGCGGCCCGACGACATCATTCCGCTCGCCGAACATTTCCTCGGCGACGATGTGTCGCTGACGTCGGACGCGCGCGAAGCGATGCAGGCGTATGCGTGGCCGGGCAACGTGCGTGAACTGAAAAATTCCATCCAGCGCGCGAGCCTGCTGTGCCGCGACGGCGTCATACGCGCAGCCGATCTCGGTCTCGTCGCGCGTCCTTCAACGCCGGCGACTAAACCCGCCGCACCCGAACCCGATCGCGCCATGATCGAATCCGCGCTCGCGCGTTCGAAAGGTGTCATCAGCCAGGCGGCCGCGGAGCTCGGACTATCTCGGCAGGCGTTATACCGCCGTCTGGAAAAGCTCGGCATTCAAGCCTGATTCGATCGGGCAGATGCGGCCGGCAAAAGCGTATTCTGTGCGCATGCGGTTTTTCTCCCTGGAAGGCAAACTCGCGTTGCTGCTCGCCGCGCTTGCGGCCGGCGGCGTCGCGTTCGTCGTGTTGCTGTCGATGTGGTGGAACTCGCCCTGGCTGGTGACCATCGTCTCGCTGCTCGTGCTGGTGCCGTTGACGGTCTGGGTGGCGCGGTTGATCGCGTCGCCGCTGGCGGCGATCCTGCGCGTGGTATCCGGCAGCGTGACGAGTTTTCGCGACGGCGATTTCAGCGTGTCGCTCAACGCGACGCGGCGCGATGAGCTGGGCGATCTGCTCCGCGCACACAACGAACTCGGCCGCGTGTTGCGCGACGAACGTCAGCATCTTTTCCAGCGAGAATTGCTGCTCGACACCGTCGTGCAGAATTCCCCGACCGCGCTGCTGCTCGTCGATGCACACGATCACATCGTCTACACCAATCTCGCCGCGCGCACATTGCTCAACGGCGGACGGCGCATGAACGGACTGGATTTCGGCGAGATCGTCGCGGAAAGTCCGCAGCCGCTCGCGGTCGCACTCGCATCGCGTCAGGACCGACTGTTCACCGTCAACCTCGAGAACGAGGAAGAAACGTTTCACCTCTCGCAACGCGAAGTGCGGCTGCACGGAAAACTGCACCGGCTGCTGCAGGTGAAACGCCTCACGCGCGAGCTGTCGCGTCAGGAAGTGCAGACGTGGAAAAAAGTTATCCGCGTCATCAGCCACGAACTCAACAATTCGCTCGCGCCGATTTCATCGCTCGCGCATTCCGGCCGCGCGCTCGCCCAACGCGGCGATGTCGAGAAGCTATCGAAAGTGTTCGACACGATCGAAGAACGCTCGCGTCATCTCGACGGCTTCATCCGCGGCTACGCGGATTTCGCCAAACTGCCGCAACCGCGCCGCGAAGACGTGAACTGGAACGAGTTCCTGCGACCGTTGGCGCAGCACTACGCGTTTACGATCGAAGGCAAGGTGCCGGATGCGCCGGGACAATTCGATCGTCCGCAGCTCGAACAGGTGATGATCAATCTGCTCAAGAACGCGCACGAATCCGGCAGCGATGCGTCAGGTGTGCATGTGATCGTGCAGCCGCGCGGCGAAGAAGTGCGCATCGAAGTGCGCGACCGCGGCACCGGCATGACCGACACCGTGCTCGCCAACGCACTGCTGCCGTTCTATTCGACCAAGCGGGCCGGCACCGGTCTCGGCCTTGCGCTCGCGCGCGAGATCGTCGAGGCACACGGCGGACGCATCAGCCTGGTCAATCGCGACGGCGGCGGCTTGAGCGTGATCATGCATCTGCCGCAAGCGGGTTAGGCGAGCGGGCGCGATGAATCGCGCCCCTACACAGTTTTCGACAGCCCTGTAGGGGCGCAATTCATCGCGCCCGTGCCGATCGCCTGCGCGAGCCGGATGATATGATCGGGCGCGGGGGTTTTCATGGCTTTGAGCTCCATCCAGATACCCGGATACGAGATTCTGCGGCCCTTGGGCACGGGCGGAATGTCGACCGTTTATCTGGCGATCCAGCGCTCGCTCGAGCGCAAAGTCGCCATCAAGGTGATGCGCCGCGGCGGCGACGTCTCAGCCGACGACAGCTCGCAGGCGGAAAAGCGTTTCCTGCTCGAAGGCCGCATGATGGCCAAGCTGCCGCACCGGAACATCGTGGCGGTCTACGACATCGTCAGCAACGAGGCGATGGCGTACATCAGCATGGAGTTCCTCGACGGCGGCACGCTGTCGGATCGCATGCGCGAAGGTATTTCGCTCGCCGACGCGGTGTCGGTGATCGTGCAGATCGCCTCCGCGCTCGATTTCGCGCACACGCACGGCGTCGTTCATCGCGATCTGAAACCGGCGAACATCATGTTCCGCGACGTCGGCACGCCGGTGCTGACCGACTTCGGCATCGCGCGCTACCAGGACGCGACGGCAACGCGCCTCACGCAGACGGGCATGCTCGTCGGCACGCCGACGTACATGAGTCCCGAGCAGATCAACGGCCTGAACGTCGACGGCCGCGCCGATCTGTACAGCCTCGGTATACTTTTTTACGAACTGCTCGCCGGCCACGCGCCGTTCCGCGGCGATACGCCCATCGCCGTGCTGATGGCGCATCTCACGCAACAGCCGCCGTCGCTGCCCGACGAACACGCCGCATTCCAGCCGGTGATGGACCGCATGCTCGCGAAGAATCGTGACGAGCGCTACACGGGCATGAAGGAATTTTCGCAGGATCTGAAATCGCGTTTGATCAACAGCAATACGCTGCTGATGCGCTTGAACGTCGATCCGAACGCGCCATCGTCCGAACAGTTGCGCGCGCTGGGTTTCGCGAGCACGCCGACCGGACAAGGTCTGCGCGATTCGCTGCTCGGCAGTCTGCCGACGCCGCGTCCGACACCGCTGCCTGCGGTTCCCGGTCTGACCGCGCAGGAAACGCTGATGCGGCCGCGCAAGTCGCCGATGATGGCGATCATTGCTGCCGTCGGCATCGTGCTCGTGATCATCGGCGCGTGGATGGCGTTCCACGGCCGCGGCGGATTGAGCAAAGACGAACAGGAACTGGTCGGCCTGTGGCTCGATCGCGCCGAACATCGCATCACTTCGAACCAACTGGTCACGCCCGCCGACGACAGCGCGTTCGCGTATCTGCAAAAAATCCAGCAGAAGGATCCGGAAAATCCGCGCGCGGCGCAGATGCTCGAGCAGATCGCGCAAAAACTCGGCAGTCAATCCAAAGCCGCGCTCGCGGCCGGCAAATTCGATGAAGCGGCCGATCTCGACAATCAGGCGTTGCTGATGCGGCCCGACGACACCGATCTGCGTGCGTTGTCCAAACAGATCACGGCGGCGCAAACCGCGGAAAAATCCAAACAGCAAATCCGCGCGCTCGTGCAACGCGCCGAATCTGCGCGTGCGGCAGGCAAGACCTTCGGCGAAGGCGGCGCGTATCCGCTGCTGCAACAGGCGCATCAGCTCGCTCCCGATAATGCTGAAGTGAACAAGCTCCTCGCCGCAGTCGTTGCGCAACAGCTCGATGCGCCGCGTAAGTCGCTCGAATCCGGAAATGCGGCGGAAGCACTTGGCGAGCTCAACAAATTGCAGGCGTATCTCGGCAGCGAGGCGGCGTTCACGGCACTTCGCGCGCAGGCGGACGCGCAGCAGAAAAAAGAATCCGCCGAACGTGTCATCGGCAATCTTCTCGCGCGTGGCAATCAGCAACTGCGCGGCGGACGTCTGGCCGAGCCCGGCGGCGACAACGCCTACGAAACACTCGGCGAACTGGCCAAGCAGGCGGGCGACGACAAACGCGTCGGCGAATTCGGCACCGCGCTGGCCAAAGCGTTGCTGACGGAAGCGCGTCGCTTCGACAGCGCAGGACAAGCGCCGCGCGCGCTTGATCGTCTCGGCCTCGCGTTGCGAGCTGCGCCCGATCTCGCCGAGGCGCAGACGCTTAAATCGCAAATTGAGCAGCGGCTCGGCGAGCGCGCCAGCAAGATCGCGCAGACGTTAAGCGCGGCGCGTCAGGCCATCGCGGAGCAACGTTTTGTCGCGCCCGCGAAAGACGATGCGTACAACGCGCTGCAGTCCGTGCTGCAACAGGATCCGTTGAACGCGGATGCGAAACAGCTGCTCGAGGAATTGCCCAAGCGCGTCGCCGAAGCGGCGAACATGCGCGCGCAAACCGATGTCGGTGCGGCGATTGCGATGGTCGATGCATCGCGCAAAGTGTTTCCGTCCGACGCGGCGCTGAATGCGCTGTCCGGAAAGCTGCAGACGCAGGTGAATGCCGAACGCGCATCGGCGCAGACGCAGCAAGCGCGCGAGCGCATCGAGAAAGTTCTGGCGTCGGGTTCGCCGTCGGCGGATCAGTTGCGCACAGCGGCATCCGCGCTGGAAGGATTGATCGCCGCCGATCCAGCGAACAAAGACAATCTTGCGCTGCGCGCGCGGTTTGTCGACGAACTGCGCGATGAGCTCGAGTCAGCGAACAGCGCGGCCACGTTCGACACGACGGCGGCACTGACGAAAGAACAAGCCAAATGGCTCGATGGCGAGGCGGGCTATCAAAAGCTCACCGCATCGCTGCCGGAGATGCGCAACAAAGTCGCCGAAGCGGAGAAGGCGCGTCTGGAATCCGAACGCGGCGAACTCGTGCTGAATGCGTTCCCGTGGGGCAATGTCGAATCGGTGGTCGACAGCAATCGTCAGCAGATCGCGCTGCCGTCCGGTGCGAGCACGCCGCTCGTGCTCACCGTGCCCGCCGGCAACTACGTGATCACGTTCCGCCATCCGAAAGCGAACAAACCTGTGCAGGTGATCGCGAAAGTCGAAGCGCGCAAACGCGCGACGGCGAATGCGGCATTCCCGACGATTTCTGCGAAGGAGTATTTCACGCGTGCGGGCTGGTAATGCGGTTCGCGCGAGTGTCGGATTCGCTGCGCTGATCGCGGCGAGCCTGGCGCATGCCGACTACAAAGACAGTTATGCGCGCGGCGTGAAAGCGTATCGCGATGGAAATCTGAGCGAAGCGCGCACGCTGATCGCGCAGGCCTTCAGCGATCATCCGGAACCGGCGGCGAAGGTGCGTCTTTACGGACAGGTGTATGAGCCGTACGTGCCGCAGTTTTATCTGGGCGAGATCGCTTTCAAGCAAGACGATTGCGCGGGTGCGTTGACGCAATTCAATTCCGCGCAAAGCAAATCAGTGGTCGCGGAATTGCCGGAACTCGCGGGTGCGCAACAGCGCGATGCCGCATCGTGCGCGCAAAAGACGGCGGTTGCGAAGAAGGATGACAAGCCGCCCGAGCCCATCGCAGCGAAACCGGTGGAACCGCCGGTCGCGAAGCCGCTCGTCAAGAACACGCCGCCTCCTCCGGTGATCAAACCTGTTCCGCAGGAAAAACCCGCGCCGATCGAGAAGCCGTCCGTCGTCGCGAGAAACGAACCGCCGCAGCCGCTGATGCAGGCGTTCGATGATTATCTCGCTGGGCATTACACCGACGTTGCGCGCATCAATCCCGAAGCGTATGCCGATGCGAAGGCGCGTTATCACGCGTTCCTCGTGCGTGCGGCGTCCAAGTTCACGCTCGCAAAACTCGACAGCGATGAGCAGTTGTTGGCGGCGGCGCGCAATGATGCCAAAGCTGCGCGTGCGCTCGATGCGGGTGCGCCGGATGCGTCACTGTTCTCGCCTGCGTTCCGTGCGTTCTATCAGGACAGCCGCTGACTTTTCTTTGGCTCGTCATTTTCGCGTTCGCGGGAATGACGAGCGAAAAAAAAGAAATGCCGACATAAAAAAACGCCTCCGCGAGGGAGGCGTTTCGTCGTGCGTTGTCGCTTCGATCAGAAGTGATAAACCGCCGAAACCGAGAACATGTCGGTGAGATCGGAGAAATCCGCCGCCGCGTCGATCTGGAATTTAGCGAAGGCAAAACCGCCGCCGAGCGAGAAGTGCGTCTGCGAACCTTTGCCGACGCCGAACAGCGTAGCAAGGCCGAGTGCGCCGACATCGTCGCCGGGATCGGCGCCTTTGTATTCGATCGAGTGACGCGGATCGTGCCACACGCCCGCACGCACGCTGAACGGATGCGTCATTTGCGTAAAAGTATACTCGCCGCCGAGGTGGTATTCGGTGCCGTTCGGGATGCTCAGGCGCGACACGGTCGCCGCGTCGTTGCCGAACAGCGACTGGATGCCGTGCGTTAGCTGCGAATACTGGATGAAGTCGGCGTCGAAGTTGAGGACGAAGTTGTCGTTCGGATGCCAGCTAAGGCCCGCACCGTATTCGTCCGGCACCTTGAAGCGGACGTTGTCGAGATCGGCGACGACGGTCGGCGGATCGGTCAGCAGCACCGTGCTTGATGCGCGATAGTCGAATTTCCCGCCCTGGCGATAGACGAGTCCGGCGCTCAGGTGATCGCTCAGCACGAAACGCGCACCGAGGTTCACGCCGATGCTGTTGTCGCTGCCGCGCTGGATCTGCTGGTTGACCGGCGTGCCGGCCGGGATGTTCTGATCGTTGCCGTCGAACTCGGAACGGACGATCGACGTGTTGATCGTGAAGTCGTAATACGACAGGCCGATACCGAGCGACACGTTGTCGGTGGCCTTGTACGCGGCGGTCGCGCCGTAGTTGATGATCTTCAGGTTCGAATGCGCGCTGAGCGGAAACGTTTCGAACTGGTTGTCGCCGAGGATGGTGCCGTCGGCTGCGAAGTCGCCGCTGAAATTGACCAGTTCATCGCGATACAGCGCGAACGACCAGCGATCGTGCGGCAGCACGAACGAGAGGTACGAAGGATTGGTTTTCGAGGAATCCGAATCGCTCGAGCGAACGTTGCCGTCGCTGAAGGGGCCGATCGTCGCCGAACCGCCGTTCGCATACGGAATGCTGTAGCTGGTGTGGCGAACTTCTGCCGACACTTCCGGCGTGACGAGCTGCGTGAGGCCGGCAGGATTCGTGTACGCGGCGGTGGCGTCGTCAGCCAATCCGAGGAACGCGCCGCCCATGCCCATGCTGCGCGCGCCGGGCGCGGACAGGTTGAACGGGATGCTCGCGTTGGTTTCCGAATCCGTGATCGCGTAAGCGGAGCTTGCGCCCATCAGGGCGAGGGCGATCGCGGTGGCTAATGTGTGCTTCATTTCAACATCTCCCCAGTTACCGTTGAACACCGGCTGCGCAACGATTGAAATGTCTGCTGCGCGGACCGCATATAAATCATTGTCCCACAACTGAATCTTAACATTTTCGCTGTCCGGGGCGTAACCACGGCGCGGGATATACTGAGTGGCGGTTTTATCCGCGTAAAACGAGGGGAAATCAATCATGGGTGGTGGCGGCGCAGTCGCGTTTGTTCTGGTTATCGTCGTTCTGTTGGCCGTGGCGAAGACGCTCCGCGTCGTTCCGCAGGGCTATCAATGGACCAAGGAAACCTTCGGTCGATACACCAGCACCATGGAGCCGGGTCTGCACGTGCTGATTCCGATTTATCAGTCGGTCGGCCGCAAGATGAACATGATGGAACAGGTGCTCGACGTTCCATCGCAGGATGTCATCACGAAAGACAACGCGGTCGTGCGCGTCGATGGCGTCGTGTTCTATCAGGTGCTCGACGCGGCGAAGGCGGCGTACGAAGTATCCAATCTGCAGCAGGCGATCCTGAATCTGGTGATGACCAACATCCGCACCGTGCTCGGGTCGATGGATCTGGATGAATCGTTGTCCAAACGCGACGACATCAATGCGCGATTGTTGCGCGTCGTCGATGAGGCGACGCATCCGTGGGGCCTGAAGTGCAACCGCATCGAGATCAAGGACATCCAGCCGCCGCGCGATCTGATCGATTCGATGGCGCGCCAGATGAAAGCCGAACGCGAGAAGCGCGCCAACATTCTCGAAGCCGAGGGTTTCCGGCAGGCGGCGATTCTGAAAGCCGAAGGTGAGAAGCAATCGGCGATTCTGTCGGCGGAAGGCAAGCGCGAAGCGGCATTCCGCGAAGCCGAAGCGCGCGAACGTCAGGCGCAGGCCGAAGCGAAGGCGACGGAAATGGTGTCGCAGGCGATCCGCGCGGGCGACATCAATGCGATCAACTATTTCGTCGCGACGAAATACGTCGACGCGTTGAAGGCGATGGTCGGCGCGCCGAACCAGAAGATCATGCTGCTGCCGATGGAAGCGACCGGCATTCTGGGCTCGCTCGCGGGTATTGCGGAACTGGCGAAGAATTCGCTGGCCGACCAGCAATCGATACCGCGCAATAATCCGCCGCCGCAGACGCCGAACACGCCGCCGCGCCAGGCGGGCACCACGCTGCCGCCGGCGCGGCCGGTCTGAGGACATTGACATGCTCACGAATCTCGCAACGCATTATGGTTGGTGGCTGCTCGCGCTGGTGCTGATCGGCGCCGAGCTCGCGATGCCGGGTTACTTCATGCTGTGGATCGGAATTGCCGCGGCGATGATGGGGGTGCTCGTGCTGATCGTGCCCGATCTCGGTGCGCTCGCGCAGGCGTTTGCGTTTGCGGTGCTGGCGATTGTCAGCTGTGTGATTTATTGGAAGTTCGTGCGGCGTGAGTT
This sequence comes from uncultured Gammaproteobacteria bacterium, assembly GCA_963814225.1. Classification (GTDB taxonomy): domain Bacteria; phylum Pseudomonadota; class Gammaproteobacteria; order Xanthomonadales; family Rhodanobacteraceae; genus Rudaea. Next base: position 16,969 of record CAWFCC010000018.1, on the reverse strand, counting down.
GAGTAGGGCGAGTGATCAGCCGTTGCTGAATCGGCGTGCGGAGCAGTTTGTTGGGCGGCGGTATGTGCTCGATAGTGCGATCGTGAATGGGCAGGGGAAGGCGCGCGTCGGGGATTCTGTGTGGTTGGTGGAGGGGCCGGAGTTGCCGGCGGGGTCGGCGATTGAAGTTGTGGCGGTTAATGGGACGACGCTGACGGTGCAGGCGGTGGTTTGAATTGGGATGTTGTGATTTTGATTGGGGTTGGTAGATAAGAGCTTCCGCGATTGAATATCGCGGGTCACTTCTTTGCTGGTGCAAAGAAGTAACCAAGAAACACCTTTTTTTCTCCCATAGTGTCCTGTCCGCGGAGAGCACGTCCCTGATGCTCGCCGCGGACCGCGCGCTTCCTGCGCGCGATCACCGTCGATCCGCGCTTGCGCGAAACTGGTATAGAGAGTCTTGTAACCCCATCGGCACTAAGCGACCGGCGATGGGGCCGCAGGAGCTCTTCTTTTCCGGCCTCACCGCCTTTGGCTTAGTGCAGTCGTGAGTTTCAAGACTCTTTCGACCAGTCGCCTGCAGGCTTGTATCGCGCTCACACGCGCGCAGGGATGCGCGCGTCCGCGACCAGCAGCACGGACGTGCTGTTCGCGGACAGCGTCCATGCGAGAAAAGAGGTGGTTTCTTTGGTTACTTTCTTTGCACCAGCAAAGAAAGTGACCCGCGATATTCAATCGCGGAAGCTCTTTTCTTCAAACCTCTCTAGCCCCCTTTCAACAAATCCCGCAACTTCCCAGTCTCCGCAGCATCCATATCCGACACGATCGCCGCCGGCTGTCCCGCGAGATCGACCGTATCCAGCCGATAACCCTGCTCCATCGCCGATGAAAGCGACGCACCCGTCGGCAACACAAACACATCAATGACATGTTGACCATGCTTGTAAACGAGCACAGGCACCCGCGTCTCGCCCACATAATCGATACGCCCGCCGGCAAGCGGAAACCCGCGATCGGCGAAATCCTGCACGAGCGGCGTCTGCGCAACTTTCCCCGCGAACCACGGCTTCACCGTATGCCGATCACTGGACACGACATCGATGGGTGAGTTCGCCGCCAACGCGCGCCAGTGGCTGGCGAACACGTCGTGCGCGAGTTGCTCGTGCGCGGGTGAATTCCACAGATGCATCGAAACACCACCGGCGACGAACGCCAGCGCGCAAGCTGCCGCATAGCCAAACCATCGCGGCGTGCGCGTGCGTTCGTTGATGTCGGTGCGCGTTGCAGCGATCCGTTCGCGCAATTGCGGCGGCGCCGAAAATTTCAGCACTCCGTCGCGCAGCGCGCGCGCGCACATCGTCGAGTTTGCCCAGCGCGGTGCGGCACGATTCGCACGTATCCAGATGCGCTTCGACTTCGCGCGCGTCGGCGCGGTCGAGTTCGTTGTCGAGATACGCTTCGAGCAGCGGATGCGTCGTCTCACAGTTCATGCAGATTTCTCCGGCGCAGCAGCGAATGCGCGCTGCAGCATCGCGCGCCCTCGCGACAGGCGCGACATCACAGTGCCGATCGGTACGTTCAGCACATCGGCGATTTCACGGTACGACAAATCTTCGATCTCGCGCAGCACGAGCGCCTCGCGGAATTCGATGGGCAACGCGCGCAATTGTTCGGCGACGAGTGCGCGGCGTTGATCGGATTCCGCGCGCTGCTCGACATCGGCGATCGACGGTTCATTGTCGACCGTGCGCAGATGCGTCTCGCGTTTGCGCAACGCGAGCTTCGCCAGACAACAGTTGCGCACGATCGCGAGCCACCACGCCCGCGCGTTGCCGCCCGCGTAGGTGTGGGCGGCGCGCGCGGCGCGGACGTAGGCATCGTGGACGGCGTCGGACGCATCCTGCTCGTTGCCGAGCAGCCAGCGGCCGAGGTTGTACGCCGCATCGAGATGCTGCTGCGCCAGTTCGCCGATCCAGGTGTCCGTCGTTGCCGTCATGCTAGTTGCGGGCGCACGTGCACGATGCCGGTCATGAAGGGGTGGAGGGTGCAAAAGTAGCTGAAGTCCCCGGCGTTGGCGAACGTGTATTCGTACTTGTCGTCGGTGTCCATCGCTTTCGACAGAAACGTCTTGTCCGGCGCGCTGATGGTGTGCGGCGTTTCGTCCTTGTTGATCCAGACGACTTTTGTGCCGGGCGCAATCGTGATTTCCTTCGGGGCGAAGGCGAATTTCTCGATGGTGATGGTCGTTTCCGCATGCGCGGCGGCGGTAAAGAGCAGGGCAGTAGCAATAAGCAATTTCATTTTATTTTCTCAGGCGTGATCGATCGGGGTGTCGATAAGGGCGAGATCGTGCTTGCCGCGGACGATCGTGATTTCGCGCGTGCCGATGCAGCTTGCCGAGGCGCTCGGCCGGCACTTTCACCGGGCCGGGTTCGCCGATGCCTTCCTGTCCCGGCGTCGGCAGCGGATAGGCGAGTGACATCGCCGTATGCAGCGCGACGTTGCCTTCGACTTTCTGCAGCACCTGATGAATGTGACCGTTGAGCACGGTCACCGAGCCGAACGGTTTCAGCATCGCGATGGCCTGATCGGCGTCGGCGGTGCCCCAGCCCCATTGCGCGTAGACGGTCCACATCGGGATGTGCGCCATCACGACGATGGGCGTCGATTTGGAAACGCCGGCGAGATCCTTCTTCAGCCACGCGAGCTGTTCGTCGCCGAGCGACGTCATCGTGCCCATCTTGAAATTGAGCACGTTCGACAGACCGATGAAGTGCACGCCGTTCTGGTCGAAGCTGTACCACGCGCGCTGTTTGCCGTCGTGGTCGAAATTCTTCAGATAGCCGGTGAGGCCGTCGTCGAGCGCATCGTGTTCGCCGGGAACGGTGTGGATGCGGTCGACTTTGATTTCGGTCAGCAGTTCCTTGAGCTGACCGAATTCCTCGGGTTTCGACAGATGCGTCAGGTCGCCGGTGTGCAGAACCAGCGCGGGTTTGTGCTGCAATCCATTCAGATCGGCCGCGGCGCGACGGAAACTGCCGACGACATCCGGATTGGCTTCCTTGTGGAATCCGATATGCGTGTCGCTGATCTGCGCGAAGGTGAACGCACCCTTCGGCACGACGACGTTTCCGTTCGAGGTCGCGCCGAGCGCGCGCGGCACGCCGCCGGCGACGGTCCAGACGACGGCGGCGCCTGACCAGGCGGCGAGGCAGCCGAGCGCGGCGCGGCGATTCATTAAGGTGGGGTGATGATCGGACATGGACGGTCTCCGGTGGGGATGGCTACCGGTCAAGATCGGCGAGGGCGCCGTTTTATTCCCGTGCGATAATGCGCGCCCGCTTTCCAGTGCACGCCATGACTCAGCAGACGGTTCTCAACGCAACGCACCGCGCCGCTCGGCGCGAAGATGGTCGATTTCGGCGGATGGGACATGCCGCTCAATTACGGATCGCAGATCGAAGAACATCATGCGGTGCGCAAGCACGCCGGCATGTTCGATGTTTCGCACATGACCGTGGTCGATCTGCACGGCGATCGCACCCGCGAATTCCTGCAAACGTCTGCTCGCCAACAACGTCGACAAGCTAAAGAAATCCGGCAAGGCGCTGTACTCGGCATGCTCAATGAAAAAGGCGGCGTGATCGACGATCTGATCGTCTATTTCCTGACCGAGGATTTCTTCCGCGTCGTCGTCAATGCATCGACGCGCGACAAGGACCTGGCGTGGATCACGCAACAGGCGAAGGCGTTCGACGTTCATGTCACCGAACGCGGCGATCTGTCGATGATCGCGGTGCAGGGTCCGGAAGCGCGCGAGAAAGTGCAGTCGCTGCTGTCGCCGGCGCTGAAAGAGAAGGCGGCGAAGATCGGCAAGTTCGTCGCGGTCGAAGGCGATGATCTGTTCATCGCGCGCACCGGCTACACCGGCGAAGACGGCTACGAGATCATCGTGCCGTCGTCGAAAGCCGTCGACCTGTGGAACAAACTCGCCGCCGCCGGCGTGACGCCAGCCGGACTCGGCGCGCGCGACACGCTTGCGCCTGGAAGCCGGCATGAATCTGTACGGCCAGGATATGGACGAAGACATCACGCCGTGGGAAGCCGGACTCGCCTGGACCGTCTCGCTCGACGAAGGTCGCGATTTCATCGGCCGCGCGGCGCTGGAAAAACAGAAAGGCGACCGAGCATCGCATCATGGTCGGTCTGGTGATGGACGAGAAAGGCGTGCTGCGCCACGGCCAGCGCGTCGTCACGCCGAGCGGCGATGGCGAAATCCTGTCGGGGACGTTCTCGCCGTCGCTCGGCAAAGCTATCGCCTTCGCGCGCGTGCCCGCGGCGGCGCCGGAAAAGGTCGAAGTCGATATCCGCGGTCGGCTGGTGCCGGTGCGTGTGGTCAAGTTCCCGTTCGTGCGCGACGGCAAGGCGCAGATTGCCTGATCACGGAAAGGAAAAGCCGGGCGCAATAAATTGCGCCTCTACGAAGGTCGTGTAGGCGCGAATTCATACATGCAGGGCGCGGCCATCCATGTAGGGGCGCGATTCATCGCGCCCGCACCGCCAGAACCACGCCTGTTTTTGAACCCGCAACGCTCCGTGTAGAATTGTTCAGCCCGAAAAGTACCCAAGGAAGCAGCCATGAACGAAATCCCCGGCGACCTGAAATTCATGAAGTCCCACGAGTGGGCGCGCGTCGAAGACAACGGCACCGTGACGGTCGGGATTTCGGATCACGCGCAGGGTCTTCTGGGCGATCTGGTCTACGTCGAACTGCCGAGCGTCGGCGACGACGTGCAGGCCGGCAACGCGTCGGCCGTCGTCGAATCGGTGAAGGCCGCATCCGACGTGTACGCGCCGGTGTCCGGCAAGATCACCGCGGTGAACAGCGCGCTGTCCGACAAGCCCGAGACGATCAACGAAGACGCCTACGGCGAAGGCTGGATTTTCGTCGTCAAGCCGTCGAACCTCGCCGAAGAACAAGAAGAACTGCTCGATCCGGATGCGTACGCCGAACTGATCGAAAGCGAAGAACACTAAGCGCGACATCCGCTTCACGCGATCCGGTGCATCGTGCGCCGGATCGATCCTTCATTCTCCGAATTCCGGGTTTTCCGATGCCCTTCATTCCTCATTCCGAATCCGACGTCCGCGAGATGCTCAAAGTCATCGGCGTCGCCAAGCTCGATGATCTGTTCGACGAGATCCCGCCTTCGCTGAACATCGATCAGCTGAAGCAGGTGCCGCCGGGCCTGAGCGAGATGCAGGTCACGCGCCTGATGAAGGAACGCGCCGCGCAGGATGGAACGCCGCTCAACTTCTGCGGCGCGGGTGCGTACGAGCATCACATTCCCGCCGCGGTGTGGGCGATCGTCTCGCGCGGCGAGTTCTATTCCGCGTACACGCCGTACCAGGCCGAGGCGAGCCAGGGCACGCTGCAGCTCATCTACGAATACCAGTCGATGATGACGGCGCTGACCGGCATGGACGTCAGCAACGCGTCGCTCTACGACGGCGCGACCTCGCTCGCCGAAGCCGTGCTGATGGCCGAGCGCTGCGCGAAGAAAGGTCCGCGCAGGGTGCTCGTGCCGAAGTCGGTGCATCCGGCGTATCGCAAGACGCTGCACACGATCGTCGCGCTGCAGGACATCGAGATCGTCGAGTTCGATTTCTGCCACGACGACGAACATGGTGGCGCGGTGTCGCCGCAATGGCTCACCGAACAGGACTTCGGCGATTTCACCGCGCTCGTCATTCCGCAGACCGAACTTCTTCGGCGTGCTCGAAGACGTCGATGCGCTGACCGACTGGGCGCATTCGAAAGGCGCGCTCGCCATCGGCATCGTCAATCCGCTCGCGCTGTCGGTGTTGAAGCCGCCGGGCCGCTGGGGCAGCGGCAAATCGAAAGCGCATGGCGTGGACATCGTCTGCGGCGACGGCCAGCCGATCGGCGTGCCGCTGTCGTCGGGTGGTCCGTACTACGGCATCCTCTGCTGCAAACAGGAATTCGTGCGCCAGATGCCCGGCCGCATCGTCGGACGCACCACCGATCTCGACGGCAAGCCAGGGTTTGCCCTCACGCTGCAAGCGCGCGAGCAGCACATCCGCCGCGCGAAGGCGACGTCGAACATCTGCACCAACCAGGGTTTGCTTGTAACCGCTGCCACGATCGCGATGGCGATGCTCGGTCCGGCAGGTGTCGAACGCGCGGCGAAAGCGAGCATGAACAACACGCGCACGCTGCGCGATCTGTTGTGCAAGATTCCCGGCGTGAAGCAGCTCTTCGCGGCGCCGTTCTTCCATGAGGTCGCGATCCAGCTTCCGGTGCCGGCGAGCGAAGTCGTCGAAGCGCTCGCGAAAGAAAATATCGTCGCCGGTTTCGCGCTCGGCGAAGAATTTCCGGAGTACGAAAACGCACTTCTCGTGTGCGCGACGGAAACGAAAACGCAAGACGATTTGCATCGCTTCGCGACCGCGCTCGCGAAAGTTTTGAAGTGATTTTCGCGACGCGCTGACGACGCGCGTCGACGAAAAAGTTGCGCAATTTTTCGCAATTCGTCTTTTTTGCGCATCGATTTCGTCCTTTCCGAAAAAATATTTTTCGTCCCGCCGGACACCCTTTCATCTCCCGTTCGGTCTTCGACGAACCGCCGCGCGCAATCGCGAACGCGAACGCGCGATCGCGCGAAGCGGAAAAGTATAGTTGTGCAGAATGTGGCATATCGCGTCCGCGCCGCATTCGCGTCGACAGGGCTGCAAGCCGCATCAGTGCTGGGTTTGCGCGATGTCTGATTTAGCGGTGCCGCTGCGGAGCGGCCATTCGGCTATATCTGCGTATAGACGTATAGACGTCCATTCGATAAATTGCGGACGTCGCGCGAGCAGTGCCGGAATCGTCTCAAACGCGCATCGCGTCTGGCTTTCGCGGCAGTCGCGTCGCCGCGTTTTCCACGCACAAACTTGTTGACACAGAAAAAAATGGGTAATTAAATTTTATCCCGGCGCACCAATGCGTAACGGAATCCATGGCGGCAGCGAAGTACGTTAAACCCTACATCGAGCACGGCGAGAAAGCTGAAGCCGTGAAGAAAGTGACGGTATCAATACCGCTTCACGTACTCCGACTTCTCTCCGACGAACGCACCCGCCGCCAGGTCAACAATCTGAGGCATGCAACGAACAGCGATTTGCTGTGCGAAGCATTCCTCCACGCTTTCACTGGGCAACAACTACCAACTGACGAGGAGCTAAGACGCGATATGGCTATGAAGAAAGCTGCAAAGAAAGGCGCTAAGAAAGCTGCGAAGAAAACCGTGAAGGCGAAGGCCGCCAAGAAGTCGGCCCGCAAGACCGCGAAGAAGAAGTAAGAACTCTTCCTTCGACTAGGCATAACCGCTCGTGATGGCTGACGGATCAGCCTGAGCAGACGATCGGGTTCTCGACGATCGATTGCGTACCGGAGCTTCAACCGGTACGGGTTCCAGAAATACGTTCCATGAAATTGATCCACGATAAAACTACTGCTTCAACTCTCGAATCGCTCTCCCTGTGACTGCCCAGCGCAGGGAGAGCCTTTAAGACCCCTCCTTCGTTCCCCCGCCGTTCGCGAACAAAAGTGCGCGTTGCGTCGCAACCGTGTGGTTACCGGTTGCCGGAAAATCCCTTTCACGGACGTCATCCAGAAAGTGTGGGGTATCACCATGCGCACCGTCGTTGCCTTTGTCGCCTGTCTGCTCACGTCTGCCGCCAACGCGGCGCCGGTCGCCGTCACCGTCGACACGACGGCGAACGTGCATCCGTTCAGTCCGCTGATCTTCGGCGTTGCCTACGGCGATGCGACACGTAACGCGCAGGTCGGTTACACCGTGCGCCGCTGGGGCGGCAACTCGACGACGCGCTACAACTGGCAATACGACATCCACAGCACCGCCAGCGATTATTTCTACGAGAACATTCCCGACAGCCAGGACCGCACGCACATTCCGCCGCTCGGCAATTCCGCCGATGCATTCGTCACCGAAGCGCGCACGGGCGGCGCGCAACCGCTCATCGCGATTCCGACGATCGGACTCAAGCCGCTCGACAACAGCGCGCTGCAGCATCCGTATACCGTCGGTTTCTCCGTCGCCAAGTACGGTGCGCAGAAGCAGGTCGATCAGTACGACACGAACGCCGGCAACGGCGTGCTCAGCAATGGCACGACGATAACCAACAACGCGGCTTCCGACACCTCCGACGCCGCGCCGCCGTCGTATGAAGCGGCATGGATCGCGCACCTGCAATCGGTGTTCGGCACCGCAGCCAACGGCGGTGTGAAGTTCTACTCGCTCGACAACGAAGTGATGCTGTGGAATTCCACGCATCGCGACGTGCATCCCACGCCGCCGACGTACGACGAAATCTGGAACAAGGCGGTTTCGTACGCGACGGCGATCAAGATGCAGGAACCGAATGCCATCGTCACCGGTCCGGTGACGTGGGGCTATCCCGATCTGTTCACGTCGGCAGCCGATGCCGCGTCGTGCACCTGTTTCAGCGGCGCCGATCGCGGTGCGCATTCCGGTACACCGTTCGTCGCGTGGTACCTGCAGCAGATCGCCGCGCATCCGCTGTCGGGCGGCGCGCCGCTCGTCGACTATCTCGATCTGCACTACTACCCGCAGGATCCGGGCGGCGCATCCGGCTCGATCTATAGCGGCGCGGAAGATTCTGCGACCGTCGGCCGCCGCCTGCGTTCGCTGAACGAACTCTATGACCCGAACTGGATATCGAATCGTGGATCGGCACCGTCGACGGCCCCGAAGGCGACGACGTGCCCTGGCACTACGACAAAGCCGCAATCTCATTCCGCGCGTGAAAGCATGGATCGCGCAGTACGCACCCGGCACCAAGCTCGCGATCACCGAATACGCGTGGGACGACACGAAAAAGGTGAACAACGTGGTCGTCGACACCATCAGCGGCGGTGTCGCGCAGGCAGAAGTCCTCGGCATCTTCGCGCGCGAAGGCGTCGACCTCGCCACGCGCTGGACCGCGCCGTTGGTGAATGGTTTCAACGAACGCGCGTTCCGCCTGTTCCTCAACTACGACGGCGCCGGTTCGAAAGTGCAAGGCAATAGCGTCAGCGCGGCGACGGCCAACATCGACCAGATCGGCGCCTACGCATTTCACGGCCGCGGCCGGCTGATGATCCTGCTGACCAACAAAGACGCCGCCGCGCACGACGTGAGCATCACGTTCAACGCCCCTCATACGGCGACGTGGAAGCTCTACGGATTCGACCAGACCCACGACATCCGCATGATCGCATCGAACGCGTTCGCATCGAACACGCTGACGTCTGACCGGACTGGCCGCCATGTCGGCCAACCTGCTCGTGCTGCCGGACGGCGACGACTATTTTCGCCGACGACTTCGAGTAGCGGTTTAGTCCGGCGTTTCCATCTGCCGCAGCACGCTCTGCAGGATCGTCGGCGCGAACAGGCGCGTCAGCGGCCACGCCACCGCACCGATGCCGTAAGAAAACGCCATTCGCCAGCGCCGCGGCAGCAGCACCGTCGCGAATCCGGCGGCGAAACTCACCGCGAGCAGTTGCGCCGGACGCAGACGCGCATGCCAGCGCGCGATGTCGACATCGAGTTGCGTGTCGAGCGCGCGCAGTTGCGTCTGCGCGGCGATCACGCGTGCGCGTGCGAGGCGGCGCGTCACTTGATGCGCTCCAGCAGGCGCGCGAGTGCGTCGCGGCTGCGCGGCAAGGTCAGATCGCGTTTCCATCGCTTCAATGCACGAACAGAAATCCAGACCAGGATTCCGTTCAACAACAGGATCGACGAGATAGCCGTAGATCCAGTCGTTGAGCAGACGCGACACGATGGCAGCAATGAGCAGGTTCAGCGCGCTCCAGATCGTCAGCAGGAACACCGGAATGAGTGCGCCGGCCGCGAGCATGCGCACGAAGCTGCCGCGCGCGATCTGCAGCTCACCGAGAAACAGGTGCAACGCAGTGCGAACGTAGTCGGCGCCTTCCTGAACGACTTTGGCGAACGTCGCGTCGCCTTCCGCTTCGGGCGGTAGCGGCGCGACGGGTTCGTTTGTCGCAGCGGCGGCACGCTCCGGCGTTTCGACCGGCGTGTTCACGCGCCGATCAGCGGCGCATCAGGCGCGCCACGGCGATGCCGGCGACGAATGCGATGCCGCACGCGGTCAACGGATGCTGCCGGGTCTGCTTGCTGATCACTTCGCCGAGTTCGCGCGCGCTTTCGAGCAGGCGTTCGCCGTCGGCTTTCAGGCGTTCGGAAATCTCGCCGATGCGCTCGTTCAGGTCGCTCGCGGCGGCGTCCATCTTGTCGGCCGCGGCGTCGATCTTGTCGGCGGCGCGGTCTACGCTCGCGTGCGCCTTAGAGGCGGCGGCACCGACCGCTGCGTCGATGTCGTCGCTGCAGGGATTGTTCGTCTCGTTTGCCTTCCATGTCGTGTTTCTCCGTGGTGAATTGTGGCCTGCGCTCGATACTACGCCAAGTAGAGCGCGGACGGTTAATGGCCGCTGAGCGTCGCAAAAAATTGGCACCTGTTGCCAAAAAGCGCTACCTTCGAAAGCGCGCGAAGCGGGCCGGGGACGGAATGCTCGTCTGTCGCGGCTGTGGCTAGGAAGTTGCAGGGGAAGGGGCTCCCACGATTTTTTCGTGTTCTTTCAGCTCGAGAAGCGTTGCCATGTCCGCAAAAGCCATCGCTGCACCCAAGCCTAGTTCACCGGTCATGAAGATCGTGCCGGTCGTCGTGGTTCTCGTCCTCATCGCGGGAGCCGCCTACTATTTCCTCGCCGGCGGCGGTTCGTCCGCGCCGACGGCAGTCAAGCCCGTCGCGACAGCCGCGCCGACGGCGACTGCGCCCGCAACCGCGGCGCCCGGAACGGCACCGGCTGCCGCACCTGTGCCGGAGATGTCGAAAGAACAGCTTCTCAAGGAAGCCAGAACGGCCATGAACGACGGGCGTCTGGTCGTACCCGCCGGCAACAACGCGCTGGAACTGTATCTGAAGGTACTCGAGAAGGAACCGACCAACGGCAGCGCGCGCGAAGCGCTGCGCGACAGTTTCTCGATGTTCACCGGTCCGGTCGAACAGAGCATCAACGCCGGCAATCTCGACGAAGCCAATCGCGTCATCGAGTTGTTGACCAAGGTCGACGCGAACAACTTCACGCTGAACATCCTGCGCAGCAAGCTCGACGCGAAGAAGAAGCAGGTCGACCGCGACCAGGCCGTGGCCGCCGCGGCCGCCGCCCGCGCTGCCGCAACGCCTGCACAAAGTGCGCAAAGTACACAAAGCGCCACGACGCCGGCTCCTGCGACTGCCGAAGCAAATCGTCCCGCCGCTACGACGCCGGCGACCACACTGCGCTTCCGCAACACCTGCTCCCGCACCTGCGGCAGCGGTTCCTGCGCCGGCACCGCCGCCGGTTGCCGCGCCTGCCGGTGGCGAATCGCATCCGGCCGAACTGGTTCGCGCCGTGCAGCCCGACTATCCGCCCGATGCCTACCGCTCGCGCGCGCAAGGTTGGGTCGAAGTGGAATTCACCGTCGGCGCCGACGGCAGCGTGAGCAACGCGGCCGTGGTCAACGCGGAGCCGTCGCGCATCTTCAACAACGCTGCACTCAACGCCATCAAGCGCTGGACGTTCAAGCCGAAGATGGACAACGGCAAGGCCGTCGACGACCGCATGCGCCGCCGCATCGAGTTCAAGCTCAGCTGATCAGCGCGGCGCGGATATAGGCGAGACCGCGCAAGGTCTCGCTGCTTTGCGAGGTCACATCATTGAGCACGAGGATGCGTTTGCGCGCTTCTTCGTGCTCTTTTGCTTTCAGCGTGACGCCCAGCAGCCCGGCTGTTTCGGTCAGGAACAACAGCGCGAGGCCGTTCAGATCGTGATCGTCCGGATCGTAACTGGCACTCGCCGCCGTGCGCAGCGCATCGACCGCTTCGTTGCGCGCCTGCATCGAGCGAACCGGATAACGCACTTTCTGCCGCAGCAGGAAATCGCGTTTGGCCACGCGGTGCAGGATGTCGCGGCGGAACAGCCCGTCGAGAATGCGGCGAGCGCAGCGGACTCATGCGATTGGCGATCGCGCGCAGCAGTGCGAGGCCGTCGAGGCGATCGTCATGCAACGACTGCAGCGTGGATTTGAGCAGCGGATGTCCGGTCGGGATGTGCAGGTCGGCGGCGAACAGACCGTTCTTCAGGGCGAGCCGATCGTGCGTCACCAGTTCGGCAGCGATCGCGCCGGCGATGATGAGATCCGGATTCGGTCGTGCACGCGGCCACAACGCGTCGCCCGAGAGCGGGTCGCACGCGATCAGCAATAAACGCTCGGCGATCAGCATCGCCTCGTGCGCCATGAGGCTACGAGTCATCGGCCTGTCTCCCCGCCACGCTTGCGCACTGCAACATGGCGCGCCGAGCATACGGCAGGTTTCGTACGCCGTACAAGTCGGCTGGAAACGTCGGCTACTGGCGACGTCGCGTCTGACGGTTTTCGCCCGCCACGGCGCGCGGCGTGGGGAGCGTATCGAGCCCGGCCCAATCCACGCGCGGCAGGCCGAGGTAGCGGTCGAGCAGCATCGGCATCAATCCGCCCGGCACGACGCATTCGCAATTCCACAGCATCACCGCGCCGAATTTCTGTTTCGGGAAAAACGCGATCATCGATCGATAACCCTGCACCGCGCCGGCGTGGAACACCAGCGTCTGTCCGCCGTATTCGTATATACGCCAGCCGAGCGCGTACGACGCATCGCTCAACCGCGCGCGCCGCCACGGTGTCGCGTGCAGTTCGGTCGGCGTCGACACGAGCGGCGTGTGCAGCGTCGTCAGCAAATCGTTCGACAACACATCCGGCCGGCCGCCCATCTGCGCGATCAGCCATTGCGTCATGTCCTTGATGCTCGCGTTGACGCCGGCCGCCGGCGGCACGTGGTAGTACGATTCCTTGATCGCCGATCGGCGTCCAGCCCGACCCGCGCCGTGAATGCGGCTGCGCCCAATTCGGATTCGCTTCGATCGCGTCGCGGCCGTACGTTGCGTTGTCCATCCCGAGCGGATGGAAGATGCGCTTCTCGACTTGGTGATAGAAAAAATCGCCGCTGACCGCGTACGTGATATCGCCGATCAGCGCGAAGGTGATGTTCTGATAGCCATAGCAATCGCCGACGCCGCACGCCAGCGGCACTTCTTTGAGTTTTTCGACGAGCTCCTGATACGGCTCGTTCTGTTCGAGAAGATTGTCGTAGGTGTTGTGCGGCAGTCCGACGCGCTGGCTCAGGATGTCGCGCACGGTGAGGTTGTTGCCGGCCGCGGCATCGTGAAGCTCGAACGTCGGCAGGACGCCGGCGACTTTCGTCTGCCAGCTCAGCATGCCTTCATCGACGAGCATCGCGGCGAGTGCGCTTGCGAACGCTTTCGACAACGAGGCCAGACGGAACACGCTGTCCGGCGTCACCGGTTTGCCGCGACTCGCATCGGCCCAGCCGATGCCGCGCTGAAGCAGAATGGTTTTGTCGCTGACGATCGCGGCGGCGAGTCCCGACACCTGATTCGACGCGGCGACCTGGTCGAGCCACGAATCGAAATCCGCAGCGACCGCTTTCGCATCCGAAGAAACCGGGGCGGCCACCGGCGGTGCCTTATGTGCAGCGGCGGGCGGATGCGCGCGCGGCTTCACCGTCCTGCGGATCGATGTACCCGCATCGGCCGAATTCACACCAACCAACATCACCAGCAGAATCGCCAGTGCGCGTGAAGCCATCATTGAAATGCCGTCTCCCGAGAGTTCCGCACGGCCGCATCGTTCCAGTTCACAGCAGCGCCCGTGCTATGCTTTTGCACGGGGCGCAATTCTAGCGTCAAGCCGGAAATCAAAGTGTTATGTCTGCGATAATTCTGCTCGTCATCATCGTGATGATCGTTGTCTTCGTCGTCGGCATTTATAACGGCCTGGTGACCGCGCGCAACGCGTACAAGAACAACTTCGCGCAGATCGATGTGCAACTGCAGCGCAGATACGATCTGATCCCGAACCTCGTCGAAGTCGCCAAGAAATACATGGCAGCACGAACGCGAGACGCTCGAAGCCGTGATCGCCGCGCGCGGTGCGGCGATGAATGGTTTGTCCGCCGCCAAGGCAAACCCGGGCGATGCGCAGGCGATGGCGCAACTCTCCACTGCCGAAACCGCGCTGACGCAGGGCCTCGGCCGCCTGATGGCCGTCGCCGAAAGTTATCCGGATCTGAAAGCCAACCAGACCATGATGCAGCTTTCCGAGGAGCTCACTTCCACGGAGAACAAGGTCGCGTTCTCGCGTCAGGCGTACAACGACTCGGTGATGTACTACAACAATCGCCGCGAAGTGTTCCCGAATTCGTTCATCGCCAACATGTTCGCTTTCGCGCCCGCCGCGCCGCTGGAAATCCAGACGCCGCAAGCGCGCGAGGCCGTGAAAGTTTCCTTCAGCTGATCCGGGAGTCCATCGCGTCATGGCGATGAACTTCTTCGCCCAGCAAGAGCGTGCGCGCAGCCACACCAAGCGCATGCTCATCCTGTTCGTGCTGGCGGTCGTGTGCATCGTCGGCGCGATCGATATCGTGCTGTTCCTCGCCTTCGGCGCGAGCGACGAGCATCACACCGCAAACCTCGGCGCGATGGCGCCGCGGGTGATGTTCCTGACCAGCCTCGGCGTGCTCGCCTTCATCGGCGTGTGCTCGCTGTACAAGATCGGCACGTTGCGCAGCGGCGGCGCGGCGGTGGCCGAACAACTGGGCGCGACACGCATCGAACCGACCAGCGCCGGACTTCGCGCACAAGCGCTTGCGCAACGTCGTCGAGGAAATGGCGATCGCCTCCGGCGTACCCGTTCCGGAAATCTACATCCTCGAAGGCGAACCGGCGATCAACGCCTTCGCCGCCGGCTACACGCCGTCCGACGCCGCCGTCACCGTCACGCGCGGCGCGATCGACAAACTCACGCGCGACGAACTGCAGGGCGTGATCGCGCACGAGTTCTCGCACGTTCTCAACGGCGACATGCGCCTGAACATCCGCCTGATGGGCGTGCTGTTCGGCATCCTCGTCATCGGCATCGCGGGACGCAAGATGCTGCGAGAGCACCGGACGCAGCCGCGATTCCGGCGGGTATGTCGCGTTCGGCATCGCCATCCTCGCCATCGGCTACATCGGCGTGTTTTTCGGACGTCTGATCAAGGCCAGCATCTCGCGCCAGCGCGAATATCTCGCCGACGCATCCGCGGTGCAGTTCACGCGCCAACCACTGGGCATCGGCGGCGCGCTGAAAAAGATCGGCGCGCTCGTCGAAGGATCGCAGTTGCAGTCGTCGGAAAAAGAAGAAGTCGCGCACATGCTGTTCGGCGACGGCGTCGGCTACTCCGATACTGTTCGCGACGCATCCGCCACTCGAGCTAGCGCATCAAGGCGATCGATCCGACCTTCAATCCGAAGGAATTCACGCAGATCGCCGCGGCGTGGACGAATCCGGTGCAAGCCGGCAACGACGACGACGCGAACGCATCGATCTCCGGTTTCGCGCCCGCGGCTCCCATGCCGGCGCAGCGCGCACGAACGGCATCCGCCCCGCTGCCCGGCGCAGCGACGCAGCTCAAGCTCGACGCCACGCAGATCACGCAACGCGGCACCGTGCTGACGCAGGACGACATCGCGAACGCCGGCGCCATCCGCACCTCGATTCCCGAACGCCTGCGCGTCGCCGCGCACATGCCGACCGGCGCGATGCAGCTCATCTTCGCGCTGACGCTCGACGACGATGCGGAACATCGCGCCAAGCAACTCGCGCTCATCGAAAAATATTTCGACGCGGCGATGCGCAGCGGCAGCGAAGAACTTTGCGCACGGCATGACCGACCTGCATCCGCTGCAGCGCCTGCCGCTGGCGCAACTTGCGTTTCCCTCGCTGCGTCGCCTGCCGCGTCCGCAGCTGCAGACGTTCCTGATCGTGCTCAACCAGCTCGCGCTGATCGACGGCAAAGGCGCGATCGAAGACTACTGCCTCGGCAAACTCATCGGCGTGCAGGTCGTCGATGCGCTGGATCCGTCCAAAGCCCGGCCGAACGGCAGCGTGAAACTACCGGCGCTCGCCGCCGAACTCGCCGACGTCTTCGCCATCGTCGCCGAATACGGCAGCGACAACGAAGCCGATGCCGAACGCGCGTATCTGCTCGGCATGCACGAAGTGCTTGCCCGATGCGATTCCGGCGTACGCGCCGCGCAAGGAATGGTCGCTCGCGCTGGACAAGGCGTTGCCGAAGCTCGACCAGCTATTGCCCGCCGGCAAGGAATTGCTGGTGCGCGGCCTGACGCAAGCGATTTCCGCCGACGGCGTCGTCACCGTCGTCGAAGCCGAACTGCTGCGCGCGATCTGCGCCGCGCTGCATTGTCCGCTGCCGCCGCAGATGGATCAGGCGGCGTAAGCGACTAGATAGCGATCAGTTCCGCAGCGCGTTCGGCGATCATGATCGTCGGCGCATTCGTGTTGCCGCCCGGCAGGCACGGCATGACCGAGGCATCGACCACACGCAGTCCGGCGACGCCACGCACACGCAATTCGCTGTCGACAACCGCGCGTTCGTCGATGCCCATGCGGCATGTGCCGACCGGGTGATAGATCGATTCCGCCTTGCGCCGGATGAAAGCTTCGAGGTCCGCATCGCTCACGGCGGCTGCGCCGGGGAAAATCTCATCGCCGCGATAGCCGTCGAATTCGGACGTTGGAAAATCTCGCGCGACAGTTTCGCGCCTTCGATCATGCCGGACGAGATCTTCCCATCGCCGAGATAGTTCGGCTGGATCAGCGGTTTCGCCGAGGCATCCGCGCTGGCAAGACGGATCGTGCCGCGGCTTTTCGGACGCAGCACGCACGCATGTACGGTGTAACCGTAGCCATCGAGACGATGACGTCCGTGATCATCGAGC
>CAWFCC010000017.1:0-10463 GCA_963814225.1 uncultured Gammaproteobacteria bacterium | reverse complement strand
AAAAAGCAGTTCGCTTGAAAGCTCTTACAGCCTCACCGCCCTGGCTTAGTGCAGTCCAGAGTTTCAAGACTCTTTAT
This sequence comes from uncultured Gammaproteobacteria bacterium, assembly GCA_963814225.1. Lineage (GTDB taxonomy): Bacteria > Pseudomonadota > Gammaproteobacteria > Xanthomonadales > Rhodanobacteraceae > Rudaea. The sequence continues at coordinate 10,386 of CAWFCC010000017.1, read as the reverse complement.
ACCAGCGGCGTACAGGCTTGTAGCGACGGTGATCGCGCGCAGGGATGCGCGCGGTCCGCAGCCAGGCAGCACGGACGTGCTGTCTGCGGACAGCACCCTTTATGAGAAAAAAGGTGTTTTTTGGTGCCTTTTTGTCACCGGACAAAAAGGTACCCGCTAGCCGCAGGATAGCGGAAGCTCTTATCTACCCCAAAACCACTCAATAACTGTCGCTAGCCAACACCTGCGCATCCCGCGACGCATTCGACTTCAACCTCAACAAACTCGACTCTGCAAACCGCCGTGCCGCCGCCGCCGGCCGCGGATCATTCTCTGCGCGCAACGCCCACTCTGCATGCCGCGTCAACAAGCTCAGCGCAAGCGTGCGCGCCAACCCGATGGCGATATCGCGCGCACCGGCTTCCATGCGATCACGATCACCGCCCGTCGCCTTCTGCAACCATTCGGTGAGCTGAGTCGCCGACTCGCGCGCCGTGCGCGCACAAGGCTCGAGTTCCGGCGCCTGCACTTGCGAAAGAATCGCCCGCTGCGCACTCAACAACGGCTGCAATCCGCCGCTGCTGCAAAACGCGCGCAGGAAATCCAGCGCCTGCACGTTGCTTGTGCCTTCCCAGATCGACCACACCTGTGCATCGCGCAGCAGTTGCGGGATGCCGCTGTCTTCGAGATATCCGGCGCCGCCGAAACATTCGCAGGTTTCCGACGCGATCGTCACGGCTAGTTTGCCGGTCCACAATTTGATCAATGGCGTGAGCAGACGCAGCAGATTCTGTTGCGCTTCGTCCGCCTGTCCCGACTGCGCACGGCCAAGAAGCTCGGTGACGTAAAACGACAAATGGAATGCCGCTTCAAATTCAGCCTGCATGCCGGCGATGGTGTCCTGATGCAATGGCTGATCGGCGAGTGGACGTCCGAACACGATGCGTCGATTTGCGTAGTCGCGTGCGAGCGCGATGCAGCGGCGCATCGTGGCCAGCGCGCCGATCGCGTTCCATGTGCGCGTGATGCCGAGCATCGGTGCGATCTGACGCACACCGTGACGCGGTTCGCCGAGCAGTTCGGCCGGCGTCCCTTCGAGATGGATTTCCGCCGTTGGCAATTCGCGTGTGCCGAGTTTGTCTTTCAGGCGATCGAGGCGCACGTTTCGCCAGCGCCCGTCGGCCTTTTGCGGTTCGACATAGAACAACGCCAGCGAGTCCGCGCCCGGCGGCGACCCATGCGGACGCGCCAGCGCGAGCGCCGCCTGTGCATTGATGGCCGATGTGAACCACTTGCGTCCATACAGTCGCCAGCGGCCGCTCTCTTCGCGCGCGATGGTTTCGCTTCCGGCGACGTCCGAGCCGCCGGCGTTCTCCGTCATCCACTGGCCGCTGATCCAGAACTGTTGCGGATCTCGGCTGAGGAAATGCGGCAACGCGCGTTCGATGAGTTTCTCGTTCTTCGCCGCCTTGATTGCGGTGACGGCGCCGTCGGTCATCGCCAGCGGACACGTATAAAACTCGCTTGGGCAATGGAATAGATATGTCATCGCGAACTGATGCACGCGTGTGTGCGCGCCGTGCGTCGTTTCGTGACCGGCGGCGACGATGCCGTACTTCGCCGCCAATGGCTGCGCGACGAGCCACGCCGGCGTGAGTTCGAGACGATCGACGCGCTCGCCCCACGCGTTCCACTGCGTCAGTTTCGGTTCGATAGGTTCGCGCGAGCGCGCGAGCGTCCACGCGTTCGCTGCGAATTCGCCGAGTTCGGTCAAATCATTTTCGATGGCCGCGAGTACGGCTGGCGGCAATACGCGGCGCAGATAGGAACGCAGCACGCGGTCGTCGAGATACTGGTTGCTCAGGACCGGCGCGGTCTGCAGAAAGGCCATCGAGTGCTCCCCGGGATACGTCCAACGCTACACAACCGTCCGCGAGGCGACAAGGCAATCAATGGTCGGACGGTTTTTTGCGCCGGTAGCCGCGAGAGTCCCAACCCAGCGCGCCGATCACGATCAGCGCGAGTGCAAGTTCGATGAGCGCCAGTACCCGCGCATCGGGTTCGCTGTAGGCCGACGACACGCCGTGCGCGAAATAAAGCAGAGACAACATGCCGCCGACGAGCACGCCGCGACGGAGATTGCGGCTGCACAGCAACACGCAGAACGCTGCCGGTAATGCCGTAATGAGTAGCGTGCCGCCGATGGAATTTGCGGGAAGCAGCCACGCGTGCCAGACCACTTCGAGCAACGTGAGCGCGATCAGCGCGATGAATCCGATGCGCAAACTCATGCGAGCTTTGCCGCAACGGTCGCGAGCCGGCGTCCGAGCGCGCGCGCGAGATCGCGTTCGTGTTCACTGATGATGCGTTCGCCGTCGCTGCCGGAAACATGGCTCGCACCGTACGGCGACCCGCCGCTCGTCGTCGCGTTGAGCCCACCTTCCGTGTACGGCAATCCTACTATCACCGCGCCGTGATGCAGCAGTGGCAACATCATCGAAAGCAACGTGGATTCCTGGCCGCCGTGCATCGTCGCGGTCGATGTGAAAAACGCGGCGGGCTTTCCGACGAGAGATCCCGACGCCCATTCGGCCACCGTCGAATCGAGAAAATATTTGAGCGGCGCGGCCATGTTGCCGAACCGCGTAGGGCTGCCGAAGACGAATCCCACGCATTCGCGCAGATCGTCGAGCGTGGCGTACGGTGCGCCGTCGTCGGGCACGGGCGGTTTCGCGATTTCCGTGATCGGCGCGACCGGTGGCACGCTGCGCACGCGCGCCTGCATGCCGGCGACTTCCTCGACACCGCGTGCGACCAGCCGCGCAAGTTGCGCGACCTTGCCGGTGCGGCTGTAGTAGACGATCAGGATATCGGGCATCGGGTTCTCCGCAGATTCGCCGCGTCGTGCGATGATGAATCACGACTTCGGCATTTTCGCATGACGAGACTGGATCGCCACCGCGTTCTCGCATTCATCCGCTTCACCGTGCAGCGTTTCATCGACGACCGCTGCCAGCAAAGCGCGGGCGCGCTTGCGTGCACAACATTGTTCGCGCTGGTCCCGCTGACCGCCGCCCTGGTCGGCATGCTGAGCGGATTTCCTGCGTTCGCCGAGTGGCAGGAGCGCATCACCAACTTCATTTTCGAGAATTTCGTACCGGCGACAGGCGAGGCGGTACGCGGCTATCTCACGCAGTTCGCCGACAATGCCAACAAGGCGACGGCGCTCGGTGTCATCATCCTGATCGTCAGCACGCTCATGCTGATGCTGAGCATCGAGGATGCGTTCAATCGCATCTGGCGAGTGCCGAAAAGCCGTCCGGTCGGAATGCGTTTCATCGTGTACTGGGCAGTGCTGAGCCTCGGGCCCGCACTGATCGTCGTCGCGCTGGCGATCAGCACATATCTGCTTGCGCTGCCGTTGTTCGGCGATGTCGAGGTGGTATATCCGATGCGCTCGGGTCTCATCGGCATGTTGCCGTTTCTCATCGAGTGGACGGCGCTGACCGCGGCGTACTGGCTTATCCCGAACCGTCGCGTGCATGTCCGCCACGCGCTGCTCGGTGCGCTCGTCGCGGCGCTGCTGTTCGAAGCGGCCAAGCGCGCGTTCGCGTGGTATGTCGTCAGCGGCGCGAATTATCAGCAGGTCTACGGCGCGCTCGCCGTCGTGCCGATTTTCATTTTGTGGATTTATTTTTCGTGGGTGATCGTGCTGCTCGGTGCGTCGCTCACCGCATCGATGATGTCGTTCGACTATCGCCCGCGCGCGCGACGCCTGAAAGTCGGCGAGGAATTCCGCGGACTGATCCGCGTGCTCGCGCACTTCGCCGCCGCGCAACGGCGTGGTGCCGGTCTGCACAGCGAAGCGCTGCGTGATCGCGAACCGTTCCTCTCCGACGATCTGGTGCAACGTTATCTCGCCGACCTTCATCTCGCCGGCATGATCCAGCGCAACGATGGCGGCGAATGGGTGCTGACGCGCGATCTGTCGTCCGTCAGCCTGTACGACATCTACGCGGCCTGCGACTATCGGTTGCCGCTCGGCGATGCATTGCCTGTCACGCCGGATTCACCGTCGGATGCGGAAGCTACGCATCTGCTCGGCATTGCCGCCGGCGACGTAAAGAAAATTCTCACCCTGCCGCTGTCTGAAATCTTTCAGGCGACGGCGCGGTCCGAACAAATTCCGAACAAGGAAACTACATTATGAAATACGCGACCGCTTTCCTCATAGCCGCGATCAGCGCAGTCAGCGCGCACGCCGCCACCGCGCAAAAACCGACACTCGTAGTCAAGACGCTCGACGACCAGGAATTCGATCTGTCGAAACAGAACGGCAAGTACGTGATCGTGAATTTCTGGGCGACGTGGTGCTCGCCGTGTCTGAAAGAACTGCCTGACATTTCCGCGTTTGTGACGCAGCACAACGACAAGGTTGCCGCGATTGGCCTAGATTTTGAGGACACCGACAAGGCCGACGTCGTCAAATTCCTGCAAACGCATCAGCTGAGTTATCCGGTCGCGCAGATCGATCCGGATCATGCGCCAAAGGATTTCGACGAACCGAAGGGCTTGCCGAACACGTACGTGATCGCGCCGGATGGGCATGTCGCCAAGGCGTTTCTCGGACCGATCACGACCAAGGATCTCGAGGCAGTTTTAGCCGGAGGCTAGTCGCATGGAGTGCGCGCGGTTCATCGTCAGCGGCAAGGTTCAAGGTGTTTTCTTTCGCGCATCGGCGCGCGAGCAGGCGCAGCGGCTGGACATCAACGGTCACGCAAAAAATCTCGACGACGGCACCGTCGAAGTCATCGCCTGCGGCGACGCGGCGAATATCGAGGCGCTCGAGCGTTGGCTGCAGAAGGGTCCGGCAGCAGCGCGTGTGAGCCGTGTCTCGCGCTTCGTCGAAGACGAAAAACCGCCGCATGGATTCCGTACCATCTGATTTCTGCTAGCCTCGTGTCCGACGCAACGCGGGGGTTTGCATGCTGGAATATCTGGCGGCGGTACCGGGTTTCCTGATCTATCTCGCGACCAGCGGCTTGCTGTTGATCGCGTTCATGGCGGCCTACGCGCTCGCCACGCCGCAGCAGGATCTGGCGCTCATTCGCAAAGGCAACGTGTGCGCGAGCCTGGTTTTCAGCGGCACGTTGCTCGGTTTCGCGCTGCCGCTCGCGAGTGCGCTCGCGCACAGCGTGAATCTCACCGATCTGGTGCTGTGGAGTTTCGTCGCGTGCATCGTGCAGGCGGTGGTGTCGCTCGTGCTGCGTTTGCTCGTGCGCGACTTGCGCGGGCATGTCGAAGCCGATCGCGTGTCGGTCGGCGTCATGATGGCGGGCATGAAGATCGCGGCAGGCCTTCTCAACGCGGCGGCGATGACCTACTGATCCATGGATCCGGGACAGAAAAAATCATCCGCCGTCAGTCTCGCGATCATGGGCACGGCGATGGCCGGCGCGGTCGGTCTGCCGATGCTGTTCGGCGGCACCGATGTGCAGCGCAATCGCTACACGTCGCGCGAGTCGTGCATCGCCGACTACTCCGAAGCGCAATGCAATCCCGATGTTCCCAACGGCACAGCAGTGGCACCGGTGGGTGGGCCCACGACCTATTACTACGGCCCGTGGTATCGCAGCGACTATCGTTCGCGCACGGGAGATTCGACCGATCCGGGTCCCGGCCGCTATTACCGCGGCGGTGGCACCGTGAGCGGATTTTCGTCGGCGGGCGGCGTCAGCAGCGCACCGGCGGGCGTGGAATCCGGCACGCGTGGCGGTTTCGGCCGCAGCGGACGCGTCAGCGCGCGCGGCGGCTGATGCAGCGCGAATCGCGGACACCGCGCGCCGACTGGCAAACGCGCGTCGAATGGCTCGGCTTCGATTTCCACACCATCGATGGGGAAGCGTACTGGCGCGAGGACGTCTGTTATCGCTTTACATCGGAAGAAGTCGACGTGCTCGAAGAAGCAACGTCGCAGCTGCATTCGATGTGTCTGGAGGCAGTCGATCGCATCGTGCGTGATGGGCGTTACGCCGATCTTGGTCTCAATGATGCGTCGGCGAAACTCGTGGAAGAAAGCTGGCGCGCGGGCGAACCTGCGCTGTATGGCCGCATGGACCTGAGCTGGAACGGCACGGGCGATCCGAAACTTCTCGAATACAACGCCGATACGCCGACGGCGTTGTTCGAGGCATCCGTCGTGCAGTGGTACTGGTTGCAGGACGTGTTGCGCGAAGCCGACCAGTTCAATTCAATCCATGAAAAATTGATCGAGCGCTGGAAGCAGGTGCACACAAGTGGAAAAATCCACTTTTCAGCCGTCTACGAACAGCCGGAAGATCGCGGCACCTGCGAATACCTGCGCGACACCGCTGCGCAGGCGGGATTCGTCACGGAAACCGTCGACATCGAGGAAATCGGCTGGAACGGGCGCTATTTCACCGACATGGAAAACACGCCGATCGTGACGTTTTTCAAACTGTATCCGTGGGAATGGCTGCTCGCCGATGAATTTGGAGCGAATATCCCGAAGGTGGCGATGCGCTGGCTGGAGCCGGCGTGGAAGATGGTGTTGTCGAATAAATCGCTATTGCCACTGCTATGGGAATTCTTTCCCGGCCATCCTAATCTGTTGGCGGCATCGCATCGGCGCAGCGATCTGAGCGGCGCAATCGTGCGCAAACCGCGCTTCGGACGCGAAGGCGAGGGCGTGATCGTGCTCGGGGCGGGAATCGACGAACCAGCGGCCCGCGAACCTGTGATCTATCAGCAGTTCCATGAACTGCCGCGATTCGCCGATCGTTACGCGCTGATCGGCTCATGGGTGATCGGTCACGAACCCGCCGGCATCGGCATCCGCGAAGATGCTGATCGCATCACGCGCAACACGAGCAACTTCGTGCCACACTATTTTGTGGATTAGTATACTTGCTTGACCCACATCGACTTGTCGGCGAGCTTTTCCACGCCCGGCTTCGACTTCAGCTTCGGCAGCTTGAGCGGTTTCACTTCGAGTTTGCGGTCAGGCAGATGATCCAGCAGATGGCGGATCAGGTTTAGTCGTCCGCGTTTCTGGTCGTTGAAATTCACGACATGCCACGGCGCATAGCTCGTGCTGGTTTTCTCGAACATCATGTCGCGTGCATCGGCATACGCCGGATATTTTTCGCGGGCGGCGATATCGATCGGTGAAATTTTCCAGCGCTTGAGCGGATCGTTCGCGCGCTCGGCGAAACGATCTTCCTGTTCCTGCTGATCGACGGCGAGCCAGTACTTGAACAGGAGAATGCCGTCGTCGACAAGGCCGCGTTCGAGGATGGGACATTCGACGAGGAAGCGTTCGTACTCGGCATCGCGAGCAGAAACCCATGACGCGTTCGACGCCGGCGCGGTTGTACCAGCTGCGGTCGAACAGCACGATCTCGCCCGCCGCCGGCAGATGCTGGATGTAGCGCTGGTAATACCACTGCGAGCTTCGCGTTCGTCGGGTTTGGTCAACGCGACGATGCGGTAATGGCGCGTATCGAGATATTCGGTGATCGCCTTGATCGTGCCGCCCTTGCCGGCGGCGTCGCGGCCCTCGAACAGGATCACCACGCGTTTGCCCGCCTGGATCAGCCAGCGCTGCAATTCGACCAGCTCGACCGCTAATTCCTTCAGATGTTTGCTATACTTGTGCGATTTCATGTGCCTCATTCCTCGCGCAGGCGCGGCATCAGGCCGGCGAGATTGCATGGCTTCGTCGTCGCATCGAGCTGGTCGAGCGCAGCAGTTTTTCCCACGCGGTCCGGCACGCCGACGTCGAACCCGGCAGACAGAAAATGAATTTGTCGTTGGCGAGTCCGGCGAACGCGCGCGATTGCAGCGTCGAGGTGCCGATCTCGTCGAACGACAGCACGCGAAACATTTCGCCGAAGCCGGGCATCTGCTTGTCGAGCAACGGGATGATCGCTTCAGGTGTTGAATCGCGACCGGTAAATCCGGTGCCGCCGGTGATCGATGATGCCGTGCACCTCCGCGCACCGCGATCCAGTTCGAGACGATTGCGCGCATCCGATATTGATCGTCTTTGCAGATGACGCGTTCGTGCAGACGGTGGCCGGCGCTTCGTCAGGCGAATCGCACAGATAATCGCCGGACGTGTCGTTCTCCGCGCTGCGCGAATCGGAAACCGTCATCACGCACAAGGACAAGCGGAATGAATTCGGATTTGGCTGTCATCATTGCACCTCGAAATCCTGCGGTGTTTCACCGCGTTGGGAGCGCTCGACATCTTCAGCAGCGACGCCTCGAAATCGCGGGCGTAGCCGGCCATGTCGAACAGGTTACGCTCGCGCCGCGCGGTTTCAACCCGCGCGCGCAGGTCGCGCAGGGCGGTTGGGTCGCGCGCGAGCTGGATGGCGAGATCAACATACGCCTGATCACTCGCGGCATTGAGCCAGTTCAGTCCGAGCGCGTTGTTTAGGCTGCCTGCGACGCGCGAGGCGAACGTCGATCCGGGTTTCGTCAGCACGGGGCAGCCCGCCCACAGAGCATCGCTTGCGGTGGTGTGCGCGTTATACGGGTTCGTATCGAGAAACAGATCGACATGCCGATAGCGCGCCAGATGCTCCGCGTGCGGCACGCGCAAGGCGAACACGATGCGTCGCGAATCGATGCCTGCGGCTTTCGCGGCGGCTTTGATGCGTTCGTCGGCACCGCTGCTCGGCGGTCCGGCGAGCAGCCACAGGACGCTTTCCGGAACCGTCTTGAGAATCTTGCTCCAGCGCGCAAAACTGCGCAAAGTATACTTCCAGGAATGATTGAAGCAGGCGAACACGGTGTCGCCCGGCGGCAGGCCGAAGCTCGCGCGCATCGGGGCGCATCGACGGTGCGCTGCGTGTCGCTCGGCTGGAAGCAGCGCGGCAGGTACGCGACCTTTTCGCTGTAGTGCTCGCGTTGTTCGGGCGGGATCACGAAATGATCGGCGATGATGTAGTCGTAGCACGGCGCGCCGAGCGTGCCGGGATAGGCGAGGAAATTCACCTGCACCGGTGCGGGACGCAACGCGAACAGTTCCGCGCGGGCGCCGTGCAGTAGCCGTCGACGTCGATAAGGATGTCGGGCTGGTCGTTGCGGATTTTCTTGAGCAATGCTTCGGTCGAAAGGGCGGCGACTTCGTGGAAATCGTGGAAGGCATCGGTCAATCGCTTGCGTAGCGAGCCGCCGTCGCTCGGTGTCGTCGCATAACCGATCGTGTGCACGCTCGAGTTGCGCAGCTTCTCGATGAGTTCGACGATCAATAGCGCCGTCGGATGTTCGCCGAATCCTGAGGAGACAAAGCCGATCCGCGGCGTGGGCGATCTGCGCGGCTTCGGCGTCGGCGCAAGCCGCGCTTGTACCGGCGCGATGAGCGCGCGACGCGATTCGGCGAAACGTTTCGCACATTTGAGTTGCTGCGCCGGCGTCGAATCCTCTACCAGCAGCGAGAATGGCGTGATGCCGTTCGCATCGCGATCGACGCCTTCGAGCAGCCGCTTGCTCAGTGACGCGAGTACGTTCCAGTCGCACAGACGCCGATGCAGAAATATCAGTTGCGACAGCGCGGACATGTACTGCGGCGCGTTGCGCAGACACGCTTCGTAGGCGCGGATCGATCCGGCGAAATCGCCCTGGCTGTCGAGCGCGATGCCGAGTTGATACTGGAATGGCACGCTGTCGGGTGCGAGCCGCGCCGCTTCGCGATAAGCAAGAAGTGCGGCGGGTTTGCGATGGATTCGAACAGGATATTGCCGAGCACGAGGTGTGCGTCGGGCCACGTGGGCGCCAGCTGGATCGCGCGACGCGCGCTCGTCTCGGCGCGTTCGATGTGGCGAACAGCAAACAGCGCCGCGGCCTGGTTGAGCCAGGCGCGGGCGTAGTCCGGTTTCTGCACGATCGCTTTGGCGAAGCATTCCGCCGCGCCGTGATAGTCGCCGCGTGCGTCGAGCAGGCTGCCGAGATTGTTTAGCGCAGCCGCATTCTGCGGCGACAAGGCGAGCGCGCGGCGCAATGCATTTTCGGCTTCGTCGAGTCGGCCGGCGGCGGTATGGACACTGGCCACGTTGCACAACGCTTCGACGGAATCGGCGACAGCTTCAGCGCTTCGTCGAGATTTTTCTGCGCGTCTTCCAGATCGCCCATCTGCAGCGCGCAGATGGCGGCGAGGCGCCACACTTCAGTCTGCTCCGGGTAGCGCTCGAGCAGGTGCGCGGCACGTCTGCGTGCTGCCGCCAACTGCCCGTTGGAAATCAGCTCGATCAGCTCCGAAAGCGACTTCCCCAGGATCGGGTCGAAATTCACGCAGCTCTCGCTCGCTGTCGAAGGTGCGACATGCTGCCACACCGACCTTGATTCCATCTAGCGATTCAATGTCGGCGCCGGCGAATG
>CAWFCC010000016.1:0-211348 GCA_963814225.1 uncultured Gammaproteobacteria bacterium | reverse complement strand
ATCGCGGCAGCGGCTGCCGACGTCGGCTGCCGAACCGTTGCCGCAGGCACCGACCCACGTGCGCACGTTTCCGTCGATGTCCGCGATACCGCCAGCCACGCCACCGAAATGGCCGACCGGCGACGTGCCTGCGTAACCGTCATCGCAATCCGCGCCGTCGCGGCTGTCGTATTTTTTGTTGAACGACGCATCGGCGAGATTCGATTTGCACGCAGCCGTCGGCGCCTTGCGCACGACATTGTCGAATTCGGCCGCCGTCATCAGGCGATAGTGCTTGCCGGTCTGCTTGCTCAGCCACTGTGCGTAGTTGGCGGCTTCTTCCCAGCTCACGCACACGACCGGATGCGTGTCGTCCTGCGCGATGTCGGGATTTTCCCACGAGCGTTTTTTCGACGAGCGGAACACCGACTCGCGATCGCGGCACGAAATGCTGCCTTCCGGAAATTGCGATTTGCCGACGGCGTTCCAGAAACGGCGGAATTCGCCGCGCGTGACATCGTGCTTGGCCATCGCCATGCGCGCATCCATGACAACCAGTTCGGGACCCTGTCCGTCGCCGATCCTGTCATGAAATGCGAATCCCGGTTCGCCGATGGAGGCGACGAACTTCAGGCCTTCCTTCGCCGAGTCGTTGTCGGGATCGAGCTGCTGCGCTTTTTCATAGGCCGCTTTGGCCGCGGCCTTGTCGCCTGCGGCAGCAGCGGTCTTGCCCTGCGCGATGAATGGCGCGGCGGCGGACTGGCGCGACTGCGCGATCGCTTTCGGAACTTCCGCGTCGTCGGGAATGTTCTTGCCGACGTCTGCCGCGCTTTTGAGAAATTTGTCGTACGCGACGAGATCGCTCGAGGCGCGATTCTTTTCGGCGTAGTCGATGTAACGCTTGGCGATATCGACGATGCCCTGTCGCGCCTGCTTGTTCTTCGGATCGAGCTTGAGCGCGAGTTGCAGACGTTCGAGCGCGTTGTTGCCGGCCGGGTTGGTGAGGCGCTGCGCGGCGAAATCGATGCGCGCCAGGCGGATCGCTTCCATCACCGGATCGACGACGGTGGGAAGATCGTCGAGTTGCACCTTGTCGGCGCCGACGGCTTGCGCGTCGGAGGCTTCGACGGCGTCCATCGCGCTCGTTGCTGCGGGCGGAGTTGTCGGCGCTGTCTCGGCAGGCGCGGGCGTGGTGTTCGCAACGGCCGGTGTTTCGGTCGATGGACGGCGGTGATGCGGCGGCGGTGGTGCGGGCGTCGGCGTCGGTTCCACCGGCGCAGGTGTTTGCGTGACGGGTGCCGGACGCGGCGACGGCGAGCGCCGGCGCGAACATCGCGAAGGCGATCAGCGCGACGCCGATCACCACGATGAACACCGGCCACCAGCGCAGCAGCGGTGACGTGCTTTTCTTGTCCGCATCGGCCTTCGGCGCGGGCGTGCTCTTCGCGCGCGACGGTGTCGAAGGTTCGGGCGACGAGCGCGGCACTTTGGTCGCGATGTCGCTGCCCGCCGGACGTGCGGCGGGCATCGAGATCAACGTGGTCGCCGCCGGACGCGGCGCGGGCGCCGGTGGTGACGATGGGCTCACGTCGTCGCGGAACAGCGTCGCGTATTGCGGAACGGCGACGGCCAAACCGTCGAGGAACTGTTCGGTATCGTCGAACCGATCCTTCGGATCCTTCGCCAGCGCGCGGTCGATCAGCGATTGCCAGTGCGCTTTCTCGGGCGGCAAACGCGGCACCGCCTCGAACACGTGCGCGTAGGCGACGGCGAATCCGTCGGAGCCGTCGTACGGCGGTTTGCCCGTCAAGCCGAAATACGTGAGCACGCCGAGGCTGTAGATATCCGAGCGCGCATCGACGTCGCCGCCGCGCGCCTGTTCCGGACTCATGTAATGGCTGGTGCCGACCGAGAATCCGGCGCTGGTGATGCGCGAACCCGAAGCCGCGGCGAGCGCGATGCCGAAATCGGTCAGCACCGGATTGTTGTTGGCGTCGTACAGAATATTGCCGGGTGCCACGTCGCGATGAACGTAGCCGCGTTGATGCGCGTAACCGAGCGCGCGCGCCACGCCGGCGACGGCGATGACGAGATCGCGTTCCTCGATGCCCTGGCGCACGCGGCCGGCGAGATCGCCGCCGGGCAGGTATTGCATCGAAAAGTAATGAAGCTGTGTCGGGGTGACGCCGACGTCATACACCGCCACGATGTTCGGGTGCGCGAGCGAGGCGAGCATGCGCGCTTCCTGCAGGAAGCGCTTCGAGAAGGTCGGATCGGCCGCGAGCGCCGGCGACATCACCTTGAGCGCGACTTCGCGCTCGAGCGACGTCTGCGTGGCGAGGTGAACCGTCGCCATGCCTCCCGCACCGATTTCCCGCTTGATCACATAGCCGGGGATGTCGATCACCAAGCCGCCCACCCTGTATCACCCATTCAGACGGGACATTGTAACGAATTCGGCCCGCGACGCCGTGAACGGCCATTGTGTTGGGCGTGCACTGCCCGCACACTGGCGCGCATGTTCGATGCTTTCGTTCCGTTTCTGCTCGTCCTTCTCGCGATCTACCTCTGGCAGGCGTCGCTGCGGGCCAAGGAGCGGGCGCGCGCTTTTGCGACGACGCTGTGCGCGAACGCGGGGGTGCAGCTGCTCGATCAGACGGTCGCGCTGCAACGGCTGCGCTTGCGCCGCGGCGACGACGGGCGCCTGCACTGGCTTCGCCGCTATCGCTTCGAATTGAGCACGAACGGTTCGGATCGGCACAATGGATCGCTGGATGTGATGCAGGATCGCCTCGTCGCGCACAGCCTGCCGATCTTCGATCACGCGGGGCTCGGTCCCACCGTGATCGAGCCTGCCGTGCCGGCGAGCGGTGCGACAGTCATCGCTTTTCCGCGTCGCCCGACCGTCCACTGAGATTCACTTCACCACGCGAAGGTGCGATCCCTTCTTGCTGGCGCTTTCATCGATGTTGGGGCCGGGCGGTGTCGGCGGCTGGTTCTCGGCCGGGAACATCATGCCCTGCCCGTTTTCGTGCGCGTAGATCGCGAGCAGGCTCGCCATCGGCACTTCGACGGACTGGCTGACGCCGGAAAAACGCGCGACGAAGCGCACGCGTTCCTGGCCGAGTTCGAGCTGCGCCACCGCGCGCGCGGCGACGTTGAGCACGACGCGTCCATCCTTGACCGCGCTTTTGGGTACCTGCACGCCGGCGGCGGCGGCATCGACGAGGATGTACGGCGTCAGGCCGTTGTCGCTGATCCAGTCGTACATCGCGCGTAAAAGATAGGGTCGGTTGGACGTCATGCTGACGTTGCCGGTCATCGGACTAACTCGCTCATCGTGTTTCGCTGATCATGAATCGCGCAACGCTTTCTCTTCAAGCGTGAGGCTTCTGGTGAATCCGGGATTGCGGAAAATCCGCTCGCCGTAATCATTGACGACATGCGCTTCGCGCGGCAACTGCACGCCGAGCGAGGGTAGGCGCCAGATCAGCGGAACGAGCGCGCAGTCGGCGAGGCTCAGTTCCGCGTTGAGGAAAAATTTCGCCGCCTTGAACAACGGGAGGCTCGACAGCAGCGCATCGCGCAGGCGTTTGCGCGCGCGCCTCGGCCGGACGTCCGCCCGCTTCGATCTGCGACACGAACGGCAGCCAGTCCTTTTCGATGCGCACGATCGCGAGGCGCAAGCGCGCGCGCGACAGCGGATCGACCGGCATCAGTGGCGGATGTGGATAACGCTCGTCGAGATATTCGCAGATGACGCTGGTGTCGTACAAAACGAGATCGCGATCGACCAGCGTCGGAATCGTGTTGTAGGGATTCAGATCGAGCAGATCTTCCGGCGGCGACTGCGGATTCACCTGCACCAGATCGTAGACGACACCCTTCGCGGCGAGCACCAGCCGCACGCGGTGGCATTGCGCATCGTTGTTGGCCGAATAAAGAGTAAGAATCGTGCGCGAACGTTGACTCAAGGCCATATCGGTTCCTCACGCCCCCACGAGGTGCGGACCCGGCACTTGGTCACACCCTCCCTGTCATCGAATGTACACCGCGGCGAGGAAAGCGCCTAGCCCCCACATAGGCGCGCGATTTCAACGCGTCTGCGAACCGGAAGAGAGGCCGAAACGGTGGACGGTCGAGGCGTAAATGCAGCGGAGTTGCGGACGCGATGAATCGAGCCCCTACGATCTTGTGCGCAAACCGAGCAATCGCACGCTGCAAACAACACGTTCTGGTAGGGCGCGATTCATCGCGCCCGCCTGATCAATGCACGTCCTTCCAGAACTCGTGCTTGAGCAGCCACGCGATGAAGGTGAAGAAGGCCAGGTACAGGAGCACCCACACACCCGTCGCTTCGCGCGCGATCGCCGCCGGTTCGCCGGCGTACGTGCAGGAAAGCGGTGACGTCGCGCGCGGTGTCGTTGAAGCTTCTTCGCTTTCGCGGCCCGGACTCGCCAGCGTCGAGCTTCTCGACCTTCGGCTCCTCGCCGGGCTTCGCTGCGGACATGACCGCGCGCTGCGTGCCCTGCAGCTCCCACAACACGTTCGGCATCGATACGTTCGGGAACACCGTGTTGTTCCAGCCGCTCGGGCGCGACGGATCGAGGTAGAACGACTTGAGATAGTTGTAGATCCAGTCCGGATTTTTCGCGCGCGCTTCGAGCGACAGATCCGGCGGCGTCTTGCCGAACCATTGCGCGGATGCTCCTTCCGGCATGTTCGTCGTGACCTGGTCGCCGATCTTGGCGCCGGTGAAGGCGAAGCTCTTCAGCGTTTCTTCCGGACTGAGTTTCAGGTCTTCGCCGAGGCGCGAATAGCTCATGTACTTGAGCGAATGGCAGCCGGAGCAGTAGTTGAAGTACATGCGCGCGCCGCGCTGCATGGACGCGAGATTGCCCACGCGTACGCCGGACGGTTGCGCGACCTTCCGCTTCCTGCGCCTGCGCCACGCTCGCCGGCGAGCAGGCCGAGCGCCAGCAGACATTCCGAAACGATACTTGTCAGTGCGAACTTAAGCATGGGTGGTCACCCGTTCCGGAACCGGCTTTGGTCTTTTCTTTAGCCGAAATACGTGTAAGCCCAGAGGAAAGCGAAGAAGCCGAAGTAGATCAAGGTCAGCAACCGGCCGAACAGATTCTCGATGAACGTCAGGTCGGCTTTCGGCGCCGAAGATTTCGGAATCCACTCCGTCGTCTTGCCGGCGCCGATCGCGCCGAGCAGGAAGAACGCGAGCGCGAAAATGCCGAGCGCGACCTTGAAGCCGAGACCGCGGTAGCGGATCGACTTGACCTCGCCGCGATCGAGCCACGGCACCAGGAACAGCACGACGATCGCCGCGAACATCGCCAGCACGCCGAGACCCTTGCTCGGGATCACGCGCAGAATCGCGTAGAACGGCGTGAAGTACCACACCGGCTTGATTTCCGCCGGCGTGACCAGATTGTTGGCCGGGAATGAAGTTGTCGTTCTCGAGGAACCAGCCGCCGAAGGTCGGCTGGAAGAAGATGATGAACGCGCAGATCATCAGGAAGAAGCCGACGCCGAACAGATCCTTCACCGTGTAGTACGGATGGAAGCGGATGCCGTCGAGCCGGATGGCCGTCCGCATCCTTCGGACCTTTCTTGATGTCGACGCCGTCGGGATTGTTCGATCCGACTTCGTGCAGCGCCGCGATGTGCAGCACGACCAGCAGCAGCAAGCACGATCGGCAGCGCGATCACGTGCAGCGCGAAGAAGCGGTTGAGCGTGGCGTCGGCGGGATTGAAATCGCCCATGATCCACTGCACCAGCGCGTCGCCGATCAGCGGAACCGCGCCGAACAGCGAAATGATCACCTTGGCGCCCCAGAACGACATGTTGCCCCACGGCAGCACGTAGCCCATGAACGCTTCGGCCATCAGCGCGAGGAAAATCAGCATGCCGAGCAGCCACACCAGTTCGCGCGGCTTCTTGAACGAGCCGTACATCAGGCCGCGGAACATGTGCAGGTAGACGACGATGAAGAACATCGACGCGCCGGTCGAATGCATGTAGCGGATCAGCCAGCCCCACTCGCACGTCGCGCATGATGTATTCGACGGAGTCGAACGCGGTCGCCGCGCCCGGCTTGTAGAACATGGTGAGGAAGATGCCGGTCAGGATCTGGTTGACCAGCACCAGCAGCGCGAGCGAGCCGAAGTAATACCAGAAGTTGAAGTTCTTCGGCGCGTAGTACTCGCTCATGTGCTTGCGGTACACCGGCATCATGCCGGGCGCGCGATCCGTTGACCCAGTTGCCGATCGATGTGAATACGTTTGCCATTACGCCTGTCCCTCCGGATTCACGCCGATCATGATCTGTTTGTCGCCGACGAACTTGTACGGCGGAACGACCAGATTGGCCGGCGCCGGAACGCCCTGGAACACGCGGCCGGAAATGT
The DNA here is from genome assembly GCA_963814225.1 of uncultured Gammaproteobacteria bacterium. Lineage (GTDB taxonomy): Bacteria > Pseudomonadota > Gammaproteobacteria > Xanthomonadales > Rhodanobacteraceae > Rudaea. The sequence goes on along the minus strand of CAWFCC010000016.1, from coordinate 204,946 downwards.
CGTAGCGCGATTTGTGGCAGGGGCAGAAGAAGCCGCCTTTCCAGTCCGGATCGAACGGTTCGGGCTTGATGTCCGGCACGAATTCGGGCGAGCAGCCCAGATGCGTGCAGATGCCGATCACGACCAGCCATTCGGGCTTCAGCGAACGGTCTTCGTTCTGCGCGTATTTCGGCTGCTGGTCGGCTTCGCGACTTCGGATCCTTCAGGCGATTGTTCGACCTGCGGCAGCGTCGCCAGCAGCGCCGGCGTGCGGTTGATGATCCACACCGGCTGACCGCGCCAGGCGACCGACGAGGCGCTGCCCGGCTTCGACCTTGCTGATGTCCGCGAGCACCGGCGCGCCGGCGTTCTTCGCGCGCTCGCTCGGTTCCCACGACTTGATGAAGGGCACGATCGCCGCCAGCGCGCCCACACCGCCGACGACCGCGGTCGTCGCCGGTCAGGAATCTGCGGCGCCCGTGATCCACACCGCCACGATCTACGACGTCATTCGCCATCTCAACTCCGCCTGCAACTTTTGAATAGAACTTCGATAAACCGGGAACACGCGATTCAGTCGGGGGCGATGAAGACCCCCAAAAATCATGTTAGTTTAACGAAGCACCCGGCGGCAGACAATGAATCCTTTCAGCGGATTCGTCGCAGCACGACGCGCGCATTCCCTTCTCGACCCGGCTGCCGAATGAGAACCGTGTATCGCATCAGCATTTTCGTGGCCCAGTGCATCACGCTCGGACTGGCTGCGGCATTTCTCGTGACGATCGTTTCGCCGTCATTGGTGGGCAGCGCTACGTCAGGCCGTTGTGCCCAGCGCGGCGCAGCCGGCGCCGGTGATCACCCAAAGCGCGCCGGAGCGCGCATCGGCGATGCCGAACACGGACGAGCGCGACAATGATGCGATCACCGTCTCGTATTCGAAGGCGGTCGCCGCGGCCGCGCCGGCGGTCGTCAACATTTACGCGAACAAGGTGGTCACGTCGCAGCAATATCTGGTGCCGACCAATCCGGCGTTTCAGCGCGTGTTTCCCGGCATTGCGGTGGGCGCGCCGACCAAGCGTGCCACACAAAGTCTGGGCTCCGGCGTGATCGTGAGCGCCGACGGCTATGTGGTCACCAACAATCATGTGATCCAGGGCGCCGAGGAAATCAATGTCGTCCTGTTCGACGGCCGCCAGGTGACCGCGCGCGTGATCGGCGGCGATGTCGAAACCGATCTGGCGGTACTCAAGATCGATGCGGAAAATCTGCCGAGCATCACCATTGCCGACAAAAATCCGCTCAACGTCGGTGACGTCGTGCTCGCGATCGGCAATCCGTTCGGCATCGGCACGCACGGTGACGATGGGCATCGTCAGCGCGCTCGGACGTCAGTTGAACAAATCGGTGTACGAGGATTTCATCCAGACCGACGCGGCGATCAACCGCGGCAACTCCGGCGGCGCGCTCGTCAACGCGTACGGCGAACTGGTCGGCATCAACTCCGAACGTGCTCGACCGCCGAACGGCGGCAGCATGTGTCGGCATCGGCTTCGCCATTCCGGTGGCGACTGCGAAAAGCGTGATGGATCAGATCGTCGCGCACGGCAAGCGTGATCCGCGGCTGGATCGGCGCGGAATACGCGGACGTCAATTCGCTGCAGAATACGGGCATGACGCACGGCGTCGCGGTGATCGAACATTTACGCCGACAGTCCGGCCGCGCAGAGCTGGCCTGCAAGCCCGGCGACATCCTGAGCACGCTCGACGGCGATCCGATCGCGAACCAGCTCGAATTGCGCAACAAGGAAGCGGCGCTGGCGCCCGGAACCAAGCGTCAAACTGGGCGGCACGCGCAACGGCAAGGATTTCAGCCTGTCGGTAACGCTCGCGGAGCGTCCGCAGCGTCAGGCGGCGAGCTAGTCAGTAGCTCGGCGGCGCGCCCGCCACGCCTGTTTGTGCAGGCGCGCTGACGCTGACATTCGGCGTTGCATTCGCGCTGGTGCTGGTCGCGCCGTAACGCTTGCGCAACTGGCGCGACGCGCTGAACGTAGACCTGCGTCTCGTCGAACGGCGGTACACCCTTATACTTCTGCACATTCTGCGCACCGGCGTTGTACGCGGCAGCCGCGAGCTTCTCGTCGCCATTGAACTGCTTGAGCAGCATGGCCGAGATATTGCGTGCCGCCGCGGATGTTCTGCTTCGCGTCGAACGGATTGTTGACGGCCAGGTCCGACGCGGTGCCCGGCATCAACTGCATCAGACCCTGCGCGCCTTTGAGCGAAACCGCGTTCGGATTGAACGCCGATTCGGCATGGATCACCGCGCGCACCAGCGCTGGATCGACGCCGAATTCGCTCGCCGCCGCGGCGATCTGATCGTTGAACGCATTGACGTTGAGCGGGATATGCGTGAAGTCCACCTTCGAATGCACGTTGCACGCAAAGCACGTCGCCATGTAGGTGAACAGCACCTGGTACGCGCCGCGATCCGGACGCACGTTGGTGTATTCGGTGATGCCGTTGGACTTCGCCACTTTGTACACGGCGCCACGGCGGACTTCATTTGCAGAAGGATTGTCGGACGTGTTGCCCGCACGCCGCCGTATTCGTGGAACTGATAGACGTATCGCCCGGCGCGGCGCGGTAGTCGGTATGCGCCTGCGCATTCTGCGAACGCTCGCCGCCGCGACCGGTTTCTCGTCCGGCGTACGACGTCACCTGTTCGCAATGCGTTGAACGTGCCCGGCGTATTCGTGAACGCGATCTGCCCGTTCGGCCCGGTGCATTTGAAAACGCCACCCGCGTGCGCGCCCGCCGCCCACAACAGCGCGAGAGGCAGCAGCATGCGCAAGAAACGCAATGTGGCGAGCCGTGACTTCATAGGACAGGACAGATGGACGATCCAAGTTTCTGACAGGAAAAACAATTTGCCAAGTGCATGGGCGTTAAGCGTCGCATTTCGGCCGCCGGACGGGCCAATTCGCGCCGGCGAGGCGAAAACGCCGAAAAACCTAGCCCGGACTACGACATAGCCGTAAAATGGAAGTTCCCCACCGTCTCCTTCTGCATCGGTCCACACGATGTCCGGCAAGCTTTTCATCAAAACCCACGGTTGTCAGATGAACGAGTACGACTCGGCCAAGATGGTCGACGTGCTCGCGGCGTCGCATGGGCTGGAAGCTGACCGCAGAACGAGGCCGAAGCCGACGTCATCCTGATCAACACCTGCTCGATCCGCGAGAAGGCGCAGGAAAAAGTGTTCTCGCAACTCGGCCGCTGGCGCGAACTCAAAGCGGCCAATCCGAATGTCGTGATCGGTGTCGGCGGCTGCGTGGCGAGTCAGGAAGGCGACGCGATCGTCAAACGCGCGCCGTATCGTCGATCTGGTGTTCGGCCCGCAGACGTTGCATCGCCTGCCGCAGATGATCGAAGCGCGGCGCGCGACCAGCAAACCGCAGGTCGACATTTCGTTTCCGGAAATCGAGAAGTTCGATCATCTGCCCGAGCCGCGCAAAGAAGGTCCGACCGCGTTCGTGTCGATCATGGAAGGCTGTTCGAAATATTGTTCGTACTGCGTCGTGCCGTACACGCGCGGCGAGGAAATCAGCCGGCCGTTCGACGACGTGATCGCCGAAATCGCCTCGCTCGCCGATCAGGGCGTGCGCGAAATCAATCTGCTCGGCCAGAACGTCAACGCGTATCGCGGCGCGATGCACGACGGCATCGATCGCCGATCTGGCCGTGCTGATCCATGCCATCGCGAGCATCGACGGCGATCGGCCGCATCCGCTTCACCACCTCGCATCCGCTGGAATTTTCCGATTCGCTGATCGAGGCCTACGCGAACGTGCCGAAGCTCGCCAATTATCTGCATCTGCCGGTGCAGGCAGGTTCCGACCGCATCCTCGCCGCGATGAAGCGCGGCTACACCGCGCTCGAGTTCAAGCAGAAAATCCGCAAGCTGCGCAAAGTGCGGCCGGACATCTCGATCTCGTCCGATTTCATCGTCGGCTTTCCCGGCGAGACCGATGCTCGATTTCGAGCAGACCATGAAGCTGATCGACGACATCGGCTTCGATCAGAGTTTCAGCTTCATTTTTTCCAAGCGCCCCGGCACGCCGGCGGCGAACCTGCCCGACGACACGAGCGACGACGACCAAACACGCGCGCCTCGCGCGGCTGCAGAACGCGATCAACGACGAACGCGCGACGCATCAACGAAGCGATGGTCGGCACGGTGCAGAACGTGCTCGTCGAAAAACCGAGCCGCAAGAATCCGAACGAACTGAGCGGCCGCACCGAAAACATGCGCTACGTGAATTTCCCCGGCGATGCGCGCATGATCGGCCAGTTCATCGACGTCGAGATCACCCAGGCGATGGCGAACTCGCTGCGCGGACGCGTCCGCGCGCCGCTCGCGGCTTGATTCGGCGCCGCATCAACGCCATTTCTTCCGCATGACCACATTGACCCAGCACAACTTCGTCCTCGAACCCGACGACACGGAACGCCTCGCCAATCTCAACGGGCCGTTCGATGAGCATCTGCGCCAGATCGAATTGCGCCTCGGCGTCGAGATCGCCAATCGCGGCAACGTCTATCGCGTCAGCGGCGACGAGGATTCGGTGAAACTCGCCGATCGCGTGCATCCACGATCTTTACGACGCCACGCAAAACGAAACGCTGACCGGCGCGCAGATTTCGCTGCGCCTTTCCGAATCGGGCATCGATGCGCTCGAAGCGAACGCGGCCGACGGCGCGCAGGAAGTCGCGGTCAAAGTGAAACGCGGCACGATCCGCGGGCGCGGTCCGAATCAGGCGAAATATCTGCACGCGATCGCGCGGCACGACATCAATTTCGGCATCGGTCCGGCGGGCACGGGCAAAACCTATCTCGCCGTCGCGATGGCGGTCGAGGCGCTGAACGAAAATCGCGTGCAGCGCGTGATCCTCGTGCGCCCGGCGGTCGAGGCCGGCGAAAAACTCGGCTTTCTGCCGGGCGATCTGACCCAGAAAGTCGATCCGTACCTGCGCCCGCTCTACGACGCGCTGTACGAGATGATGGGCATCGACAAAGTCACGCGGCTGATCGAGCGCAACGTGATCGAGATCGCGCCGCTCGCCTACATGCGCGGACGCACGCTCAACGATTCGTTCGTGATCCTCGACGAAGCGCAGAACACGACGGTCGAGCAGATGAAGATGTTCCTGACGCGCATCGGCTTCGGCTCGGTCGCGGTCGTCACCGGCGACCTGACGCAGACCGATCTGCCGCGGCACGTCAAATCCGGCCTGCGCGACGGCGATCGACGTGCTGCAAAGACGTCGAGGGCATCAGCTTCACGTTTTTCACCGCGCGCGACGTCGTGCGCCATCCGCTCGTGCAGCGCATCGTGCGCGCCTACGAGAGCACGCCGAAGCCAGCGCCGCAGCGAATCGCGCGAAGCCGTGAGTGCCGGGCAGACCTTCCACGGCGGTCCGAAGGTTCACGTCGAAAGTCATGTCGGGCAGCGCCGGCGTGCCGGACGCAGCGCATGTTCGAAAAATGGGTGCGCGCCGCGCTGCAGGGCCAGCGCTCGAAGCGGCGGCAAGTGAACATCCAGTTGTTCGATCCGGAGCAGGCGCGCCAGATCAACAAGACGTTCACCGGCAAGGATTACGCGACGAACGTACTGAGTTTTCCGTACGAGCCGCTGCGCGGCGAAAAAACCGGCGACGCTCGGCGACATCGTCATCTGCCCGCCGTCGTCGACAAGCGAAGCCAAGGAACAGGGCAAACGGCTGCGCGATCATTACGCCCACCTGACGGTCCACGGCGTGCTTGCATCTGCTCGGTTTCGACCATCAGAACGAAGCCGAGGCGACGCGCATGGAAGATCAGGAACGGCGCATCCTGGCGACTTTCGGCATCGCCGATCCGTACGCAGATTCGCGACATAAATACTTGATTCCGCATGCGTTTTTTAATTCCGAAACACAAAGTACGCTATAATTGGCTGCTCGCCCAACGCGGGCTTCAGCTTCACCGAAATGAACGAGGACCACCCTAGTCCCCACCCTCAAAATCCTGGCTTGAACGCATCGGCCAGCTGGTTTCCGGCGAACCCCGGAACATCGAAGAACTCCTCGAAGAACTGCGCGGCGCGCAGGCCAACGGCCTGCTGTCCAACGACACGCTGTCGATGGTCGAGGGCGCCATCGAGGTCTCCGATCTCACCGTCGCCGATGTGATGGTTCCGCGCGGCGCAGATGGTCTGTCTGCGCGTCGACGCGCCAGCTCGACGGAAATCCTGGCGCAGGTGATCGAATCGGGCCATTCGCGCTTTCCGGTGTACGGCGAGGAATCCGATCAGATCGTCGGCATCCTGCTCGCCAAAGATCTGCTCAAGTGTTTCGTCGACGGCGACGCGCCGTGCGGCATCCGCTCGCTGCTGCGCTCGCCGGTGCTGATCCCGGAATCCAAGCGGCTCGACATCCTGCTCAAGGAATTCCGCCTGTCGCGCAACCACATGGCGATCGTCGTCGACGAATACGGCGGCGTGTCGGGCCTGATCACGATCGAAGACGTGCTCGAGGAAATCGTCGGCGAGATCGACGACGAGCACGACGAAGACGATCCGGCGCGCAAGAAACTGATCCAGACGCAGCCCGACGGCGGCTTCCTCGTCAACGCGCTGACGCCGATCGCCGATTTCAACGAACGCCTCGGCAGCGAATTCTCCGACGAGGATTTCGACACGATCGGCGGCATGGTCACCTCCGAATTCGGCCATCTGCCGGAACCGGGCGAAGAAATCGTGCTCGGCGGATTCACGTTCCGCGTCACCAAGGCCGACGCGCGACGCGTGCTGCAGTTCGCCGTGCACGTCCACGATGCGTGACGGCGCCCTGTCGCCTCGCGCTGATTCTGTTTGCCCTGCTGACGTTCTCCATCGGCGGCGCTGCGTTTGCGCAAGATTCCGAATCACCGCCGCCCGGCAGCGATCTCGATGTCTCGCTGATCACGTTCGGTCCCGGCACGGAAGTATGGGAACGCTTCGGCCACAACGCGATCCTGGTCAGCGACCGCACGACGAAGCACGTCGCTGCTGTACAACTACGGCATCTTCGATTTCGATCAGGAAGATTTTTTCCTCAACTTCGCGCGCGGCCGCATGACCTATCGCATGGCCGTCGGCGACGCGGACGAGGAACTGCCGGTCTATGTGCGAAGAAGGCCGCTGGATCGTGCAGCAGGAACTCGCGCTGACGCCCGCGCAGAAAACCAAGCTGGCCGCATTCCTCGACTGGAACGTCGCGCCCCGAAAACGCGCAATACCGCTACAACTATTTCGACGCGAACTGTTCGACGAAAACGCGCGATGCGCTCGACGCGGCCGTCGATGGCGCCATCCGTCAGCAGACGATTTCACCCTCGCGCGGCTTCACCTATCGCATGGACACGCTGCGGCTGATGCGCCCCGATCCGCTGATCATGATCGGCATCGACGCGGGCCTGGGTCCGTATGCCGACCGACGCCTCACGTATTGGGAAGAAAGTTTCCTGCCGACCGAATTCATGCGGCATATGCGCGACGTGTCCGTCGTCGATCCGACGACGGGCGTTCGACATCCACTCGTCGCACGCGAGACGCGTCTCAACGAATCGCACATTCCCGAACCGAGCGAAGCGCCGCCGAACTGGCTCTGGAGTGCGCTTGGCGTGGGCATCGTCGTCGCGCTGCTCGTGATCGCGCTCGCCCGCGCACGTGCGCATGCGCTCGCGCGAGTGACGTTCGCGACGCTGGCCATCGTCATCGATCTCGTGCTCGGCCTCGGCGGACTCGTGCTGCTCGGACTGTGGTTTCTCACCGACCACACATCGGCGTGGCGCAACGAAAACCTGTTCCTGTTCGATCCGCTGTGCCTGCTGCTGATCCCGGTCTGGATCGGCGCATTCCGCCGGCGCTGGTCGCCCTCGCCGTTCGCGCGCAACGTGACACTCGTCATCGCACTGTTGGCCGGCTTCGCCTGGTTCGCAAAAGTGTTTCCGTGGTTCATCCAGGACAACCGTTTCTGGATCGCCCTGCTGCTGCCGATCCATCTCGCGTTCGCGATTGCGGTGTGGACGCGCTCGCGTTCGCCGTCACGATTCAGTCGCTTGTCATAAACGCGGCGTTTCGCCGTGCCAGACTTTGCTGGCATGATCCGCTCCAGCGGAACACCGGGCGACACTCATGGATCAGAAAACGCCGCAAAACATGCTCGTCAATTGCACGGCCTACGCGCCGAACAAGACGCGCGCGGTCACGCTCGACGAAATCAAGGATGTGCTCAACGAGCCGCAGCACGTTTGTTTGGGTCGGCTTGCATGAGCCCGACGAACCGCTTGCTCGATCGCCTGTCGGAAATTTTCAACCTGCACGAACTGGCGATCGAAGACGCGCATGTCGCGCACCAGCGCACCAAGATCGAGGTCTACGGCGATTCGCTGTTCATCGTCGTGCACACGGCGCAGTTCTCCGAGCATCGCATCGCGTTCGGCGAAACACACATGTTCCTCGGCAAGAATTATCTGGTCACGATTCGTCATGGCGCATCGCTTTCGTATGCGCCCGCGCGGCGCGTGTGCGAATCGACGCCGGAATTGCTCGCGTACGGACCGAGCTACGCGCTGTACGCGGTGCTCGATTTCGTCGTCGACAATTATTTCCCGATCATGGAGAACTTCCAGAAGCGCCTGAACGATCTGGAACACCAGGTGCTGCAGGGTGAATTCCAGCAGCGCACCATCGTGCGTCTGTACGAACTGAAAAAAGAACTGATGAAAATGCAGCTCGTGGTCAGCCCGGTGCAGGACATCATGAGCCAGCTCGTACGCCTGTATCCGAACCTGATCCGCGACGAAGTGCGCACGTATTTCCGCGACGTCGGCGATCACGCCGCGCGCATCAACGACATCGGCGCGATGATCCGCGAGATGCTCACCTCTGCGATGGACGTGAACCTCGCGCTGGTCGGCATCGCGCAGAACGACGTGTTCAAGAAAATCGCCGGCTGGGGCATCCTGCTCACGCTGCCGATGATGATCGCCAGCTGGTACGGCATGAACTTCAAGGACATGCCCGAACTCGACACGCCGTATGCCTATCCCATCCTCGGCATCTGCACGCTCCTCGCCTGCGTTTGCCTGTATCTGGTCCTGCGCCGCTTCCGCTGGCTGTGATCCGTACGACTAAAGGCTAACGGCCCGATGTGCGGTTGCGTCTTGACGCACCGCGCCCGGCAACCGACGCTTCACCAACGGAACTGGGAGGACTTCATGCGCAGACTCATTTTGCTTCTGCCGTTCATCGGCTTGTTGTGGCTGCCTTTCTACAACAAGGCCGAACCGCAACTGTGGGGATTCCCGTTCTTCTACTGGTACCAGTTCATCTGGGTGTTCGTCACATCCATCCTGATCTGGATCGTCTATCAGGGCGAAAAGAAAACGTCAGCCGGGAGAAAGGCATGAATACGCCGGCGCAACCCGTGGTCCATACCACGGCGTGGATCATCTTCGCGTTTTTCTTCCTTCTGGTGACGGTGCTCGGATTCGTCGCCTCGCGCTGGAAGAAGGCCGACCTGTCGCAACTGCACGAATGGGGTTTGGGCGGACGCCGCTTCGGCACCGTCATCACCTGGTTCCTGATCGGCGGCGATGTCTATACGGCCTACACCGTCGTCGCGGTGCCCGCGCTGGTGTTCGCCATCGGCGCGTACGGATTCTTCGCGCTGCCGTACACGATCATCATGTATCCGCTGGTGTTCCTGGTCATGCCGCGATTGTGGAACGTGTGCCACAAGCACAACTACGTGACGACATCGGATTTCGTCGAAGCCCGCTACGGCAGCCACTGGCTCGCGCTCGCCATCGCCTTCACCGGCGTGCTCGCGACGATGCCCTATATCGCGCTGCAGCTCGTCGGCATGCAGGTCGTGTTTGCCGCGATGGGATTCGGCGATATCGATCCACACACCGGCGGCGAGATCGCGCTGGTCATCGCATTCATCATTCTCGCGCTGTACACCTACACGAGCGGCTTGCGCGCGCCGGCGATGATCGCATTCGTCAAAGACATCATGATCTACATCTTCGTGATCGCCGCCATCATCATCATCCCGGCGCATCTGGGTGGATACGGCGCGGTATTCGACGCGGCCGCCAAGCATTTCGCCGATGCGAAAGCCGCCGCAGCAGCCGGCGGCAAACCCGCTGCCGCGATGGGCATCCTGCTCGAACCCGGCCAGGTCACGGCATTCGCTTCGCTCGCACTCGGTTCCGCGTTCGCGCTGTTCCTGTATCCACATTCGGCGACCGGCACACTCGCCGCATCAAGCCCGAATGTGATCCGCCGCAACGCGATGCTGCTGCCGACGTACACCATCGCACTCGGCCTGATCGCGATGCTCGGCTACATGGCGATCGCCGCGAACACCAACGCCAAAGGAACCGCCGTAGTTCCGACGCTCATCATCGATCAGTTCCCCGAATGGTTCGCCGGTTTCTGCTGCGCGGCCATCGCGCTCGGCGCGCTGGTTCCGGCGGCGATCATGTCGATCGGCGCGGCCAACATCGTCACGCGGAATATCTGGCGCCCGTACGTCAACCGCAACATGACACCGCAACAGGAATCCAGTGTCGCGAAGATAACCTCGCTCGTCGTCAAATTCGGCGCGCTGGTTTTCGTGGTGTTCCTGCCGCTCGACTTCGCCATCAACCTGCAGCTTCTCGGCGGCATCTGGATCCTGCAGATCCTGCCCGCCGTCGTGTTCGGTTTGTATACACGCTGGTTCCACTCGACCGGACTTCTCGTCGGCTGGGCCGCTGGCATGATCGCCGGCACCGCGATGTCGTGGAGCATGGGCGTGAAGCCGGTTTTCATGATTCCCGGCATCGGCAATCTGTACATCGGCCTGATCGCGCTCGCGATCAATCTCGTGATCGCCGCGATCATCACGGTGATCGCGAAGTCGGCGAAGATGAGTCACGGCGGCGACGAAACGGTCGCTTCCGATTACGAGGACGCGCCCGGTATCGCCCCCTGAAACACTTCGACACGCAACCCGAACGGCGCGGCGATCCCGCGCCGTTTTTATTCGCGACGTTGGTAGTCGATGAACGTATAGCCGAACGCATGCTTCGTATCGGCCGGATGGATTTCGCGAAACGTTTCGCGCCAGTCGATGGCAGTGAAGTTCGGGAAAAACGCATCGGCGTCAGCGGTTTCTGTGTCGATCCACGTCAGATGCAAACGCGTCGCGCGCGGCATCGCCAACGTATAGACCTCGCCGCCGCCGATCACGCATAGCTCATCGCCGTCCGCAATCGCGATCGCCTCATCGAACGAATGCACGACTTCCTGTTCCGCGAACGGCGCAGCATCCGCGCGCGTGAGCACGAGATTGCGCCGTCCCGGCAACGCACGTCCGATCGCATGTGCCGTCTTGCTGCCCATCAGCACGGGTTTGCCCAGCGTGAGCTGCTTGAAACGCTTCAAATCGTCTGGCATATGCCACGGCATCGCGCCGCGACGGCCGATGGCGAACGTGCGATCGAGCGCGGCAATGAGACTGACGATAGGCGATGCGGCAGACATCTTCTGAGTTGCATGATGGCCAACGAAGATTCTACGCTGTGTCGTCTCCGAACGGAGTGGGTATGCGCGTACTTCCTGTCATGCTGCTTCTTCCGATACTGGCCCACGCCGCGGACAGCATCACGCTTCCCTCCACGTTCGAGGCCGCTCGCGTGTTCCTGCATCCGCGTCTCGCGAGCGGAGAATCGCTGACGTTCTATCTCGATTCCGGCGGCGGCGACGATATGCTTTGCCGCTCCGACGCCGAACGGCTGCACCTGCCGCTCACGCCGATACACGATCCCGACATCGAACAGGAACTCGGAAAGAATCTGGCCACTACGCCAATGCCCGCGTTCAACGCGAGCGCCGCGATTCCGACGCGCACACTCGGCGAAAATCGACTTCTCGTGCACGACTGCCCGCCGAACTCAAACGAGCCCTGGCGAAGAGGAGGTTTCCTCAGCAGCCGCTGGCTGGCCGGACGCATCTGGACCTGGAATTATCCCGCAGCAACATTCCGCGTCGAAGATTCCGCGTTTCGTCCACACGCCGATTCGCGCAAGATCGCGCTCGGCTTCAAGACCGACAAGGCCGGCAAGCGGCTCTTCCAAATGATCCGCGTGCCAATCAGCGTGGACGCCCAATCGATCGAGATGCTGCTCGACACCGGCGCAACGACCGATCTGACCGCATCGGCAAAAGCCGCGATCGGCGATGATCTCCCACCGCAGCGCGCGACGAGCTTCATCGTCGACACGATCTTCAAGCAATGGCACACCGCGCATCCAGAATGGCGCGTGATCGAAAAAGCCGAAACACGCACGAACGCGGACATGATCGAAGTACCGGATGTCGAACTCGCCGGCGCGCACGTCGGGCCAGTCTGGTTCACCCGTCGCGGCGATGCGAATTTCCACGATTTCATGTCCGCCATGACCGACAAACGCGTCGAAGGCGCCATCGGCGGCGACGCGTTCCGGCATTTCGAGATGACGATCGATTATCCGAAAGCGGTGGCGTATTTCCGGTGCGTCGAGGATTGCAAAATCCGATAGCGCGGTACAATTGCAGCACGTCGGAGAACGCGCATGCGGCAATATCTGGATCTTCTCGAAGAGGTGCTCAAGAACGGCACACGCCAGTCCAATCGCACGGGTATCGATGCGATTTCAATGCCTGGCGCGATGCTCAAGTTTAATCTCGCCGATGGGTTCCCCGCGGTAACCACCAAGAAACTCGCGTTCAAATCGGTCGCGGCGGAACTGGTGGGATTCCTTCGCGGCTACGACAACGCTGCCGATTTCCGCGCGCTCGGAAGCCGCATCTGGGATCAGAACGCGAACGAAAATCCGCAGTGGTTGAACAATCCGCATCGCAAAGGCGAGGACGACCTCGGGCGCATTTACGGCGTGCAGTGGCGCCGCTGGCGCGGGGCGAACGGCCAACAGGTCGATCAGCTCATGCAGGCACTGAGAACCATCCGCGAACGTCCGCACGACCGCCGCATCATCATCTCCGCGTGGAAACCCGACGAACTGGATGAAATGGCGTTACCGCCCTGCCACATCAGCTACCAGTTCCTCGTCAACGCGGAACGTGGCGAGTTGCATCTGTGCATGTATCAGCGTTCGTGCGACCTGTTTCTCGGTGTTCCTTTCAACATCGCATCGTGCGCACTTTTCCTCTCACTCGTGGCGCGACTCACCGGATATCGGCCGGGGCAGTTCACGCACTTTCTCGCCGATGCGCACATCTACGTCAATCATCTGGAACAGGTCGAAGAGCAACTGAGCCGCGCTCCGCATCCGCTACCGCAACTCGAAATTGACGAGCGCGTGCCTGCGTTCGACGGAAACGATTTCCAGCCGGAGTGGATCGGAAAAGTGGAACCCGACGATTTCCGGTTGAAAAACTACGTCTTCGATCCCGCATTGCGCGCGCCGATGGCCGTCTGAAATCCCCCGCAAAAGCACGCGCCATTTTCGTCCAGACTGAAATGGCTGTGAAAACGTGAGCAACGACGTGTCGTTTTAGCTATCTCGTTCTCGTCCGGAACGTGTCCGTTTCGAAATAACTCGGCTGTGTACATTGCGCAGCCCAATCTTTCAACGGATACATTCGCAATGTTCAACGCAATTCGCTTTAAAGCGCGTCATCTCACCGGCGCGCTCGCTCTGATCGTCGCGCTGTCGGCGCAAAACGCGGCTTTAGCCGATCCGACGCTCACGTATGTCACCAATGCCGATCAGTCCGCGACGCATGTGGTTCAACCCTCCGACATCGTCCGCATTCGCCATATCGACCTGCCGGACTATTCCAACGACCTGGTCCGCGCCGGCGTTCAAGGCACGATCGAAGTTCAAGCGCATGTCGGCGCTGATGGACACGTGATCGATGCGTCTATCGGTAGCGCGGAACCGCAAACGCTGACGAAAGCAGAGAAGCTCGTCCTCGCCAGCGTGCGCGCGGCAACGTTCTATCCGACGATCGAAAACGGAAGTGCGACGGACACGTTCGTCGTGATTCCGTTCAAGTTCGAACTCGTCGATCGCACGGTATCGACGTTTCCGTTCAAGCGCGTCGCCAAGTCGAGACTGGCGCGCGCCAACTGAGTAGCCGACGAGCGCGGTGCGTTCGCTCCTCGACGCTACGACCCGACCTTACGGAACGAATCCGTTGGCTTTGACGTCCATCCGCGTGGCAGCGGGAAGCCGCTGTCCACTGGCTGACCACGAAGCCCTGCGCGCCAGGGGCGGGCTGGTCTTCGCTATCTGCGAGGAAAAGTCGACCTCCGCACTCTCGCCGGGATTTGCAGCCATCTACTGCTGCATCGCCGGCGAGAGTACCGTTTCGATCGGAAGCGACGGTAAGATTCTGCGGCGTGCCGACATCCATATCAGCGATACACACTCGCCTCACGAACTGACCGTGGCCAGTCGAGGCGCATGCCTGGTGATCGCCGGCTCGGCACAGGCATGGAACATCAACGGTCGACGTTTCGCGACCGGCAAGCGGCCGATGTCTGTTCCCGTGCCCGCGACATACCGAAGAAGTACGCGGGCGTGTGCCGACTTTCTGCGACTCGCGCGCCGGTGTCGCGGAGAAAACTCTGTTGATGCCAGCGGTCAGCGAATCCGCGCCTTGTTCACACACGTCTGTGCGCTGCAAACCGACCTGATCGAATACATCGCCCGCTGCCCGGGCTCTACCGTTGCGCGCCGACGTGCGGTATTCACGCGTCTGCACCGCGCCAAAAGTCTGATCGAAGCCTGCGCGATCGACGATCTGGACATTTCCAAACTTGCGCTCGCTGCAAATTATTCCATCGGACATTTCATAACGCTTTACCGCCTGGTCTTTGGCGAAACGCCCTACGCGGCGGTGAACCGTCACCGTCTCGCGAATGCACGCTCCCTCTTGGGTGAGAGCGATCTTGCTGTCGGCGAGATTGCGCAATCCAGCGGTTTCTCCAGTCCGTCTTCCTTCACGCGGGCGATGAAAAAACATACCGGCCAGTCCGCGACCCAACTGCGAACCGCATTGAGAAATTTCGCGAAGCCACTCAAGCAATGAGAAGAATGTTGTGAATCTCGATACCGATTGCGCGCCAGATTTCGACGATCAGCTGACGTCCGCGTACAAGCCGCGCCGGCGCATGAGAGTTCGCCACAGTTATCCGGCTTCACTGATTGAACTGGTCGGACATCTTCGCGCTCGCATGCCTGCGCGCGATATCGCATCTGCCCTCGCTATTCCGCTCAGCTCGATTTACCGATGGGCACCTATTCCAAACGTTTCATCGACACTAATCGACAGCGAGGCCGACGAGGCCCGCAACTGGGAACCACTCATTGCGCGCTGCAAAGCCGATGGATTCTCTGTTCCACAATCGATCGTCGAAACGCTCGCTTCCAAAAAGCCGAGGCTCCCGAAGAACGCCTCGTTACAGCGGTATATCCCGTCGATGTGTGCACATCCCCAGCGCGCAGCAGACAGCGCCTTGGCCGTTGCGACGGGCCCATCGAATCTCGAAGCAGCGCGTTCGATGATCGACCGCGAGTACTTCCGCGACATCGACTCCAACGTACTTGCAGCCGCAGCCCGGTTGTCGCGCTTCCGGTTCATCCATGCTTTTACGGAGAGGTACAACATTTCTCCCCACCAATACCTGCTGCGCACAAGGCTTGCGGCAGCCAAAAGGCTTCTCGCGACGTCGCGCGAGACGATCGACGTCATCGCCGCTGCAACCGGGTTTCGTTCCGGTGCCTGCCTGAATCGTGCGTTCACCCGCATCGAAGGACATTCCGTTTCGCTCGCGTGCCGGGTCATCAGCACCAGGGTGTGACTTTATATGGCCCGTACGATCTCGCTCGAAACGATCAAAGCGCTGCGCAGCCTGCGATCGGGCACGTCCGTCGCGGAGGCCAGTCATCGCTGGGGCGTGCACCGCGAGACGCTCGACAAAATCGATCGGCACTATCGAAACGTTCCAGACGAAGTTCTCCGCGATCTGGAATTCGCACTGAGTGACCGCGACAAGCTGCGCCGTCTGATCGCTGATCTGGTTCCCCAATATCCCGCCTGAACTATCAGCGAATACCCACGATCGCGCGAATGTTCGCAAATCGAAAATTTCGGAATTTTTCGTCGATACATTCGTAATTTTTGAGCGATAACCCGTCGCCCGAGTCAATAGACTGCCGCGTTGCTGCCGAAAATTAGTCGTGCGTTTCTGAACGCATCGAGGGGCGGCAGCGAATCCGAAAAATCCCCGATCCTCACAAAACCTGACGTTGGAGAGTGTAATGAGACTCGACGCAAACCCACTTTCGTCGGCGGTCCGCTTGGCATTGTCGCTGGGCACCGTTTCGATGTGCATTTCGGCCGCGGCGACGGCACAAAGTACCGCCGGCGACGCGCAACAAAATTCATCGCTGGAAACGATCGTCGTCACCGGTTCGAACATTCGCCGTGTCGACATCGAGACGGCGAATCCGGTCATCACGATCGATCGCTCGACCATCCAGCAATCCGGCAAGACAACGCTGGGCGACCTGATCCAGCAGCTGCCTTCGATCGCTGGCGCAGCGATGACGCCTCAGGTCAACAACAGTGGCGTCGGCACAGCCGGCGTGTCGCTGCGCGGTCTCGGCTCGAACCGCACGCTGCTGCTGATCAACGGTCATCGCATACCGACACAGCTGCAAGACCTGAACATGATCCCGATCGACGCTGTCGAACGCGTCGAGGTTCTGAACGATGGCGCCTCGGCGATCTACGGCTCCGACGCCATCGCGGGTGTGGTGAACATCATCACCCGATCGAATTATCAGGGTGCGGAATTCGGCGCCGATTACGGCATCAGCGATCACGACGACGGCGAGCGCAAGGCAGTCCACGCGATTTTCGGTCAGTCGACCGAGCACGGCAGCATCCTGTTCGGCTTCCAGTACGACAAGCAGGACGCCATCTCCGCGGCGAACCGCGATTTTTCCAAAAGCGCGCAGTACAACCTGCCCAACGGCGTCAATCCTCACGCCGGTTCGAGCCGCACGCCGTCCGGTTCGTTCTTTTTGCCGAGCACGTCACCCGTCGCACGTTCGCTCGGGTGCAGTGAAACCGGCCCGGGTTCCGGAACGGTCCAAGTGACGCTCAAATCGGGAGTCAGCGGAGGAAGCAAGCCATCCGACTATCGATGCTATGACGCAACCAAGGATGGTTTCAATTTCCAGGCGGTAGGTAACTACGATCTGGTGCCGAATGAGCGGACCGGTTTCTTCGCACTCGGCAACTACAAGCTGAGCGACAGTGTGCAGGCGTATGCCGAAGCGCTCTATCACAAGACCGTCACTCACACGCAACTTGCACCTTTGCCGTTCGACCTGGAACAGGACAATCTGGCCATCCCGGCGAACCAGTACTACAACCCGTTCGGCGTTGAATTCGGTCAGGTCGGAGATTCCGACAATTTGCAATCTCGTCTGACGCCACTCGGCAACCGGTCCGCAAAGTTTGCAACGACGACCGAAACACTGAATGCAGGGCTCAAAGGCTCGTTCGGCGATTCAAGCTGGACCTGGGACGCGAATTTCGGTTACGGCAAGCTGACGCGCGAGGAGCAGCAATCGGGTTACATCAATATTGCAAACATCGCCGATGACTTCGGATGCACCACCGCACCGGGCGCGGGAAGCTGCACCCCGATCAACATCTTCAATCTCGACGATCCCGCCACACAGGCAATTCTAAAAGGCGCGGAAATCTCGCCGTTTTCGAACGCGATGTACCAGATGAAATCGGTCGCCGCCCAAGCAACCGGCAACCTTTTCACTCTGCCCGCCGGCGACGTCTCTGTGGCGATCGGCGGCGACTATCGCAAGGAATATCTCAACGCTCAGGTCGATCCGCTGATCGACACCACGTTCAACAACAGCGGTGGCGTGATCTCACTTAATTGTGATGGACCCGGCTCGATCTGCTCGTCACCGGCGCAGGGCGGCTACAACGTCAAGGAAGCTTACGCCGAATTGCTGGTGCCGATCCTCAAGGACGTACCGTTCGCCCACTCGCTCAATCTGAGCCTCGGCGACCGCTACTCGAAATACAGCAACTTCGGCAGCACCAACAACTGGAAAGTCGCTCTCGAGTATCGACCGATCGAAGACCTGCTTCTGCGCGGCACAGTCTCCAAAGTATTCCGCGCGCCATCGCCGACCGATCTGTTCAACGGCCCCGGAGCCGACGCGCCGACCGCCACCGATCCCTGCGCCGGCAATCCGGGTGCGGCCAGCAATCCGGCATGCCAGGGTTTCAAAGTGCCGCCCGAATCCAATTCGCAGCGCAACGGCTACATCATGGGTTCGCAATTCGCCAACGAGCATCTCGGTACGAAATCGATTCTCACGCCGGAAAATGGCAAGTCGTTTTCGTATGGTTTCGTCTACGATCCGCGCTGGCTGCCGGGTCTGTCGATCAACGCAGACTACTATCGCATCCTGCTCGACAACCTGATCGTCTCTGGAGCCGGCATCGCGCAAACGATCCTGACCCAATGCTTCAACACTGGCGGCGCGATCTGCTCCGACATCTTCCGCAACCCGGACGGTTCGATCAAATACATCGTCGAAGCGCCGTTCAATTCCGGCAATCTCGTCGACGAGGGCCTCGATGTCGGCGTCCACTACCGCATGCCGGAAACGGCGTACGGCCGCTTCCGTTTTGGTCTCGACGGAACCTATATCGAGAAGTGGAACATCGACCAGGGCGGATTCACGCAGCACCTGGCCGGACATTTCGACAAGACCTTCGGCAATTTTTCACGCGTGCGCCTGAAGGGCACGGCCGACTGGAACATGGGTCCCTTCGTCGCAAACTGGACGGCGCGCTACTTCTCACCGCTGACCGTCGGCTACGCCAATCCGTGTCTCGGGCCGTCCGCCGCCAAAGGCGACAATGCCTCGGGCTGCAACGACTATGCGCATTTGAACCACGCCGTTCTGCACTACGGCGCTATGACGTACCACGACCTGTCGGTGGGCTACACCATCGAACCCATCAACATGTTCGTGTCGGTCGGCGTCGACAATGCCTTCGACAAACAGCCGCCTCTGCTGTTCCTCAACAACGTACTCAATGCGAATACGGACGTGAGCACCTACGACACCATTGGCCGCTACTACCACGCCAACTTCACGATCAAGTTCTGAGCAAGAGGCTACACGCACGACCAAAGCCGCGCGGGCAAACCGCGCGGCTTCCCAAAACCACCAGTTCTATTCGGCCGTTGCCGCCATGGGCCGCTTCTGCAACACCGCCGACCGCCGCGACACCCACAGCAGAACGATACCGACGACGATGAGCGGAATCGAAAGAATCTGCCCCATCGTCAGCCAGCCGAACGCGATGTAGCCGAGCTGCGCGTCGGGCTCACGCACGAATTCGATGGCGAAACGGAAACATCCGTACAGCAGCGCGAACAATCCTGACACCGCATAGCGCGGCCGAGGCTTGCGCGAAAACAGCCACAGCACCGTGAACATCACGATGCCTTCGAGCGCGAATTCGTAAAGCTGCGACGGATGCCGCGCTTCGTGATTGAGTTGTCCGGCGAGATACAGCTTGTACAACTCGTCGCGCGAAGTGCTGATGTCTTCGAGCGATCGCGGAAAGATCACGCCCCACGGCAGATCGGTGCGCCGTCCCCACAATTCGCCGCCGATGAAATTGCCGAGGCGGCCGAGCCCGAGTCCGATCGGCACCAGCGGCGCGACGAAATCGACTGCGTCGAAGAAATGGATAGTGTTTTTCCGCGACCACAGCCAGCCGGCGAACAGCACACCGAGCAAGCCGCCATGGAACGACATGCCGCCTTCCCACACGCGGAAGATCGCGAGCGGATCATCCACCATCCACGACAGCGAGGTGTAGAACAGCATGTAGCCAATTCGGCCGCCGACGATCACGCCGAGCATCACGTAGAACGCCAGGTCGGAGAACGCTTCCTGGCTGACCGGCAATCGGCCCTGCTTGACGCGCGAATTTCCAAGCATCCACGCGCCGACGAAGCCGAGCAGGTACATGATGCCGTACCAGTGCACCGCGAGCGGACCGATCGAAAACGCGATCGGGTTGATATCGTGGAAATAGGGCATCGGCGGGCGCGTGGAGGATGAGTCTGGGATTTTATCCGAACTCGCGTGATCCCGAGCCTAAGCGGGCAGGACGCGGCAGATAAAACCCTTTAGATAATCCGTCTCCGCAATCGCCGGATGCACCGGATGATCCGGCGCCTGTTGCAGTTGCGAGAGCACCTGCACCTGACGATCCAGATGCCGCGCACCTTGCTGCACGGCTTCGAGCAGCGTTGCGCGCGACATGTGATACGAACACGAGCACGTGATCAGAATGCCGTCGCGCGCGAGGATCTGCATCGCCATCTCGTTGATGCGTCGATAGGCGAGGCGTCCTTCGGCGAAATCCTTTTTGCGTTTGACGAACGCAGGCGGATCGAGCACGACGACGTCGAAGCGCTCGCGCTGTTCGCGCAGCGATTTCAAATAATCGAACGCGTCGGATTTCACTGCGCTCACGCGATCGGCCAAACCATTTCGCGCGGCGTTGCGCGTGATCGCCTCGACCGCCGGCGCGGACGCGTCGACGCAAACCACTTCGCTCGCACCCGCCGCGGCGGCGCGCAATCCCCAACCGCCGAGATAGCTGAACATGTCGAGCACGCGCTTGCCTTTCACGTAACCGGCGAGCAAATCGCGATTGGCGCGCTGATCGTAGAACCAGCCGGTTTTCTGACCGCCGATGGGATCGATCTCGAAATCGATGCCGCCTTCGCGCGCGATGGTCGGTGTCGGCGGTTCGCCGAATGCGACGTCGGCGTACTCGGGCAGTTGTTCGAGTGTGCGGATACTGGCGTCGTTCTTCCAAATCAGCGCGCGCGGTTTCACGACTTTGAGCAGCGCTTCGGCGATGTCCGTTTTCATGCGCTCCATGCCGGCCGTCGTGGTCTGCGCGACGAGCACGTCGTCGTAGCGATCGACGGTGAGTCCCGGCAAACCATCCGCTTCGCCGAACACGAGTCGATAGTACGGTTCGTTATATAACCGCTCGCGCAACGACAGCGCGACCTTGCATTTATGTACGATCAGCGAACGATCGAGCGCGTATTCGACCCCGCGGTTCACCAGACGCGCGGCAATCAGCGAATTCGGATTCGCGTAACCGACGCCGACGGCCTTGTCCGCGGAATCGACGATCACGCAGATTTCACCTGGCTCGAAGCCGGTGAGCGGCGAGCGTTTCACGTCGACTTCGTTGGAGAACACCCAAAGATGACCCGCGCGCAGGCGTGCATCTTCGCCGCGTTTCAGATAAAGAGCCGGATACGAGATTTCCTGTGTCATTCGTTGGATGGTACGGCAATATCGGCTTCTGCATAATGATGTTCTTTCGCGATAGGGGGACGAAAAAATGTATATACGTCACGCGGCATTGGTTGTTGCACTTTCGAGTGCGGCGCCGTTCGCTCACGCCGACGAGCCGAAACCCACCACGCTGCCGAACGTGACGGTGGTGCCCGAGATGGATTTCGCGAAATATCCGCCGCTCGGCCAGCCGCACATTTCGCCGGACGGCCAGCACATCGCGCTATCGGTGCACAGCACGGACAACGGGCAGGCGCAAATACCAGCTCGCCGTGCTGCATCTGCCGGATCTGAAATTCATCAGCCGGCTCGACATGGATCAGCGCTATCTTGCCGATCGACATCACCTGGGTCGACAACAAACGCCTGGTGATGGGCATCGGCGAGGAAACCGCGTTCGCCGAAGCGCCCTCGCCGACCGGCGACATCATCGCTGTCGACATCGACGGCAAGAACAAGCGCGTGCTGTATTCGGATCGTCTGCGCGATGCGACCAGCCGCGCGCAACATCCTGAAAATCCCGCTCGGCTTCGGCACGATCTCCGGCAAGCCCGAACACGCCAACGGACATTTCTATCTGACCGTTTATCCGTTTCCCGAAGGCGGCGGCAGCGATGCGCAGGCGCACAGCACGCAGATTTACGACATCGAAGCCGTCACCGGTTCGGTGAAGAAGATCGGCGACATCGACGAAGATGGCTATCAGTTCGTCATCCACGATGGCGTGGTTCGATACGCCTATGGCGAAGACAACAATCTAAAGGAACACGTCTACTACCGCAGCGGACCGGACGACCACTGGAACGAACTGGCGCGCGCCGTGGTCGGCGCATCATTCGCGCCGCAAGCGATCAGCGCGGACGGCACGCATCTGTATTCCATCGCAAGCGCATCGGGCGGTCCGAATGCGTTCGTCGATCAGCAATCTCGATGGCACCGACCAGAAAGTGCTCGCGTCCAACCCGCGCGTGAGCGTGTCGGATATCGCGTGGACGCCGTCTCCGCACGTGCCGTATGCGGTCGAGTTCGAGGACGGCAAACCGACGACGACGTTCATCGACGACAACCGCTACGCAGCCGTGGTGAAGGCGCTCAACGCGAAATTCGCCGACCACGCCGTGATCCCGGTCAGCATGAGCGAAGACGGATCGAGCCTGATCATCGCCGCGGCCAGCGATCGCGATCCCGGCACGTTCGCGTTGTTCGACATGAAGACGAACAACCTGCGCCCACTGTTCCAGGTCAAGCCTTGGATCAAGGCGGAGAAGCTCGGCGAACGCAAACCGTTCTGGTTCAAGGCGTCGAGCGGAAAAGAACTCGAAGGCTTCATCACGTTGCCGCCGCATCGCGTGGAGAAGAATCTTCCGGCGATCCTGATCGCGCACGGCGGACCGATCGGCATCGCCGATTCGTGGGATCTGTCGAGCTCGTGGGAAAACACCGAAGCGCAATTCCTCGCCACGCGCGGTTATGCCGTCGTGCAGGTGAACTATCGCGGTTCGGGTGGACGCGGCAAGGCGTTCGAAGAAGCCGGCAAGCTGCAGATGGGTTCCGGCATGATGCAGGACATGCTCGACGGCCTGAAATGGACCATCGACCAAGGCTACGTGGACAAAAACCGCGTCTGCGTCTACGGCGCGAGCTACGGCGGCTACACCGCGTTTTTCCAGCCGGTGTACGCGCCGCAAGGCACGTTCAAATGCTCGGTCGCCATCGCCGGCATCTCCGACATCCGGCTATGGGCCGACGCGCGACACGCGCCGCTCGCGCGCGGGCAAAAATTTCCTGCGCGAAGCGTGGGGGCTGGACGATCCGAAATACGTGTCCGACAACTCCGCGATCAATCACATCGACAAGTTCAACGTGCCGATCCTGATCATCCACGGCGAAGACGATCCGCGCGTGCCGGTGAAGAACGCGAAGGAAATGCGCGACGCGTTGCAGAAAGCCGGCAAACCCGTCGAATACATGACCAAACCCAAGGAAGGCCACGGCTTCTACAAGGAAGAAAACAACGTCGACCGCTACAACATCACCGAAGCGTTCCTGCAGAAATACCTCGGCCCCGGCGCGCCCGTCGCCGACTGACGTTACGCTTCCCGTCATCGGCCAGACGTTAAGCTCACTCCATGAGCAACCGCCTGGCCGATGCGAACAGCCCTTACCTGCGCCAGCACGCGCAGAACCCGGTCGACTGGTGGCCGTGGTGCGACGAAGCCCTCGCGCAGGCGCGCGCGCAGGAGAAACCGATCCTGCTTTCGATCGGCTACAGCGCGTGCCACTGGTGCCACGTGATGGCGCACGAGAGCTTCGAGGACGCGGCGACCGCGGCCCTGATGAACAAATTGTTCATTTGTATAAAAGTGGATCGCGAAGAGCGGCCGGATCTCGATAAGATTTATCAGCTCGCGCACCAGGCACTGACTCGAAGCAGCGGCGGCTGGCCATTGACGGTTTTTCTGGCGCCCGACGACCACATTCCGTTTTTCACCGGCACGTATTTCCCTAAAGAACCGCGTTACGGCATGCCGCCGTTCATGCACGTCTTGGAGCGCGTACGCGATTTCTGGGATTCGCGCCGCAGTGACGTGCGCGCCCAGAACGCCTCGCTGCGCGGATTCCTCGACGACATCGGCAGCGGCGCACATTTCGACGGCGCGCTCGACGACACGCCGCTGCACGCCGCGGTGTCGCAGATCGAAGATTCCTTCGACGAAACCTACGGCGGGCATCGCGGCGCGCCGAAATTTCCGCACTGTCCCGAAATGGAACTGTTGCTCGATCTCGGCGCGCCCGAGCGCGTGGCTTTCACGTTGCAGAAAATGGCCGACGGCGGCATCCACGACCAGATCGGCGGCGGCTTCTGTCGCTATTCCGTCGACGAGCGATGGGAAATTCCGCACTTCGAGAAAATGCTGTACGACAACGCGCAGCTGCTGCCGCTCTATGCGAGCGCGGGATCGGCAACGACAGCGCAAGCGCATCGTCGAATGGCTCAAGCGCGAGATGACGTCGCCGAACGGCGGCTTCTACAGCGCGCTCGATGCGGATTCCGAACACGAGGAAGGCAAGTTCTACGTGTGGCAACGCGACGACGTTCGTCGCCTGCTCGACGCCGAGGAATACGCCGTCGCCGAGCGCTACTTCGGTTTCGACGCGTCCGCCGAATTTCGAAACGCACGCGTGGAATCCGATTGTCGCCGAGTCAGTCGATAGCATCAGCGCTGCGCTGAAACTTTCGGCAGAACGCGTGCAATCGTCCATCGCGTCGGCGACCGCCAAACTTTTCGCCGCGCGTGCGTCGCGAATCCGACCCGGCCTCGACGACAAGATCCTCACGTCGTGGAACGCGCTGATGATCGCCGGCCTCGCACGCGCATCGCGCACGCTGCGCGATGCTTCGTTGCAAACGCTGGCCGATGCGTCGCTCGAGCATCTGCACGAACACGCGTGGCGCGACGGAAAACTATTCGCCACGACAGCGTCGTCGCCACTCATCACCGCCTATCTCGACGATTACGCCTTCCTGCTCGACGCGCTGATCGAATGCCTGCAATCGCGCTGGAATGCACGCGACCTGCGCTGGGCGTGTGAACTCGCCGATGCCCTTCTCGATCGCTTCGAGGACAAGGAAGCCGGAGGTTTCTTCTTCACATCGAACGATCACGAAAAGCTGATCCAGCGCCCGAAACCGTGGTTCGACGAAGCGATTCCGTCGGGCAACGGCATCGCTGCGCGCAACCTGCTGCGGCTCGGCCATCTGATCGGCGAACTGCGCTATGTCGATGCGGCCGAGCGCACGCTGCGCGCTTCGTTCGACAATCTGCGGCGAAATCCAGCGGCGTGTGCGGCGTTGTTGCGTGCGCTGAACGATCTGCTTCACCCGCGCACGCACGTGATCGTGCGGTGCGCGAACTCCAGCGAAGAAGCGACGTGGCGCGATGCGCTCGCAGGCGCGCCGCGACGAGCAGATATTTACGTCGTCCCGAATGATGCGCGGGAACTGCCGGCCACGATCGCTGCGCAAACCTCTTCGGAGGGCGGCGTCGCCTACGTTTGCCGGGGTACGCAGTGTCTTCCGGCGGTATCTACGCCGGCCGACGTGCTCGCACTGCTTTCTGCCTAAGGGCGGCCGCGCACAACGCGCGCAGGCAAGAAAATCATCGCGGCGAGAAACGCAAACACACCGCCCACAGCCACACCGATCAGCCGGAACGGCAACAGCAGCAACCACACGAACGGATACAGCACCAGCGCGAGCAACGCCAGCGGCCAGCAGAACACCAACAGCAGCAGCCAGAGGATGAAAGTCAGCATGGTCGTCTCGTCCGGGATTACATCTCGAACGTAGGTACGACGGGAGCGTCAACTCAAGATGCGAACGCTAGGCCGGAAGTCACGTCACAGCAAAACCGGTCGATCCGCCAATTCATTGCGCCTGCCGGCCTCGGGCGGAAAATGTGTCGCCAACAATTCGGTGACTGCCGCGATGCCTTCGAGCGAGCCGCGTTCGAACTCGCGCGCGGCGAAGCGCTGCTGCATGCGTTCGCAGATGGACGAGCCATTCCGATGGCGCCACTTTCGCCGCTGATGCCGCGGTCCGCGACGATTTCGATGGCGCGTTCGGCGAGTAGCACATAGATCAGCACGCCGCTGTTGTTCCTGCGTGTCCCACACGCGCAGATGCGCGAAAACTTCTTCGGCGCGCTGACGCGGCGTCGTGCCGCGCCACCATGCGCGCAGGTTCTGCGCGCCTTCGATGGCGAAACAGACTTGTCCGTCGTGGCGCGTTTCGCTGTCGGCGATGGCTTGCTGCAATCGATCGAGCACGCTGGCTGGGAAAATGGCGGCGCACCGTGAATTCGGCGACGAGATGTGCGGGCAGGCGCGACAGTTTCATCACCAGCTCCCCGATGCGCCGCCGCCGGCGAAGCCGCCGCCGCCGCCGCTGAAACCGCCGCCGCCGGATGAGCCGCCGCCACCACCCCAGCCGCCGCCGACCACCCGCCAACCGCTCCAGCCGCCGCGATTGGCGAACCGCCGCCGCCACCGCCGAGCAAACCGACGAAACCCGACCACACGCCGCGGCCGATCGCGCGAGCAGGATCGAACCGGTGACAGCATCCACGCCAGCGCGCCGCCGACGCGGCCATCGAGTCCCGCCGCGCGGCGCGACGGCAGTCGCGCCGACCAGCCGCGCACGCACAACGAGGCGAAAGACCCGAAGATCAACGCGTTCGGCAAATCGCCGCTCCGGGTGCTGATGCTGACCTGATGCGTCTGTCGAGCGGCGGCGGCAACGCTTCGCCGTCGATGAGTTTGGTGAGCGCATTCAGTCGCGTCGTTGATGCCGCCGAAGAAGTCGCCGGCGCGGAATTTCGGCGTGATGTATTCGCGGATGATGCGCGCGGAGGCGGCATCGGGGATCGCGCCTTCGAGGCCGCGGCCGACTTCGATGCGCACCTTGTGATCGTCCTTCGCGACGATGAGCAGCACGCCATCGTCGACGCCTTTGCGGCCGAGTTTCCACGCGTCGGCGACGCGGATACGAATACTGTTCGATGTCTTCGGGTTGCGTGGTCGGCACGATCAGCATGGCGATCTGCGAACCTTTGCTTTGTTCGAGCGCACTCAGTCGCGCTTCGAGCGACTGCTTCTGATCGGCGGTGAGCGTGCCGGTGGTGTCGGTGATGCGCGCGACCGGCGGTATCGGCCGAAGCGTCATCGGCCCATACCGGCGCGAGCATCATCAGCACGCCGGCGAGGACGCGAACAGCAGACGCATCGTGGCGCTCAGTGCGCGGGTTGCGGCGGCGTCGGTGCGGCCGGCGGCTGCGGTGCGGGCGCGGGCTTGTTGAAATCGACCGTCGGCGCTGTCGAGATCGACTTTCTCGTTCTCGACGCGTGAAGTTCGCTTTGGTCTTGTAGCGGAACATGCCCGCGGTCATGTTCTGCGGGAAGCTGCGGATGAAGGTGTTGTAGTCCTGGATCGCGGCGATGTATCTGTTGCGCGCGACGGTGATGCGATTTTCGGTGCCTTCAAGTTGCGCCTGCAGATTCTGGAACAGTGCATCGGCTTTCAGGTTCGGATAATTCTCCGTCACCACCATCAGGCGCGACAGCGCGCTCGACAGTTCGCCTTGCGCGGCCTGGAACTGTTTCACTTTCGCTTCGTCGCTGAGATCGTCGGCGGACAGATTCACCTTGCCGACCGATGCGCGCGCTTGCGTCACCTTCTCCAGCACTTCTTCTTCGTGCTGCGCGTAGCCCTTCACGGTGTTGACGAGATTCGGCACCAGATCGGCGCGGCGCTGATACTGGTTCAGCACTTCCGACCACGCCGCATTGACGGCTTCGTCTTTCGACTGGATCGCGTTGTAGCCGCAGCCGCTGATCAGCGCGATGAGAGTGAGCAGAATCGGAAGGCGAATCGACCGCATGATGTCAGCTCCGTCGGCGAGGATCGCCGAGCTTGCGACATCATAACGCGCTCACATGCGCTCTCACATAATTTCTGGCGGGCCGACCAGATCGGTCTGCGACGGCTGCGACGGTGAGCCGTAAGCGAGTGCCTTGCGTCGCGCCTTGCGTTTTCTGCGCTGGCGTTTCGCAAGCAAGTTGAGCGTTTCGACCACGGCGGAAAAGCCCATGCCGAAATAGATGTAGGCGCGCGGGATCGGCACGTCGACGCCTTCGCCGATCAGCATCACGCCGACGAGCAGGATGAAGGCACAGCGCGAGCATGCGGATGGTCGGATTGCGGTCGATGAAATCGCCGACCGGATTGGAGGCGAACAGCATCACCGCGACGGCGAGGATGATCGCGGCGACCATCACCGGGATGTTGCGCACCATGCCGACGGCGGTGATGACCGAGTCGAGCGAGAACACGATGTCGATCAGCGCGATCTGCGCGATCACCCACCAGAACGAGGAGGCGCTCGCCTCGCCCTGCGCTTCCTCGGGCTCGGAGAAAATCGCGTCCCAGATTTCCATGGCGCCTTTGACGAGCAGGAACAGGCCGCCGCCGATCATGATCAGGTCGCGCACGGAAATGATTTTTCCGAACGCGGTGAACAGCTTCAGATGCGTATCGTCCAGACGCGCGAGATGCGCGAGCGTGACGAGCAGCGCGATGCGCGTGACGCACGCGAGCGCCAGGCCGACGCGGCGCGCGCGCGGGCGTTGCGTTTTCGGCAGCCGGCCGACGGCGATCGAGATGAAAACGAGGTTGTCGACGCCGAGGACGATTTCCAGCGTCGACAGCGTGAGCAGCGCGATCAGGAGTTCGACGCTGAAGAAATTCACGGCGTCGACCTGCTAGCCCTGTCATTCCCGCGAAAGCGGGAATCCAGTGACTTTGCTTTCCCGGCGCCGCAAAAGGCACTGGATTCCCGCTTTCGCGGGAATGACGAGCAAAGAAGAACGCAGGAACGCGCGTTCGCGTCCGGCGCGAAACGCATGGTCAAATCCGCTGCCAAAGTATGAGTGTCCAGCACAGCACGACGTTTACCATCAGCAGGAAAACGGCGGCTGAACCCATGTCCTTGGCGCGGCCGGCGAGTTCGTGGAATTCCGGGCTGACCTTGTCGACGACGGCTTCGACGGCGGAATTGAGCAGTTCGGCGGAAAGCACCAAAAGTATACTTCCGCACATCATCGCTTTTTCCACACCGCCGTGGCCGAGCCAAAGCCCGAGCGGAAACAGGATGATGGTGAGATAGACCTCGAGGCGGAACGAAGCCTCGTACCGCCATCCGGCGCGCATGCCTTTCATCGACCAGATGAGGGCCTTGTAGATCTGCTTCGGACCTCGCGGTTCGGTGCTCGGCATTGCGGCTCTCCCCCTGAGTCGCGGTTTAGACGCCCGCGGGCAATGCAGTGTCGCGTGCGCGCAGGTGTTTGTGATGCCAGGCGATGTCGAGTTCCTTGGCCGCTTTGACGTCATCGAGTCGGCGCACGGGCATGGTCACCGGTGCGTCTTTCATGGTCTGCGCGTGCGTGCCGGCAAGTTCGAGCAGTCCGCCCATGACTTCGACGAATTCATCGAGCGTTTCCTTCGCCTCGGTTTCGGTCGGCTCGATGAGCAGGCATTCGGGCACGAGCAGCGGAAAATAATTGGTCGGCGCGTGGATGTTGTGATCGAGCAGCGATTTGGAAAAATCGAGCGCGGTCACGCCGTGTTCTTTCTTCTGCTTGTTCACGGTGACGATGAATTCGTGGCTGGCGCGGCGCGTCGGATAAGCGAGGTCGAAACCCTTCGCGGCGAGACGCTTGGCGAGATAGTTTGCGTTCAACGTCGCGTATTCGGCCACGCGCGGCATGCCTTCGCGGCCGAGCAGGCGCGCGTAGACGTACGCGCGCATCAGCACGCCCGCGTTGCCGGCGAAAGTCGTCAGGCGGCCGATCGTTTGCGGACGATCTTTCTTGCGCACCCAGCCGAACTGTCCGTCGGCGCGCTTTTCGACCATCGGGATCGGCAGGTACGGTTTCAAGCGTTCGGAAACGCCGACCGCGCCCGCACCCGGACCGCCGCCGCCGTGCGGCGTCGAGAAGGTCTTGTGCAGGTTCATGTGGATGGCGTCGAAGCCCATGTCGCCCGGACGCACCTTGCCGAGGATCGCGTTGAGATTCGCGCCGTCGTAATACAAAAGGCCGCCGGCCTCGTGCACGAATTTCGCAATTTCCACAATGCGGCGTTCGAACACGCCGAGCGTCGACGGATTGGTCAGCATGATGCCGGCCGTTTTCGGACCGAGCACTTTTTTCAGCGCTTCGACGTCGACGTCGCCGTCGCGAATTGGTCGGGATTTCGCGAACGGTGCAGCCGCACATCGTCGCCGTCGCCGGATTGGTGCCGTGCGCCGCGTCGGGCACGATGATCTCGGTGCGCTCGATGTCGCCGCGGTGGCGGTGGTACGCCATGATCATCGCGACGCCGGCGAATTCGCCCTGCGCACCGGCCATCGGCGCGAGCGAGACGCCGCCTTTCATGCCGGTGACGTCGGCGAGAATTTCCTGCAGATCGTGCATGCAGGACAAGAAAACCCTGCGACTCAACGATTCCGGCGCATACGGATGCCGCGCCAGAAATCCGTCGAGCATCGCCAGCGAATTGCACGCGCGCGGGTTGTACTTCATCGTGCACGAACCGAGCGGATAGAACTGCGTGTCGATCGAGAAATTCTTGCGCGACAGGTTCGTGTAATGACGCAGCGCCTGCAGCTCGGAAACTTCCGGCAAACCGACCGGTTCGTTGCGTTGCAGATGCTTGGGCAGATCGGATGGGAGCGACGAGTCGTCGGTCACTTGCGCCGAGGCCATCCGGCCCGGCTGCGACATTTCGAAAATCAGCATGGCATGCGACTGAGTGGAAGCGCGAGGCGCGTATGATGCCATAATCGCGTGAGTCTTCTGTCAACACACCCATCGATGGCCGATCTGATCAATGTCATCCTGCTCGGCATCATCGAGGGCATCACCGAATTCCTGCCGATTTCCAGCACCGGACACCTGCTCGTCGCCGAGCATTGGCTGGGCGCGCGATCCGATACGTTCAACGTGGTGATCCAGGCCGGCGCGATCCTCGCCGTGACCATCATCTATCGCGCGCGGCTGTGGGAACTGGCGACACATTTCACGCGGCGTGAGAATCGCGACTACGCGCTGAAGCTGGCCGTGCGTTCCTGATCACGGCAGTGGGTGGATTCGCGATCACCAAACTTGGCTTCAAGCTGCCGGAGAAAGATCGCTCCGGTCGCGTGGGCGTTCCTGATCGGCGGCGTGTGGATGATCGTGGCGGAATTTTTCGCCGAGAAACGCGCGGACAACGCGAACGTGACGTGGCTGGTCGCGATCCTGGTCGGTGCTCGCGCAGATCGTCGCAGCGATTTTCCCCGGCACGTCGCGATCCGCGGCAACGATCTTCATCGCGATGCTCGCCGGCACCAGCAACCGCCCGGCGGCGACGGAATTCGCGTTTCTCGTCGGCATCCCGACCATGTTCGCCGCGAGCGGCTACGAATTGCTGAAAGCGATGAAGGCGCACGAAGGCCACGAAGACTGGACCGCGCTCATCGTCGGCTTCGTCGTCTCGACGGTGGTCGCGTTCGTCGCGGTGAAATGGCTGCTCGGCTACATCCGCACGCACCGCTTCACGCCGTTTGCGATCTATCGCATCGTGCTCGGCGCGGCGCTGCTGATCTTCATGCCTGCCGCATGAGCCGGCGCGCGCTCGTCATCACGGCGTGTGTCTGCGCGCTGGTCGCGCTGATCAGTGTTTTCACGGTCGATCAGTGGATCGCGTTGGCCGTGCACGATTCCGGATATGAAAACACGGCGTTCTTCGACAAGGGACGTCAATTCCTCGACATCTTCACCGGACGCGGACTCGTCGGCAGCCACGTCGGCCTCGGGCAGTTTCTCCTCGGCGGCATCTTCATCGCGATCGGACTCGTCTGGCTCGCGATCCGCCGCACGAGCTACGGCGCACGCGCGCTGATCTTCACCGGCGCCGTGCAATGGGTGACGATCGAAGCGGCCTGGCAGATCAAGGAAGTGTTCGGCCGCATGCGTCCATTCCAGCTCATCGAGAAGAACGACTGGAGCCACGTCTGGTTCATGGGCAGCAATTCGTTTCCGTCGGGCCACAACGCATTCTTCTGGGGACTGTTCGTGCCGCTGATGTACCTGTTCCCGCGCTGGCGCATCGCGCTGCTCATCGTGCCGGTGTTCATCGCGCTCGCCCGCATCGACGAAAACTATCACTTCCTCTCCGACGTGCTCGCCTCCATTGCGCTGGCGTGTCTGATTACGCTCGTCGCAGCCATGTTGTGCAAGCGCTGGATGGACGGGAATTTGCCGTCCAAAAATTGACGCGCGGGTTGGCTGGATATGTGCATTAATAGGCGCAACGCACGCCGATGGTCGGCTGCGATTTTTGGGAGAGGGTTTTGAAAATGTCGATCAAGGGGAATCTGTTCGGGGCCGTCGTCGCGGCTGTGATGCTGGTCGCCGCCAGCCCGGCCTTCGCGGGCGCCCAGGACTTCACGCTCGTCAACCATACCGGCGTTGAGATCCACAAGCTCTACACCTCGCCGCACAGCAGCGAAGATTGGGAAGAAGACGTCCTCGGCGAAGACACGCTCGACGACGGCGACAGCCTCGACATCACGTTCCCGAAGCGCGAAAAGTCCGCGCATTGGGACATCCGCGTCGAAGACAGCAAAGGCAACTCGCTGACCTTCAGCGACGTGAATCTTAAGGAAACCTCCGAAGTCGTCCTGCACTACAAGGACGGCAAAGCGTGGGCTGACCTGAAGTAATTCGCCGAAATGCCCGACGTGGCGCGTCAGCGATGACGCGTCACGTCAGGGCAATCATTGCAGCGTGGGCGGCGAGCCGAATCCGTCGCCGAAAACGGCATCGGTATCGCAGTCGGAATACCACGGTGTCTTGGCGAGAAGCGTGTCCCATTGCGCGTCGTCGATCGGCGCGAAATTGTTGGGACACAGGTTTACGAAAATGCCCGACAGCGCGTTCGGATTCGGCGGTGACGGCATCACGCCCGTCAATCGATTGTCGCCGATCTGAATGAGGCCCAGACCGTGCAGCCCATCCAGCGCCGGCACCGGGCCGCTCAGAAAATTGCTGTAGAGCGCCAGTTCGAACAGGTTGGTCTGCGCACTCAGATCGGGAATCCGGCCGGTGAGCTGGTTTTGCGAAAGGATGAGGAACGACAGGTTCAATCCGGCGAGCGATGGAATGGTCCCGGTCAATTGATTGTTGCCCGCGGAAAAAAAGGTGAGGCTCGGCATCGTCCCGATGTTCGGCACCGATCCGGAAAAGTGGTTGTTGGAACCGTTGAACGTCTGCAGGTTTGGCAAACCTTCGATACCCGAGAGATTCCCCGTCATCGCGTTGCTGGCGAACGCCGCTGATTGCAGTGACGCGGGCAGCGCCGGCAAGGGTCCGCTGAAACCTGCTTGTTGAAGGTCGATGTCCTGAAGGCTGCTCAACGCACTGAGATCCGGAACCGAACCGCTGAAATGGTTGTAGCCGGCCACCAGCGATTGGAGATGGATCAACGCAGTCACTCCCAGCAATGAACCGGTCAACTGGTTTCCGCTCAACTGCACGTCGGTGAGATTGCTCAGGCCGCTAAGATCCGGCAGCGGTCCGCTCATATGGTTGTTATACAGCGTGAGCTTCGTCACCGCGTCGCCGGCCGCATTGCATGTGACACCGGCCCACGTGCATTCGCTGCCGCTGGGTCCGCTGCCGGCGCCGCTCCAGTTCGTGTTGCTGACCCAGCCCGCGCCCCCTGTCGAATTGTAGAGGTTGACGAGGGTTTGCCATTCGGCCTGCGAGATCGTCGCCGATGCTTCGGTGCACGCGCAGGACAGCAGCAGACCAAGCAGGACAGTACCGTGACGCACACGCGTGAAACGCCGCATACCGCCTCCATCGCTCAGGTCTGGACACGTCCAATCACGAAATTCCCCGCCCATCATTAACACGCGGAACCGGCGCCGCCAAGCCGAGCACCTGCGCGACGCCGCTTCCGCATCGCACAACGGTCCGGGGACGAGTTGCGTTACGCTTGGCCTTTCCGCTCATCCGAATGTCGCATCCATGCCGAACCAAAGCTCAACGCCGTCGCAAACCAAATCCTTTTCCACCGTCTTCCTGATCGAGCTGTGGGAGCGCTTCGGCTTCTACGGCATGCAGGCGCTGATCGTGTTCTACATGGTCCAGCGCATGGGCTTCGACGACACGCGCGCCAATCTGGTCTGGGGCGCGGCCTCGGCGCTGATCTACGTGGCGCCGGCGATCGGCGGCTGGGTCGGCGACCGCATTTTCGGCACGCGCCGAACGATGCTCACCGGCGCGGCGATCCTGAGCCTCGGCTACGGACTCATCACGCTGCCGACCGAGAACGTCAACTTCCTGTTCGCCGCGCTCGGCGTGATCGTGGTCGGCAACGGCCTGTTCAAGCCGAACGCCGGCAACCTCGTGCGCAAGATCTACGACGGCGACGACGCGCGCATCGACAGCGCCTTCACCATCTACTACATGGCCGTCAACATCGGCTCGACGTTTTCGATGATCCTCACGCCGCTGGTCAAGGATTGGGTCAACGCCGCCTACCACAACGAATTCGGCTGGCACGCCGCGTTCGGCATGTGCTGCGCGGGCCTGCATCGTCGGCCTCGTCAATTTCTATTTCATGCGCGCATCGATGGCGCACATCGGTTCCGATCCGGACACGAAACCGTTCCAGATCATGTCGCTGCTCGAAAGTGCTCGGCGCGGGCGTGCTCGCCGTCGGTGCGACCATATCATCCTGCAGAACCGCGACATCGCGCGCGCCTTCGTCGTGCATCGCCGCGTCGCGATGCTCGGCATTTTCGGTTATCTCATCGCGAGAAGTCGGCGCGACGAGAAAGCAGGCCTCATCGCCGCGCTGGTGCTGACCATCCAGACGATCTTCTTCTTCATTTTCTATCAGCAGATGTCGACGTCGCTGTCGCTGTTCGCGCTGCGCAACGTCGATCCGGCGCATGAATTTCCTGAGCTGGCACGCGTTCGACTGGCTGCCTGCGCAATATCAGGCGCTCAATCCGATCTGGATCATGGTGCTGTGACCGTTCCTCGCGTGGGGCTACACGGCGGCCGGCAAGCGCGGCAAGGATTTGCCGATCGCCGCGAAATTCGCGCTCGGATTCGCCGTCGTCGCGGCGGGATTCTTCGTCTACGGCATCGCCGGCAAGTTCGCCGACGAAGCGGGCAAGACATCGTCGTGGGTGATGGTCGGCGGCTACGGTCTGTATTCGCTCGGCGAATTGCTGGTGAGCGGACTCGGCCTCGCGATGATCGCGCGCTACGTGCCCGCACGCATGGGCGGCTTCATGATGGGCGCGTATTACGTCGGCGTCGGCATCTCGCAATATATCGGCGGCCTCGTCGCGAACTACGCAGCGATTCCGTCCGACATCACCGATCCGCTGCAATCGCTGCCGATCTACACAGCCTTGTTCAACAAACTCGGCGTGGTCGGCATCGTCTGCACCGTGATCGCGATCGCCGTGCTGCCGCTGATGAACAAACTGTCGGCGACGCATCACGCGGCGCGCAACTGCCGATCGCCGCCGCTGGTTCCCGTCGTCGCGGAAGACTGACGTTCGTTATGCCGCGCGCCGGTTCGCCGGCGCGTCGACAAAGCAAACCGCACCGGACATGAACATGGCATCGGCGGGCATGAACTTCGCTCGCGCGGCCGCATCTGAACAAGATCGCCGACCGTGCGGGCGCATTTCGCAAATCGCGGTAAGCAAGTGTAAGCAAATGCAAAGACCTGCCCTGCGACGGAATTTGCGCCCTATCCTTTCGCGTCTCATGGACATGCCAGCAATGAACGACGCGCGGATCCTGCTCGCGGATGACGATGAAGAACTGTGCGCTCTGTTGCGCGATTTCCTCGTCCGCGAAGGATTTCGAAGTCGATCTCGCGCATGACGGCGACGAAGCCCTGCGCCGCGCCCACGCCGGCGGCTACGACGCGGTCATTCTCGACGTGATGTTGCCGCAGCGTTCCGGCCTGGAACTGCTGCGCGAACTGCGCCGTTCCTCGCAAATTGCCGGTGCTGATGCTGACCGCGCTCGGCGAAGACATCGATCGCATCCTCGGCCTCGAACTCGGCGCCGACGACTACGTGCCGAAACCCTGCAACCCGCGCGAAATCGCCGCGCGTCTGCGCGCCATCCTGCGCCGCACGCAAGGCGACAACGAAGGTCCGCGCCTGACCGATCTGACGATCGGCAACGTCGCCTTGCGCGCCGCGTCGCGCAGCGTGACCGTGAGCGGCGAACCGGTTTCGCTGACCGGCACCGAATTCAACATCCTCGCCGTGCTCATGCGCGAAGCCGGCCGCGTGGTCAGCAAGGAAACGCTGTCGCAGGACGTGCTCGGCCGACCGCTCGGTCCGTTCGACCGCAGTATCGATGTACACATTTCCAAATTGCGGCGTAAGCTCGGCCTGGCTGCCGACGGCGAATCGCTGATCGGCACCGTCCACCGCGGCGGCTACATCTTCCGCATCGTCGAGGATTAGTTACGCCATGACAGCACGGGAGCGCTGACATGCGCCGTCTGTTCTGGCGCATCTTCGGTCTGTTCTGGGTCGCGACGGTGGTGCTCATCCTGGCGATCACCTGGATCACCTCGAACAATTTCGAGAACGAAAAGCTGCCCGTGCACGACGTCACGCGCATGGATCTCGGCGCTCAACGACGAATTGCGCAGCGCGCAACGCGCGTTTCGCGAAAACGGCGTGGAGGCGATGAAGCAGCGCGTGCGCGACATGCAACATTTCAGCGTCGCCATGTACGTGCTCGATGCGGACAACGCCGACGTGCTCGAGCGCAGCGTGCCGCCCGAAGTGCTCGACGCCGCGAAGAATCCCGTGCAGGACAGCGAAGGCTTCCACTACAACCGCCTGCGCGTGCGCAAGATCAACAACACCGACGGCAAACCGGTCTACACCGCCGTCGCGAGCTTCACCGGATCGCCGCTGCTGCGCATGCTGTATCGCCGGCCGAATACGTTCTGGATGCACGTCGCCGTCGCGATGGTCATCAGCGCGGTGTTCAGCCTGCTGCTCGCCGCCTACATCACCGCGCCGCTGGCGCGCATCCGCAGCAGCGCGCGGCGCGTCGCGCGCGGCGATCTGTCCGCGCGCGTCGGCGATCTGCCGTTCGGACGCAGCGCGGAAATCCTCGCGCTCGCCAACGAATTCGACCAGATGGCCGCGCGCCTGAAAGAACTCGTCGAAGGCCAGCAGCGCCTGATCCGCGACGTATCGCACGAGATGCGCTCGCCGCTGTCGCGCCTGCGCGTCGCCATCGAACTCGCGCGCGAACACAGCAATCGCCGAAACCACCAGCCAACTCGATCGCATCGAGCGCGAAGCGATGCGGCTGGAAGAAATGATCGGCCAGTCGATCCAGCTTTCGCGCATGGAAACCACCACGCAGACGCGCGCCGAAACCATCGCGCTCGACGAACTGGTCGCCGACATCGTCGCCGACGCCGCCTTCGAGGCGCAGGCGAAACCCTGCTCGCTGCACATCGCGCAGACGATGCCGATGCAGGTGCATGCGGAAGTGGACCTGCTCACCAGCGCGATCGAAAATGTCGTGCGCAATGCGGTGCATTACACGTCGGTCGGCAGCACGATCGATCTGCGACTGGACCGCGTCGAAAATCAAGCGCGGCTGCGCGTGCGCGATGCGGGGTCCGGCGTGCCGGCGGCGGATGAGGTGAAGATTTTCGAGCCGTATTTCCGGAGTGATTCTGCGCGGCAGCGCAAGAGCGGCGGGAGTGGATTGGGGTTGGCGATCGCCAAGCGCGCGATCGAGCGGCAGGGTGGGCGCATCACGGCGCACAATGCGGAGGGGGGTGGGCTCGAAGTGGAGATTCGGGTTCCGTTGGCGTGACGCGGCTCGCTGTCTAGCGGACGCTGGAATCCAGCTTTTGACTTTGATCGTCATTCCAGCGAACGCTGGAATCCAGCTCTTGCTCTGCTCGTCATTCCCGCGGAAGCGGGAATCCAGCGCCTTTGCTTTTTTCGTCGTTCGAAGATAAGAGCTTCCGCGATTGAATATCGCGGGTCACCTTCTTTGCTGGTGCAAAGAAAGTAACCAAAGAAACCACCTTTTTTCTCCCATTGGACTGCTGTCCGCAGACAGCACGTCCGTGCTGCTGGCTGCGGACGCGCGCATCCCTGCGCGCGTGTGACCTCGATACAAGCCTGCAGGTGACTGGTCGAAAGAATCTTGTAAATCATGCACGGCACAAAGCGCACAGGCGGTGAGGCGTTGAAAAGAAAGAGCTCCTCGCGGCCCCATCGCCCGTCGCTTAGTGCAGTCGATTGCTGCTTTCAAGACTCTCTTCATACCGGTCGCGCGCAGGCGCAGATCGACGGTGATCGCGCGCAGGAAGCGCGCGGTCCGCGGCGAGGCAGCAGGGACGTGCTCTCCGCGGACAGCGTCCAATGGGAGAAAAAAAGGTGTTTCTTGGTTACTTCTTTGCACCAGCAAAGAAGTAACCCGCGATATTCAATCGCGGAAGCTCTTGACTCTGAAAGAGAGCCCAAGCAGCAAAGTCGCTGGATTCCAGCTTCCGCGGAGTGACGAGCGTACGCCGAACATTCAATCGACGACGCTAACCCTCACATCGTCAAACCAGCCAGTCCCCGCATCGAGCAGCTCGCCCCGAGATTGAGCTGCGTCACCCCAACCGGCATCTTCGCCTCGATACTGACGTCTTTCCACGCCGTCGTACCCGTCATCGGCGCACTGTACACATTGCGCCGGAAGCCCACGCGCCGACATGAAAAGCACCCATCCTTTCTCGCCCACGCCGTCAGTCTTCATCTTCGCCGTCACGCGCACCGTCTTGCCGTCATAGCCTTTGACCGACACGAGCTGCGACAACGTTCCGTAAATCTGCGGCTGACTACGCGTCATCTTCGCGCTGACTTTGCCCTGCGCAGGCGATTCGGTATCCAGCGAAACCTTGTACGCATCCACGCCGGCATGATGCAGATACTGCCAGCCCGGGATCGCGCCGCCGTTGCCCGGCTGCTCGAAATCGCCGTTGACGATGGCGAGCGGCTTTCCTGCCGCAGACGCTGCCGCCGGCGGTTCGCTGCCACCATGACCGCACGCGCCGACCAGCATCGCCGCCGCCGCAATGAGGAAATTTCTCACTTCGCGAATCCTTTTCTGTCGATGCGCCATGATACATGCCGGAACCAAGCTTCCGCGCTGGAAAATTCGCAGCGTTCCTGCGACATTGCACATATGGAGAGGCTCACCGCCCGCGAACTGTTCGACAAAGTCGGCAAGCGCCTGTCGCTGCGCTGGGCCGCCGGCCAGCGCGGCGAAACGCGCGCGATCGTGCCGGCGGAGAAACAGTCGCGGCGTCCTCGCTGGCCGGTTATCTCAACATCATCTATCCGAACAAGATCCAGATCATCGGCACCGAGGAACTGGGCTGGCTCGACGGCCTCGATTCGCGCCAGCGCTGGGAGATGATCGAAAAGATCATGGGCTTCCATCCGACCGCGCTGATCGTGACCAAGGACCAGGCCGTCCCCGCCGACCTGCGCGACGCCGCCAACGAATCGCGGCACGCCGATCTGGCATCAGCGCGCAGCGCGGCCACGAACTGCTGACTTATCTGCAATATCACCTCGCGCGCATGCTCGCGCGGCGCGTGACGCTGCACGGCGTGCTGATGGAGGTGTATTCGATCGGCGTGCTGATCACCGGCGAATCGGGATCGGGCAAGAGCGAGCTGGCGCTGGAACTGATCACGCGCGGCCATCGCCTGGTCGCCGACGATGCGCCGGAATTCACGCAGATCGCGCCCGACGTGATCGACGGCTCCTGCCCCGAAATGCTGCAGGACCTGCTCGAAGTGCGCGGCCTCGGCATTCTCAACGTGCGCGAGATGTTCGGCCATACGGCCGTAAAGCCGTCCAAATACCTGCGCCTCATCGTGCATCTGCAGATCACGCCGCGTTCGATGCCGATCGAACACGGCGGACTCGAACGCATCTACGGCGACAATTCAGCTATCGCGATGTGCTCGACACCAAAATTCCGCAGACCACGATTCCGGTCGC
The DNA here is from genome assembly GCA_963814225.1 of uncultured Gammaproteobacteria bacterium. Lineage (GTDB taxonomy): Bacteria > Pseudomonadota > Gammaproteobacteria > Xanthomonadales > Rhodanobacteraceae > Rudaea. The sequence continues at coordinate 164,740 of CAWFCC010000016.1, read as the reverse complement.
GCCCGGCCGCAACCTCGCCGTGCTCGTCGAAGCCGCGGTGCGCAATCACGTGCTGAAGACCAAAGGCATCGATCCGGCGCAGACCTTCCTCGATCGCCAGGCGCACCAGATGCGCAAGCAGCCGCCGTGGTGATGGCGGCCGAACCCGACAATCCGAAACCGGCATCGACGCGGCTGATCGTCGTCAGCGGCATGTCCGGCTCGGGCAAGACGATCGCGCTGCGCACGCTCGAAGATCTCGACTATTACTGCGTCGACAACCTGCCCGGCTCGCTGCTGCCCGCGTTCGTCGCCGAAGTCGCGCAGGCCGGATCTGCATCCGCGCCTCGCCGTCGGCATCGACGTGCGCAATCGCGCCAAGGATCTGCAGCGTCCTGCCGCAAGTGCTCGCCGACGTCGCGCAACGAAGGCATCGAACACCGCCTGATCTTTCTCGATGCGCGCGACGACGTGCTGTTCAAACGCTATTCCGACACGCGCCGCCGCCATCCGCTGACCGGCGAAGGCGTTTCGCTCGCCGACGCGATCGCGCGCGAACGCAAGTTGCTCAAGCCGCTGTCGTCGATCGCCGACAGCGTGATCGACACCGGCGATCTCAACGTGCACCAGTTGCGCCGCCTGATCGCCACCGAATTCGGCATGGCCGGCGGCCCGCTGTCGCTGCTGTTCGAATCGTTCGCCTACAAGCGCGGCGTGCCGGCCGATGCGGATTTCGTGTTCGACGCGCGCTGCCTGCCCAACCCGCATTGGGATGCACAGTTGCGCCCGCTTTCCGGCCGCGACGCGCGCCGTGCGCGAATGGCTCGAAGCCAAGCCCGACGTCATCGCAGTATCGCAACGACGTCGCAGACATTCCTCGACACCTGGCTGCCGCGTTTCGAAGCGGAAAACCGCTCGTACGTGACGATCTGCATCGGCTGCACCGGCGGCCGGCATCGCTCGGTTTATCTTGCCGAACGCTCGCCGAGCATTTCCGCGCAACGACGCGAACAGGTGCTCACGTTCCATCGGGAGCTGGAGTGAACGCATGAGCCGTCGGTTACTGCTGCTCACGCACGAAACGATGGGCGCCGCGCTGATCGCAGACCGCGCGCCACATCCTCGGCACGCATCGCGCTGCCGCTCGACACGCTTCGCCGTGCCGCCGGGCGCCGACGTCGACGCCGCGCTGCGCGACACCGCCGCGCGCATCCGCGCGCTCGATCGCGGCGAAGGCGTGCTGGTGCTCACCGACGTGTACGGCGCGACGCCGAGCAACGTCGCGCGAAAGACTCGGCGCGACTCGGCCTCGACGTGCGCCGCGTTTCCGGCCTCAACCTGCCGATGCTGCTGCGCGTGCTGAATTATCCGGAACATCGCTGTCCGAACTGGCGCAGACCGCAGCCAGCGGCGGACGCACGGGAATCCATCGATCATGTGAACGAATGCTTGAACGCGAAATCACCATCAGCAACAAGCTCGGCCTGCACGCGCGCGCTCGGCCAAGCTCGTGCAGTTGCTGCAGGGATTTCCAGTGCAACGCGTGGCTGATCCATCGCGGTCGCGAAGTCAACGCGAAAAGCATCATGGGCGTGATGATGCTCGCCGCCGGCGTCGGCAGCACGATCACGCTGCGCACCGACGGCGCCGACGAAGCGGCCGCGATCGACGCGATGGTCGATCTGTTCGACCGCAAATTCGACGAAGGCGCGATGAGCAGCGCGCTTCGTCATCGCACGGCATTCTCCGCCGCGCGCGGCATGACGCTCGGGCGCGCGCGCCTGGTCGCAGCCGGGACCAGAGTCAACATCGACGAACGCCCGCTGCCGAACGCGAGATCGAGCCGGAAGTCGCGCAACCTGCGCGACGCGACTCGCCGCACGCGCGCGAGCGAACTGCAATCAGCTCTGCGCGAAAAACTGCATGGCGCGCTCGCGCGCGAAGTCGGCGAATTCATCGATGCGCACAGCCTGATGCTCGACGATCCGGAACTGACGTCGCGGCCTGTTCGATCTGATCCGCACGCGGCCGCTATCGCGCCAGCGCCGCGCTGAAGATGCAGCGCGACCGCCTCGTCGCCGTGTTCGACGCGATCGACGATCCGTACCTGCGCAGCCGGCGCGAGGACGTCGATCACGTCATCGGCCGCGTGCAGGCCGCGCTCGCGCGCGACACGACGCCGGCCGAACGCCAGATCGCCTCGCGCGTCGGCACCATCCTCATCAGCGACACGGTCGCGCCGGCCGAACTCGCGCACCTGCACCGAACACGGCGTGCTCGGCGTGGTCACGACCGGCGGCAGTCCGCTCTCGCACAGCGCGATCCTCGCGCGCAGCATGCGCATGCCGATGATCGTCGGCGCGCACGATGCGCTCGCGCGAAATCAACGACGACGACCTGCTGCTGCTCGATGCCGGCGCGCGGCGAAGTCATCGTGCATCCGACCGCGCAGGACCTCGCGCGCTATCGCAGTTCCAGCGCGACCAGGCGCGCAACGCCGAACGAACTGTCGCCCTGCGCGCACGAGCGCACGCTGCACCCGCGACGGCGTCGAGATCCAGCTTGTACGCGAACGCCGAACTGCCTGCCGACATCGCACAGGCGCGCAGCTGCGGCGCCGCCGGCGTCGGTCTGTACCGCACCGAATTCCTGTTCCTGCAGCGCCACGAACTGCCGGCGCGAAGACGAGCAATTCGCCGCCTATCGCGAACTCGTGCTCGGCATGGGCGGCGCTGCCGGTCACCATCCGCACGCTCGATCTCGGCGCCGACAAGGCCGACGGCACCGGCCTCGCGCTGCGCGAGGAATCCAATCCCGCGCTCGGCGTGCGCGGCGTGCGCCTGTCGATGCGCCAGCCCGCGATCTGTTCGCCACGCAGTTGCGCGCGATCCTGCGCGCGTCGAGCTTACGGCCCGGTGCGCGTTCTCGTGCCGATGGTGACCACCGGCGAGGAAATCGCCGTCGTGCGCGCGCTCATCGAACGAATGCGCGCGCGACCTGCGCGCCGAGCGGCCACGAGATCGCCGACCACTTCGAACTCGGCGCGATGATCGAAGTGCCCGCCGCCGCGATCGCGCTGCCGCGGCATGATCACGCAGCTCGATTTCGTCTCGATCGGCACCAACGACCTGACCCAATACACGCTCGCCGTCGACCGCAACAACGACGCGCTCGCCACCGCTGTACGACCCGCTGCATCCGGCCGTGCTGAAGCTGCTTTCGCAAATCATCGCCGTCGAGCCAGACGCGCGCAGCAAACCCGTCACGCTGTGCGGCGAAATGGCCGGCGACACGCGCTACACCGCGCTGCTGCTCGCGCTCGGCCTGACCGAATTCAGCATGCATCCCGGCGCGCTGCTCGAAGTGCGGCAGGCGATCGCGCAGTGCGATCGCGCGGAGTTGATCGTGGCGTCGAAGAAGCTTCTGCGCGCGCAGAGTCGTGCGGATATCGAACGTGTGCTGGATAAGATGCGCTGAGCATGTATATACATTGTTGACACATGCCCTTGCCGCGCCTATGCTCGCGGCATGAGAGTCACAGTAAAAATGTGGGGCAACAGCGCTTCGGTTCGCATCCCGGCGTCCGTCATGAGCGCCGCGAAACTACGTGTCGATTCGCCAGTCGATGTGCGCGAGGAACACGGCCGAATCATTGTCGAGCCGGTTCGCGAGGCAGCTTCTGATTTATCGTCGCTGATCGCGCGCATCACGCCCGACAACGTGCATTCGGAACTCGGATTCGGTGCGCCTGCCGGCAAAGAAGCACTGTAGATGCCGGTTCGCTATGTACCCGACGCCGGCGACGTCGTATGGCTGCAATTCGATCCCCAGGCTGGTCACGAACAGGCAGGTCATCGTCCGTGCGCTCGTTCTCAGTCCCGCGCTCGTACAACGAGAAAACCGGTTTGATGCTTTGCTGTCCGCTGACGACGCAGGTCAAAGGCTATCCGTTCGAAGTTGCCATCGCCGATGCGCGGAAAGGCGTAGCACTGGCCGACCAGTTGAAAAGCCTGGACTGGAGGGCGCGAAAGGCGAAATTTCGCGGCAAGGCGACGCGCGCCGAATTGGCCGACGTCCGGCGCAAATCCATTGCACTCATCGGTGAGCCATGAGCGACATTTCCGCGATCGATCCGCACGTCGTGCGTAACGCCTCGGCGCTGGCGGCGGATTTCCGTGACGCCAAACCTTTCCGCCACGTCGTCATCGAGAATTTCTTCACGTCCGCAAGCCTGCGAGCAACTTCTTACCGATTTCCCCGCCTTCGAACGCGGCAACGCGCGCAACGAGAACGGCGAACTCGGCTCGAAATCGACCGTGGAGCGCATCCGCGAACTCGGCGCGTCGTACGCTACCCTCGACGACCTTATCCAGACGCCACAATTTCTCGAGCTGATCGGCACGATCACCGGCATTCCGAACTGCTCTACGATCCGTGGTACTTCGGCGGCGGCACGCACGAGAACCGCGAAGGCCAGGATCTCGACGCGCACGTCGATTTCAACCGCCATCCGGTGGAACGCTGGCATCGCCGGCTGAATCTCATCGTGTACCTCAACCACGAATGGGACGATGCGTGGGGCGGCTCGCTCGAACTGCATTCCGACCCGCGCGCCGACGACGACCGCATCAAGCTCGTAACGCCGCTGTACAACCGCGCCGTGATCTTCGAAACCACCGAAACGAGCTGGCACGGCTTCAGCCGCATCGGATTGCCGGACGACAAGAAAAATCTGTCGCGGCGTTCCATCGCATTATACTTTTATACAAAAGACCGTCCTGCCGAAGAACTCGCCGATACGCATTCGACGATCTATGTCGACCGCCCTCTGCCCGATCGCTTCAAACCGGGCCATGTGCTGACCGAGGACGATGTGCAGGAAATGCGCGTGCTCCTCGCGCGCCGCGATCAGCACAACCAGCGGCTTTATCGCGATGTAACGAACCTGACCGCGCAACTGGAACGTGCCGAAGCCGCGGTTAACGCCGGCAATGTCGGACGTCTGCAACACTTCGCGCAGCGCATCTTGCGTCGCTTCGGACGCAGGCAGTGACGTCCATCTCGGGCGAAGGCGCGGCGTTTTCGCAAAAACGGGCCGCGCGATGTACGACTGGCTTCTGCCGGCGTGCTTCCTCGCGCTAGCTGCTTACTTCGCCGCCACGACGGCGAACGTGCTGACGCAATATGCGCTGCGACAGCCGGCTTTCGATCAATACAAGGAATACGCGCACTACCTGACGCAGCCGTTCCTGACCTCGGTCTTCATGCTGGAGAACGGGCATCGGCCGGTCCTGCCGGCGCTGATCGCGAACGTCGAAATCGCCATGCGGCATGCGGACCAATCGCTGCAACTGTTGATCGGCGGGCTGTGCATCGCGCTGACCATCGCGATGATCGCCATTACGGGATGGCGCCACGCGATGCCGCGCGCTCAACGCGCCGCAACGGTTCTGCTCGCCGTGCTGGGCATCCTTTGGCTGGCGAACGCGCGCATGCTCATCCAGAGCATGGGCGAGTTGCAGATCTATCCCGTCATGGCGTTCGTCCTCGCCGCCGCCCTGGCGACGTGGCGCGCCTATCTCCGCGATTCCCCGGCCGCGCTCGCCATGGCGTCGCTGGCATGCGCGCTGGCGATGTTCACATTCGGTGCCGGCGCGGCGGCATTTCCGACGATCATCACGCTCGGTTTCTGGCTGCGCCTTTCCTGGCGCAGGGTAGCGATACCCGTCGTGGCGTGGGCCATTTGCCTCGTGCTGTATCTCGTCGTGCTGCCTGGTCACGATGACGTGCAGCACGCCCTTACTTTGCGTCCGGTGGATTCCGCGATTGCCGCCGCACGCTGGCTGTCGTCGCCGTGGGCGAACGCGTTTTTCGGACTCGCCGATCCGCCGCTGCAACCATGGCTGCAACATAGCGTCGGCAGCGAGATGACGAACGCGGCGAACGCCGTGGTCGAGGCGAGCCATGTGTCGTGGCTGACGCTGTCGGCGATCTTCGGCGTACTCGGCATTGCCGCATTCGGCGCGCGCATTGCGTGGCGTTTCTGGCATCGCGCCGAACCGAGCCGCTACGAAACGTTGGCAAATGCGCTGTGCATTTTCGCGCTACTCACTGCCGCGGTGATCGGCATCGGCCGTCTCGACTATTTCGATCAGTTTCCGACCCAACCGTTCGCCGACCGCTACCTCGCCTGGACCTGCCTGTTCTGGGTTGGGCTGGCGATGTTGCTGCTCGACGATGCCAGCCGCAGCAAAAATCCACTGGCGACCAGCGCGATCCTGACCTGGTGCTTCGTGCTGCCGTTCCTGATCTGGCCCACGCACAAATCATGGGCAGGATGGACCGCGTCGCTCTACCGCTCCAGTGAACGGACCGCGGCCGCCGCGCGTAGCGACGTGTTCGACGCCGAACTGCTGCCCAACGAGGCCGACGCGGGCCGCAGCGAAGTGCTGCAGGCGCTTGCGGCGATGAAAGCACAACGGCTGGCGATGTTCGCCGATCCGGGATGGGAATTGATGGGGACGATCGTGAAGTCGAGCGAACCGCGCATCGGTATCCTGATCGATGCGCGCATCGTCGCCGACTTCGAAGATTCGCTGTCGAATCGGCCTGCGGCCCGGGTCGAGGGCATCGTGCGCGACGGCATGGAGCACGTGCGTGACTGTCAGCTCGCGATCATCAACGACAACGATCGCGTGGTCGGCATTGCCGAGTTCAGCTTCGTCGATCACGGACGCATCATGCATCTGCTGCATCGGCCTAAGCGCGGCTTCGATGCCTACATTCGCGATTATGACGCCGGCAGTCGCTATCGCATCGCGGCGATAGCGCGCGCGTCACATGAAATTGTCTCGCAAGCGCCGGTGACGCCGGCGAACTGACGATCAAGCTGTGACGAATTCCGCACAATACTGCGCGCCAAGCGGAAGCCATCCGAGTCCGCGTTCCAGTGGTCGCAGAAATTTCAGCGGTTTGGGAAAAAACAGTGTGTAACGGCTGCGAGCCAATGACAAGCCGGCGCTGCGCGCGGTGTCGGTCAGTTCGCGCGGCGGAATCATCTTTGCATCCACATCGAACGGACAACGCTCGAACACCCAGCGTGTAACAGGATTGCTCGGATTGTGCTCGAAGACGAACAATCGCCCACCCGGCGCGAGAACTTGGCCGCATTGACGTAACCATTGTGCGAGTTCGGCGCGGGGAATGTGGTGGAAGACGTTCGCAGCGAACACGACGTCAAACCGTTCCGCGGCGACGTTATGCCAGCTGTCGGCCAGGACAGCACCCGGCGCGCGTCGTGCCGCGTGGCGTAGCGATTCCTTCGACGGATCGAAGCCATGCACTGCCGCCGTCGGGAACGCAGCAACCAGGTACTGAAGACTGCGTCCTGCGCCGCAGCCAAAATCGAGCAGGCGCCTGACTTTCGCGGTCTCGCGAAGCGGCGGCGAGATAATCGACCTTGTAACGCGCAAAATAAGCGTCCTCTTCCATGCCACTTGGCAACGACGCACGCAGCGTGCGGTCGTAGTCGTCGGCATGGCGATCGAACTCATTCTCCATTGACGTCATCAGTTTCATCGCCGCCGACGTACTCGCGCACGGCAAACTGCGGTTTCCGATTGAGCTTGAGATAAGCGCGGCCGAGGTATTCGCCGATCACGCCCAGGAATAACAGCTGCAATCCACCGATGAACAGCATGATGGCGACCAACGAGGTCCAGCCCGCGGGCGTTTCCGGATGACGCAATTTGTCGACGATGACGGCGATCAGGGCGATGGCCGCCACAGCAGCGAGCACACCGCCTGCTGCGGACGCCACGCGCAGCGGCATGATCGAAAAACTCGTCGCCATCTTCAGCCACAGCGACACCAGTCGGCGCAGGTTGTAGTTGCCTTCGCCTTCGAGCCGCTTCTGATGCTGGATCGGCATGCTGGTGATGCGCTGCGTGATGTCGAGGATCAGTCCGTCGAGGTAAGCGTACGGGTCCGTCATAGCGCACGACTTCGCGCACCACGCGCCGATGCAGTGCTTTGAACGACGACAGATACAGGCCGCGCGGTTTGTCGAGCAAGAAAGAGGCGACGCGATCGTTGAACCAGCTGCCGAACTTTTTCAGCATGGTGTGCTGGCGATCAACATAGGTCGTATAGCAGACATCGAAACCACCGCGCACCGCATCGACCATTTCCAGAACCGTCTGCGGCGGATGCTGCAGGTCGTCGTCCATGATCACGACGATATCGCCTCGCGCGCGATTGAGTCCCGCCATCGTCGCGTTGTGCTGTCCGAAGTTGCGCATCAGGCAGACGCCGCGCACGAACCGATATTGCGCGGCGAGTTCGCGGATCACATTCCAGCTATTGTCCGGACTCGCGTCGTTGACGAGGATCAATTCGAAACCGTCCGCTACATCCGAGCGCTGCATCGCCACTGCCACCTGCGCGACAAGGTGCGGCAGGATCGTTTCGCTCCGGTAAACCGGAACGACGATCGAAACCTCAAGCCGCGGAGGAGTCATGGGAACCGTAGTATTTTTCAAGGGTCCGGCGCAGATAGTCCGCAGGGAAGGAGACACCGCAACGCGCCAGTGCCGGCGCCATGCGCGACGTGTCGATCGCATAGCCGGCGCCAGCGTCGATTATATCGAAAACCGCGCGATGGCCGACCACGTCCTCCATGCAGCGCACGATATCGAAGATCGCCTCGTTGCGTATGCATGCGATGTTGATCGTCTCTGCGCAGGCGCCGTCGCGCACCAGTTCGACGACGATGCGCGCGACGTCATCGACATCGATGATGTTGCGCTCCGCGCCGCTGAACACCGTGAAGCGCTCGGAACGAACGATCCGCGCGTGCAGATAGTTGAGCAGCGTGTGCGGATTCGGCGTGCGTCCGGCGAGTTGCGGCAGGCGCAGGATCAGATGACGCTCCCGCTGCGCGACGATGTGCTCCATTGCGCGCTTGTGGCGCACGTAGTCGCTGTCGCGCGAGGTTGCGTCTTCTATGCTGCAGGTGCTGAAGTACAGCAACATCCGCTCGGGCGATAGCGCGGCCATCGTTTCGCGCAGACGCTCGCGTTCGCGTTCAAATTCGCGCGCGTCGGTGCAACCGGAATTGGATACGCCGGCCGCGTACACGCACTGCCCGCGCAATGCCGGCATATGCGGTCGGAACGCACGCGCGAGCACGCCGCTGCCGACGATCGTGCAGCGTTCGGCATCAGTGTTCGAGGACAACACCGAGGAGCCTCCATGCCAGCGCGCGGTCATCTGTCGACGAGCCGATGCTGTTCGGCGCGAAGGTCTGTGCTGCGCGAATGCCGATGGCAATCGTCGAGCCCGATGGGCGGCCAACGTCGAGCGTCACTGTGGAAGTACCGCCGCGAGCAATGCGGTGGTGCCATGTCTTATCGTCGATGACAATTGCGAATTCCTGATCGCACGCGAGTTGCGGCGGCGCCCACAGAGTAAGATCGATTTTGCGCAACTTGTGCGTGACGGTGAATTCGAAGCCGAAGTCGGAAGCGATCCAGCCATCGGACCAGAGTCCATGCGGTGGGCCGTCCTGCGTCGCGTAACCTTGTATGGGCACGCGGATCGCGTTCGTCGCCTGCTTCAGCGCGCCCTCGACGGCCGCGATCTGCTCGCCGAAATGCCTTTCGCGGTCGTACAGGAATTTCAGTTGCGTGCGCAGCCGTTCGAAACGGTGGCGCACCTCGTCGACATCGGCACGGCTCAGCGAGCTGCCTTCTTTCAGCCCAGCCGGCATACCTTCGGGTACGTAGACCGTGGCATGCGACGCGGCGGTTTCCTCGGCAGGCCGTTCCTTTGTATACAAATATATGGCGAACGACTTGCGCGAAAGGTTTTTTTGCCCGGCCGGTAGACGGATCGCTTCGAATCCGTGCCACGAACGTTCGGTGGTTTCGAAGATAACCGCGCGGTTGAACAATGGTGCGATCGACGGTCCACGCAGATCGCCGTTCCACGGATCGACCTTCAGTTGCAGATTGCCGCCCCAGGACTCATCCCATTCCCGATTGAGATAGACGATCAGGTTCAACCGTCGATGCCACTGCGTGCCAGGATGGAAATTGAAATCGACGTGCTGGTCGAGTCCCTGCCCGTCGCGATTTTCGTGCGTGCCCCCGCCGATATAGTCCGGGTCGTAGAGCAGGTCGGGAATGCCGGTGACTGTCGAGACGTAGTCGAGGAATTCACTAGTTTGCAGATAGCTGTCGATCGCGCGGTAGGTGTCCGACACATCCCGAACGTCCATGCGCACGGCCTTGCCGCCGACCTCGCCCCGCTCGTTGAGCGCATGCCGCTCGGAGAACGACGGAAATTCGTCGAGCAGCCGGCGCGCTATCGCGGATTCAAGAAATCCATCGATAACGACATGCCGGAACGGAAACGCCGCGGCAAAAGCGTGCGCCTGCCGTTCGGCATCGTGCAACACGTCGGGATGGATCATGCGGTTCGACAAGGAAATGCGGATGTGGCGCATTATACAATTGCGCTTTACGGCGCGGGGTTTCGGTGCGATGACGTGGCTTGATGCGATGTTCGGCGAGCGCTGCCGCTTGTGCGGAATTCGCGGCGCTTCGACGATCGGCCCAGTGACGCCTACGCATCCGGGAGATTTCGCGACAAAGGACTACTCCCTACGACAGTGTCGTTCCTGCGAGACCGTCTACCTGCATCCATTGCCGACACCGGCAGACCTCAGCGTGCTCTACGAAGAATCCGTTCAATTCGCAAGCGATCACTACACCGATCCGGAACAGGTTCGCAGGATGCTCGAATACTACGAAGGCGAACTGGCCGGCCTGGATCTGCTTCCGGCCGGACCGAGCCGCTTGCTTGAGATCGGTGCCGGCCTCGCGTGGGTTTCTCGAGCTGCAAAAAAACGAAATTCACAGATTTGGACAGTGGCGCAGGACGTCAGTGGAGAGTGCGCGACGGCGTGCACGTGGGTCGATACTTATTTCGTCGGTACGGTCGACGCGCTGACTGACCGCGCGCCATACGATCTGGTGTCGCTGACGCACGTGATCGAACATCTGCCAGATCCCGCGGCGATGCTGCGCACCATCGCTCCGCTCTTGCGCGTGGGCGGCAAGCTATTCATCACGGCGCCATTTCGACCGGTGGGCTGGCATCCGTCGGCCGGCATCGACGCGTGGCGCACGTATTCGTATCTGCACGTGCCCGCGCACATCACCTACTTTTCGGAACGCTGGTTTCGACAGAAGGCGGGCGCGCTCGGGCTCGAAATAGTGCATTGGAATGCCACCCACGAAGGTGGCCAGGCATTCGCCCTCGTACTACAAAAATCGCACTGATCGCCCGCGGCCACATCACAAAAGGTTGGGCCCAGTACTCCGGATTTTTTTGGGAATATTCATAGTGGAAACTCCAACCTTCTTTTCAGGCAATCGATGGATCGCCCTCGGCATCTGCGCCTCTGTTTGCCTGTTGCTCGGTGCCGACGAACTCAGGCTCGTCGCCCGGATCGCGGCGATGTCGCCGACGATGGAAGGCCTCGCGCTCGACCGCTGCCTCGTTGTCGCATGCAATGCGTCCGCATTTGCGCTGACCTATTTCTGCGTACAGCGCGGCGGCGCCGGGACGATGCTTGCGTTTGCGATCGGATCGCTCGCTGGACTGGGTTTCTTCGCGGGATCCATCGGCGCAGCAATCGCGGACACGTCGAACGTGCAATGGCTGCTGCACGGCAACGACTGGACGACGCATTACGCCGGATGGGCGATGTTCCGCAACACGCCGTGGCAGTGGCCTCCCGGCAAGCTGCCCGAACTTATGTATCCGCGCGGCACGGCGATCGTTTTCACCGATTCGCTGCCGATCGTCTCGCTGCTTCTCAAACCGTTTTCGCCGTGGCTACCGGCGAATTTCCAGTTCACCGGCTGCTGGTTCGCCCTATGCTGCACGTTGCAGGGCGGTTTCGGCGCGCTGCTCGCGCAGCGATGGACACGCAGTCCTGCCATCATCGTCGCGGCGGCCGCGTTGTTTCTCTACATGCCGGTGATGCTCAACCGCTTGCCGCACGCCACACTGATGGCGCAGTGGCTGATCCTGGCATGTCTGTGGCTCTACTTCCGCCCGACGATTCCGCGCGGCATCGTCGCCGAAATGTGGCCGTGGTGGGCGTTCGCATTGTTCGCTGCTGGAACGATGCCGTACCTGGCGGCGATGGTACTCGCGCTAATGTTTGCGTACTGCGTACGCCGTCGTTTCGTCGATCGCCAACGCAGCACGGCTCAGGCGATGGGAATGTTGTTCTTCGGGACCATCGCCGTCGTGTTCATGTGGTGGATCAGCGGCGTGGCGGCGGTCAAGATGGGTAACGCCAGCGGTGGCGTGTCGCATGGCGTCTATTCGTTCAATCTGCTTGGATTCTTCAACTCGTACGGCTGGTCGATGTTGCTGCCGGCACTACCTGTCGCCTCGGCGTCGCAGATCGAGGGCTATTCCTACCTCGGGCTCGGCGTTATCGCGCTCGTCGTGCTGTTGCTGCTGCAGGCCGTCGTGCAACGCCGACGCCCGAGTTGGCCATCGCAACACTGGCCGCTGTTTCTTGTCGCGCTGATCACCACTGCGTTCGCGGCAAGCACGGTATTTACCATCGGCTCGTGGACGCTGATCGACTATCCGCTGAGCACACCGCTGCTCGCCGCGTTCCGCAGTTCCGGCCGTTTCATCTGGATTGCGTATTACCTGACCGTTCTCGCCGCCCTGGTCTTCTCGATAAAACGCTTCGGCGCGAATGTGGCGAGCGTTGTACTCGCTTGCGCACTGGCCTTGCAAATGTGGGATTTTTCCAATTCTCACCTGCAAGCGGCGCAGCTGCGCAACGGCGCGAACTGGCCGCCGGCGATGAAGTCGCTCGATGATCCGGGCTGGGACGAACTTGCAGCGAATCGCCGCCATCTGACACTGCTGCCGCCGGCACCGTGCGGCGATCCGCCGGAACCGATGCTTCCCTTCCAGCTGGTCGCGGCGCGCAATCGAATGACCTTCAACTCAGGCTATGTCGCACGCTGGAATCCAAAAGCCGAACTTCGCTACTGCGCACAGCTCAACGATCAGCTCGCGAAAGGCGATCTGCACGCCGACGAACTCTATGTCGTGACCGATGCGTGGCTTGAGCGCTTCCAGCAAGCCGCGAAATCACCGACCTGCCGCATGCTGGACGGTTATCGCGCGTGCGTGGTCGATGAGTCAAAGCCACCTACAGCGAAAAATTGAAGCACTAGCGCGCCCGCTGCTCATCCAACGTCAACGCCACCTTATCCCGCAAATAAACCGGCAACGCATATTCCGGCGCCACGCCGCGCCCGCTGGCGAACTGCGGCGCCGCCAGTTGCGCCACCGCGCGGGCTTGCGGATGGCGTGTGCCGTCCGCCCACGCGGGCGACTGATGCAGCCGATCGGTCAGCACGTCGGGATACGCGGCCCAGCCGCTGCCGACGACGCTCCATTGTCCATTTGTATATTTCGATACATCCGGCAGCGCGAGCAGGCCGGCCGGGCTGACGGTTTCCGTGCCGAGCGATTCGACGAGGCCGTCGGACGTGCGCCGGAATGCGCCTGCGTAAATCTCGCCCATGCGCGCGTCGATAACGGCGAGAATCGAGGCGTCGCCGGGCGGCGCGTCCTGCGCCAATGCCGCTAGCGACGAAATCGTGATGACGGGTATATCGAGACCCAGCGCGAGACCTTGCGCGACCGAAATCGCCAGGCGAACGCCGGTGAACGCGCCGGGGCCGCGGCCGACGGCCACCGCATCAAGACCGCGCCGCGACACGCCGGCTTCGTCGAGCAGCGATTCGATCATCGGCAATATCAGCGCGGCGTGGCGGCGCGGCGCGAGTTCGCTGCGTTCGAGTACGGCGCCGTCGCGCAGCAGGGCCGCGGAGCAGCATTCGGTGGACGTTTCAATGGCGACGATCACATTGGGCATGGCGGAATCCTACAGCGCGCGCGGCTGGCGGCTTATCGCATTAACGCGTTCCGCGATGGCGCCACGCGGATCGAGTTGAGGCGTATTGCGGGCAGATCGGGCTATGCGGCGGGCGGTTGCCAAAGTTCGACGCGATTGCCCTCGGGATCCATGATCCAGCCGAATTTGCCGTATTCGGAGTCCTGCACGTCCGCATCGACCTGCACGCCTTCGCTGCGCAACTGCTGCAGCAGCGCGTCGAGATCGTCGACGCGGAAGTTGATCATGAATTGCTTGGTGCTCGGCTTGAAGTAGTCGGTGCTTTCCTTGAACGGCGTCCAGATGATCGCGCCGGGACGTTTCTCGTCCTCGGCGAACATCGCGCCGCCGAAATCGGTGACCGCAAGACCGAGATGCTTTCCGTACCACGCCGCGAGCGTTTTCGGATCGCGCGCCTTGAAGAAGATGCCACCCAGTCCGATCACGCGCGCCATAGAATTTTCCTATATCCGTTGCGGAGGATTGCTATCGTAACAAGCAGCGAGGAGCGTCGCGAGTCGCTCGTCGGCGGAGAACGCGACATCGTCGATCGATGCGATGAAGCGCGCCGGCTGCGCGGAATTGGTGAAGAACGCGGCGTGGAAATCGCGGATGCGCGACAGCGGCACGTTCGCATCGATGCATTCGACGCCGCGCCGCGCGAATCCGCGCTTGAGCAGTTGCTTGGCGACGCCTTCGAGCTGCTGTGCATCCGGCCACACGATGCGTCTGCCGTCGAAGAACGCCACATTCCAGATCGATCCTTCGGAGACATTGCCGTCGCTGTCAACGAACAGCGCGTCGTCGAATCCGGCTTGCTGCGCGAGTCGCCGATGATGAAAAAGGGCGAAGGTGCCGACGTGCTTTACCTGCGGCACATCGCGTTCGTAGGCGAACGATTTTACGCGCAACGGTTGTGTCGAACTCGAGCGATGCGTCGCTCACCGCAATCAACACGTCGGGCCTTGCCGCTTCGGCGGGCCGCTCGCGATTGAACGCGCGCGAGAACACATTGATGCGCACCGACAACGTGGACGTCGCGCCCGCGATCGCATCGCGCAACCAGCCGCGCATCGTTTCAACGTCGAGCGCGTGATCGAACAGCAATCGCGTCGACGCATCGAGCCGCTGCAGGTGCAGATCGAGCCCGCGCACGCAGCCGTCGTCGACGCGCATCGACGTGAAGTGACCGTAGTTGGTCGCGACGGGAATGCGCAGGTCGTCGACTTTCGCCGCTTCGCCGTTGATGGTCAGACGCGCGAAACTCATTTCGCGAAGAACGCCTGGACGTCGGCGAGTTCGCGCGTCATCGGTAACGGCGGCAGGCTTTGCAGGAACAGCTTGCCGTAGGCGCGTGCGGTCAGGCGAGGATCGCACAGCATCAACACGCCGCGGTCGGCGACATCGCGGATCAACCGGCCGGCGCCTTGTTTGAGCGCGATCACGGCCGCGGGAATCTGCCAATCGAAAAATGGATTGCCGCCGGATTCGCGCAATGCGGTCAGGCGCGCTTCGAGCACCGGATCGTCCGGCGCGGCGAACGGCAGTTTGTCGATGATGACGCAGCTCAGCGCTTCGCCGGCGACGTCGACGCCTTCCCAGAAACTCGCCGCACCGAGCAAAACGCCATTGCCTGATTCGCGGAATTCGGTGAGCAATTGGTGCCGTGGTGCGGTGCCTTGCACGAACAGCGGAAACGGCAGATCGACCAGCAACTCCGCCGCGCGGCGCAACGCACGATGCGACGTGAACAGGATGAAGGTGCGGCCGCGCGCGGCTTCGAGCACTGGCCGTGCCGCGGCGACGACGCGTTCGGTGTAGCTCGGATCGTTTGGATCGGGCAATCCTTTTGGCGCATACGCGAGCGTCTGCCGCTGGAAATCGAACGGGCTCGGCAGACTCATCGCGACCGGTTCTTCGAGTCCGAGCTGACGCGCGAAATGATCGAACTCGCCGGCGACGGATAATGTCGCGGAAGTGAAAATCCAGCTCGCGTGACTCTGCTCGCGCAACGTGCGCAGCGGTGCCGCGAGATCGAGCGGCGTGGCATGGAAAGCGAAACCGTTCTGCGACAGCTCGTACCAGTGCACCGATTGATGCGCGGCGCCGTCGACGATTTCGTGCAGTCGGCTGCGCAGCGATTCGGCGCGTTCGTGAACCGCAGCGAGGCCGCGCGAACGTTCGGATTGTTTGGCGAGCGCATCGGTGAGCGCATCGATCGCATCGGCGAGCGCGTGCATTTCGGTTTGCATCATCGCGTCGCTTTCGATCGCGGCGAAGCTGCCTTTCGCGGGCAGATGATCGAGTTCCAGCCGAAGTTTGCGTACGACCGGCATCACGGCATCGATCGGTTCGTGCAACGCGCCGAGTGCACCGGTGACCGATCCGCACTCGGCCAGCGCATCGCCGGACAATTCGGTGATCTGCCGCGACGTGACGTGGGTCGAAAAAAACTGTCCGGCCAATTCCGGAATCTGGTGCGCTTCGTCGAGAATGAACGCGTTGGCGCCCGGCAGGATTTCACCGAATCCTTCCTGCTTGATCGCCAGATCGGCGAACAGCAAATGATGATTCACCACGACGACATCCGCTTCCTGCGCCGCGCGACGCGCCTTGACGACAAAACAATCGCCGAACATCGGACATTCCGCACCGATGCAGTTCTCCGCCGTCGAGGTTATGCGCGGCCACAGCGGCGAATCTTCCGGAACCTCGGAGAATTCGCCGCGATCGCCGCTCGACGTGCGCTGCGACCATTCGCGCGTCGCCTGCAACTGCGCGACCTGTTCACGAGACGCCAGACGCCCTTCCTTATGCGCCTGATCCAGCCGATACAGACAGACGTAATTGGCACGACCTTTAAGCAAGCTCGTGCGCAGACGCGCACCGAGCACATCCCGCACGCGCGGCAGATCGCGATGGAAAAGCTGATCCTGCAGCGTCTTGGTACCGGTCGAGACGATGATGCGCTTGCCCGACCGCAACGCAGGTACCAGATACGCGAACGTCTTTCCCGTGCCCGTACCCGCTTCGGCGATCAGGCTGTGGCCATTCGCGATCGCGTCTTCAACAGCCTCAGCCATATCCTGCTGCGACACGCGCGGCGCGAAACCCGGCACATCACGCGCGAACGGACCCTCGGGTCCGAGCAGTTCGCGAGCACTCCAATTACGCATCAAAAAAGCACACCTGTCACGACGCCACATTGTCGCAGAACCACGCGCTCTCCCACCAAGAAATGTAGGCCGCAAAACCCGCGCCGGGAGCGCGGGTCCGCGGCGGGCACAGGGACGTGATCCTCCGCGGACAACGTCCAAACGCGAAGAGCAAAAGAACGTTTTTTGGTACCTTTTTGGCGTTTACCAAAAAGGTACCCGCTGGCCGCAGGACAGCGGAAGCTGTTGTCTTCGAACGCACAAGAGCAAAGGCGCTGGATTCCCGCTTGACCAGCTTCGCTGTTGTAGAGCGCCTCGCGGGAATGACGAGCAAGATCCAAGGCTGGATTCCAGCGTTCGCTGGAATGACGAGCAAGAAAAGCGTCATCCCAGCTTCGCCAAAACGACAGCGGCGATCAAAAGCGATTCGGCGCCGGCACCCTGCAACTCACCATCTTCTGCTTCGCATCCGCCATCATCCCGGCATTACTCTGCGCATTGCCCACCTCGATCAACGTCTGCAGATTCTTCGCGCACAGCGCACCGACTTTCGGCCCGAGGTCGTACGATTTCTGCGCCGACGCCAGCGCGCCATTCCAGTTGTTCGTCTCGACAAACAACTCGGCCTGGTACTGCAACAGATCCGGCGAATTCGGCGCGATCTTCAGCGCCTCGCCGATCTTGTCGAGCGCCGCGGCAGCCTGCTGTTGCGCTTCGAGCTTGCGCGCCTGATCGACCAGTCCGTCGACGCCCGGATCGCGCAGCGGATGCACCTCCACGCTCGAATCGAACTGCTTGCCGGCCGCGCGGATGTTGCTCAGCGCGGAACTCGTATCCGGTTTGACCATTGTCACCTGCGGCGGCGCGGGCGGTTGCGAACAGGCGGCCAGCGCCAGCGCTGCCGCAAAGTATACAAATCTACATTTCTTCATGTCTTCGTCGTCCTTGGCGAACCTCAATGCCCGCCGAATATCGATTTGATCTCCTGCCAGACGCAATGTTCCGTATCAGAGGGTACATGCCCGGCGATGAACGGAATCTGGCGCGCGCCTTCGCATTTTTCCTGCGTACGCTGACCAGATTCGGGATCGATCCAGGCCGTTTCCAGACCTTCCTTCGATGCCTGCAGCGGTGCCGTCGGCAATTCGCGGAAGAGTGCGATCCACACCTGCAACGCGCCGGTGGCGCCCCACAGGCCGGTCGGCTTGTTGTCGTCGCGGCCGATCCACGCCACGGCGAGTTGCGAGCCGGTGAATCCGGCGAACCACGAATCGCGCTGCGAATCGCTAGTGCCGGTTTTGCCGGCCGCGTGCAGGTCGGCCAGGCCCTTTTCGGCGACGGCGCGCGCGGTGCCGAATGTCGTCACCGCCTGCATCGCGTAGTTGACCAGCCGCGCCGGCGCGACATAGTCGCCCGCACCGGATTTCACCGAATATTGCTTCAGCGGTTTGCCCTGCGCATCGAGCACGCCGCGCACCGCGCGCAGCGGCACGGCGTGGCCGTCGGCGGCGAAATACTGGTACATCTGCGCGACTTCGATCGGCGACAGATCCACCGCGCCGAGCAGCAGCGATGGATTCGGATTGATGTCTTCGCCCGTCGCGAACGATTGCAGCAGGCCGTGCACTTTTTCCACACCGAGCGCCATGCCCAGATGCACCGTCGCGAGATTGTACGAATGCGCGAGCGCATCGATCATCGGCACGCGGCCGTGGGTTTCGTGATCGTCGTTCTGCGGCGTCCAGTGCTGTCCGTTGGGCTGCACGAGATCGACGGTGGAATCGTCGAGCAATGTCGCCAGCGAATAAGTCTGCGGCTGCGCGAGCGCGACCAGATACACGAACGGTTTGATCAGCGATCCGATCGGGCGCTTCGCTTCGAGTGCGCGATCGAAGCCGGGATCGTTCGGATCGCGCGCGCCGATCAGCGCCTGCACTTCGCCGTCGCGCGCGCCGGTGACGACGAGCGCGCCCTGCAGTTCGGGCTGCTTTTTGCCGAGCACGTCGAGCGTTTGCAGCAGCGCATTTTCGGCCATCGCCTGCGCCGACGGCGACAGCGTGGTGTAAATCGACAATCCGGCGCGCTGCAGTTCGTCGCTTCGATAATCGCGATCGAGCTGCGCGCGGACGAGATCGAGAAATGCCGGCGCGCGATTGGCCTGCAGCCCCGACGATTCGAGCACCGACAGCGGCGCGGCGCGCGACGAGGCGAGCGCGGTCGTCGTCGATGAGTCCGGTTTCGTAAAACTCGTTGAGCACGAGATTGCGGCGCGCCGTCGCCAGCTCCTTGTGACGCGCCGCGGATCGTACAGACTCGGGCCCTGCACGAGGCCGACCAGCAGCGCGATTTCAGAGGTCGTCAGCTCGCGCGGTTCGCGTCCGAAATAAAATTCCGACGCCGCGGCGAATCCGTGCACCGCCTGCCCGCCCTGCTGGCCGAGGAACACCTCGTTCATGTACGCCTCGAGAATGCGCTTCTTGTCGTAGCGCGCTTCGATGAGCAGCGAAATCAGTGCTTCGTTGATCTTGCGCGAGTAACGCTGGCCGCGATCGAGGAAAAGATTTTTGACCAGTTGCTGCGTCAGCGTGCTGCCGCCCTGCACGACGTGCCCGGCCGCGACGTTCGACAACACCGCGCGCACGATCGACAACATATTGATGCCGTGATGATGCTTGAAGTCGCGATCCTCGACCGCCTGCAGACCGGCTACCATCAGCGGCGGCAACTGATCGAGCTTCACGACGCGGCGTTCTTCCTGCTCGGCGCCGTACAGCGTGGCGATGCGCGCCGGATCGAGACGCGCGCGATCGAGCGGTGCGTTGTGATCGTCCGTGAGCGATGCGACCGCGCCGCTCGACAAGGTGACGACGAAACGCCGCGCCGGATCGCGTCCTTCCGCATCGGCGAATGCGCGCCGCGCGATGACGAAACGCTCGCCGCTGCGCGCGATACGTGCCCGGCAGTTTCGCGTCGCTGGCCTTGCGTGTAACGCGCTGCATCGAGTTCGATCGCGAGCGCTTTCGGCGTTCATCGGCGTGCCGACGCGCAACTCGAGCGGACGCGCATAGACGCGGCTGGGCAAATCCCACGACAGATCGTCGAAACGCGAACGCACCTGCGTATCGAGATAGATCAGGTACAGGTCCGAGAAAGCCGAGCGCCGTCCCGGCGGCGAGCCAGAACGGAATGCGCACCCAGCGCCAGACCAGGCGCAGCACCGACCACAGACCGCGAAAGAAGGACAAAGCGTGAACACGACGACCCAAGTGGTGCGCAGTGTAGCCGATGCTGTCCAAACCGACGATGTACCGCGGCTGCGGTGACACGAACGCGGCGTTCCGGGATAATCGGCGGCCTGAATTTCCGGTGAAATTCCCAAGCGAAGGAGCGTTGCATGCACATCAGATCCGCGTTGGCCATTGCGATTCTGGGTTGTCTGGCGTCCGCGCCGGCGGTCGCCGATTTCCGCGCCGAATTCGCCGTCGTGAAGCAGGCCAAAGATGCCGAAGCGCCGGCATGTCGCGCCTTGAACTCGGCGGCGACAAGCTGCGCATGGACGCCAACAACATCTCCACGCTCATGGACGCCGGCAGCGGCAAGATGATCGTGCTGATGCACGACAAGCGTCAGTACATGGACATGCAGAAAATGATCGAAACCGCCGGCGCCGCGATGGCGACGGCCAACGCCGCGCTCGCCAACCTGCCGCCGGAACAGCGCGCGATGATCGAACAGCGCATGGGCGGCAAGATTCCCGGCATGGGCGGCGCGAAAGTCGACGTGAGCGTGACGCCGACGGGCACGCGCGAACACGTCGGAAAATACAACTGCGAGGTGTACCGCACGCAGGTCAACGGCGAGCATCATGAAGACGTCTGTCTCGCCAATGTCGCCGAGGCCGGCATTTCCGGCGCCGACCAGGCCACGCTGCGCCGCGCCTTCGACGAGATGAAAGCGATGACCGAGAAAGTGGCGAACGGCATGTTCCACTCGCCGCTGCGCTCGATGCCGTCGGACAAATTTCCCGGTGCGCATGACGCGCTTCGACGACGATAAGGCCGTGCAGGTCGTCGAACTGAAATCGCTGACGACCGGCGGTGTACCGGCCAGCGATTTCGCGATCCCGGCCGGCTACAGCGAAGCCGACCTGGGTTCGATGCGTCATCGCTGAACGAAAGTTTATTTGTGGAAAATTCCGCTTCAGCGCCGATGCGCATCTGCTCGTACGGCGCCGCAGCGGCTGCGTGGATCGGGCGTCGACGTCGCGCATGAGCGCATCGATGCCGCGCGACTTCGTTCGATGCATTGCGCATCGCCGCGGCGAAATTTCCCGGCGAATCGCTGATCCTGGTCCGCGCGGATGCAGACGCTGCCGCCGTTCTGGCGCGAGCGCCTGACGCGCGCGCTGGCGTTGCCCGACGTGGCGGTCGCCTCGCCGCTCGACAACCTCGATCCGCTGCGTTCGCCGCTGCCGCCGGATGCATCGAGCGATGCGACGCCGCATCGATGTCGACGTCCGCCTGCTATCGCCACGGCGACCGCACGCCGCTGCAGTGGCCGACGATCTCGCCGTTGCTCAGCGCGTGGAACGGCGACGCGCTGAAAGCGATCGATCTCGCGTCGTTGAGCGGAACACGCTTTGCCGTCGACGTTTTCGCCGTGGCGCGCGATGCTAGTCGGCGATCTCTACGTCGCCGATCCAGCCAGACCGCTGCGCGGACCGCGCTCGCCGAAGCCCGGCGAAGACGAAGTGCCGCCCTCGCCGCTCGGCGAAATGCGCGAGCGCGTCGCTGCGTCACTTGCGCGTCGGAACGTGACGCCGGCATACCCCGGCATCGACGGCAAGCCCGTCGTGCTGCACGTGTTGCACGGATGGGGCGGCGGCGCGGAACGCTTCGTGCGCGATCTCGCATCGCGCCGACGCGCAGCGCCATCATCTCGTCTTCATCGCGCGCGGCAATTTCGGGCGCCGCCGTTTCGGCGAGACGCTCGAACTGTTCGACGGAACGCATTCGTCAGCCGCCGCTGCGCAGCGCGCCGCTGTCGGACCCGATCGCCAGCACGCGCTCGACGCACCGCACCTACAAGGAATTTCTCGACGGCATCCTGCGCGATTTCCGCGTCGATGCGGTTTTCGTCTCCTCGCTGATCGGCCACAGCCTCGACGCGCTGCGCACCGGACTGCCGACGATCCACTTCGTCCACGATTTCTATCCGATGTGGCCGCTGCTGCATCGCAATCTCGACGACGCCGCGCTCACGTTCGACGCCGCGCTGTTGAAACAGGATCTGAGAGCCGCCGGCGCAGGCTTCGAATTCGCCGAACGCGACCGCGGCTACTGGCTGACGCTGCGCGAGCCAGGTCGCCGATGCGCTGATCGCCGCGAACGCGACGCTGATCGCGCCGAGCCGCGCGCGCATTGAACATGCTCGTGCGATTGCAGCCGCGCCTCGCATCGCTGCCGCAATCCGTCATCCCGCACGGCACCGCGCTGCCGCAGACCGATATGGCGCTACCGCTTGCATCGCCGCCGCGTCGCGAGAAGCTGCGTCTGGTCGTGCTCGGCCGCGTGCGCCGCGGCAAGGCCGCCGCGATGCTGCGCGATCTGCTGCCACGCATTCGCGAACACGCCGAGATTTTCCTGCTCGGCGCCGGCCGCGAAGGCGAAGAATTCTTCGGCAAATCCGGCGTGCACATCCTGCTCAACTATAGGCACGCACGAGCTGCCGCGACTGCTCGCGCGCGTCGCGCCGGACGCGGCCCTGATCGCTGCCGAATTTCGCGCGAGACCTTCAGCTACACGCTGTCCGAACTCACGACGTCTCGGCATTCCGGTGATCGCGACCCGGCTCGGCGCGCTCGCCGAACGCATCGCGCGATGGCGTCGACTGGTTTCCACGTCGCCGCCGGATGCGCCGACGCGAATCGCCGAACTCATCGCGCAATTGCACAACCGATCGCGCGCGGCTCGATGCGCGTGCGCGCGACACTCGGCGCACGACGCCGCACCGTTCGCCGAAGCGATGGCGTCGCGACTACACGCCCGTTTCTCGCCGGCGCGCGCACGCAGCTGCTGGCGACGCACGGCTCAGCGAAACGCACATCGACCGCACGACTCGCGCAAACGCGCGCGGCGCGAAATCGGCCTGCTCGAACGCGCGCGGCGAACGCGCTTCGCCGCACCATCGCCGAGCAACAGAAGACGAACTGCGTCGCGCCGCGGCGAATGGGGTTTCGATCTCGATACGCAGCTCAAGCGCGCGGTCAAATCGATCAAAAACCTCGAATCGGATGTCGACGAACGCACGCACATGGGCGCTGCGCCTCGACGACGAACTGAAGGACGCGTTCGCCCAGCGCGACGAACTGTTGAACAGCACGTCGTGGCGCATCACCGAGCCGCTACGCTCGGTCGTGCGCCGCCTGCGCGCATTGCGCGCGCGACTGCATTACTCGGCCAGCCGCTTGCAAGGCCGTCGTGCACCGGACACGCGGCAGCCTCGCCAGTCGCGGCGTCGTCGGCACCGTAAAACGCGCAATCGGACGAATTCCGGCGCAAGGAAATTCCGAACGCCGCGCCGGCGGTTCCGCAACCGAGCGAACACTTCACGCCGTTCGCAGTGCCGGCCAGCGACACGCCGCACGTTTCGATCGTGATCCCGGTGTTCAACAAGATCGCGTACACGGCCGCATGTTTGCGCTCGCTCGCCGAGCACGCCGACGGCATCGCGTTCGAGACGATCGTCGTCGACGATGGCTCGACCGACGCAACGGCGCAGCGTCTCGCGCAAATCGACGGCATCCGCGTACACCGCAATGCGGAGAACCTCGGCTTCGTCGGCTCGTGCAACGCCGGCGCGGCGATGGCGCGCGGGGAGTTCGTCCTGTTCCTCAACAACGATACCGTGGTCACCGCCGGCTGGCTGCGCGCGTTGCTCGATTGTTTCGCGCAGGAACCCGACGCCGGCCTGGTCGGATCGAAACTGGTCTATCCGGACGGACGTCTGCAGGAAGCCGGCGGCATCGTCTTCAGCGACGGATCGGGCTGGAACTACGGCCGCTTCGGCGATCCTTCCGATCCACGCTACAACATGCGCCGCGAAGCCGATTATTGCTCCGGCGCGGCGATCATGTTGCCGCGCGCGCTGTTGGAGAAACTCGGCGGGTTCGACACGCGCTACGCGCCGGCATATTACGAAGACACCGATCTCGCTTTCGCCGTGCGCGAGAGCGGAAAGAAGGTGTTCGTCGAACCGCGCTCCTGCGTGGTGCATTTCGAAGGCATCACCGCCGGAACCGATGTCGCCAGCGGCATGAAGCGCTATCAGGTCATCAACCGCAAAAAATTTGTGGAAAAGTGGAAAAATGCGCTTTCCCGCCAGCCCGCGCCGATCCACGAAGCGAAACTCGCCGATCGCGCCGCGCACTGGCGCGATCGCGGCCATGTACTCATCGTCGATTCGTACACGCCGACGCCCGATCAGGATTCCGGCTCGCTGCGCATGCTCAATCTCATGCGCCTGCTTCGCGAAGTCGGCTACGCCGTGAGTTTCCTGCCCGACAACCGCGCACACGCCGGCGACTACACGCGCGCCGTGCAGGACCTCGGCGTGCAGGCGCTGTATCACCCGTTCGTGTCCGATCCGATCGCGTGGCTGCGCGAACGCGGCAAGGAACTTTCCGCGGTGATTCTGTCGCGCCATTACGTGGCGGCGAACTACGTCGAGCAGCGTGCGCCTGTATGCGCCGCAGGCGCGGCTGATCTTCGATACCGTCGACGTGCATCATCTGCGCGAGCAGCGCGTCGCCGAACTGGACGGCAGCGCCGACCTCGCGCAGCAGGCGTTGCGTACGCGCGCGCAGGAACTGCGACTGATGCGCGACGATGCGACGTCACGCTCGTGGTGAGCGCGGCGGAAAAAGAAATCCTCGCGCGCGATGTGCCGCAGGCGCGCATCGAGGTCGTCTCGAACGTGCACGAGATTTTCGGCTGCCGCCGCGGATTCGACGAGCGGCGCGATCTGGTCTTCGTCGGCGGATTTCAGCATCCACCCAACGTCGACGCGGTGCTGTGGTTCGTGAGCGAGGTGTTTCCGCGCGTGCGCGAGCGGCTCGGCGACGTGATCTTCAACGTCGTCGGCAGCAAGGCGCCGCCGGCGATTCTGGAGCTGGCGCACGATGGCGTGGTCGTTCACGGCTTCGTGGCGGACATCGAACCGTTCATGGACGGTTGCCGCCTCGCGCTGGCACCGCTGCGCTACGGCGCGGGTGTGAAAGGCAAAGTGAACATGGCGATGAGTTATGGGTTGCCGGTTGTTGCGACATCGCCCGCGGCCGAGGGCATGCATGTGCGCGATGGCGTAGATTTGCTGGTGGCGGATTCGCCGGATGAATTCGCGGATGCGGTTGTGCGCGGTTATACCGATCGCGGAGTTGTGGGGGGTGTTGTCGGATAACGGGGTTGCGAATGTGAGGGAGCACTTTTCGTTTGATGCGGCGCGCGCGGCGCTTAGAAGTGTGCTGGACGGGGTGCCGCGGACCTGAGTTTGGGTTTGGTGTTGATCGTCATTCTCGCGGCAGCGGGAATCGAGCTTTTGATCTCTTGATAGTCATTCCCGCGGAAGCGGGAATCCAGCGCCTTTGCTTTTGCATCTTTCAAGAAAAGAGCTTCCGCGATTGAAGATCGCGGGTCACTTTCTTTGCTGGTGCAAAGAAAGTAACCAAAGAAACCACCTTTTTTCTCGCAGTGGACGCTGTCCGCAGACAGCACGTCCGTGCTGCTGGCTGCGGACGCGCGCATCCCTGCGCGCGTGTGAGCTCGATACAAGCCTGAGCGCGACTGGTCGAAAGAGGTTTGTAAAAATCAGGCACTCAGTGCAAGCCGGTGAGGCATTAAAAGAAAGAGCTCCTGCGGCCCCTCGCCGGTCGCTTAGTGAAGTCATTTTTACAAGACTCTTTATACCGGTCACGCGCAAGCGCAGATCGAGGGTGATCGCGCGCAGGAAGCGCGCGGTCCGCGGCGAGCATCAGGGATGTGCTCTCCGCGGACAGCATCCATTGGGAGAAAAAGAGGTGTTTCTTGGTTACTTCTTTGCACCAGCAAAGAAGTGACCCGCGATATTCAATCGCGGAAGCTCTTATCTTCAAAGACGAAACACAAAGCAAAGGCGCTGGATTCCCGCTTCCGCGGGAATGACGATCAAGAGCAAACAGCTGGATTCCAGCGTCCGCTGGAATGACAAGCCCCCAACTCAAACGTCAGACGACGACCCTCGTCTCCCCTTCCGCAAACCCCCGCGCCCCAAAGCGCCGCTCGCACAACACCACCGACCCATCATCGACCGCATAAGCGAGCGTACTCGCCCGCGTCCCATACTCGTTGCCCCGAATAAAAACAGGCGCAAGAAATTTCTCAAGCTCGACACCAATCCCCGTATCCGGCAGAGCGGATTCCTCCGGCTGCGACGTATCGCCTAGCAGATCGAGCAGCGACTCATCGTCAGCATTCGCGCGCACTGCACGCGCAAAGACATCCTCAAGATGCCGAGCTTTCGGCCATTGCGGCAAAGGCGGGCCGTTGCTCAACACATGCACGCCATCGGTGAACCGCCACGCCGTTTCGCTCAACGTGCTCGCGCCCCACGCCCCGGCGCGATCGCCGACGATCAGGTTGAAGGGTCCGAATTCCTCGCGTCGCTGCGCAATATCGCACGCAA
Organism: uncultured Gammaproteobacteria bacterium; assembly: GCA_963814225.1. Classification (GTDB taxonomy): domain Bacteria; phylum Pseudomonadota; class Gammaproteobacteria; order Xanthomonadales; family Rhodanobacteraceae; genus Rudaea. Next base: position 137,884 of record CAWFCC010000016.1, on the reverse strand, counting down.
AATTCCTGGCGGGTTCGGCGCCGCGAACGAAATCGGCGACGAGCGCACCGCGCGACCGCATGCCGCGCCGCGGCGGTCCCGCACGCACGTTGGTGACGGCGGCGAAACGTCCATCGCGCGTCACGGCGAGCCACGATCCACCCGCCTCCAGATCGCGTCCGCCGGCGACGTTGGGGGCATCGTCCCAATGCGCGGCCGGCGCGCTCGGTCGGCCGTGGTATTCGTCGCGATTGCCGAGCAACAACCACGGGCGCTTGGGCACGGTGTGCAGGGCGAGCAGGATCAGGCACATGATGCGTTGTGGAAAAGTATACTAGCCGTTCGGCGTCGACAACTTGGCTTCGACCGACGGCAGACGCGCATTGCGCGGACTGAGCTGCCGTGCCGCGTTGAGCGCCGCAGTGGCATCGTTGACGCGGTGTTCGCCGATGCTCGATTCGGCGCGGTCGAGATACGCGTTGGCCAGGCGTTCGCGCATCGGCGCGAGTGCGGGATCGTTCGGATCGGCCTGGGCGATGGCTTCGACGTAGTCGCGTGCCTTGCCCGGCGTGCCGTTCGTCATCGCTTGTTCGAAAAATTCCTTGGCGCGCAATGGGATGCGTTGCATGCCGGCGCGCGCTTTGGCGTTGTTGCCGTCGATGGTGAGCACGGCGCGGTATTTGTCGAAGGCGCTGTCGCCGGGTGTGTGGTTGAGATCGCCGGCAGCCATCGCGCGTTCGGCGTCGTCGAGCAGCGGGCCGATGCGGGCCAGGTCGGCGGGCGTGACGGCTGCCTGCTGCTTGGCGTCGATGTCGATCTGCTCGTGCATTTCGTGAAGGCGCTTTTTCGCCGGTGTCAGTTCCGGCGAATCGGCCGATGCGCTTTCCGCCTGCGCGAGCAGCTTGTCGGCCTGCGCGATGTTTTCGATATCCATCGCGGTGTTGGCCTGGATGATCAGCGTCTGCGCGATCTTGCGCAACGCGGCGCGGGCGCGGCCGTCTTTCGGATTCTGGCGCAGCACGTTCTGATACAGCGCGACGGCGCCGTCGTTGCCGTTGAGATTGCCGGCCTTCTGCGCGGCTTCGGCGCGCGTCATGAGCTGCGCGATGGAAGGTCCGTTGTCGACCGGCGTCGGTGGCGGCGTCGGTGGCGTTTCGGTTTTGCGGCTCGATATCGACGCGCGCAATTCGGGAATCGCCGCGTTGTTCGGATTGAGATGCGCGAGGTCGTCGATGCGCTGGTTGGCGAGATCGATGTCGTTGTTCGCAATCGCATCGCGTGCCTGTTGCGCGAGTGCTTTGGCGACATCGTTGAGTCCCTTCAGCGCGATGGCATTGGCCGAATCGACTTCCATTACCTGTTTGTAGAGCTCCGACGCGCCGTCCGTGCCGACGAGTTTGCCCGCGGCGAGCGCCTTGCCGGCGCGATCGAGCAGGTCGGGCGCTTTCGAGTTGCCCGTCTCGGCGCTGCGCAGGCGCGCGTGCAGCTCGTCGATCTCGGGGCCGCCGCCAAGGATATCGGTGGCTTCGGCGATGTCGGTGCGCGCCGACGCGAGATCGCCGTGCGCGATTTCCGTGTTGGCGCGTTCGGCCAGATGCGCGCCGACGTTTTTCAATCCTTGTCGGGCCTGATCATTGTCGGGATCGATCTCGCGCGCGGCGGTATAAAGTTCGCGCGCGCTGTCGTTCTGCGTGCCGGTGTAGCGGCCGTCCTTGAGCGCCTTGTCGGCGCGCGTGAGCAGGGTGTTGAGTTCGGTGCGCGGCAGCATCGAACGCAAACGGTTTTGATACATGTACGCGAACACGCCGCCGACAATGAGGACGATCACGACGGCGACACCGATCCACATGCCCGTCGAGGAACGCCGCGCCGGCATCGAACGCCGCGACGGTCCGGACGTCGCGATGTCGTCGATGCGGCCGAGGCTCGGCTCGGCGCGCTGTCGCTGCAGGTTGCCGGGTATCGGCGTGACGGGAATCGCGCGCGTCGATTGGTCGGTAGTCTGGCGACGGGTCGGATCGCGAGGCGCGTTCAATTCCGGGTATGCGCCCTGCGCGAGCTGGAACTCCATCTGTTCGATGGCGTCGGCGAGGATCTGTCCGTTCTGGAAGCGGTCTTCGGGCTGCTTGGCGAGCATGCGCGAGAGCATCGGCTGCAGTGCGCCGAGATGTTCGGGCAACATCGGGATCGGCTGCGTGATGTGCATGATACCGATGGCGAGCGAATCTTCGGCGTGGAACGGCACGCGTCCGACCAGCAGTTCGTACAGCACGATCCCAAGGCTGTAGAGGTCCGCGCGTCCGTCGAGCGTGCGGCCGCGCGCCTGCTCCGGGCTCATGTAATGCGGCGTGCCGATCACCGTGCCGGTGCGCGTGACGTGCGTGCTCGAATCGCTGGCGCGCGCGATGCCGAAATCCGCGAGCGCCGACGAACCATCCTCGCGCAGAAGGATGTTGTCGGGCTTCACGTCGCGATGCACGAAACCTTTGGTGTGGGCGTAATGCAGCGCCGTTGCGATTTCGCGCACCACTTTCAGCGCGAACGATGGCGCCCGCGGCGTGCCGTCCATCGGCAGCAGCGGTTCGCCGCCGATGTATTCCATCGCGATGTAGTGGTAATCCCCACTGCGGCTGACGTCGTGGATCGCGACGACATGATGATGATGCAGCTTCGCCGCGATACGCGCTTCGCGCAGGAAACGGTCGCCGAAATCCGGATCGGCGAGCAGCGTCGGCGACATCACCTTGAGCGCGACTTCGCGCTGCACGGATTCCTGCATGGCCAGGTACACGGTGGCCATGCCGCCGCGGCCGAGCTGTCGCAGGATTTTGTAGCCGGGGATTTCGATCACGATAAGACTGGTGCAAACTCGCCCCGGAAGGGGCTTTGCATCAAGCATTTCACGGGGTTCACGGCCCGGCTGCGGTGCGCGTTCTCGCGAGCGACGATCAGAGCATTCGCGCTTCGGCTCACCCTCGTAATCGGCGGACACAAACGTGGGAATCGTCGACATGCCCGAGTCGATCGTCGGCGTTCACGCTGCTGGCTTTCTGTTCGATCGCGCATGGTTGCCGCAGGTATCGATGGCACGGGACTTCGAAGGCGACGATGCCGCTGGCGGGTGTGGCCGTCGAGGCTTATGGCGCTGCCCGATCGGGCTGCCGGCATGTCCGAGTTATCGAATCCACGACGACGACCGCTGACGGTTCTTACGACGTTGGCCCAATCGGTGCGGGGCAAGCTTCGCTATGGTTCGACTATCAGCCCGGCGAGGCCAACTATGCACCGAGCCATGCCGACATTCCAGCTCAATGATGGCGACTCGCTGCTCGACGATGTGCAGCTCAATCTGGGCGCGCCGTGTCAAGGTTCGTGCATGGCCTCTGGTCAGACGATACTCAACTTTCCAGTGTTGCTCAGTGCGACTTTCGCTCTCGTATCTGCCAGCGACCCGCCCAATTGGCACCTGTCGTAATTGAAGTCGCGCACGGTGCTGTTTTGCGCAGTGTCAGCGTTCCGTTCCAGTACCGGTACTACGCCGTTGAAAATGCCGCCAGCGTCGACACCTGCCGCCGTTGTGTCGACGATCGTGCTCTCGGCGGGCAAATGTTCAGCGGATTTCTCGCTTGCACGGCGGGACCGCGGGCGTATTTCCGATCGACACGGTGTTTGTCGATCGTGAACGCTCGAGGTCGAGTTTTCCGTCTTGGATGCGTAACGTACGAGCCGGCGACCGTGGAATTACGGCGACGTTTCCCGCTGATGCGTCGGGGCATTTCGTCCTGCAGGGATTGCCGGACGCTCCGGTGCATTTGGGCGTTTACAGTTTCAGTCCGTATTACGCATTGACCGTCGTCGGCTGCACCGACCCTTGCGGCGACTTTTCTGCCGCGACCACGTTCACCGCCCTTGCAGGCACGACGCAAACGGCCGACTTCTCGATGTTCCCCGGCTCCGTCATTACCGGCACAGTGAAGCGCCGGTCCGACGGCCAGCCGCTGCAGGGCGTCACGGTCAGCGCTTATCTCAATTCCTTTATTCTTGGTCAGATTTTGTTCGCTTACACCACCACCGACGCCGCCGGCCATTACGTGCTCACCGGCGGCTTGTCCAGCCAGGTTTATGTTTCCGCAAACAAAGCTGTCGGTGCAATACAGATAGCTTGCAGCGATGCCGGCGCCGAACACGAATCCGGGATACACGTCTTGCCTGTGCAACGTGTTTTGGCTGACATTCGCGCCATTCTGAAGTGTGACCTTGTTCGCCGAGATCCCCGCACCTGCGAAAACCGGTTTGTATTTTCCGGTCGATCCATACGCATCGAGCGTGCATTCGGTCACCGCGGCACCGTCGAGCACCACCGAGCCGAGATGATTGATGCAGCCGCCGCGTTTGCCCGGATTGTGTCCGTTGGTGACCGTGATGTCGCGCAGCGTGAGCGTTCCGGCGGTGTCGGTACTGTTGAAAATTGCGCTCGCGTCGTTGCCGTCGATGGCGAGTTTTCCTGTCCGGGTCCGATGACGGTCAACGCGCCACTCACGGGAATCTGGCCCTGCGTCAACGTGATCCTGCTCGATGTACATGCGGGATCGGCGCCGGGAAGTCCGCTGAGATCGATCGTGTCGCCAGACGCCGCGCCTGAGATGACGGTGCGCAGCGATCCCGCGCGGCTGTCGTCGTAGCAGTTGGTCACGGTGAGCGGTGCGGCGAGTGCCGCGTCGGCGGCGATACTCAACGCGGCGCAGATGGCAAGGTGGCAGGCACGATGTGAGGACACGATTCGCATGACGTTCTCCGGCAGTTTTACCGGTTAACGCCGAAACGAATCCGCGCGACATGCCTTCAGGCCAGCCGGCGCGCCTCGATCACGTTCGGCACGCCGGACAAGCGGCCGAGAAGCAGGGAAAGCTGCTCGTAGTCGGCGACGCGCAACGCGAAATTCATCGTCGCCAGACCGCTCATCGAATCCACGCGCGCATTGGCCGCGATCATGTGCACGTTGGCCGACGCGATGATGTTGGTGACGTCCTTGTGCAGCCACTTGCGGTCGTAGCCTTTGACGAGCACGTCGACTTCGTAGGCCTGATCGCGCTGCGTGCCCCACTCCACGTCGATGGCGCGGTTGGCGTCGCGCGCGCGCAGGCGCGCAAAACTCGCGCAATCGGCGCGGTGGATCGACACGCCTTTGCCGCGCGTGATGTAGCCGACGATCGGATCGCCCGGCAGCGGCTGGCAGCAGCGCGCGAGCGTGGTCAGGAGGTTGCCGACGCCCTCGATCGTGACCGCATCCTTGCCGCGCTTGGGCGGACGCGGCACCGGCGCGGCCGGCGCTGGCGGCGGCGGCGACAACGCTTCATGCAGCGCGCGCGCGACGTGTCCGGACGTGATTTCGCCGAGCGCGAGTGCGACGAGGAAATCGTCGAGATTCTTCTGTCCGAAAATCGGCGGCAGCGTGTCGAGATCGACGTTGTGCATCGCCAGCCGCTTCAGTTCGCGCTCGAGAATGATGCGGCCTGCGGCGACGTTCGCATCGTGATCGACGCGCTTGAACCATGTGCGCACTTTCTGCTGCGCGCGATGCGTGGTGAGAAATCCGTGATGCGCCGACAGCCAGTCGCGCCGCGGCTCTTTCGTTTTGCCGGTGAGAATCTCGACGCGGTCGCCGCTCGCCGGCTGGAAATTCAGCGACACGATGCGCCCGTTCACTTTCGCGCCGCGCGTGCGATGGCCGACATCGGTGTGCACGGTGTAGGCGAAATCGAGCACGGTCGCGCCGCGCGGCAGATCGATCACCTGGCCTTGCGGCGTGAGCAGGTAGACGCGATCTTCGAGGATATCGGTCCTGAAGCCGGCGAGCAGTGCTGCGTCGTCGTCGGAATCCTCCTTGGTTTCGAGAAGCTGGCGCATCCAGGAGATCTTGCGTTCGAAATCCTGATCGCCGCCGCCGCCTTCCTTGTAGCGCCAGTGCGCGGCGACGCCGCGTTCGGCGTGCGCGTGCATGTCGAACGAGCGGATTTGCACTTCGAGCGTCTTGCCTTCCGGACCGACGACGGCGGTGTGCAGCGACTGATAGTGGTTGCCTTTCGGACGCGCGATGTAGTCGTCGAATTCGCTCGGCACCGGCGGCCACAGCGTATGCACGATGCCGAGCGCGGCGTAGCACGCGGGCACATCCTTCACCAGCACGCGCAAGGCGCGGATGTCGTACAGCGACGAGAAATCGCCGCCCTTGCGCTGCATTTTTTTCCAGATCGAATAGATGTGCTTCGGGCGGCCGGCGATGTCCGCTTCGATTCCGGATTCGGCGAGCGCGCGCCGCAACGCCGCGGTGGCGGCGCTGATGTAGCGCGTGCGCTGATCGCGGCGTTCGTCGAGCAAGGTGGCGATGCGGCGATAGACATCCGGTTGCAGATAGCGGAACGCGAGGTCTTCGAGTTCCCACTTCAGCTGCCAGATGCCGAGGCGGTTGGCCAACGGCGCGTGGATGTCGGCGCTGAGCTGGGCGAGCTCGCGCTGACGGTCCGGCGAGGCTTTTCCCGCGCGGCGCAATGCGGCGAGCTGTCGCGCGAGCAGGATGAACACCACGCGCAGGTCGCGGATGATCGCGAGCAGCAGACGACGCAGACCTTCCGCGCTCGCGTGGGCGCCGCGCGTGGCGTACAGCGACCACACTTTCTCGGCGGCGTGCTGGCCGTCGATCAGGTCGCGAAGATGGGGAACGCCGTCGATGCCGGGCACGGTCGGCGCCGCAACTGCGGTTTGCTGCAATGTATACAAAATGCTCGCGGCGAGCATTTCCTCGTCGGCGCGCAGGCCGACGAGCACGTCGAGCGCTTCGAGCAGTTCGGCTTCCGCTTCGGCCGCGAGCGTGATGCCGGACAGCGCATCGAGAACCGACGCCCACCACGGCGCGATGCCGGGTGCTGCGCGTTCGCGCTGCGCCCATTGCGCCAGAGTGGGTTTGGATTCGCTCGTTTTCACGAGGCTACTGTGTCACGCGCGGGCATGCCCGACAAATGCGGGCGGCGCGCGCTGTTATCCAGCGCGCGCGTTACGACGCGATCGATCAGACTATGGATTGACGGTTACGTTGTTCGACGTGCCGGTGATCGAACCGTCGGCGGTGTCAGTCGCAGTCACCTTCTGTGTTCCAGTCGTATGAACGTCACGTTGTTATAAAAGCCGGTCGTGAACGCAGCATCACTCGGCAGGTCCGCCGCGTTGTCCGTGCTGGTGAAATGCACCGTGCCGGAATAGCCGCTGCTCACCATATTTCCGTATGCATCATATTGGGTGACGTTCACGTCGCGAGTCGCACCAACCTGCGCATGGCTGAACATTTCGACTTCCAAAGCTTGCCGCTCCGGCAGCAGACACAGTCACGTTATTCGACGTTCCCTTGATCGTGGACGACGAAGTGTCTGTCGCCGTGATGTTCTGCGCACCGGCCTTCTTCAACGTCGCGGTGAAGCTGCCCGTACCCAGCGACAGCGCCGCACTCGCCGGGAGATCGGCAATCGGATCGCTGCTGGTGAATCCGACGGTGCCCGAATACGTCGGCACCGTGTTGCCCGCACCGTCTTTCGCGGTGACGGTGAAGTTGACCGTATCGCCCGCCGTCGCGCTGCTGTCGGCCGTCACGTCGAAATGCGTGACGTTGACCTGCTGCATCGTGATGTTGAACGACTGGGTCGACGAGATGCCGTTCGCGGTGAACGTCGCGGTGCAGGTGGCCGTGCCCGGCACGAACAACGTGCTGACGGGATTGAAAGCGAACGCCAACGCGCGCGCGCCGGCGCTCGTCGATGTGCCGAAGCTGACGTTGCCGAGCAAAATGCCGTTCGGATCGTCGCAGGAGACATTGGATGGCGCGGCGAGCGCCGTGCTGCCGGGCAGCGTGCTGTGACTGTCCGCGTCGACCACATACGCCACCGGATCGAGCGCGACTGCGCCGGCGGTGAATGTGTTCTTGAAGGTAACCGCTGCCGGGATGCCGGCGCCGTCGGGATCGGTGATGGTGCACGTCGTGGCGAGCGGATCGTTGGCGCAGACGATGTTGCCGATGTTCTGCACAGGCACGTTTACGTTGCCGGCGGCAGCGACCTTGTCGTCCACGCGCTGCACATAGGTGCCGGGCGGCGCGAACACGGCGCCGGACGCCGCGAAGAAGGACGATGACAACGCGTTCCAGCTGCCCAGCGCCGCAGATCGTCCCGAAATTCCGCACGTAGATATAAATCGAATTTGAGGCGGCCTGAATGTCCGCCGCGAGCGTCAAGATGTGCGTCGTCGCGTCTCCGCAGGTCTCGACCGGATTTCAGTCGAGGGCCCCGGCTGCGGCGTGATGGCTCGCGTCTCAGCATGCACCACTTCGGCGAACTGCCGTTTACAGACCGCTGAAAAAGCTGTGGTCGTAACCGAACGACAGATGCCAGTTCACCGCCTGCGACGCGTTGTGAATCTGCATCACGTAACCGAGCTTGTGCGCAGAATCGCTCGGCGCATCTGACCGTGTTCATCGAAACCCACGGCTCATCCGAGCGATGTCCGCCCTCAAAGTTCCGAATAGAAAATACGATCGCCGCCGACGGACGAATCGGCATAAACCGGACTGTCGACGCCGAGCGCATGGATCGGATAGCACGCAACCTGCCTGCTTGCATTGTTGGCGTTGGTCACCGCGAACGTCATCACGCCCGCGAAGCCCAGCGATGTGGTCGCGTCAACAATGCTGGCGCCGCCGGCATCGAACTCGAACAATGCCGCCGGGCGAAGCATTGTTGTAGATCGGCGAGAAGTGGTACGGCGTCTGCGCGCCGAAGGTCGATGCGCCGCTTTGCTCGCTACACACGATCGGCGAGGCCGCAGCCTGGTTCAGTGTGACGACCGCGCCGCCGGTGCCGTCGAGCGTTCCCGCATCGGCGGGTAGCACGGCGCCGAGATTCGGCAGACTGATGTCAGTCGGACATTTGCTTCCGGTGCACGCCGTGGTCGGCGCCATCAGATCGACTGTCAGCCCTACATTCTGGGAGAATGCCGGGGCGCAGCCCGCGGCCATGAGAAGACCAACAAGACAAGCGCGCGTAGCGCCAATCGAATGCCGCATTTCGGACTCCGGACAATAGCTCAACGCACAACCCCCGAAAGCGCGCGGAGTTCTTGTTATCACGCGCCTTCAATGACTTATAATAATTCGTTAGAGTAAGAGATGTGTTAAATGTGCATTAGCGACATTTGGCCGTCTGTCTGCTTTTTTTGCCCGTTCCCGGGCGCTTTCGAAGCTGGATCTATGCATACATTGAAGTGTTTTATCGACCCTCGTCCTGATCACGTTCGCCGCGGCAGGTGTCGCCGGTGCGGCGGGATTTTCCTCGCTCGAAGAGCGCATGTGCCAGCGGGACTTCCACGCGGCCGGCCTCGACAAGCTCTCGCCCGAGGAACTGAAGAACCTCGACGAGTGGCTGCGCACGCACCAGACGGTGACCACGCGCCTCGTCACGCCGAGCGGCGCGCCGGTGTTCTACCACGAACAAGGAAGAAAAGGTGCCGGTCGAATCGCGCATCGCCGGCAAGTTCACGCGGCTGGTACGGCAAGAGCATCTTCAAGCTCGAGAACGGCCAGGAATGGACGCAGGCCGAATCCGGCCAGATGACGTCGGGTCCGATACGATCATCCGAAAGTGCGGATCAAGCCGATGATGGTCGGCGCGTGGCTGATGTACGTCGAGCCGTGCGGCTGCAGCGTGCGCGTGGAACGCACGAAATAATCGACACGACGCGCGCCGGTCAGCGATCGGCGCGCAGCGTTTCGACCAGTTTACCCAGCCGCTTCGGCGACACCGGTCTCGGCCGTTTTCAGTTCCTGCGCGAACAGCGAGACGCGCAATTCCTCGATCAGCCAGCGCAGTTCGTCGAGCGACGCATCCTCGCCGCGCGCTCGGCTTTCAGCGCTCAGATAATCGCGCCAGTAGCCGCGCACGGTGAGCATGCGCGCCTGATCGCGCGTGGCATCCTGCCGCAGCCGCTCGGCGCGCAGACGCATCGCTTTCAGGTAGCGCGGAAATTGCGCGAGCCGCGCTTCGCGACACCTCGCGCACGAATCCCGGATGCACGAGCGCATCGAGCTGCTCGCGCAGGTCTTCGTAGTTCGCGCTTCGCGTAAGCCCATCAACGGCGGCTCGAGCCACGGCACCAGTTCGGCGTAGGCGACGAGGATCTCCTCGACGATGCCGAGCCAGTCGCATCGCTTCGGGAAACAGCGCGCGGCCGATGCTCGGTGACTTCGTGCTGGAACATCATCGCGGCGGCGCACGTCGAGCGCACGATCGGCGAGCAATGATTCGAACGCGGCCTCGACGATGTCTTCGCGCAACGAGTCGACGCTCGCGACCGCCGCATATTTCAGCGCGAGATTGCGCGCGATCGGCAACTGCCGGCGCGCCTGCTTGATCGGTTCGCGCAAGCGCGCGGCGCAACAGCGCGACGACGCCGGCGCGATGCGATTCGCCGCGCTTCGTCGGCGCGTTCGAACACGCGCAGCGCGACGCTTTCGCCGAGATCGACGAGCGCCGGAAACGCCGTCAAGCCGCCTTCGCTGATCAGCGTTCGGGAATTTCGTCGAAATCGAATTCGGCGACGTCCTCGCGCGTCAGTTCGGTATCGGCGCGGCGCGAGAACGCGGCGCGCGCGCTGTCGGACCACTGCGTGCGGATCGCGGCGAGATCGCGGCCCTTCCGCCAGCGTCTTGCCGTTGTTCGTCGTGGACGCGGAAACGCATCGCGCAGATGCAGCGGAATCTCGACGTCGGCGAAATCGCGCGCGGAAACATCGACACCGGTGACGCGCTTGAGATAGCCGGCAAGCGCGCCATCCAGAGCGCTCGTCGCGCGGCGCTTCGGCGGCGGCGAACGCGCGCGCGAAATCCGGCGCGGGCACGAAATTGCGTCGCAGCGACTTCGGCAATCCGCGAATCATCTCCGCGACTTTTTCCGGCAGCAATCCCGGCACCAGCCATTCGCAGCGCGACGCCGGACACCGCGTTGACGAAAGCGAGCGGCACGTGCAACGTCACGCCATCGGCCGCATCGCCCGGCACGAAGCGGTAGTCGAGCTTCATGCGATGGCCGGCGAATTCCAGCGCCGACGGGAAATCGCTGCCGCGAATGCCCGGTTCATCGGCCAGCACGAAATCCTGCGACCAGTGCAACGCGGCCTGCTGCGCCGGCGCCGCGCGTGCGATACCACGCATCGAACGCGGCAGCCGTGCTGATCTCGACCGGCATTTTTCCGGTGAAGAATTGCGCGAGTTCGTTTTCGTCCTTCACGAGTCCGGCGCGCCGTCGCTTCGCTTCGAACTCGTGCGCCTGCGCGAGCACGCGCGCGTTCGTGCGCACGACGTCGCTGCGCGAATCGATGTCGCCGCGCACGAGTGCTTCGCGAATGAAGACATCGTGCGCGAGCGTCACATCCTGCGCGCCGAACTGCACGGGCCGCTTCTCGACGAGCGTCAGACCGAACAACGTGACCTGCTCGAACGCGATCACCGCGCCGCGTTTGCGCGACCAGTGCGGATCGCGCCAGTTGCGCTTGATCAGATGCGCGGCCTGCTGCTCGATCCATTCCGGTTCGATGCGCGCGCACAGCAATCCGTATACTTTCTGCAAATCGATAATCTGCCCGGCGAGCAGCCAGGCCGGCGGCGATTTCGCCAACGACGATCCGGGGAAAACCTGGAACTTGCGCTCGCGCGTGCCGCGATACTGATTGCGTTCGTCCTTGTGCCCGACCTGCGTCGGCCAGCCCGACAGCAGACAGCGATGAACCGCATTCGAAACTCGCCGGCGTCGACGTTCTGTTTCCAGCCGAACTCATCGGTCATGACCAGAAGCTGCCGATGCAGCTCGCGCCATTCGCGCATGCGCAGATACGAAAGGAATCGCGCCGAGCACCAGTCGCGCAATTTCGATTGCGTGAGTTCCTCGTGCGCCTGCGCGTGCGCGTGCCACAGATTCAGTACGGAAATGAAATCGGATTTCGGATCGGCGAACGGCGCGTGCGCCTGATCGGCCGCCTGCCGCGCGTCGGCAGGACGTTCGCGCGGATCCTGGATGCTCAGGAACGCGGCGAGCACGAGCAGTTCGCGCGAGGCGTTCAGCGTGTTCGCTTCGACGAGCATGCGCGCCAGCGCGACGTCGATCGGCAGGCGCGCCATGTCGCGTCCGATCGCGGTCAATCGTTTGTGTTCGTCAATGGCGTGGAGTTCCGTCAACCGACGATAGCCGTCGCCGATCGCGCGCGTGCCGGGCGCTTCGACGAACGGGAATCGCTCCACGTCGCCGAGTTTCAGATTGAGCATGCGCAGGATCACGCCGGCCAGCGACGAGCGCAGGATTTCCGGATCGGAATAGCGCGGCCGCGACTGGAAATCGTCCTCGCCGTATAAACGTATACAAATGCCCGGCCCGACGCGGCCGCAGCGGCCTTTGCGCTGGTCGGCGGCGGCCTGCGAAATCGGCTCGATGTGCAGGCGTTCGAGCTGGCTGCGCTGCATGTAGCGCTTGACGCGCGCCGTGCCGGTATCGACGACGTAGCGGATGCGCGGCACCGTCAGCGAGGTTTCGGCGACGTTCGTCGCCAGCACGATGCGGCGCTGCGGGCCGGGCTTGAACACGCGGTCCTGCTCGGCGGCGGATAGTCGCGCATACAGCGGCAGAACTTCGGTCGCGCGGTATTTGCGGCGCGACAAGCGCCAGATGCGCATCGCGGATCTCGCGTTCGCCGGGCAGGAAGATGAGCACGTCGCCGCGCCGATCTTCGTGCGTGATCTCGTCGACGGCGGCGATGATGCGTTCGGTCGGTCGTCGGAATCGTCGCGATCTTCCGGCGGACGCCAGCGCACCTCGACCGGATAGCTGCGGCCTTCGACATCGATCACCGGCGCGTTGTCGAAATGCTTGGCGAAGCGTCGCGGTGTCGATCGTCGCGGAGGTGACGATGAGTTTCAGATCTTGCGGCGCTGCGAGCAGGCGCTTCAGATAGCCGAGCAGGAAATCGATGTTGAGGCTGCGCTCGTGCGCCTCGTCGAGGATGATCGTGTCGTAGCGATTGAGCCAGGCATCCGACTGCGTTTCGGCGAGCAGGATGCCGTCGGTCATGAACTTGATCAGCGTGCGTTCGCTGGTCGTTTCGGTGAAGCGCACCTGGATAGCCGACGATGCCGCCGAGCTCGGTGCCGAGTTCCGCGGCGACGCGACGCGCCACGCTGCGCGCGGCGACACGGCGCGGCTGCGTGCAGCCGATCAGTCCGGCGACGCCGCGTCCGGCGGCGAGGCATAATTTCGGTAATTGTGTACTTTTTCCCGAACCCGGTTTCGCCGGCGAGCACGACGACCTGATGCTTGCGGATCAGTCTCGACGATGTCGTCGGCCATCGCCGCGATCGGCAGCGATTCGTCGACGCGGATTTCAGGAACGAGCGCAGCGCGCGACGCAAATCGCGCGTGAGCCGACTGCAGCTTCGCGCGAAACGCAGCGAGCGATTTCTCGTCGTCGGGCTTGGCGTTCAGCGTATCGAGCGCGCGCGACAACGCACGCCGATCGAGCAGCGTGGTGTCGTCGAGCTCGCGGCGCAAGGCGGCAAGTTCGGGCCGCAGCGGCGGCTTTGGTGGGTGGCGGGTGGGCGTCAGGCACGTGAAAAATCGAGGCGGCGTTTGGAGTGCCGCAAAGGCGCGATTATAGTCGCGCGTACCATCCGATCTGGCGACCGGATGGCCGGAAAACAAGCTCAGTCCTGCGTGGATGCCGCCGTTTTGGGCGCTTGCGCACTCGCATCGATGTGCGTGCGCTGCGGGCAACTGGCTTTCGTCCCAGCCGCCGCCGATCGCCCTGACCAGGCCGACGCTGTAGTTCAGCCGATTGCCGAGGATCGAGATCGCGTTGCGTTCGTTGGAAAACGCGGTGGTCTGCGCGGTGACGACGTTGAGATAGCTCACGGTGCCCGCGCGATATTGGTTGAGCGCGATTTTCAGCGCGAGTTCGGCCGATTCGACGGCATCCTGCTGCGCGCGTTGTTCGGCCTCGAGGATGCGCAACGCGGCGAGCTGGTCTTCCACGTTCTGGAATGCAGCGAGCGACACTTCGCGATAGTTCGCGACAGCCGCGTCGTACGCGGCGCGCGCCTGCGCAGATTGCGCGTGACGCAATCCACCATCGAACAATGTCTCGGCGAGTTGCGGACCGATCGACCAGAACCGGCTCGGCGCGGTGAGCCACTTCGAGAAACTCGAACTCTGGAAACCGCCTTCGGCCGACAGGCTCAGCGTCGGAAACCACGCGGCTTCGGCGACACCGATCTGCGCGTTCGCCGACATCGCCTGACGCTCGGCGACGGCGACATCGGGACGTCGCTGCAACAGTTGCGACGGCACGCCGACGGGAATCATCGGCGGCTTGATGTCGAACTTCGTGGCATCGAGCGAAAACTCGGCGGGCGTCTTGCCGATCAGCAATGCGATCGCGTGTTCGAGCTGCGTGCGCTGCACGCCGAGATCGATCGCCTGCACCTGCGCCTGCTTGAGCTGCGTGTCGGCCTGCACGACATCGGCGCGCGCGGCGACGCCGACGTCGTATTGGTTCTGCGTCAGCTGCAGCGATTTGCGATACGCATCGACGGTGTCGTCGAGCAGGCGCTTCTGTTCGTCGAGGATGCGCAGCTGGAAATAATCCGTCGCGAGTTCGGCGTGCAGACTCAGGCGTGTCGATTCGAGCGTGGCCGCACTCGCTTGCGCGTTGCCGGCCTGTTGTTCGACCGTGCGGCGCACCCTGCCCCACAGATCCGGTTCCCAGCTTGCCTGCAGCGGCAGCGAGTACACGTTGGAGATGCGCGCGCCGGATGTGGTCGGTGTTGTCGTGGTCGTGCCCGTGGTCGGATCGGTGACAACCGTGCCGCCGCTGCCGATGATGTTGCTGCTGTTGCCGTAGCGGCCCGAGCGGCTCGTCGACGCACTGACGCTGACCGTCGGCCAAAACGACGCGCGCGCCTGCGAGACGAGCGCGGCGGCCTGGCGATATTGCGCTTCGGCCTGAACGAGCGACTGGTTGGCGCCGTCGACCTGCGCTCTCGAGTTCGTTGAGCTTGGCATCGCCGAAAATTTCCCACCACGCGCCGCGATTGAGCGCATCGGCCGGCACGGCTTTCGACCAGTCCTGGTTCCAGTCGGCGTTTTCCTTGTACTTGTCGGGAACGTCGGCGCTCGGGCGTTTGTAGTCGGGTCCGACCGCACACGCGGTCAGGCACGCCGCGCCGATGGCGAGAACGATGCCGCGTTTTATAAACGTATACTTTTGCATAGGCTTGCTCATATCGCGGCCTGCGGCGTCGGCGGATGACTGCGGCGCTCCCACCTGGCCTTGGCCCACAGGCGGAATCGATCGAGATACAGATAGACGACCGGCGTGGTGTACAGCGTCAGAAGCTGGCTGAAGAGCAGGCCGCCGACGATGGAAATGCCGAGCGGACGGCGCATTTCGCTGCCTTCGCCGACGCCGATCGCGAGCGGCAGCGCGCCGAGCATCGCGGCCATCGTCGTCATCATGATCGGGCGGAAACGCAGCATGCAGGCCTGGAACACGGCGTCGCGCGCGTCGAGATTCTGGTGGCGTTCGGCGTCGAGCGCGAAGTCGATCATCATGATCGCGTTTTTCTTGACGATGCCGATGAGCAGGATCACGCCGATGAACGCGATGACGGTGAACTGTTGTCCGAACACGAGCAGCGCGAGGATGGCGCCGACGCCGGCCGACGGCAGCGTCGACAGAATGGTCAGCGGATGCACATAACTTTCGTAGAGCACGCCGAGCACGATGTAGATCGCGAGCAGCGCGGCGAGGATCAGGAACGGCTGGCTGGATTGGCCTTGCTGGAATGCGCTGGCGTTGCCGGCGAAGCCGCCGTGGATCGTCGTCGGCACGCCGAGGCGCGACATCGCGCGATCGATCGCGGTCGACGCCTGGCTCAGGCTCACGCCGTCGGCGAGGTTGAACGCGATCGTGGTGGACACGAACTGGCCCTGATGATTCACCGCGAGCGGCGTGGTGCCGAGCCCGAACGAGGCGAACGCCGTCAGCGGCACCATCGCGCCGCTCTTGCTTTGCACGTAGATGTCCTTGAGCGATTCGGGACTCTGCAAAAATTCCGGCGCGACTTCCATGATCACGTAATACTGGTTCAGCGGCGCGTAGATCGTCGATGCGTTGCGCTGGCTGAAGGCATCGTTGAGCACGTTGTCGATCGCCTGCGTCGTCACGCCGAGCCGCGCGGCGGTGGTGCGGTCGAATTGCAGCGAGGTTTCGAGTCCCTTCACGGACTGATCGGAATTGACGTCGGTGAGTTCCGGCAACTTCTCGAAGGCGTCGCGGATCTTGTCGCCCCACGTGCGCAGGTCTTCGAGATTGTCGCTGCGTAATGTGTATTGATAACCCGCATTGGCCTGACGGCCGCCGGTGCGGATGTCCTGCGCCGATTGCAGGAAAAGTTGTGCGCCGGGAACTTCGCTCAGTTTCGGACGAAGCCGGTTGATCAGCGCGTCGGCGGAAATTTTTCGCTCGCTCAGCGGTTTCAGCGCAACGAACATGAAGCCGCCGTTGCGCTGTCCGCCGCCGGTGAAGCCTGCCACGTTCTGCACGCCGGGATCGCTTTTGACGATCTTCATGAAGTCGACCATCTTCTGCGACATCGCCTGAAACGAAATGCTCTGATCGGCCTGCACGCCGCCGACGACCACGCCGGTGTCTTCGCTCGGGAAGAAACCCTTCGGCACCTGGATGTAGAGGAATACGTTGAGACAAACGGTGACGAGCAGCGTGAACATCATCAATAGCGGACGATCCAGCGCCCACGTCAGCGTGAATCGGTACAGCCGCAGCATCGATTCGAATGCGCGCTCGCTGTAGACGAAAAAGCGATTGCGGTTATCCGATTCGCGGCGCAGCAGGCGCGAGCACATCATCGGCGTCGTGGTCAGCGAGACGACCAGCGAAACAAGAATGGCGACCGAGAGCGTGATCGCGAATTCGCGGAAATAGCGCCCGACGATGCCGCCCATCAGCAGGATCGGCACGAACACGGCGATCAGCGAAAGACTCATCGACAGCACGGTGAAACCGACTTCGCGCGCGCCGAGCAATACCGCCTGCATGCGCGGCATGCCTTCCTCGATGTGGCGCGAGATGTTTTCCAGCACGACGACGGCATCGTCGACGACGAAACCTGTCGCGACCGTCAGCGCCATCAACGAAAGAATATTCGAGGCTGTAGCCGCACATGTACATCGCGGCGAATGTGCCGATCAGCGAAACGGGAACGGCGACGGCGGGAATCAGCGTCGCGCGCCAGTTGCGCAGGAACACGAACACGACCAGCACGACGAGCAGCACGGAAATGATGAGTGTGCGTTCCACATCGTGCAGCGAAGCGCGAATGGTGTTGGTGCGATCGACAGCGACGTTGATCTGGATGTCGGCAGGAATCGCCGCGCGCAATGCCGGCAATTGCGCCATCACTTCATCGATGGTTTCGATGATGTTCGCGTTCGGCTGTTTGTTGATGAGGATCAGCACCGCCGGTTCGGCGTTGAACAGGCCGAGATTGCGCACGTCCTGCACCGAATCGGTGACGTTGGCGATGTCGGACATGCGCACCGCGGCGCCGTCTTTGTACGTAACGATCAGGTTCTTGTACGGCGCGGAGTCGAGTCCGGTCTGATCGCTGGTGTTGAGCTGCCAGCGTTTGCCCTCGCCTTCGATGTAACCCTTCGGCAGATTCGCGTTCGCGTTCTGCAGCGCGATGCGCACGGTGTCGAGCGCGATGCCGTATTTGTTGAGCGCAGTCGGGTTCACGTCGACGCGCACGGCGGGCAATGTCGCGCCACTGACGGTGGCTTGGCCGACGCCTTTCACCTGCGAGATTTTCTGCGCGACGATGGTCGATGCGGCGTCGTAGATCTGGCCCGGGCTCAAAGTTTTCGAGGTGAGCGCGAGAATCAGGATCGGCTGATCGGCTGGATTGACCTTGCGGTACGTCGGATTGGTCGGAACGGTCGGCAACTGCGCAAGCGCGGCGTTGAGTGCGGCCTGCACATCGCGGGCGGCGCCGTCGATGTCGCGCGAGAGATCGAATTGCAGGACGACGCGCGTGGAGTTTTGCGATGAGCTCGACGTCATTTCGGTGACGCCGGCGATGCGGCCGAGTTGGCGCTCCAGCGGTGTGGCGACCGATGTGGCCATGGTTTCCGGGCTGGCGCCGGGGAGCGATGCCTGGACGACGATGGTGGGGAAGTCGACTTGCGGGAGGGGGGAGACGGGTAGCAGGGCGAATGCTACGAGGCCCGCGAGCGCGATGCCGAAGGTCAGGAGCGTCGTGGCGATGGGACGCTTGATGAAGAGCTCGGAGGGGCTGCCGAGTTTCATGATTTGCTTGTTTGGGTTTGTGTTGTTTGGAAAAGAGCTTCCGCTATCCTGCGGCTAGCGGGTAACTTTTTGCTAAACGGCAAAAAGTCACCAAAAAACGTTCTTTTTTCTCCCATTGGACGCTGTCCACGGAGAGCACGTCCCTGATGCTCGCCGCGGACCGCGCGCTTCCTGCGCGCGATCACCGTCGATCTGCTACTGCGCGCGACCGGTATAAAGAGTCTTGTAAAAATGACTTCACTAAGCGACCGGCGATGGGGCCGCAAGAGCTCTTCTTTTTCAGGCCTCACCGGCTTGCACTGTGTGCCTGCATTTTTACAAGACCTCTTTCGACCAGCGACGCACAGGCTTGTAGCGACGCTCGCACGCGCGCAGGGATGCGCGCGTCCGCAGCCAGCAGCACGGACGTGCTGTCTCGCGGACAACATTCTCCGCGAACAACAAAAATCGTTTTTTGGTGACTTTTTGCCGATCAGCAAAAAGTTACCCGCTAGGCCGCAGGACTAGCGGAAGCTCTTATCTCATCAGACCACGCTCATGCAAGCAACCCGTTCCACATCATCACGCGACCCGAACCGCCGCCGCACGCGCAACGCCACCCGATCAAACGCGAGATAAATCACCGGCGTCGTAAACAACGTCAACACCTGACTAACGATCATCCCCCCCACAATCGTAATCCCGAGCGGATGCCGCAACTCCGATCCCACGCCCGTACCGAGCATCAACGGCAACGCACCGAACAACGCCGCGAGCGTCGTCATCAAAATCGGACGGAACCGCAACAGGCACGCCTCATAAATCGCCTCACGCGGCGGCTTGCCGCCTTCGCGCTCCGCATCGAGCGCGAAGTCCACCATCATGATCGCGTTCTTCTTGACGATGCCGATCAACAAGATGATGCCGATGATGGCGACGATGCCGAGATCGTCGCGCGCGATCATCAGCGCGAGCAATGCGCCGATGCCGGCGGACGGCAGCGTCGACAAAATCGTGATCGGATGGATGTAGCTTTCGTAAAGCACGCCGAGCACGATGTACATCGTCACGATGGCGGCGAGGATGAGCAGGATCGTGTTGGTGAGCGATGCCTGGAACGCAAGCGCGGCGCCCTGGAAATTGGTGCTGATGCTGGCGGGAATCTTGAGGTCGGCTTCGACCTGCTTGATCGCTTCGACCGCTTCGCCGAGCGAATAGCCCTGCGCGAGGTTGAACGAAACGGTCGTCGCGGGGAATTGGCTGAGATGGTTGATCGATAGCGGCGCGGCGCGTTCGTGCAATGTGGTCACGGTGTTGAGCGGCAATTGTCCGGATGAGATTGCGGCGGCCGTGTTGCCTGCGGTGACGCCCGGTGTCGCGCCTTGCGGCGTGCCGCCGAACGCGGACGAACCCGCGCCGCCGTTGCCGGCCGATCCGGTCGAGCCTTGCGAGGCCTGCGCGACGCTGTTGGCGTTGCTCAATCCGGGTATGTAGATTTTTTCGAGCGACGCGGGGCCTTGCTGCAGTTCCGGCTGCACTTCGAGCACGACGCGATATTGATTCGATTCGGTGTAGATCGTCGAGATCAGGCGTTGTCCGAACGCGTCGTAAAGAATCTGGTCGATCGCCGCGGGCGTGATGCCGAGGCGTCCGGCCGTGTCGCGGTCGATTTCGAGATAAGCCTGCAGACCTTGCGATTGCAGATCGCTGGCGACATCGGCGAGTTCCTTGCGCTGATTGAGTTTGTCAACGAGCTTAGGCACCCACGTGTTGAGATCGTCGAGATTCGGCGAGCCCATCGTGAACTGGTATTGCGTGCGGCTGACGCGATCCTCGATGGTCAGGTCCTGCACGGGCTGCATATACAGCGCGATGCCGGTGACGTCGCGCACGTTTTTCTGCAGGCGCGCGATGACGGTTTGCACATCGTCGCGCGTGCCGTGCTTTTTCAGATTGATCAGGAAGCGGCCGCTGTTGAGCGTGGTGTTGGTGCCGTCGACGCCGATGAACGACGACAGCGATTCCACGGCCGGATCTTCCAGGATTTTTTTGCCGAGCGCTGCCTGACGATCCGACATCGCCGCGAACGAAACCGATTGCGACGCTTCGGAAATGCCCTGGATGAGTCCGGTGTCCTGGATCGGGAAGAAACCCTTCGGGATGATGATGTAGAGGATGATCGTCAGCACGAGCGTGGCGACGGCGACGAGCAATGTCGCGAACTGGCGATCGAGCACCCAGTTCAGCCAGCGGCCGTAGTTTTCGATGATCTGATCGAACTTGCGCGCGGTCCAGCGCTGGAAACGGTTTTCGTCTTCGGGTTTGCGGATGCTTGAGGATCTTCGCGCACAACATCGGCACGAGCGTCAGCGAGACGACCGCGGAAATCACGATGGTGACGGCGAGCGTGACCGCGAACTGGCGGAACAGCCGCCCGACCACATCGCCCATGAACAGCAGCGGGATCAGCACGGCGATCAGCGAGATGGTCAGCGACACGATGGTGAAGCCGATCTGTCCCGCGCCTTTCAGTGCGGCGTCGAGCGGCTTTTCGCCTTCTTCGAGATAGCGCGAAATGTTCTCGATCATGACGATGGCGTCGTCGACGACGAAGCCGGTCGAGATGGTCAGCGCCATCATGGTGAGATTGTTGAGGCTGAAACCGCACAGGTACATCACGCCGAACGTGCCGACCAATGAGAGTGGCACCGAGAAACTCGGAATGAGCGTCGCCGGCAGATTGCGCAGGAACACGAAAATCACCGCGACGACGAGCACGACGGCGAGGAACAATTCGAATTCGACGTCCTCGACCGAGGCGCGCACGGTCACGGTGCGGTCGGTGAGCAGTGAAATGTCGACCGACGCCGGCATCGATTCTTCGAGTTGCGGCAGTTGCCGCTTGATCGAATCGACGACGCCGATGACGTTCGCGCCCGGCTGGCGCTGGATGTTCATGATGATGCCGGGCGTCGTGTTGGCCCACGCGCCGAGTTTGTTGTTCTCCGCGCCATCGACGATCGTGGCGACATCGGACAAGTGCACCGGCGCGCCGTTCTTGAACGCGATGACGATGTCCCGGTACGCGTCGGCGGATTTGAGCTGATCGTTCGCATCGATGGTGTACGAACGCGTCGGACCGTCGAAGCTGCCTTTCGAGCTGTTGACGTTCGCGCTCGAGATCGCGTTGCGCAAATCCTCCAGACTCATGCCGTACGCGGCGAGCGCGGTCGGATTGGCCTGGATGCGCACGGCCGGACGCTGACCGCCGGAAAGCGTGACCAGGCCGACGCCGTCGATCTGCGAAATCTTCTGCGCGAGCCGCGTGTCGGCCATGTCTTCGAGCTGCGTCAGCGGCAGCGTTTTCGACGTGAGCGCGAGCGTGAGGATCGGCGCGTCGGCCGGATTCACTTTGCTGTAGATCGGCGGCGACGGCAGATTCGCGGTCGGCAAAAACGTGCCGGCGGCGTTGATCGCGGCCTGCACTTCCTGTTCGGCGACATCGAGGCTGAGGTCGAGACTGAATTGCAGCGTGACGACGGAAGCGCCGGCCGAACTCGTCGACGACATCTGATTCAGGCCCGGCATCTGCCCGAGTTTCTGTTCGAGCGGCGCGGTGACGGACGATGTCACCACTTCCGGACTCGCGCCGGGATACAGCGTCGTGATCTGGATCGTCGGATAGTCGACTTCGGGCAACGCCGACAGCGGCAGATACCGGTAGGCCAGAATGCCGACCAGCAGGATCGCCAGCATCAGCAACGACGTGGCGACCGGCCGCAATATGAAAAGGCGTGACGGATTCATACGTCAGCTGCCCGACGATGATCCCGTTGACGATCCCTGATTCTGATTTGAACTCGGGGCGGGACTTCCCGGATTGCCGCCCGGCGCCGGCGCGGGCGCGTTCGGATCGTTGGCCGGCGTGCCGCCTTTGCCGCGTCGGTGTTCGCCGTTGCCCTGCCCTTTTTGCGGATTCTGTGCGTCGGCATTGCGTGGTCGTTTTTGTCCGTCGGCGGGCTGCTGCGGTTCCTCGCCCGGCAGTTCCACCGTGCTGCCTTCGCGCAGACGATCCGCGCCGCTGGTGACGACGGTTTCGCCGACTTTCAGGCCATCGGTGACCGCGACTTTTTCGCCTTCGGTCGGACCGGTCTTGATGTTGCGCACCTGCACTGTGTGATCGTCCTGCACGACATACACGAACACTCCGGACGCACCGCGCTCGAGTGCCGACGTTGGAATCACGATCGCGTTCTTCATCACGTCGAGCAGCAGACGCACGTTGACGAACTGGTTCGGAAACAGGCCTTCGTCTGCGTTGACGAATTCGGCCTTCGCCTTCACGGTTCCGGTCGCGGTATCGACCTGATTGTCGAGACTCGCCAGCGAACCGCTCGCGAGTTTGGTGGTCGCGGCGCGGTCGTACGCGTCGACCTGCAACGTGTCGCCCGCGTGCATTTTCTGCAGCACGGCCGGCAGACTGTCTTCCGGAATCGTGAACAGCACGTCGATCGGTTTGAGCTGCGTGATGACGACGATGCCACCGCCGACGCTCACGTTGTTGCCCGGATCGACCTGGCGCAATCCGACGCGTCCGCTCACCGGCGCCGTGATCTTCGTGTAGCCGATGTTGACCTTCGCGTTGTCGATCTGACCCTGATCCGATTTCACCGTGCCTTCGTATTGGTGCACGAGCGATTTCTGCGAATCGAGCTGCTGTTTGGCGATCGAATCCTGCGCGAACAATGTCGTATAGCGATCGAGATCGATCTTCGCATTCGCGAGCAATGCCTCGTCGCGCGCGAGCGTGCCTTCGAATTGCGTGAGCTGCGCCTGATACGTGCCGCGGATCGATTTCCGCGAGCGCATCGCCCTCTTTCACCGCCTGGCCTTCCTTGAAATTCACCTTCTGCAGATTGCCGGCGACTTGCGCGGTGATCGTCACATTGCGCAGCGGCGTTACCGTGCCGAGCGCGTTGAGCGTGATGCTGATGTCGCCGTTGGCGACCTTGGCGACGCCGACCGGCATCGGCATTCCGCCACCGCCCGCGCTACGCGCGGCGCGCCGGCCGGTGGGTGGCGGATTTTCGGACGACGAATGCGCCAGCCAATATCCGCCGAGGGCGAGCAACGCCGCCACGACCACGACGATCAGCATGGCGCGTTTGGTGCCGCGGGGGCGCGCACGTGGGCGCGCGCGATCGGGGGAATCGATGCTCATGCGTATTCCGTTGACAGCCTTGTCGCCCTGATTCAGGGATCGCCGATTTTAGGGTGCGCAAACTTAACGCGCACCCGACTATATCGCAGTAGCGAGACCGTAAAGACGTGTAATCAGATGTAAACGGCGGCGGGCCGGCGTGAGGGAATCATCATTCATCATCCCGCGTAACGGCAATGCATTCACGTTGGTTACGCACCGTAGGGGCGCGATTCATCGCGCCCGCACGACGCCCAACGGGCGCGATGAATCGCGCCCCTACGACGGCATCAGCGGATGACCAGCCCGCAATGCGACGACGCGGATTATTTCTCGTCCTTGAACACCGACACGTGCGTCTTGCCGTCCTTGTCCACCCAGGCGTGGCCCATGCCTTCGGTGTTGTACTGCGCGACGATGTTGCCGTCCGCATCGATCGCGATGATGCCGCCGTCGCCGCCGAGTTTGGGCACGATGCCCATCACCACGTCGTCGGCCGCTTTCTGCAGCGTTTCGCCGCGATATTCGACGCGCGCGCAGATGTCGTGCGCGGCGACCGAGCGGATATAGAACTCGCCCCAGCCGGTCGCCGAGACGGCGCATTTGCCGTTCGCGTACGTGCCCGCGCCGATGATCGGCGAATCGCCGACGCGGCCGAAGCGTTTGTCGGTCATGCCGCCCGTCGAGGTGGCCGCGGCGAGATTGCCTTTCGAATCGAGCGCCACCGCGCCGACGGTGCCGTGCTTGGATGCCGTGGACTTTTTCTTTTCCTCGTCTTCCTTGAGCGCTTTCTGCAGTTCCTGCCAGCGCCGCTCGGTGTAAAAATATTTCGGATCGACCAGCTGCATGCCGATCGACTTCGCGAATTCCTCCGCGCCGTCGCCGACCATCATCACGTGCGGCGATTTTTCCATCACCGCGCGCGCGAGCAGGATCGGATTTTTCACACGATGCACGTTCGCCACCGCGCCGGCGCGCAGCGTCGCGCCGTCCATGATCGACGCATCGAGTTCGTTCTTGCCGTCGTGGTTGAACACCGCGCCTTTGCCGGCGTTGAACTTCGGTTCGTCTTCGAGGATGACGATCGCCGCGCTCACCGCGTCGAGCGACGAGCCGCCGGACTTCAAAATCCCGTAGCCTTTTTCCGCCGCCTGTTTCATCACCTCGCGCACGTGCTTTTCGCTGTCCGGGCGTAAGATCGGCGCGCGTGATGCCCGCACCCGTGTGCAGGATGAAAAGCGGCGTGGCGGCGTGCGACATCGAGACTCCGGCGGCGAGAACGGCGGCGGCGAACAAATCAGATTTCATCGGACGATTCCCAACGGATGATCGCGCGATTATAAGCACGATAGCGCCGCGATCAGATCGATTCGCGATCCATCGGCTGCGCCTGCGGGAAATGGATCGTCGCGGTCGTGCCGACGCCGAGCGTGCTGTCCATTTCGACGGGCCAGCCGAATCGGTCCGACAATCGCCGCACCAGACTCAAGCCCACGCCATAGCCGCCGCGCGTGCTGTTGCCGCCGCGAAAATACGGCTGGAACGCCTGCCGCAAATCGCTCTTCGCTCATGCCGATGCCGCTGTCCTGCACGCGCACGAAATCGGCGCCGATCTCGACGACGACTTTGCCCGCCTCGGTGTATAGACACGCGTTGCGGATCAGGTTGCCGATCATCGAGGCGAACACTTTCGGCGGCGCGTGCAGCAGGAATGTCGCGTTCTCGACCATCGCCAGTTCGACGGGCTTGCCTTCGAGCAGCGGCTGCGCGCGCTCGATTTCCTCGCGCACCGCTTCGTTCGCGATGAAATCCTCCTCGCGGCAATCCCGTGTCGGATTCGCGCGCGAGGATCAGGAACGCTTCGATCATCGCTTCCATGTCGCGCACCGAGCGGCGGATGCGTTCGACCGCGCGCGTCGAGAACGGCGACAGTTCCTCCTCGCGCAGCACGTCGCCGGCGACCTTGATCACGGTGAGCGGACTGCGCAATTCGTGGCTCGCATCGCGCGTGAAATTGCGCTCGCGTTCGACGAATTCCTCGATGCGCGTGGCGAATCCGTGCAGGGCGCGCGCGAGCGTTTCGACGTCGCCGTCGAAATCCGGCGCGAGGTTTCTGCGGATCGAGCGCGGCGAGATCGGGATGTTTCGGATCCCAGTCGCGCACGGCTTTCGCCAACGCGATCACCGGCGACAACGCGCGGCGCGAGGCGCGATAGGTCAGCCACGTAGTCAGATAAATGATGACCAGCACGACGATCAGCGGCACGAAGCCGAACATGAAAGCGAGCTTGCCGACCTGTTCCTGATTGAAGACGAGATACAGCCGCCCGGGCGGCCCGTCGGAGACGAGCACGAGCATCATCCCGTCGTGCTGCACGCGGTGATAGCCCTCGTCGAGCTCGCGCAATGGCGCGGGGAGTTTCGTTGTGTCGCCGCCGCGCGGGAACCAGATAGCCGGTCATGTTCGCCGTCACCGGCACCGGCGTCTGCGGATTTTTCTCGCAGCCGCGTTCCAGAAGAAATCCGCTTCGCCGATCAGCGCGTGCTTGATCAGCACGTCTTCGAGCACCGACGCCGCGGCGTACACGCCGAGAATCGTGGCGAGACTGATCGCGCCGACCT
Organism: uncultured Gammaproteobacteria bacterium; assembly: GCA_963814225.1. Lineage (GTDB taxonomy): Bacteria > Pseudomonadota > Gammaproteobacteria > Xanthomonadales > Rhodanobacteraceae > Rudaea. The sequence continues at coordinate 111,639 of CAWFCC010000016.1, read as the reverse complement.
GCAGGACGTATACCGTCCAGATCTTGCGGCGAATCCCCGAGCGCGGCGACATTCTCTATGCCGATCTGATTCGCGGCGACTTCCGCGTCGAGATCGGCCAGCCGATAACCGGCGCTGTGGATCGTGTGCAGCAGCGATTTCTGGAACGGCTTGTCTATAATTTTGCGCAAATTATACAAATGGCTGCGCAGCGTGTCGGAATCGGGCAGCAGATCGCCCCACACTTCGCGCTCGATGTCGCGCCGGCTGACCACGCGCGGCGACTCGCGCATCAGGATGCCGAGCAGCTTCAGTCCGATCGGCGACACGGTGAGTTCCTGCGTGCCGCGCGTGAGGCGCAGCGTGGCGGTGTCGAGCACGAGATCGCCGACTTTCAGCACTTCGGCGCTGACCTGGCGGCGATCGCGGCGGATCAACGCGCGCACGCGCGCTTCGAGTTCGCGGATTTCGAACGGCTTGACCAGATAATCGTCCGCGCCGGCATCCAGGCCGGTGAGTTTGTCGTCGAGCGTGTCGCGCGCGGTGAGCATCAGCACGGGCGTGGATTTCTTCACTTCGCTGCGCAGCCGGCGGCAGACTTCGAGGCCATCCATACCGGGCAACATGAGATCGAGAATGATCACGTCGTAGCTGTTCGACTCGGCCAGATGCAAGCCGGTAACGCCGTCGCTGGCGTAGTCGAGGCTGTAGCCGCGGCGTTCGAGGAATTCGCCGACCATCTCGGAAATGCCGCGATTGTCTTCCACCAGCAGGATCAGTCCGGCCTGTTCTTCGCGCTGTTTCATCGCTGCCCACCCCTCTTCACATTTGTGAAGAGTGCACGGTGGCGGGTGAGTGGGGTGTGAAGGCGGCGCTAGTCGAAGTCGTCCGCGAAGATCGAATCTGGCTTGATATTCGAACGCGCCGATATCCGGAGCTGACCCGACACGCGCGAGACGGAGCCGCGCTGGTCTACGGTCAGAGCGGCACGCGTTGTTGCCGCATCCCTTGCCGGGCTCGATGGCGTGAATGCGTGCGTCGGCGTCGGCCCGCCGTTGTAACCGCAAGCGGCAACAGAAGTGCGGATCGGTGTGCAATGTGTCCGGCGGGAAGCGCATCGTCCTCGCGGACGACGACAAGATTGTTCGCACCGGCAATATTAACGCTGTACTGTGCGGCGATGTCCGTCGACCCGTCACTGTAGCCGATTGTTGCGCGACGATCGTGCTCTGCAGCAGATGCCGAATCCGAATTCGGCGACGCCGCCGAAATACACCCCGCCGCCCGTCGCAGCGCTGTTCTTGCGCGATCGTGGACGACACGATGCTCAGCTGCGTCATCGCCGCGCAAAAATGCCGCCGCCGGCTTTTTTCTTCGCTGTGTTGCCGGAAATCGTGCTGTCGGTGACGATCAACGCATCCATGCGTGGCGATGCCGCCGCCGGTGCCATCCGTGTAATTGTTCGACTGATTGTCGAGCGCAGCTTATGAACCGCCGTTGTCGACGAACAATCCCGCGCCGGTGTCGTAGCGTGCCGATACGATTTCGGCTGGATCGCCGAATGGCGCGGTTGTTGGTGATCGTGCTGTCGAAGATCGCAGCCGTGCCGCGATAAGCGAACGCGCCGCCGCCGTACGAGGCGGTCAGGGTTTTCAGCAACGCACCTTTCGCGGTGTTGTCTGAAATCGCACTTGTATACATAGTACAGTCCCGGCGCGAGAATGCCGCCGCCGTACGCGCCCTCGCCGATCGCCGTGCAATTGGTGACGGTCGACGTGATCGAGCGTGACGGTCGCATTGGATAGCAATGCACGCGCCGCCGGCGATCGTGTATCCGGACACCTCGTTGAATCCGTCGCGCACGGTCACGTCGTTCAGGACGAGCGCCGTGTATCCGTAGTCGATGAAAACTCGATCCGTGCCGTTGCCGCTGATGATCGTGTCCGCTGCGCTGCGGCCCTGGATCGACAGCGAGTCCGCATATATCGGGATAGCGCCCATGGACAAGCGTGATGGCGCCGCACGCCAGACCGCTGAGATCGACCACGTCGCCATCAACGGCCCCGGTGACGACCGACCGTAACGTGCCGGCACTGCCGTCGTCCGCGCAGCTGGTACACGCTAGCGTGCTCGCCATCACATGACGGACTTGCCTTGTGTTTGGCATCCATCGCGCGAAACAGTGCCGCTACGGCCGTGTGGTCACCGGGCATCCAATGCCGCGGGATTCGGCCTGTATCGGCGCTGCCGCCGACGTCCGCGCCGAGCGCGAATACCGTGCAGATCGCAGCGGCCAACAGGCCGCGCAGAGGAACGCTGCGCGGGAAATTCATGAGCCATTCCTCGATTGTACTCAGGTGCGCAATGTACACTCTCCGGTCAGACGCGAAAACGAACCCGAGATCGGACAACCGGACATGCCAGCGAATCGCCGTGACGCCGCAACTTGCTTCGGAAAGTTGACGCCGACTACTCTTGCTCGAATCGCAGAGGTTGGATCGCGTATGTCGCAGTCGGAAAAACGCCGTCATCCGCGCTTGGCGATCTACTCCGCCGCGCTTGCCGTGAGCGGCTGCGATGGCTTCCTGTCCGACGTGAAAGACCTCTCGCAAAGCGGCGCCTGCCTCGGCAAACCGAAGAACTGGCCGGAATCCGCGCCGATCGAATGCCGCGTGTTCTTCATCTTCGATCAGGAAACCGTGATCGGGCTCGATGCGCGCGTGGTGCGCTCGACGCCGGAAGAACTCGGTGTTGAGTTCACGCCGGGACAAAAGGATCGCATCGACAGCCTGTTGTACGAATCGAGATTTCTCGATCGCGACGTGTTGTAGCGCATGAATGCGCTGCATCTGCTCGCGTTTCTAGCGGTGTCGACCACTGCATTGGCGCAGCAGACGAATTTCGATTGCACGCCGCCGGCCGCTCCGACGTTGACGAATGCGACGGTGCTCGGCAATGGCTCGGCGGGCAGCGTCACGACCGCCATGCTGCAAGCGGCGCTGAATGCCGGCGGCGAAATCCGGCTCAATGTCGGAACCAGCACGATCGCGCTCACGCAGGAACTCGTGATCAGCAAAAGCGCGACGCTGGACGCGAACGGCGCAACACTTTCCGGCGGCGGCAGCCATCGCGTGCTGCATCTGAACAATCCGAACAATCTCACCTACACGTTCAACCTGCTCAATGCGACGGTCGCCGACGGCAACTCGGAAAACGCCGGCTCGGGCACGACGAACAAGAGCGGCGCCGGTTTGTGGCTGTCGCACGCGGTCGAACCGTGGCAAGCGGTGACGATCCGCATCTTTCATTCGCACTTCACGCGCAATGACGCCGTGCAGCTCGCCCAGGACGACGGCGGCGGCGCCGTCTATGCGACCGGCGCGGCTGAAGTCAGCGTCGTCAATTCGACGTTCGATGGCAACAGCGGCTCCAACGGCGGCGCGCTGTATTCGCTGGGATCGAAAAGTGTAAATCTGTACGATTCCACTTTTTCCGACAACACCGCGACGGGCACCGGCGGCAATCCGGGCAGCGGCGGCAACGGAGGCGCTATCGGCATCGATGGCGATGCGCGTTACCTCAACTTCTGCCGCGTCAGGGTTCAGGGCAATCACAGCAACGTGTTCGGTGCGGGATTGTTCACCACGACATACAGCGCGGCGAGTTTCACACGCATCGTGAATTCGACGTTCGACGCGAACGAAAGTACCGGCAACGCGCTCGGCGGCGGCGCGTACATCCAGGGCAGTCCGTTGACGATCCGCGGCAGCACGTTCAGCAACAATCTCGCCGGCGGCTATACCGGATTGGCATTGTTCGGCCAGGGCGGCGTGCTCAGTGGCGATATCACCGATTCGACATTCGCGGGCAACATCGCGCGTACGGGACTCGGCGGCGCGATCTCGATCCAGGCAGCGCAGAGCCTGCTCCTGCAGAACGTCACCATCGCCGACAATCAGGCGCCGTGCAGCGTTTGCTTCGATGCAGGCATCGCCGACGACACCGGGGCGAATCTGACGATGAACAACGTGCTGTTCTGGAACAACACGGCAGGCAACGCCTTCAACCCGTGGGCGATCCAGCATCCGGCCGCCGCCGGCACGCACAACATGCAATGGCCGCAGTCGCGCGGCAGCGGTCAACTCGATGCCGCCATCGCGCCGTCAACCACGTTCTCGGATGCACAGCTACAACCGCTCGCAAACAACGGCGGTTTCACTCAAACGATGGCGCTGCCGGCTACCTCGCCCGCGATCGATTCCGGCGACACGGCGAGTGCGCCGGCGACAGACCAGCGCGGCGTTTCGCGCCGGCACGCGCCGGACATCGGCGCTTACGAATTCGTCCCGGACGAAATTTTCGCGGACCGCTTCGGCGACTAGCCCGCGATCAGCGATCTCACGATTCCGAACCCCGCGATGATCCAGAACACCACGATCGGAAGAAAACTCAGCGCCGCCGAGCCCGTGCGTTTCTGCGGATCGCCGACGTAGACGAAGAAGTACCACGCGCGTCCGATCAGGAACAGCACGCCGATCGCGGCGATATAGGTCGGGAAGAAATAGCGCACCGCCAGCCACATCGACGGGAATGAACAGCACCAGCAGTTCCATCGTGTTCTGATGGACGCGGAAAGTGCGCTCGAACGTGGCGTGCCCGGTGTTCGCGGGTGCGCGCACGCCGTAGCGCATGCGGGCGCGCGAGACGGCGACGGCGAACAGAAAGAACTGCACCAGCGCGAGCAACGTGACGAGATCGACCCAGATCATCGCGATTCCCCTTTCGTTTTCAGAATTTTGCCGCTCGAAATTTGCGCGCGGATTTTTTTGCTCAGAACTTCATGCGGCCGGTGATCACCTGCCACCACATCACCCAGTCGCCGGCCAGGCTGTACAGCGGATGCGCGAACGTCGCGGGCCGGTTGTGTTCGAAGAAGAAATGTCCGATCCAGGCGAAGCCATAGCCAATGACGGGAAGCGCGCTCAGCCACATCCAGTGCTGCGTGACGATGGCGGCGACGACGATGATCACCACCAGCGTAGATCCGACGACGTGAAGGCGGCGGCAAACCGGGTTCGCGTGCTCGGCGAGGTAGAAAGAATAGAAGTCGCGGAAGGTCGTGTAAGTCGTCGCCATGCGCCGATTCTGTGGCGGCCGCTGCGACGAAGCAAGTCAACCGATCGTCGGATGATGCGTTGGACCGATCGCAGACAGGATGCCGTAGCCCCCTTCACGGCATTTGCATCATCGGGTCTGCCCCACGGCCTCGGTTGCGAGTCGAGGTCGGTTCCGCCGGCGACGGGCGTTGGAATCCCCCGCCCGTCGCCGTTTTTTTTCAGTCGTCGCCGTCGTTGTCGTGCGGGACCGAGACCTTGCCGCGCACGGTGCCGTGATGGATATCGCCGCTGCCGGCGGATTTGACGATGAAATCGCCGTCGATGTCGTTGCCGTTGACGTCGCCCGAGCCGATCGAATCGATCTGCACGGTGCCGCCGGCGCGGTGCACCGTCACGTCGCCCGATCCGACCGATTCCACGTGAACGCCCTTGCCGATTTCGGTGAAATTGAGATCGCCCGAGCCGACGTGGCCGACGTGCACGCCGTCGCGCACCTGGCTCGCCTGGATATCGCCGGAACCCGAACGCACGATATCGAGTTCGCCGATCTGATGCGCCCGCACATCGCCGGAATGCACCTCGACGCGCAGCAGGCCGTCGACATGATCGACGACGAGATCGCCGGAATGCGACGAGAAATCGAGCGTGGCGAGATGCCGCGCCTCGACATCGCCCGAGGCGCTGCGCACGCGGACGGCCATGTTTTGCGGCACGTGAACTTCGACGTCGAGATAGGCGTAGTTGGAGCCGAACGGACCGATGTTGATCTGATCGGCCTGATGCGGCGTCAGCGCGACGGTGTCGCCGTCGCGGCGCTGATCGAGCGAAATTTCGCCGAGCCGGTTCTGCGCCGACGCGCAGGCGCGGCCGCGAATCTCGATGCGGCTGATTCCCGGATCGCCGACGAAGCGCATGTCGGTGGATTCGAGCTTGGCCTCGAGCAGGCGCACGCCCGCCGCGTCGATGTCGAGATTGCGCGGTTCCTGAAAAGCGCATTCCGTGGCGCCCACTGCCGACGCAAAAAGAATCAGTGCCCCGAAAATCGCGAATCGCATGGTCGTTCTCCGATGGATATGCGGTTCAGATGCGGCCCGGCCGCTCAGGGTTTAAGCCGGCCCGCCTTGTCGTCGGCCTTGGCGCGATCCCAGTAGGCGTCCTGCTCGGCGAGCGATTTTCCGTCGAGATGCGTGCCTTCGCCCGCGGCCAGTTCCTCCATGCGGCGGAAGCGGCGCTCGAACTTGGCGTTGGCGTTGCGCAGCGCGCTCGAATAATCGACATTGGTCAGCCGCGCCAGATTGATCGCGACGAACAACACGTCGCCGACCTCGTCGGCGATGCGTGCCTGATCGGCGCCTTCAACCAGTTCGGCGCGCACTTCCTCGATTTCTTCGCGCAGCTTGTCGAGCACGGGTTCCGGATGCGACCAGTCGAAGCCGATGCGCGCGGCGCGCTTCTGCAGTTTCAGCGCGCGCTGCCATTCGGGCAGTCCGCGCGAGATGCCGGCGAGCAGGCTCGTGTCGGTTTCACCGTCGGCTTCGCGCTCGCGGCGTTTGTGTTCTTCCCACGCGACGGTCTGCGCGTTCGCATCGGCCGGTTTTTCGGCATCGCTATCGAAAACATGCGGATGGCGGCGGATCATCTTGTCGCAGATCGAGCCGACGACGTCGTGGAAATCGAAATGTCCCTGCTCCTCGGCCATGCGCGCGTGGAAGACGACCTGCAGCAACAGATCGCCGAGTTCGTCGCGCAGGTCGGAATAATCCTTGCGATCGATCGCGTCGGCGACTTCGTACGCTTCCTCGATCGTGTACGGCGCGATGGTTTCGAAAGTCTGCTTCACGTCCCACGGACAGCCGCTTTCCGGATCGCGCAACGCAGCCATGATGCGCAGCAGTTCGTCGATCCGACGCTTACTCACGCAGCAAGCCCGTCCAGTCGATACTCGGATCGCCGCACGCGAGGAAATCGGGATTGAGCAGCGATTCCTTGGTGTTGTAGCGCATGCGCTGGCCATCCATCGTCAGCACGGCGCCGCCGGCCTGTTCGAGGATGCACTGCCCGGCGGCGGTGTCCCATTCGCTGGTCAGACCGTAGCGAATATACAAATCCACATTTCCACGCGCGGCCTGACAGAACTTCAGCGATGAGCCGAGCGCACGCAATTCGTGCGCGCCGATTTTTTCGAGCGCCGCGTTGAGCCGCGGATCGCCGTGCGAACGGCTGCCGGCGACGACGACGGGTTCGCTGCGGCGCCGCGTATGGATACGCGCGTAGCGGTGTTCCTTGCCGTCATCGAAACAGGCGTGACCGCCGCGCCACGCCCAGACCATTTCGTTCAGCACCGGCGCGTAGATCACGCCCATTGTCGGCGCGTGATCCTCGATCAACGCGATGTTGACCGTGAACTCGCCGTTGCGCTTGACGAATTCGCGCGTGCCATCGAGCGGATCGACCAGCCAGTAACGCACCCACTTACTGCGCACGTCCCACGGCGTCTGCTCGGCAGATTCTTCCGACAGGATCGGAATCCTCGGCGTGAGCAGATGCAGACCATCGACGATTGCGCGATGCGCCGCGAGATCGGCTTCGGTGAGCGGCGAATTGTCGTCCTTTTTCTCGACGGCGAAATCGCTCGCGTACACGCGCATGATCGCCGCGCCCGCGGTGCGCGCGATGCCGCAGATGCCCTGCACCAGTTCGGCGGGATCGCTGGTCGGATCGCTCACGGCTGCGGCTTGTAGCGGCCGGCCAGATACTCGCGCGCGATGAACAGCGCGGCGATCGAACGGCCTTCGCTGACGTCGGGCCGTCCGAGCAGGTTGTGCAGCTCCGACATTTTCCACTCGACGACTTCGAGTTCCTCGGGCTCGTCGCCGACGAGCCGTTCCGGATACAGATCGCGCGCGATGACGACGTGAGTCATGCTCGTCATGTACGCCGGCGACAACGAAAGCGTGCCGAGGATATGCATCTCGTGCGCGCCGAAACCGACTTCTTCCTTGAGTTCGCGGTTGGCGCCCTGCTCGACGGTTTCATCGCGATCCAGCCGGCCTTTCGGCAGACCGAGTTCGTAGCGCTCGATGCCGGCGCCGTATTCGCGGACGAGCAGGACGGTGTCGTCGTCCTTCATCGGCACGATGATGACGGCGCCCAGGCCGGAGCCTTTCAGGCGTTCGTAGGTGCGTTTTTGGCCGTTGGAGAATTCGAGGTCGAGGAGTTCGACTTTGAGGAACTGGCTGCCGTCTGCGGATTTTGTGGAGTGGATGATGGGGGGTTTGCGCATTGGGGGATTGTAGCGCGGACGATACTTGGTTGGTTTTTCGCTCGTTATTCCAGCGGACGCTGGAATCCAGCTTTTTGCTCTTAGCTCGTCATTCCTGAGGAGGCGGGAATCCAGCGCCTTGCTCTTAGCTCGTCATTCCAGCGGACGCTGGAATCCAGCTTGATCTCTGCTCGTCATTCCCGCGGAAGCGGGAATCCAGCGCCTTTGCTTTTTTCTCTTTGAAGATAAGAGCTTCCGCTATCCTTCGGCTAGCGGGTAACTTTTTGCTGATCGGCAAAAAGTCACCAAAAAACGATTTTTGTTGTTCACGGAGAATGTTGTCCGCAGACAGCACGTCCGTGCTGCTGGCTGCGGACGCGCGCATCCCTGCGCGCGTGTGACCTCGATACAAGCCTGTGAGTGACTGGTCGAAAGAGGCTTGAAACTCACGACTGCACTAAGCCAAAGGCGGTAAGGCTGGAAAAGAAGAGCTCCTGCGGCCCCGGCGCCGGTCGCTTAGTGAAGTCATTTTTACAAGACTCTTTCGACCAGTCGCGCGCAGGCGCAGATCGACGGTGTTCGCGCGCAGGAAGCGCGCGGTCCGCGGCGAGCATCAGGGACGTGCTCTCCGCGGACAACGTCCATTGGGAGAAAAAAGGGTGCTTTCTTGGTTACTTCTTTGCACCAGCAAAGAAGTAACCCGCGATATTCAATCGCGGAAGCTCTAGCTCTTCAATCACGCAAAAACATCCCAACCGCCTGCCGATGCAACTCAGCAGTCCCCGCAAGAACACTCGTCGTTCCCAACGACAACTCGCCACCATCCAAATCCGTAAAGCTCCCGCCAGCCTCCCTGACAATCACCGCCAGCGCAGCGACATCGAGAATATTCACATCCGACTCGACCACCAGATCAATGCATCCCCGCGCCAGCAAGTGGTAGTGCAAAAAATCACCGTATCCGCGGATACGTCCAGTACGTCGGATCAAATCACCAAGCACATTCCAACGCGCGTCGCGCGTGAGCGTCTTCACGTTTCCGATCGAAATCGCGGCCTTCGCATCGAACGTGTCGGTCGCGGCGACATGAATGCGCTCGCCGTTGAGAAATGCACCACCACCTTTGCGCGCCCATGCCGTTTCACCGAATTCCGGCGCGCAGGACACGCCAAGCACGAGTTCACCGCGATGCATGAGCGCGATTTGCGTCGAGAACATCGGATAGTCGCGAACGAATGCTTTGGTGCCGTCGATGGGATCGATCAGCCACAGGAAATCGCTGTCGCCCTCGCGACCGAATTCTTCGCCGTAGAACGCGTGATCCGGAAACGCACGTTTGATGACTTGCTTGACCGCCAGTTCCGCTTCGCGATCGGCGATCGTGACCGGCGTCTGGTCGGCTTTCGTTTCGACGGCGACTTCGCGCCGATAGTGTTGACGGATAACGGCGGCAGCGGCTTCGGCGGCTTCGCGGGCGACTTCGAGCGCGTGGTCGAGATCCATCAAAACAGTTTGAACAGTTGTCCGCGGATGATCAGATGCGATGTGCCGTCGGCATCGGGTTGTCCGATGAAGCGCAACGCTTCGGCGACTTGCGCGTTGCCGTCGCGCGCGGCGAGGTGCGCGTCGACGTCGAAATTGCCGCCGCCGACATTGAACGTTCCATCGAGTTGCAGCGGGCCGCCGAGATCGTGAGCGGTGCCGTGGATCACGCCGGCGGCGTCGCTGGAGAAATTCGCTTCGAGATCGCCGAGTGCGGCCTGCGCGGCGCCGGAAACGGCGGCGTTTTTCCAGTGCAAGGTGCCGCTCGCGTTGGTGAGGAGAATGCCGTTGAGTTGCGCGCGATCGAGCTTGCCTTCGATATCGCCGAGCAGGTTGAGTTGCGGAATGTCGAGCGCGGGTGACGCCAGACTCGCCGGAAAACGGAAGGTGCCGTTGCTGATGCTGATCTCGCCCGTTTGCGAACGTTGCGTATCGGCGTCGGCCGCGACGGCGCCGCCATCGAGATTCAGATGCGTGTCGACGATGCCGTCGGTCAGCAGCGGCTTGGCCTTGAGCTTCCACGTCAGCGCGCCGAGTTCCTGACCAAACACTTGCGCGCTGCTCGCGCGGCCGTCCCAGATCGTGCCGCTCAAGCCGGATAGTTTCAGTGCGCCGAGCTTGTCGCCGAAATGGTTGTACGCGGTGGACGCGGGCAGTGTCGCCGCCACCACCGCGGCCGCGGCGATGACGATGATGATCAAAACCAATAACGCGCGCAGAATTCTCATCGGGTTTCCATGAATGTGGCGCTAGCGCTGACTTTCTTCGAGCGTGACGCGCGCGTTGACCAGACCGAGTCCTTCGACTTTGTCCGCCGAAAAATCGCTGACGCGCACACCGTAATCGCGCGCGAGTTGCGAAAGCCAGTCGACCATCATGTCGAAACTGGCGACCTCGAAGGTCACGCGCACGCTGTTGCCGCCGGTCGGCTCGACGCGCTTGAGTGCGCCGGAAAGTCCGGCGGATCGCGCGCTGGCATCGGCGAGCGCGAGCAGCGATTTGCCCTGACGCTCGGCATGTCCGCGCGCGCCCTTCGTGTTCAGTTCGTTGGCCTGCCGGAATCATCGAGCGCATCCAGGCCACGTCGTCGCGCGCGCGCTCGACGCGTGCGTGCGCATCCGCGCGAGCGCGCGACAGCGGATGCCAGACGAACGCCCACGCCAGCAGAATCGCGCAGAGCGCGCCGCCGATCGCGAGCATGTTGCGTTCGCGCGGCTGCAGACCGCGCCACCATGCCGCGATCATGGCTTGCCTCCGATGCGGATGCGGCCGTCGACAGCGCCGTCGGTTGAACTCGTATTCGCCGAGGTGACCAGCACGCTCAGGCCCGGCAACGTGGCGATCTGTTCGCGCATGCGATCGAGCGTCTGCACGTCCGGCGAGCGCAGGCCGAGTTCGAGCGTGGCGTTGTGATATTCGAGACCCGGTCAACGTGATGCGCGTGGTCGACGACAGGATCGGCGCGATCTGTGTGAGCGTGTGCAGCAAGCCGGTCGCATCGGCACCGCCGCGCAGGTTGTCGAGCGCGCTACGCATGAGCTGGCGCGGATCGCCTGCGACTTTGTCCATTTGTGGAAAAGTATCGTGCAGGATCTGCCGCGCCGATGCGTCGAACTGGTCGGCCTGATGCGACGTTTTCATGTAGTCGGCGAGCAGATACACGAACGCGAGCACGATGGCCGCGGCACTGAGGATGGCTGCGTTGCGCCAGAGTTTCTGCGTCGGCGCCTGGCGGTGCAGCGGTGCGAATTCGCCTTGCAGAAGATTGATCGCGGGCTCCGCCGACGCCTGCGCGGCGAGGAACGACAAAACATCGGACGCATTGCGGTGATAGCGCAAACCGCGATCGGCGATCGGCAGCGCCGGTGTGCCGCGGCGGAAATCGTGTACGTCGAGCGCGCGCAACGTCGGTTCGCCGGCGCGGATGACGGCGAGCCATTCCGTCAATTCATCGAGGTCGCACGCGCCGCCTTGCGAGGTTCCACTGCGCCAGAGCGCGCGCTTGCCTTCGATGACGACGGTGCCGGCCTCGTCGCTTGTCGGCAGCAACTGTGTTTCGGCGAACATCGCATCGGCGCGCACGCCGGCTTGGGCCAAACGATCGATCCACACCTGCATCGTTTTGCGCGAAACGATGGCGATGGGCACGCGTTCGGGCGCCAGCCGTTCCGGAAACGCGAAATGCATTTCTTCGACCGGCGATACGAGTTGATCTTCCAGCGCGAACGGCACGGCCCTGGCGAACTGCGCGCGCTGATTCGACATGCGCGGCGCATCGAGCAGCAGCACGTCGCTCGGCCGGCACGACGGCGACGATGCGCTGCGCCCGCGCGATCGCCTGCGCCGGCGGCGCACCGCTGTTCGCCGCCGAGGCGGGGCCGCTCGCGCCCAGCGACAGCCACGACAGGGCGCCATCGGGATGAAGTCGGACCAGGAGACGTTCGGACATTAGCGGCGCGGGACAGGCATTCGCTGCATTCTAGTGGTCAACAATCGCGGAATCGATAGACATCGCGATCACTCGCCGCCGCGCCAGCGTTGCAGGACGACGATGCCCGCGGCGCTGGGCTTGCCCCGAGCCAAGGTTGCGCTGCATCAGGCTGTAGAACGTGAACGACAGGCCGTCGAGCGTGATGTCGCCGTGCGCGAGGAAGAATTGGCTTTTCACGCCGTACATCGGGGGCTGGCTGACTTTGATGCCGGGAAGGCTGTAGGGCGGCGATGCCAGCGTGCTGATGTCGCCGAACGCCGCATGACCTTCCTGCCATATCGCGGCCGCGGCCTGCTCGGTCAGCGTTGCGTCGAGCGTCATCAGCACAGGTACGGTCGCCGTGTTGATGTTGATCGCCGTGCCGGCGGGCAATGCGGTGACGTGCGGAAGGATGCGCGCATACGTGGCGCTGTCGAATCCCTGCACGAGGCGCAATTCCGATACGTGCGCGAACTGACGCAGCGCCGGGCGATACGGAACGGTCTGGCCGAGATACCACGCCTCGCTCGTACTGCCCGAACCGCTGCCCATCCATGCGATCACGTTTTTCGACAGATTCGTGTCGAGCTTGCAGCGCCTGCAGCAGCAGTTCGAACTTCGCTTCCCACAGCGGCGGAATTCGATGCCGCCAGATTGTTGAGATTGAAGCGGCCGTCGAGGTCGGTCATCGTCGCGGTGATGTCGCCGCCGGGCACGGGCGTCGGCGGCAGCGGTACGGCCCAGATGTCGGCGACGTGTCTTTGCTGTCGTCGTTGCGGCTGTCTTGCGTCAGCACGCGCGCGGCGTAGTCTTCGAGTCCTTTCGCGTAGTTCTCGGCCTGCGCTTCGCGCAATGCATTGCGCGTGCGCGCGGCGGTGAGTCCGCCGCGATCGAGCAAGCCGGCGATGAGGATCGTCGCCAGCGCCACGACGAGCAGCGCGATCAGCAGCGCGACGCCGCGTTGATGCCTCATGGCGTCTGCGCCGGCGTCGGTTTCCGACGCTCGCCGGCCATGGCGAGACGAGCTCGACGACATTCTCGAGCTCACCGTAATCTTTCGTCTGCAGATTCCATTGCACCGCGCGCGGCAACTGGAATGCCGGATCGTCTTCTGCGCCGGCGGCGGCCAGACTTCCAACCATTGCCCGGCCGAACTTAGGAAACGAAAACGCAGCGCGGCGACGGCGACGTGCGTATCGGCGATTTGCGGCTGCGTATCGTTGGCGCGATCGAGCACGGCGAAACGTCCGCGCTTGAGCACCTGATCGTCGAATTCGTACAGCACGCGTTCGAGGTTCGAGCGCTGCTCGGCCTGCGGATTGGCGAAACCCAGACGCGTGAATTCGATATGGTCCGGCGCGCCGATGAACGCGGCGAGTGGCTGTCCGGAGCTGCCGCGCACGGGACGCACGACGGTTTCGCCGAGATCGCGGTTGAGCAGATCGACCGTGCGCACCAGATCGCGGAACGCATCTTCTTTTTGCGCGAGTTCGCTGCGCGTGCGCGCGACCGAACGCAATCCGCCGTACGCGAGCGCGGCCATCGTCGCGAACACGACGAGCGCGACGAGAACTTCGACCAGCGTGAATCCGCGCGCGCGAGTCATCGACCGACCTCATCGCTGGCGAAACCGGTGAACGAGGCTATCGGCACGTTGTCGGCGCCATCGAACACGCGCACGTCGATGCGGCGGATGTCGGCGACGTCGGTGCCCTGCACTTCCACTTCGTAACGCCAGTCGCGGTTCGCGTAACGGCGGCGTCCGTCGGATTTTCCGATAGCGGGAAATTGCGAGGTCGAGCCGCGTCTGCGCGAGCACGTCCTGCGCGAGCCAGCCGGCCAGCGTGCGTTCGCGCAAGTCGGAAAACGCGTTGACCTGACTCGCCGCCGTGCGCGACAGCGCGACCAGCGCCAGCGCGAGCACGACCAGACCGATCAGCGTTTCCAGCAGCGTGAAGCCGCGCGCGCGATCAGCGCGCATCGATCGCCACGAGTTTGATGTCGCCGTCAGGTTGGCCGTCGAGGCGATAGGTCATGGGCAAATCGGAGAGCCCGAGTTCGAGACGAAACGGCGTCATCTCGCCGGAAGAAAAACAGACGAGCTGCGGCTTCTCCGGATAGTCGGCAGCGACTTCGAGCGGACGGCCGTCGCGGCTCAGTGCCGTGCGTGTCGTGTCCAGCCATTTTCGCGCGCGCAGATCGCCGGTCGCGAACGGCAACCAGTTCTCGTGATCGAGTTGCGAGAAACGATAGCCCTGTGTGCTCAATCCGATGCCGATGCTGTGGCCGGTCAGTTCCGCCTGCTCGCACGCGTAACCGACGAGCGCCTGCGTCTGCTCGGCCTGATGCGCCAGTTGCCGTTGGCCGCCGACGCCGCCGATCGCGAACGTGACCGCTCCGGCCACCACGGCGAGGATGACGATCACGACGAGAATCTCGATCAGCGTGAAGCCGCTGTTGCGGGAATCGGAAATGGGGAATCGGGAATCGGAAAAGCGCTCGACACCCCGTTTGCGCGCGCTTGCGATTCCCGCTTCGCGATTCACGATTCCCGGCTCTTCAGTCCCAATTGCCGACATCGGCATCTTCGCCATCGCCGCCGGGTTTGCCGTCGGAGCCATAGGTGAACACATCGATATCGCCGTGCGTGCCCGGACGTAGATACAGGTAGGGATGTTTCCACGGATCCATCGGAACCTTGTCGAGATAGCCGTGCCAGTTCGGCGCTTCCGGCGCGCCGCTGGGTTTATGCACGAGCGCATCGAGTCCCTGCTCGGTGGTGGGATAGGTGTAGTTGTCGAGCTTGTACGTGTTGAGCGCGGTCATGATCGCCTGGATGTCCTGCTTGGCGCGCACCTGACGCGCTTCGCCCGGATGCTCCATCACTTTCGGCACGACGATCGCGGCGAGGATGCCGAGGATCACCACGACGACGAGGATCTCGATCAGCGTGAATCCGTCGAACGGATCGGCGCGCGGCGGAAAACGTTCGCACAGTGCGTCCCATGGGATTGCCTTGTAATGCAGATAGCCTGCGCGGATCATAGCAAAGCATGAACGCATTGCCCGCCGAACGCTCCGCGCAAAGAGATCTCGTCGAGCGCGATCTCGCCACGATCTGGCATCCCTGCACGCAGATGCGCGACCACGCCGGACGCGATCCGACGTTGCCGATGATCGCCGATCGCGCGCGGCGAAGGCGCGTGGCTGATCGACGGCGACGGCAACCGCTACATCGACGCGGTGAGTTCGTGGTGGACCAATATTTTCGGCCACGCCAATCCGCGCATCGCCGCGGCGATCAAGCGGCAGCTCGACACGCTCGAACACGTGATCTTCGCCGGATTCACGCATGAGCCCGCCGTCGAACTGGCCGAAGAACTGATCCGCATCGCACCGCGCCGCCGATCACGTGATGTCGCGCGTGTTTTTCGGCGACAACGGATCGAGCGCGATCGAGATCGCGCTGAAGATGAGTTTCCACTACTGGCGCAACTGCGGAAAACCCGAGAAAACGCGATTCGTCGCGCTGACCGGCAGCTATCACGGCGAAACGCTCGGCGCGTTGTCGGTCACCGACGTGCCGCTGTATCGGGCGACGTATGCGCCGCTGCTGCTCGATCCGATTTTCGTGCAGTCGCCCGATTGCTACGAACGCGCCGACGGCGAATCATGGGAATCGCACTCCACGCGCGCGCTCATGCACATGCGCGCGGCGCTCGCAGGAAAACGCGCGACAGCATCAGCGCCGTCATCGTCGAGCCGCTCGTGCAATGCGCGGGCGGCATGCGCATGTATCACCCGGCGTACCTTACCGGTTTGCGCAAGCTTTGCGACGAATTCGGCGTGCATCTGATCGCCGACGAAATCGCCGTCGGTTTCGGCCGCACCGGCACGCTGTTCGCGTGCGAGCAGGCGAGCATCACGCCGGATTTCATGTGCCTGTCGAAAGGTTTGACCGGCGGATTCCTGCCGCTGTCGGCCGTGCTGACCAACGATGCGGTCTACGAAGCGTTCTACGCCGAGTATACAAGTGGAAAAGCGTTTCTCCATTCGCACAGCTACACCGGCAATCCGCTCGCCTGCAGCGCGGCGCTGGAGACGCTGAAAATCTTCCGCGACGAGCCCGTCATCGAACGCAATCGCGCGACGGCCGAACATATGGCGCGTCGTCTGCGCGAATTCGAAAGTCATCCGCACATCGCCGACGTGCGGCAGACCGGCATGATCGCCGCGATCGAAATCGTCAGCGACCGCGCAACCCGCAAGCCCTTCGCCGCTGCCGATCGTCGCGGTCTGCGCGCGTATCGACATGCGCTGCGGCGCGGCGTGCTGTTGCGTCCGCTCGGCGATGTGATTTACTTCATGCCGCCGTACGTGACGACGCCGCAGGAGATCGACTTGAATCTTCGACGTCGCGCACGAAGGCATCGAACTAGCCATCGCATGACGACAAGGACACGCCCATGCGAATCCCGAGAATCTACACCGCGCAGGAACTGACCGTCGGCGCAGAAATCCTGCTCCCCGAGCAGGCCGGCGAACATGCCGTACGCGTGCTGCGTCTGGAGCGCGGACATCCGCTGATCCTGATCAACGGCGACGGACACGAATACGAGGCGGAACTGGCCTCACGCGCCAAGCGCGCGGTCACCGCGATCATCAAGCAGGTGCGCGCGGTCGATCGCGAAGCCACGTTGTCGATCACGCTGGCGCAGAGCATCGCGCGCGGCGAGAAGATGGACTGGATCCTGCAGAAGGCGACCGAACTCGGCGTTTCGCGGATCGTTCCGCTCATCACCGAGCGCACCGAAGTGAAGCTCGACGAAGAACGCGCCGAGCGGCGCATGGCGCATTGGGACAGCGTCATCGAAAGTGCGTGCGAACAATGCGGACGCACGACGTTGCCCGTGCTGTCGCCGCCGCAGCGCATCGATCGCTGGCTGACGGCGCTCGATTTCGGCGGCATGCGGCTTGCGATGATTCCGGGAGGCGAAACTACCGTTCACGAACTGCCGTCGATGCAGGCGGGTGTGATGGTTGTAGTCGGGCCCGAAGGTGGATTGTCGGAGCAGGATGTGGCGATGCTTCGGCAGGGCGATTTTGTTGGGCTCAAACTTGGGCCGCGGATTTTGCGCACCGAGACGGCGGGTGTTGCGGTGATTGCGGCGTTGCAGGCGTTGTATGGAGATTTTTAGCTGGCGGTTCGTTGTTTTCTGCGCAGGCTGAAAGCCTCGCTCGTCATTCCAGCGGACGCTGGAATCCAGCTTTTGCATTGATCTTGATCGTCATTCCCGCGGAAGCGGGAATCCAGCGACTTTGCTTTTTTCGTCTTTGAAGATAAGAGCTTCCGCGATTGAATATCGCGGGTCACTTTCTTTGCTGGTGCAAAAAAGTCACCAAAGAAACCACCTTTTTTCTCGCATAGGACGTGTCCGCAGACAGCACGTCCGTGCTGCTGGCTGCGGACGCGCGCATCCCTGCGCGCGTGTAACCTCGATACAAGCCTGAGCGCGACTGGTCGAAAGAGGCTTGAAACTCACGACTGCACTAAGCCAAAGGCGGTGAGGCTGGAAAAGAAAAGCTCCTGCGGCCCCATCGCCAGTCGCTTAGTGACGATGCGCTTACAAGACTCTTTAGACCGGTCGCGCGCAGGCGCGGATCGAGGGTGATCGCGCGCAGGAAGCGCGCGGTCCGCGGCGAGCATCAGGGACGTGCTCTCCGCGGACAACGTCCATTGGGAGAAAAAAAGGTGTTTCTTGGTTACTTCTTTGCACCAGCAAAGAAGTGACCCGCGATATTCAATCGCGGAAGCTCTTATCTTCAAAGACAAACAAAGCAAAGGCGCTGGATTCCCGCTTCCGCGGGAATGACGATCAAAAGACAAGAGCTGGATTCCAGCGTCCGCTGGAATGACGAGCAGAGAAGACGTTAGCCGAGCGCCTCGGCAACAAGCGCCTCGATCTGTCCGAGATTCGGAATCACCGCCTGATCATCACGCACGAGCACGTGCGCGTGCACACCCGGCGCATGCTCACTCTCATCACCCGTCGGAATCAGCAGATCCGGCGTAACCGTCGTCAGACGCGGAAACCCCTGCGCCAACATCGCGAGAAACGGCATCTTCGCGTTGCCGCCGAGCGCCTTGAGCACAGCCACCTTGGCGTTGCTCAAACTTTCTTCCTTCACGCCACCCGACAACATCGAGAACGAGAACAGCGGCAATCGCCAGCCGCGCCAGGACAAGCGTCCGAGCAGCCAGTGCGGTGCGTTGGGAATTTTCTCCGGCGTGGAGTACGTGATGACTTCGGCCACGGTGGCATTCGGCAACAGAATGCGTCCGCCGGTAACCGGAATCATGACTCCACGAATTTCGCGCGACATCTCAGACATCAACTCACCCCACGCTGTATTCGGCGATCATCTTCTGCGCAAGCTGCGCGGGCGAGCCGACGAAACTCACCACCCCTGCTTCGCGCGCGCCGTCGACCATCGAGCTGATGACGCACGTATCCGGATCCTGCACCCAAACCACGCCGCCTTTTTCCTTGATCACCTTGCTGCCTTCGACGGCGTCGTGCGCCATGCCGGAGAAGATGATCGCACCCGCGTCCGCGCCGAACTTGTCGGCGACGTCGCGCAGGATCATGTCGATCGACGGACTGTACGGCGGTTTTTCGGGCAGATGCGCGAGCGTGATCACGCCGTCGCGCTCGATCTGCAGGCGATGCGTGGTCGGCACGACGAGCACGTCGCCGTGGCCCGCGTGTTCGCCGTGCGTCGGATTGCGTACGGTCAGCGCGATCGATTTGCGCAATTGCGCCGACATCAGTTCCAGGAATTCTTCGCCCATGTGCTGGGCGAGGACGAACAGCACCGGAAATCCGACCGGCAGCGCGCCGAGGAAATCGCGCACCGCTTCCGGTCCGCCGATCGATGCGCCGAGCACGAAGATTTTCTTGATCGTTTCGCCGGTCGCCGCGGGCGTCGTTGTCTTGACCTTCTGCGCCGCGCGCGAACCTTCCAGCCAGAATTCCGTGGTCTCCGCCTGCGTCTGCACGGTCGGCGCGACGGCTTCTTCCATCGGCATCAGTTCGAGCGAAAGGCCCGTGTCGAAACTTGGCAGCGACGCTTTCTGTTTCGCAGTCGTTTCTTCGACCGGCTGCGCGAGATAGTCTTCGGCGGATACTTTCTCGATGCCGAACGGCGCAGCGGGTTTGGCCGCTTCGTCGGTTTCTTCGGTCGTTTCTTCCAGCGACCAGTCGGGCGGCAGCACAGACGCGGACTTCGGCTCCGCGGCGCGCTGCGCAGGCTTGAATTCCTGCGAATCCGATTCGGGTACCGCGCTCGCGGCGACATCGAGTTGATCGAAGATCGCCGGAAATTCGTCGTGCAGTTCGGCGACGTTCGCCTCGCCGCCGAGGCTGATTTCGGTCAGCTCGATCGATTCTTCATGCGCGACGGGCGAAGCTGCGGAGACGTCGCTCAAATCGAAGTCGTCCGGCAAACCGATGTCGAACGGGTCGCTCGCGCTCGGCCCGGGCGTTGTTTTCGCGGTGTCGGCGGCGGCGAACAAGGCGTCGAGTTCCGCGGCGAAATCGGAATCGGCCCGTTGCTCGACCGGCGGCGACGGCGCGGCGGCGACGGATGGAATGTGTCCGGCGCCTTCGGCGAATTCGCCGAGATCGGCGACATCCAGAGATGCGCTGTCGATGTGTTCGATGCGAGGATCGTCGAGACGAAATTCTTCGCGCGGTTCTTCGATGCGGAATTCCTCCGGCACCGCGAGTTCCATCGTCGGTTTTTCGCGACGGCGTTGATATTGAGCGGCGTCGGCGGCTCGACCGATGCGGGCGCTGCGGCGCGGGCGGCGTGTCGAACGTGAACGTGCTCGGCTTTTCGGCGACCGGTACGAACGATGCGGAAGTCTGCACCGGCGTCGGCACGGCTTCGGCGCCGGGCGGACGCGGCGGTGTCGCCACTTCCGGACGGCTCAGTATTTTCGAGGCGAGGTTGCGCGCCCAGCGCGCGTGATCCCAGCCTTGCAGCGCCTCGGTGACGTTGGCTTCGTTGAAGACGACGTTGTAGTCGCCCGCGTCGAGCACGTCGTACAAGGCATCGATGTAATCGTCGCTGTCGGGACCCAGATTCACGACGACGACGCTCGCACCGGAATTCTCCAGTGCATCGCGATCGATGCTGGCCGCGGCGGTTTCGTACACGACCGACGCGCCGAGTTCCTTCAGCGCATCGCGAAGCTGATTGCCGTGCTGCGTGGTGGGATACAACAGCGCGACGCGCATGTCGCCGCTGTCTGCGATTTTAGGCACGACTCAACCTCAACGTTTCCTGCACATTGCGCAACAAATCGGCTTCCTGATACGGCTTGCCGAGATAGCGTTCGACACCGATTTCCAGCGCGCGCTGGCGATGCTTCTCACCGGTACGCGACGTTATCATGATGATCGGCACGAGTTTGAGACGCGGATCGTTCTTCATGTACGTCGCGAGTTCGTAACCGTCCATGCGCGGCATTTCGACGTCGAGCAGGACGATGTCGGGGACCTTGTCCTGAAGTTTCTCGACCGCGTCGAGGCCGTCCTTCGCGGTGATCACTTCCATGTCGTTGCGTTCGAGAACGCGCGTGGTGACTTTGCGCATCGTGATCGAATCGTCGACCACCATGATGAGCGGTTGCGTGCGCGTTTCGATAGCCGGCGCCGGCGGCGGCGCGACCGGAGCGGCCACTTCGCCCGCTTCGACGCGATCGCGCAGCGCGGCGCTGCGGCGAACGAGCGGCGCGAGATCGAGAATCATGACGACGGAGCCGTCGCCCATGATCGTCGCGCCGAAAATTCCCGGCACCGAACTGATCTGCGGGCCGACCGATTTGACGACGATTTCGCGCGAACCGATCACGCCGTCGATGCGGACGGCGGCGCGCTGGTCGCCGGTGCGCGTCATCAGCAACGGCAACTGCGTTTCGTCGCTCATGCGCGCCGGCGGCAGATTCAACAGGCTGCGACAATTCGTAGATCAGGAATTCGTCGCCAGCGTAGGTGTACGCCGGATTCGGCATGCTCATGCGGCGCGCCAGATCTTCGCGCGCGATACGAACCACGCCTTGCACCGACGACATCGGAACGGCGTAGGTCGATTCGCCGAGGCGGACCAGAATCGCCTGCGTGACCGCCAGCGTGAACGGCAGGCGGATGGTGAACATCGAGCCTTTGCCGAGTGTCGAATCGATCGCGAGCGATCCGCCGAGCTGCTTGATTTCGTTGTGCACCACGTCCATGCCCACGCCGCGGCCGGCGAGCTGGGTGACGTGTTCGGCGGTGGAGAAACCGGTTTCGAGAATGAAGCCGTAAAGATCGCGGTCGGACAACTGCGCGTCAGGTTTCAGCAGGCCGCGTTCGATCGCCTTTCGGCGGATCGCATCGCGGTCCATGCCTTTTCCGTCGTCGGAAACGCGCAGCACGACTTCCGTCGCTTCGCGTGACACCTGAATGGTGACGGTGCCTTCCGACGGCTTGTTCACATCATTGCGTTCATCCGGCGATTCGATGCCGTGCGCGAGCGCGTTGCGCAGCATGTGCTCGAACGGCGCTTTCATGCGCTCGAGCAGGTTGCGGTCCATTTCGCCCTGCGCGCCTTCCACTTTCAGTTGCGCGCGTTTGCCGACTTCCTGCGCGGCCTGGCGCAGCGTACGGCGCAGCGACGGCACCAATGAATCGAACGGCACCATGCGCGTGCGCATGAGGCCTTCCTGCAAATCCGAACTGACGCGCGACTGTTGCAACAGCAGCGTTTCGGACTGGCGGGTCAGAGTCGTCGAGCAAGCCTTGAATCGAGACCAAGTCGGATACCGATTCGGCCAGCGCGCGCGACAACTGCTGCAGCTGGCTGAAACGATCGAGTTCCAGCGGATCGAACGCCGCATCCGGATTCGTGCTGTTCGCGCTGATAGCGCGACAAAATCTGCGCTTCGGTTTCGAGTTCGAGTTTGCGCAGCTGATCGCGCAGACGGCTGACGGTCTGTTCGAATTCGACGAGGTTGAAACGGAACGTCGAAATCTGCTGTTCGAGACGCGAACGGTAAATCGAGACTTCGCCCGCGTAGTTGACGAGCGAGTCGAGCAGGTCCGAACGCACGCGGATCATTTCCTGCGGCGCGCGCGAGGCGGGATCTTCTTCTTCGATGATCGGCTGGCGAATCGGACGCGGCGGCAGTCGGCCGCTTTAGCGACATGCGGATTTCGGCGCTTCGGCTTTCTGAGTTTCGACAGGCGCGTCATCGGTGCGCGTCGGTTCGACGACCGCAGCGGCCGATGCGACGACCGGCATCGCCGGCAGTTCGCCCGAGACCAGACCTTCGAAGCGCGCGATCGCGTTGCTCCGGCATCGCGAGCGCCTGACGGCGCGCGACGCGCTGCACCAGACCATGCAGGCGATCGAAGCCGCGTTCCAGCGAATCGACGGTGATGCGATCCATCACGCGGCGGTTTTCGCTGATCGATTCGAGCAGCGATTCCATCGCGTGCGACAAGTCGCCGATCGGCGCCAGGCCGGCCATGCGCGCGCCGCCTTTGAGCGTATGCAGATCGCGCTGCAGGCCGGTGACGAGATCGCGATCCTGCGGCGATTCGCGCAGTTTCGCCATCAGCGAATCGGAGTGATCGAGAATGTCGTCGCCTTCCTGCACGAAGATTTCGAGCAGGTCTTCGTCCATGTCGGGCAGTTCGAGTTTGCCTTCCGGCTGCAGGATCGTCGGCGAGCGGCGGCAGGTGTGCGTCGCGCTCGCGGTCGGCGGTTTCGGCGACGTCAGGCAACGATTCGACGACCGGCGATGTTTCGCAGTGCGACGACGGTCTCTTCGATCTGTTCGACTCGACGGCACTTCCTCGAGCGGCTGCACGGCTTCGCGTTCTTCGACGCTGTCGCTGCTCAGTTCGACGATTTCTTCGGGTTCTTCGTCCTGCGCCAGATCTTCGAACGACAGCAGTTCGGTTTCTTCCGGCATCGGCTGCGTGGCTTCGGCTTCGCGGCGCAACGCTTCGACGGCCGCGCTCTCTTCGGCTTCACGCGCCATGCGCTCTTCGATGGCGCGCACTTGCGCCTCGGCGGCGGCTTCGGCGGCCGCTCTGTCTTCGGCTTCTTTCGCTTCCAGTTCGCGGATGAAGGAGGCGGTCAGATCGTCGTCGTGTGTGGATGTATCGGCAATCGGCGCATGTTCGCCGACGGTTTCGACGTTCGGCAGGTCGGCAATGGACGACGTATCGAATTCAAGGTTTCTTCCGGCGCGGCAGGTTCTTCGACATGCGCCGGTACGTCGATCACCGGCAATGATTCGAGCGACGTCGCTTCGATGAGCGCATCGGCGCCGATCGGTTCATCGATGGAGACCGGATCGTTCGCCTCGTCTTCGGCCAGCGAGAACAGCGTGTGCATCATTTCGGGCTCGGGCAGCGTGTCGCGCAATTGCGCAACGCGTGTGGCGAGCTCGTCGGAATTCGGCATTTGCGGGTTGTCGTTCTGCAACTCGGCAATGACGGCGGCGACGAGCGCCGTGGTTTGCGTCATCGCATCGACGCCGTCGGCGTGCGGCGCCTGCTGGCGCGCGCGCAAACGTTTCACGTAGCCTTCCAGCGGCGCCAGCACCTGACTGATCACCGGGATGTCGACCATCGCGATGGCGCCGTTCAACGTATGCACCGCACGCAGCAGCGGTTCGGTAGCGGGCAGGCCGGGCGAGGATTGGAGATCCGCCAGATAACCATCGATCGTGGCGAGATGCGCGGCGACTTCGCTCTTGAGGATGTCGAACAGCACCGGATCGATGTTCGGCAGCGGTCCCGCGATTATTTCGTCTTCCGAGAACGGATTGAAATCCGAGTGCGATGCCTCGTCGGCGTTCATGCCGAAGGCGCGATCGATGTCGAATTCCTGCGGGGCGTGGACGTGCGGTTCGGCTTGGCCCGTCGGCGTGTCGTCGACGACCGCAACGAGCTTGCGCACGACGCGCTTGACCTTCTTGGTTTTTTGCGGCGCGCCGGTGCGCACCCAGGCTTCTTCGCCAGCGGCGACCTTGTCGGCCACTTCCATGATCTGGGCGATGTCGGATTTCGGCATGCCTTCGCCACGCAGCGCGGCGAGCAGCTCCGGCAGAACGCCGACCGCATTGTCGACCAGCGCCTGCACGTGCTGGCTCGGCGGAATCGTCTTGTCGAGCACGCGATTGAGCATGTTCTCGACTTTCCACGAGAACTCGCCCAGCGCGAGCGCGCCGACGAGGCGGCCGGAGCCTTTCAGCGTGTGGAACGAGCGGCGGATGGGTTTGAGTTTTTCGAAATCGTTCGCATCGGATTTCCAGGTCGGCAGCGAACGATTGAGGTTGTCGATTTCGTCCTGCACTTCCTCGACGAACACTTCGCGGATTTCTTCGTCGATGTCGTCGGATGGCGTCGTGCTGAAGCTCGCGTCGGCCAGCGCCGATGACGGCTCGACGTCCGGAACTTCCTCTTCGATTTCTTCTTCGACTTCGACGTAGCGCACGCTCGGCGCCGGCGTCGCGGTGGATTCGGTTTCGGCCAGTCGCAGACCGCTCAGGTCGTGCGCGATCGGCTCCGGCGTTTTGCGCTTCGCCGACGATGAGATCTTCCAGGCCGCGGCCCGGCGCGATTTCGACGTGCGACGGATCGATCTCGGCGAGCGCTGTCGAGTGCCGACTCGGTTTCGATCGGACGCGGTTCGGCGTCGGCGCGCGATTCGTTCATCGCGCCGATTCGCGCGATGTAGTCGTCGATGCTCGCGTCGGTGGTGAGTTCGACGCTCGGCATCGCATCCATCGCGTCGTCGCCATGCGGCTGTTCGAGCGTGAGTCCGTCCTCACCGACGCTGGGCATGGTTTCCTTGCCCCAGCGTGGGAAGTCGCCGTCCTGCGCATCGGCGGTGGCGACGGTCGGTGCGGCGAATGCCGGCGTGGAGAATGTGCTGCCGAACGCGGAAGCATGATCGCCTTCGCTGCGCGACGGTTCGCGCGTGGAATTCGATGGGCCCGGCGCGGGCGGCATCGGTGCGGGCGGCGAACCGCCGCCATCGTCCTGCGGCACCGGCCAGTAGCCGAGCGCCGTCAACGATTGACGCGTCACTTCGAGAATCTTTTCGCGGCCGCCGCGCTGTTCGCGCGTGGCTTCCATGTAGTACTCGATGGAAGCCAGCGCGTCGGCGAGCTTGTCCATCTGTTCGACCGTCGGCACGCGGCGATGACGCAGCAGTTCCACTTCGACGAAACGCACGATGCCGTTCATCAGCTGCGCAGACTCAGCGAGATTCAGCATGCGCAGCGCGCCGGCGATTTCCTCGAGCAGGCGCGGAATCGGTTCGACGCGCGCGTGATCCCACGGCGATTCGATGAACGCGACGATGTCCTGTTTGGCCTGCGTGATGTTGACCGACGCTTCTTTCATCAGCGCGTCGAGGATCTTGCGCACTTCGGCTTTCGGCAGTTCAAGGCCTTGCGTGGCGGGACCGTCGGATTCGCTGGTGGTGTCGGCGCCGAGGCGTTCGATGTGATCGTCGAGCGAGGCTTCGACATAAAGCAGTGCGCCGGCGACGTCGAGCAGTGCGCTCTCGTCGGCAGGACGCGTCTTGTTGCCGATTTCCTCGATGACCTTGCGCTGTTCGAGCACGACGCGGCGCGGCACGCCCGAGACCGAGCATGCCGAGCGTGTCGCCGACGCGATCGAGCACATCGGCTTGCGCGAGCAGGTCGGCCGGATCGCCGTTCTGTGCGCGCAGGAAAATGTCGAGCGCTTCCTTCACGCGCATCAAGTCGTCCTTGATGGCGGCGGAAACGGTGTCGAGCAGTGTGCGGTTGTGGCCGGAGATCGAACCCTTGGCGTGTTCGAGTTCCTTTTCGCTCGGCAGCAACGTGTCGAGTTTGTAGACCCGGCGGATTTCGGTGGCGCGCGCGCCCGTAGCGGCGGAGTGCGCGACGTAATACAGAAGATTCTTGGTCAGTTCGACCGGCGGCGATGTGCGGAAGCCGGCTTCGCCGCTGTCGAGCAGACGCTTGATTTCGCGGTCGACCTTGCCGAACAGAAGTTTCAGCGAGACGTTGGTTTCCTGCGCGCCGGAGGCGACGCTTTCGAGCACGCCCGACGCAACCCACCACAGGCGCTGCGCGTTTTCTTCCGAACATACCGCGCGCAGACGATCGAGCACGCCGATCAGGCGTTCGAGTTGCACCTGCGGCTGGTCTTCGCGAATCCAGCGCAACAGCGAAAGCTGGAACGCGGTGCGCAGACGCGCGGCTTCGGATTTCAATTCCATTTCCGGCATCGCAGCCGGCGAGTCGGACGCGTTCGGCATCTGCGCGGAAAGATCCGGCGAGAACAGCACCGATTCGGTCAGCAGTTTTTCGCCGCGTGTCGCGCGCAGATCGTTCAGCAGCGGCAGCAGGACGATCGGGATGTCCTTGTGGCCGCTCTGCAGGCGTTCCAGATAATCGGGCAACTGCACGATGCCGCGCATCAGCACGGCATAGGTTTCGTCCTGCGGTTTCACGTTGCCGTCGAGCAGCGCGAGCGCGACGCGCTCCATTTCCTCGACGACCATCGCCGCGCCGTACAGCTCGACCATGCGCAATGTGCCCTGCACCTGGTGCAGGTACGTCGCGCAGAAGCGCATCAGGCTCGAATCGGCCGGATCCTCGACATACGCTTCGAGCGCTTGCCGCGCCTGTTTCAGCGTCTCGTCGAGTTCCTGTTTCACCCAGTTGAGGGTGGTGAAGTCGATGCCGTCTTGAAGTTTCATAACCGTTCTCAGCTATTGCGCGTGAACGCGAGCACGTGGCGATGTTCCACGCGCTTGAGGTTCGCATGTGCGAAGTTCGTCACTTCGCCGGGACCCAGCAGCAACAGGCCGCCGGGTTTGAGCAAATTGGCCAGCGCGCCCAGCAATTCGCGGCGTCGTTCGCGCGCGAAATAGATCAGCACGTTCTGGCAGAAAATCAGATCGAGACGTTTCAATGGCGAGCGCGACGCATCCAGCAGATTGAACTGCGCGAAACCCACGCGCTTGCGCAGCGACTCGACGATGCGGAACGAATCGCCATCCATCGCTTCGCAATACGTCTGATACTCGTTCGGGATTTCGTCGAGCTTGGTGGTCGGATACAAACCCGCACGACCCACCGCCAGCGCGGGAAGACTCACGTCCGTCGCGGTCACGCCGAAATACGATTTGGATCCCTTGCGCGCCGGCAAATGACGATGCAACACCATCGCCAATGTGTACGCTTCCTCGCCGCTCGAACAACCGACGCTCCACGCGTGCAGGCCATTCGCGACGTTCTTCAAAACGCCCGGCAGCCATTGTTCGGCGATGAAGTTCATCGACGGCGTATGCCGGAAAAAATGCGTTTCGTGCACGGTCAGGCGATCGACCAGTGTCGTCCATTCGATCGCGCCTTCCGGCACGGTCTGCAGATCGGCGAAGTATTCCTCGAAGTTCGATCTGCCCGTCTCGCGCATGCGTGCGCGCACGCTCGTGACCAGGAACGCTTTGCGCGTCAGCGGCACGACCACACCCGTGCGCTTTTCGAGCATGCTCGCCCAGCGCGCGAATTCCGCGTCGTCCATGCTTGGCATGGGCGCGTTCGGCGACCAGGGTTGTTGAGTGCTCGCAGCCGTCATGCCCGCAATAGCCCGCTCCAAAACAACGCAAGCTCGGTGTCGTCAGCGCCGTGTTCATGATCGTCACCGGCTGCACCGAGCGCCCGCTTACGCCGGCAACTTGAAGTCCGCGACCGAACGGCGCAAATCGGCAGCGAGCTGCGCGAGGTTGCCGATCGATTCGGCCGTCTGGCTCGCGCCGACGGAGGTTTGCGTGGTGATTTCCTGAATCACGTTCATCGTCGCCGAAATGTTCGTCGCCGCGGCCGACTGCTGGCGCGCGGCTTCGGAGATGTTCTGAATGAGATCCGCCAGATCGTTCGACACTTTTTCGATTTCGCCGAGCGCCAGACCCGCGTCTTCGGCGAGGCGCGCACCGGCCACCACTTCGGCGGTGGTCTGTTCCATCGAGGTGACCGCTTCGTTGGTATCGGCCTGAATGGTTTGCACCAGCGTTTCGATTCGGCGTGTGGCGCCGGAAGCGCGTTCGGCGAGTCGCTGCACTTCGTCGGCGACGACCGCGAAGCCGCGGCCCGCTTCACCGGCCGAAGCGGCCTGGATCGCGGCGTTCAACGCAAGAATGTTTGTCTGCTCGGCGATGTCGTTGATCAGTTCGACGATCGATCCGATTTCCTGCGAGGATTCGCCGAG
This sequence comes from uncultured Gammaproteobacteria bacterium, assembly GCA_963814225.1. Lineage (GTDB taxonomy): Bacteria > Pseudomonadota > Gammaproteobacteria > Xanthomonadales > Rhodanobacteraceae > Rudaea. Next base: position 82,941 of record CAWFCC010000016.1, on the reverse strand, counting down.
ACGCTTGATACGTTTCGACGTTTCCTGGATCTGGTCGCGGATCGAGTCCATGCCCTGAATCGTCTGGCGCACGATGCCGGCGCCTTTCGAGGCGATCTGCACCGAGCGCTGCGCGACGTCCGCGGATTCGGCGGAGTTCTTCGACACTTCGTCGATCGAAACCGCGATTTCGTTGATCGCGGCCGATGCGGACGTGATCTGTTGCGCCTGATGCTCGGCGGCTTCGGCGAGGTGCATGGCGGTGGCCTGCGTTTCCTGCGCGGAGGTCGACACGTGCATCGCGGTGTCGTTGATCGTCGTAACCAGTGAGCGCAGCGCTTCGACCGCGAAGTTCACCGAGTCGGCGATGGCGCCGGTGATGTCTTCGGTAACGGTTGCGCGGACGGTCAGATCGCCTTCTGCGAGCGATCCCATTTCGTCGAGCAAGCGAAGAATAGCTTCCTGATTACGCTGATTGAGTTCGGCGGTGACCTGGTAACGTTGACGCTGACCGCGAATCTGGCTGGCGACCAACAGCACGACGCAGGATGATCGCGAGCAGCGCCGCGGCCGGCACCGGCCCACAGGTTCGGGAACGGGCGGCTGGTCTGCAAACCGCCGATGCGCGTGGCGACGCGGGTCGGCCTTCAGCAACATCGACTGCGAATCGATCGAGGCCTGGTCGGCGGCCTGTTTCACCTCCTGCAACGACGACGCGGAATCGAGCAGCTTTTTCACCGGATCGGCGACGAGCTGGTTCCAGCCTTCGCTGATCTCGGAAAGAATCGTCTTCGCGTTGGCGTTGTCCATCGCGCGGATGTTCAGATCCGCATTGCCGGTGATCAGACCGTTCAGCACCGCGCCGTAGAACGTCGCGTCGCGCTGCAGGCCGTCGGCGGCCGATTGGGCTTCTTCACCGCCCTGCAGGATCGATTGCACGCGGCGCTGCATGCGGTCGGCGAGCAGCATCTGGCGCGAGGAGATCGACACCTGCGTGGCCGATCCGTTGCGCTCGGCGAGAATCTTCACGACCTCTTCCATGCGCGAGTTGAGCAGCGGCATCTTGCTGTTGAAATCCGCCGCGGTGCTGGCGGCGCCGAGCACCTGTTCCTTCGCGGAGAGAATCTTGGTCGCGTCGGTGTTGAGCGGTTTCCAGGCGTTGTCGAGATCGTTGATCTGCGCGCTGGCGCCGGAGTCGGCGTAGCCCTGCATGTTGTTCTGCGGGTCGCCCTTCTTGAGCTTGGTCAGAAGGTCGTCGATGGTGTTGCGCGTCTGCTCGAGGCCCTTGAACGCGTCGATGTTGCCGCCGGCCGCATCGTTGGCCTGTTTCGACAACTGCTGCGACAGCACCTGAATCTTAGTGACCAGGCTTGCTGCCTTCGAGTCCTGTCCGGCGTACCAGGTCAGGAATCCGAAGTCCGCTACCGCGAAAAGTATCGCGATGATCAGCAGGACGACGAGCAGCGTGTTCGCGCCCGTCCGTTCCTTGCCGCCTACACCCGTCGTCACGCTCATAACTCACCCCTTGAATGCATTTTGCTTTGAGTGCGGCCTTTCACGCCGCCGCCTGGACGAAATCCGGACTTCGCACCAGGGCCGCCATCGAAAACAAGCCCCAGATGACGTCGCCCAGCGGATATTTCTCGCCCACGTACCGGCTGTAGCGCTCGTCTTCTTCGCCGACGGCGTCAGCACGTTGTTCTTCAGAAAAATTGCGCTGGCCCAACACTTCGTCGATCAGCAATCCGACGCTGCCGCCGAGCTGGCGCACCAGCAGCACGCGGCTCGAATCGGTCAAGACGGCGCGTTCGCCTTCCAGATACAGTTTGAGATCGATCACCGGCACGAGATTGCCGCGCACGTTGGCCACGCCGAGCAGCCACGAGCGCGTGCCGGGCACGATGGTCAGCGGCGGCTGGGTCAGGATTTCGTTGACTTCGTTGATGCTCGACACGAGATAGCGCGCGCCGATGCGGAAACCGATGCCGCGCCACAGGCCCGGCGCCTCGATCTGCTCGGGCAGGCCCGCGGCATGCGCGAGGCTGCGCTTCTCGAAGGTCGCGAGCGCCTCGAAGGGCGAGAGTTGCTGCAGGTCGAGGACCGAGGACATGCGAGTCAGCTCAGAAGTTTGCTGATGCGTCCGAGCAGATCCTGCTCGGCCACGGGTTTGACCATGAAGTCCTTCGCGCCCTGGCGAAGTCCCCACACGCGATCGGTCTCCATCGATTTGGTGGTGACGATGAGAATCGGAATCTCGGAGGTTTCCGATTCGCGGCTCAGCGTGCGCGTCGCCTGGAAACCGTTCATGCCGGGCATGATCACGTCCATGATCACCAGATCCGGGCGCTCACGCTTCGCCAGCGCGATGCCCGCTTCGGCACTCGCCGCGCTGCTGACACGATGGCCGTTTTTCTCCAGCAGCGTGGTGAACACGCGTACATCGGTCGGCGAATCGTCGATGATCAAAATGTGCGCCATTCGTTTTTTCCCCTGACCCCCGGATGGCCCCGGTTACTTCGCGACGTGCCGACGGATCGCTCCGAGCAGCTCTTCGCGCGTGAAAGGCTTCGTCAAATACTGTTCGGAACCCACGATGCGTCCGCGCGCCTTGTCGAACAGGCCGTCCTTCGAGGACAGCATGATCACCGGCGTCGCCTTGAACATCTGGTTGTTCTTGATCAGCGCGCACGTCTGATAACCATCCAGACGCGGCATCATGATGTCCACGAAAATGATGTTCGGCTGCTGATCGGAAATCTTGGCGAGCGCTTCGAAGCCGTCGGTCGCGGTGATGACGTCGCAACCTTCCTTCTTCAAAAGCGTCTCGGCGGTTCGCCGAATCGTTTTGGAGTCGTCGATGACCATGACCTTGAGCCCGGCCAAGCTGCCATCTTTCGCTGTCTGTTCCACGTACCTACCCCCAAACCTTCGGAGTGCTGACTATCGGTCGAGACGTGCACGCACCACCGGCGCACCCGCGATCTCGTCTGAATTGATGACGCCGCGTCCCTAATTGCGGCGGCTGACCGTGCTGTTTAACCAATACTTAGCAAACCTGTCAAGTAATTCCGCTAACCACGCACCATTGCTCGAAAAAGTTCGCCTCGCCAGCACCGCTTTTTGAACCCGCGCGGCGACCCGGAAGCCGCTCGCGTCGATGGTAGTATAGACCCGAACTTCAGCCCCTAACCCACTACAAATCCGGAAGAATCGCAGCACGTCTCGTGCCAAATCCGATGAATCTGACCGTTGCCGTGCTGATGGACCCGATCGAGTCCATCCACATCGAAAAAGACTCGACTTTCGCCATGTTGCTGGAAGCGCAGCGGCGCGGGCACGCCCTTCTCTACCTGACGCAATCGAGCCTCGCTGTACGCGATGGGGCACCTGTCGCGCACGCTGTGTCACTTCGCGTCACTGACGATGCGGATAGCTGGTTCGAGTACGGCGAATCGAAATGGGTCGATCTGCGCACCGTCGATGTCATCCTCGCGCGCAAGGATCCGCCGGTCGATGCGCAGTTCGTGTACGACACGATGGTGCTCGAACTGGCGCAGATGGGCGGCGCGCTCGTCGTGAACGATCCGCGCGCGCTGCGCGATGCGAACGAAAAACTTTTTTCGCTGCATTTCCCGCAATGCATTCCGCCGAGCGTCGTCGCGCGCGACGCGAAAACCATCAAAGCGTTCGTGCACGAACACGACGAAGTGATCCTCAAGCCGCTCGACGGCATGGGCGGACGCTCGATCTTCCGCAGCCATCGCGGCGATCCGAATCTGAACGTGATCCTGGAAACGCTGACCGAAAACGGACGCGCGTTCACCGTCGCGCAAAAATATCTGCCCGAGATCAAGGACGGCGACCGCCGCATCCTGCTCGTCGACGGCGAACCGGTGCCGTACGTGCTCGCGCGCATGCCGCAGGGCGACGAGTTCCGCGGCAATCTCGCGCGCGGCGGCAAAGGTGTCGGCCTGCCGATCAGCGACCGCGAACGCTGGATCGCCGCGCAAGTCGCACCGGAACTGCGCAAGCGCGGCATGCTGTTCGTCGGCCTCGACGTGATCGGCGATTACCTCACCGAAGTTAACGTCACCTCGCCGACCTGCATCCGTGAACTCGACGCACAATTCGGCCTCAACATCGCCGGTATGCTGTTCGATGTGATCGAGAAACGCATCCCCGACAGAATCGCAACGTGAGCACGCCTGCTGCGCAAACCGCACCGATGCCGCGCAAGATCGGCAGCGGCGACCGCCTCGGCGTGACCATCCTGTTTTCCGTGATCGCGCACGGCGTGCTCGCGCTCGGACTCACCTTCGAATACGAGAAACCGAAACCGAGCCTGCCGTCGCTCGACGTGATCCTCGTGCAATCGGCCTCCGGCGAAAAACCGACCAAGGCCGACTTCCTCGCGCAGGCCAACAACAGCGGCGGCGGCGAACACGAGAAGTCGCTGCGGCCGAGCGAACTGATGTCGAGTCCGATCGCGAAGAACGATACCGGCGTCGCGCCGAAACCGATGCAGGCGAGCGCACCGAAACCGCAGCCGCCGACGCAGCGCGAAATCCTCACGCAGCAGAAATCGACGTTCAGTCTGCAGACCGACAAGGAAAAACCCGAGCAGCCGCCGATTCCCGAGCCGACCACGCGCGATCTTCTCGAAAAGAAACTCGAGATGGCAAAACTCGCCGCCGAAATCCAGAAAGAATCGCAGGAATACGCCAAGCGTCCGAAGAAAAAATACATCTCCGCGAACACGAAGGAATATGCCTACGCCGCGTACATGGCCGCGTGGGTCGCGCGCGTGGAGCGCATCGGCAATCTCAACTATCCCGACGAAGCGCGCCGCGAACAGATGCACGGCGAACTCGTGCTCACCGTCGCGCTGCGCAAGGACGGCACCATCAAAAGCCTGGACGTGATCGAATCGAGCGGCCACAAACTGCTCGACGATTCGGCCATCCGCATCGTCAACCAGGCCGCGCCGTTTCCGCCGATTCCGGCCGAGGACGGCGTCGATGAACTTTATGTCACGCGCACCTGGCAATTCCTGCCCGGCGACATCCTGCGCAACCGCTGAACGCGTTTCCTTCTTCGCGCGTCATTCCCGCGCGATGCAGGAATCCGGTGCGGTGATGCGCTTTCGTAGGGGCGCGATTCATGCGCCCACTCGCGTGGCACAACGGGCGCGATGAATCGCGCCCCTACAGCAGGCAAGACGCTAATCCGGGTGCGTCGCGAGCCGATGCCCAATCACGTAGAATGACGGCATGGAGTCGATCAGCAGCCTGACCAATCATCTCCTGATCGCGATGCCGAGCCTGCGCGATCCGACGTTTCGTCGCAGCGTCGCCTTCGTGTGCCAGCACAGCGAAGAAGGCGCGATGGGATTGCTCATCAATCGCCTGTCCGAATATCGCCTCGGCGACGTGCTCGCGCAGATGAATATTTCCGCCGAGACCAGCCAGATCGGCGACACGCCCGTGTCTGATCGGCGGTCCGGTGCAGCCCGAACGCGGCTTCGTCCTGCATTCGCCGACCGGAAGCTGGGAATCCTCGTTCAAGATTTCCGAGCGCATCTGCGTGACGACCTCGCGCGACGTGCTCGTCGCCATGGCCGCCGGCAACGGACCGGAAAACGCGATCGTCACGCTCGGCTATTCCGGCTGGAGCCAGGGTCAGATCGAAACCGAACTCAAAGAGAACGCGTGGCTCACCGTCGATTCCGACGAGCGCATCCTGTTCAACACGCCGCTGGAAAGCCGCTGGGAAGCCGCGGCCGCGATGGTCGGCGTGGATATCGGCAGCCTGACGGATTACGCCGGCCATGCGTGACGCGATCACGACGCCGGATTCCACCACATCACGCCCCACCCTCACCGTTCTCGGATTCGATTACGGCGCGCGACGCATCGGCGTCGCCGTCGGCAACACATTCACGCGTGACGCGCGCGCATTGAGTGTCGTCGGCAACGGCGACAACGGCGTGGACTGGCCGCGCGTCGAATCGGTCGTGCGCGACTGGCGTCCGAACGCGTTGCTGGTCGGATTGCCGCTGATGCTCGACGGTTCCGAACAGGCCAACAGCAAAGGCGCGCGCACCTTCGCCGAGGCTTTGGGCGAACGTTACAAACTGCCGGTGCACATGGTCGACGAGCGGCTCGAGTTCGGTCGAAGCCTCGCACCGCTTCGCCGCACGCCGCGCGAGCGGACTGACGCGCCGCAAGAACGCCAGCGAACTCGATGCGATCGCCGCCGAGGTGATCGTCGAAACCTGGCTCTCGTCGCAGTGAGCGAATACCATTCGAAATCGGCGCGCACGGAAAACTGCGCCATCTGCTTACGCTCGATGGATTGTCGGCGCGCCAGATCACGACGTTGCTCGATCGCGCCGAATCGCTGCGCGAGCAAACGCACGGCGGCGCGAATCCGCTCGACCTCCTGCACGGCCGCACCGTCATCAACCTGTTTTTCGAACCGTCGACGCGCACGCGCACGTCGTTCGATCTCGCCGCGAAACGGCTCGGCGCGAATGTCATCAACTTCGACATCGCCAGTTCGTCGACGACCAAAGGCGAATCGCTGCTCGACACCGTCCACACCATCGAAGCGATGCATTGCGATGCGTTCGTCGTGCGCCACAAGGAATCCGGCACGCCGGAATTCATCGCCAAAAACCTGCGCAGCGATGCGCGCGTGCTCAACGCCGGCGACGGCAATCACGCGCATCCGACGCAAGGTTTGCTCGATGCGCTGACGCTGCGCCGTCATCGTCCGGATTTCTCGGCGTTGACAGTCGTCATCTGCGGCGATATCCGCCATTCGCGCGTCGCGCGTTCGGACGCGCACGCGCTCAACGCACTCGGCGTCAAGGAAATCCGCCTGTGCTCGCCGCCGGAACTCGCGCCGAACGCCGGCCGATTTTCCACATTGCCGCATTTTCCACAATTTCGACGAAGCCATCGCCGGCGCGGATGTCGCCATCATGCTTCGCCTGCAAAAGGAACGCATGGAAGCCGCGTCGATTCCTTCGGAGGCCGCCTACTTCGAACGGTTCGGCCTCTCCGTCGAACGGCTGAAACGCGCCAGACCCGATTGCCTGGTCATGCATCCGGGCCCGATGAACCGCGGCGTCGAGATCCAGGCAGAAGTCGCCGACGGCCCGCGCTCGCTCATCCTCGAACAAGTCGCCAACGGCGTTTTTGTCCGAATGGCGGTCCTTTTGGAGCTCATCGGCGGCACCTGAGTCGGGCATAATGGCAGCGAGTCGACACACTTCGCACCGTTGCCAATTAGGGATTTGCCCGTATGCGCCTGATCCGCCGTCTCGCCCTGCCCGTTCTGCTCGCCAGCTGTCGCCGCGTGCAGCAAGAATGCCGCCACCGACGACAACGCGCCGTTGTCCTTCGTCCCGGCCGATACGCCGTACGCGATGGCCAACCTCGAACCGACGCCGCAACCCGTCTACGACGCATGGGCGCAGCGCATGAAATCGTACTGGCCGACGATGATGCAGATGTATCAGGGCATGCTCGACCAGGCGGCCGCGGACAAAACCACCGATCCCAACGCCGAGCGCGGCATCAAGATCGCCAAGGCGCTCATCGACGAATTCAACACCGACGATCCGATCGGCCGCATGCGCAGCATGGGCTTCAAACCCGACGCGCGTTACGCGTTATACGGCGTGGGCCTCGTGCCCGTGATCCGCGCTGAGCTCGGCGATCCGGCCGCGCTCAGGGCCGAGATCGCGAAGATCGAAACGAAGGTCGGCGAGAAAGTGCCGACCGCGAAAGTCGGCAACCAGGACTTCTGGTTCCTCGGCGATCAGAAAGGAATGGCCGTCGCTGCGATCGAAGGCAATCAGCTGGTTTTGTCGATCCTGCCGGTCAACGCCGACGACTCGCTCAAACAGACCATCCTCGGCTTGACCAAACCCGCGCAGAATCTCGGCAGCGCGGGCGCACTGCAGAACATCGCCAAGCAATACGGCTATTCGAACTACGGCATCGGATTCGTCGATTTCGTGAAGCTGACCGAACGTCTGAGCAGCCCGCCTGCCGGCACCGACGCGCAGTTCGCCAAAGCGCTCGATATTCCGTTCGCCGGCGTGGATCCGGCCTGCCGCGCCGACTACCTCGACATCGCGCACAAGTTTCCGCGCCTGGTCGGCGGCGTCGAAGAACTCAGCGTGCAACGCGTGCGCGTCGGCGCGCAGATGGAAATCGACGGCTCCATCGCGCAGCCGCTCGCCGCGGCGCTCAACGCCGCGCCGGGCACGGGTGCGCCGGGCGAAGGCGTGTTCGACATGTCGATGTCGATGCCCGTACTCAAGCTCAAGGATTTCTGGATCAAGCAGGCCGATGCCGTCGCTGCCAAGCCCTATACGTGTCCGCAACTGGCCTCGCTCAATCAGGGATTCGCCAGCTCGAAAACGCAAGTCGACGTCACCGTGCCGCCGCCGTTCAGCGATTTCACCGGCGTGCGCTTCGCGCTCGACAAGGTCGACCTCAAACCGGGCGCGACCATTCCAGACGTGTTCGCCAAACTCGCCATGCGCACGAACAATCCGATCGCCGTGATCGCGATGGCGCAGATGGCCGTTCCGCAGCTGGCGACGATCAAGGTTCAGCCCGATGGCAAATCCGTGCTGCTGCCGACCGGCACCGTGCCGATGACGACGCAGCCGATCGCCGTGGCAATGACGAGCGACACGCATCGGCCTGTCCAGCGGTGCCGGTGAAGACGCCACGCTCGGCGCCTTCATCGCCGCGCCGCCGGCGAAAGATCCGGTGTTCCTGCGCTTCCACTTCACCGGCGAGTTCTACAAGCTGATGGGCGACATGATGGACAAGGCCGCCGCCGCGATGCCCGCCGACAAACAAGCGCAATTCGCCGCGCAGAAGAAAATGTTCGCCGCGTACGAACAGATGTTCAAGTACGGCGACATGACGCTCACCGCGACACCGACCGGCATCTCGTTCCACGAGACCGTCGAACAGAACTGATCGGGCTTTCCTTAGAATCAGCCCGCGAACAGCAGCCGGCCGCGAAAACCGCGGCCGGCGCTGTCGACATCCAATCCTAGAAGAATGCCGCGTCCCGCGTGACGCGCGAGGACTTCCACGTCACGCTCGTCGAGCGTGTGCATTTCCGCAGCGACATCGATCGCGTGGACCTTGCGCCGCAATGGCGCCAGCCAGCGATTCGGCAACAGCCGATATCCCCAGCCGACCAGATCGTTGCTGAAACCGCTCGCGATCTGAAAAACCGCCACACCTTCCGGCGACAGCACGCGCATGAATTCCGCGATGTACGCGCGCTGCAAAACCGCCGGAATATGGTGCAGCGTGATCGCCGAATAGACGAGATCGACGCTGCCGTCGTCGATGAAACGCAAATCCGCTTCGGCGTTCTCGACGAAGCGGATGTTGCGACGATCCGCATTCAGTTCACGCGCGCGAGCAATCATCGACGACGCGATGTCGATGCCGATCACGTTCTCATATCGCGTCGACAACGCACGCGACAGGCGTCCTACGCCACATCCGAAATCGACGGCCAGCTTGCGTGATGTCGGCCGGCCGAGCGCGGTGCAATAGCCATCGATCGCGCCGATCTCGTTCTCGCCGGCCGCAAAAAATTCGTCGAGCGCCCAGCGCCCGCCACGTTTGTCCGGCGACGACAGGATCGCCCAGAGCGGATCCTCTTCGCCGAGCACGCGCCAGGTGTCGCGCGAGCCGGTCGATATCACGCGACATCGTGCCGCTCCCGATCGACGTTCGTGCGGTACAAAAATGCGACGCCCGGCGCGCGGGCCGGGCGTCGGGCTTGCGTTGACGTCATCGCGATCAGGTTTCCACCAGCTCCACGCCGTCCATGCCTTGCGACAGGGTGTGCGCATCGCCGCCCTGGGCGAGCTTGATCTTCAGGCGCACTTCGTTGGTCGAATCGGCGTGGCGCAGCGCATCTTCGTACGAAATCTCGCCGGCCTGATACAGCTCGAACAGACTCTGATCGAACGTCTTCATGCCGAGGTTCGTGGATTCCTTCATCACGTCCTTCAGCTTGTGGATTTCGCCCTTGCGGATGTAATCCTGCACCAGCGGCGTGCCGAGCATCACTTCGACCGCGACGCGGCGCGCTTTGCCGTCCGGCGTCGGAATCAGCTGCTGCGCGACCACGCCTTTCAGGTTCAGCGACAAATCCATGAACAACTGTTCGCGACGGTCGTCCGCGAAGAAGTGAATGATGCGGTCCATGGCCTGGTTCGCGTTGTTCGCATGCAGCGTGCACAGACACAAGTGACCGGTTTCGGAAAAGTTGATCGCGTGCTCCATCGTTTCGCGCGTACGCACTTCGCCGATCATGATCACGTCCGGCGCCTGGCGCAACGTGTTCTTCAGCGCGTTTTCCCAACTATCCGTATCGATGCCGACTTCGCGCTGCGTGACGATGCAGCCCTCGTGCTTGTGCACGTATTCGATCGGATCTTCGATCGTGATGATGTGGCCCGTCGAATTCTGGTTGCGATAGCCGACCATCGACGCGAGCGACGTCGACTTACCGGTACCCGTCGCGCCGACGAAGATGATGATGCCGCGCTTGGTCATCGCCAATGTCTTGATGATCGGCGGCAGATTCAGTTCTTCGATGGTCGGAATGCGCGTTTCGATACGGCGCAACACCATGCCGACGTTGTTGCGCTGATAAAAACAGCTCACGCGGAAACGGCCGACGCCCGACACGCCGATGGCGAACTGGCATTCGTGCGTCTTTTCGAATTCCTCGCGCTGCGACGGCGTCATCACGTTCAGCACCATGTCGCGCGACTGCTGCGGCGTCAGCGGATTCTGCGTGATCGGCGCCACGCGCCCGTGCACCTTGATGGAAGGCGGCACGCCGGCCGTGATGAACAAGTCGGACGCCTTCTTGTGCACCATCAGCTTGAGGAAGGAGGTGAAATCTACGGCACTCATGCTTTACTCCCGGAGCCGCGCTCCGCTTCTCTGTTCGGCATCTTACACCCCTGTATCAGCCGAAAATCAAACGCAGTCAACGTTTTATACGCCGAACGCGGCCATTCGAGCGCGAGCGAATGCGTGCGCGCAAATCTCGTACGACCCGCGTCAGGTCTACTTGAAAATTTCTTTGTTCTTCGCGTAACTGATCGCCTGCTGCCGCGTCACCAGTCCGCGCTTGACCAGATCCTGCAGGCACTGATCGAGCGTCTGCATGCCGTATTGGTTGCCGGTCTGGATCGACGAATACATCTGCGCGACCTTGTCCTCGCGGATCAGGTTACGGATCGCCGGAATGCCGACCATGATCTCGTGCGCGGCGATGCGTCCGCCGCCGACTTTCTTCAGCAGCGATTGCGAAATCACCGCGCGCAGCGATTCCGACAACATCGAACGCACCATCGGTTTTTCGCCGGCGGGGAACACGTCGATGATGCGGTCGATCGTTTTCGAGGCCGAACTCGTGTGCAACGTGGCGAACACGAGATGTCCGGTTTCCGCCGCGGTGAGCGCGAGGCGGATCGTCTCGATGTCGCGCATTTCGCCGACGAGAATGTAGTCGGGATCTTCGCGCAGCGCCGAACGCAACGCTTCGTTGAATCCGTGCGTGTCGCGATGCACTTCGCGCTGGTTGATCAGGCATTTCTGCGCGGTGTGCACGAACTCGATCGGATCTTCGACCGAGAGAATGTGCGCGTATTCGTTCTTGTTGACGTGATCGATCATCGCCGCGAGCGTCGTCGATTTGCCCGAACCGGTCGGGCCGGTGACGAGAATCAAACCCTGCGGCTGGTCGATCAGTTCCTTGAAAATTTTCGGCGCGCCGAGATCTTCCAGCGTCAGCACTTCCGACGGAATCGTCCGGAACACCGCACCCGCGCCGCGGTTCTGGTTGAACGCGTTGACGCGGAAACGCGCCAGGCCCGGAATCTCGAACGAGAAGTCGACTTCGAGGAATTCCTCGTAGTCGCGGCGCTGCTTGTCCGACATGATGTCGTACACCAGCGAGTGGACCTGCTTGTGGTCGAGCGACGGGATATTGATGCGGCGCACGTCGCCATCGACGCGGATCATCGGCGGCAGACCCGCCGACAAATGCAGGTCGGAGGCCTTGTTCTTGACCGAGAACGCCAGTAGTTCGGCAATATCCATCGAAATCCCCTGAGAAACCGTATCGCGGCCGGACATTGCCGCTCTGCACCGGCAGTATAACCCCAACATTTCAAGCCCGCGCAACCCCTTGGCGACACTTTCTTGACATCGGATTACCTAGACATCCTCGGCCGCGTCGAGGCCGCCGCGCGCCGCGCAAATCACCCCGCGCGGCTGCTCGCCGTGTCCAAAACCAAGCCCGCCGACGCGATCCGCGCACTCGCCGGACGCGGCCAGCGCGCGTTCGGCGAAAACTACGTGCAGGAGGCGCTCGCCAAACAGCGCGAGCTCGCCGATCTGAATCTGGAATGGCACATGATCGGCCCGCTGCAATCGAACAAGGCGCGCGAAGTCGCCGAAAACTTCGACTGGCTGCAAAGTCTCGACCGCGAAAAACTGATCGCGCCGCTGAATCGTTTCCGGCCCGACTCGCGCGAACCGCTGAATGTTCTGATCCAGGTCAACGTCGACGATGAAGCGAGCAAATCCGGTTGCGCGCCTGAAGATGTTCCGAGAATCGCCGACGCGATCGCAGATTCCCCACGCCTCGCTTTGCGCGGACTGATGGCCATTCCGCAACCGAGCGACGATATCGACGTGCGCCGACGTGCGTTTCGCCGCATGCGTGAGCTCTTCGAGGAACGTTGCGCAGCATCGCATGCCGTCTGTCGACACGCTTTCGATGGGCATGTCGGACGATTTCGAGCTCGCGATCGCGGAAGGTGCAACGATGGTGCGCATCGGCACGGCGTTGTTCGGTGCGCGCTAATTCGCCTCGACATGCACCCGGACTTTTTATAGACTGAATTCAGTCCACCAGCGGATCGCCATGCGTTATTCCAGTCGCGTCAAACCCATCAGCTATCTCAAGGCCAACGCGGCCGACGTGCTGGCGCAACTCGCCGTCGAGCACGAGCCTGTCGTCATTACGCAGAACGGCGAGGCGCGCGCCGTGTTGCAGGACATCGCCTCCTACGAGAACACGCAGGAAACGCTCGCGCTGTTGAAAATCCTCGCACTCGGCAATCGCGAAGTGGCACGCGGCCAGCTCGTCTCGCTCGACAAAGCCATCGCCGCCGTCAAATCCCGGCGCAAACGCAATTGATCCGCTTTACGGTCGCGCTTACTCGCGCCGCTGTGCGCGATCTGGAAGAAATCCACGACTTCGTTTCCGAATTCGGATTCCACAGCGAAGGCGGATCAACTCATCGATCGTCTGGAAAAAACGCTGCAGTCGCTGTCGACGCATCCTGAGCGCGGCGCCAAACCCGCAGAACTGCGCGCACTGGGGATCGACGAATATCGCCAGGTATTTTTCAAACCGTATCGTATGATCTACCGAGTCATCGAACGTCGCGTCGTCGTGTACCTGATCGTCGACGGACGCCGCGACATGCAATCGCTTCTGGCCCGACGACTTTTCGACTCATGAACGAACACACATCGAACGCAAACCAAATCGCCTTCATCGGCGGCGGCAACATGGCGCGCAGCCTGATCGGCGGGCTCGTTCGCAACGGCACGTCCGCGCAGAACATCGTCGCATCGGAACCGAATCTCGAATTGCGCGAATCACTCGCTCGCGATTTTTCCATCGCGGCGCACGCGTCCAACACGGAAGCAGCGCGCGATGCGAATGTCATCGTGCTCGCGGTCAAACCTCAGGTGATGAAGCAGGTCTGCGCAGAATTGCGCGAAACCGTGCAATCCACGCATGCACTGATCGTATCGATCGCGGCGGGAATCACCATCGATCAGCTCGATCGCTGGCTCGGCGGAAACGTCGCCATCGTGCGCTGCATGCCGAATACGCCGGCGCTGATCGGCGCAGGCGCGACGGGTTTGTGCGCCAACTCGCGCGTCACGTCAGAACAACGCGCGTTGGCGCAACGCATCGTCGATGCGGTCGGCCTGTCGCGCTGGATCGACGACGAATCGTCGATGGACACCGTAACGGCGATCTCGGGTTCCGGACCCGCCTATTTCTTCCTGCTCGTCGAAGCACTCGAAAACGCCGCCGCCGCGCAAGGTTTGCCGCGCGAAGCAGCGCGCGAACTCGCCGCGCAAACGTGTCTCGGCGCCGGACGCATGCTGCGCGAATCGGATGTCGATGCGGCCGAACTGCGCCGCCGCGTTACCTCGCCCAACGGCACCACGCAAGCCGCGCTGGAAAGTTTCGCGGCGGACGGCTTCGCCGACATCGTCGCGCGCGCCGTCGCCGCGGCACGCCAACGCGGTGGCGAACTGTCGAAGCAAATGGACGCGCCATGAGTTATCTGCAGAACGCCGGCGCCTTCCTCATCCAGACGCTGTTCGGTTTCTTCATCGTCATGTTCCTGGCACGCACGCTGTTGATCGCCATCTCCGCGCCGTTCACCGAACCGATCTGCCGCTTCGTCTATCAGTTCACCAACCCGGCCGTGATGCCGCTGCGCAACGTGATTCCGCGCTGGCGCCGCATCGATTTCGCATCGCTGCTGGTCGCGTGGTTGCTGGCGATTCTCGAACTCGTGTGCCTGTTCGCGCTAGCCGGTTTCCGTCTCAGCGTCGCCGGGACGATCCTGCGCGCGCTGGTCGACGTGCTCGATTGGCTGATCCTGATCGAGATCGTGGTCATGCTCGCCGTGAGTGTCATGAGCTTCATTCCCTCGATGCGCTACGACAGCAATTATTCGCTGCTGATGCGCGTGACAGAACCGGTGGTACGTCCGTTCCGCCGTTTCATACCGCCCATGGCCGGCATGGATTTTTCTTTTTTTGCCGCGACGATCGTGCTGATCCTGATTCGCATGCTCGTCATCGCGCCGCTGACCGATCTTACTTCGCGCATCCCATGAAAACATTTCTGATTGCACTTCTCGCGTTCGCGCCCGCGATTTCGCTGGCAGACGATCACACGTTCGGCGATATCACCATCCACGCTAACGCGCTGTCGACGACGCAGTTGTTGCCCGCGATGGCCAAACAATACGGCATCACGCGCGATGCGAAACATGGCCTGCTCAACGTGTCGATCGACCAGAACGGCCGCACGATCAGCGCCACGGTGACAGCGCAGGTCGGCGATCTCACCGGCCACCCACGCGCGCTGCCGCTGCGCGAAACGGCCGAGAACGGCGACGTCGACTATCTCGGCGAATTCGCGATCGACGGATCGGGCACGTATGTCTTCACGGTCACCGCGACGGTGCCGGGCAAATCGCAGCCGTTCACCGCGAAGTTCACGCAAGATCTTGTCGTCGACTGAAGGGGATGATTGTGAACAAGTATATCTTGCTATTTTCTATACTCGCGGCACCGGCGGCGTATGCCGATGGCGACGTCACCAAAACCGGTTCGCTGCGCATCGACAACGGCGCCGAACGTGCGTCGACTGTACACATCGGCTGCTCCTCCGATGCACACGGCGGAGCGCTCTTCGCCGAAATCACCGTGCCGGACGCGTACACGAAAAAGGATTTCGGCTACGACGATTTCGAAGGCCCGGATTCGCCGGCCGGCAAGCTGAGCCGCATCGAGTGGATCGCCGCCGCCAAGACATCGTCCGTGACGACCGCGGCGGCTGGCTCCTACATACCCGATCCGGCGGATGCGTTTCGCTTCGAAATCGCCGAACGCTCGCGCCGCAAGAGCGCGCCCGCAACGCTGCTCGCCGGCGCCGACGGCACCGCCGCGAAGCTGGTGTGGACGCAGTCGAGCTTCGACAAATCCAAACGCACACTCGTTGCAACGTTCGCATTCGATGCGGACGAATCCGCTCGCGTGCGCGACGCCGTCAAAGCCTGTCTGCCGAAATAACGGTCCGCCTCAGTTCGGGCGCGGGCGATTCTCGAGGCACTTCACCAGGCTTCGCGGTTATCCAGCGCAGTCGAGATTTCTTGATGCCCACGCCGCGACGATCGCATGCAGCGCATCGAGTCCATCGAACAATGCCGCCGGACCCGGCTGCAGGATGATCGGCGATTTCACTTCATGCAGCTCGCCATCGCGCACAGCAGGAATCGCTTGCCAGCCGTCGCGCGCGGCGACTTTATCGGGCCGAAATTTCTTGCCGCACCACGAGCCGATGATGATATCGGGCGCACGCCGGATCACTTCGGACGGATCGGCGAGGATGCGGTCTTTCGCCAGCGATTTCGCGGCGCGCTCGGGAAAAATGTCGTCGCCGCCGGCGATGCGGATCAGTTCGGCGACCCAGCGGATGCCGGTGATCGGCGGATCGTCCCATTCCTCGAAATAGATTTTCGGTCGATGTGACAAGCTCGCAGACGCGATTCTTACCTCGTCGAGATGGCGTTGCGCGCTATCCGCAAACGCATTCGCTTTGTCCGCCGCGCCGACGATCGCGCCGAGGCGCCGGATGTATTCGACGATCTCATCGACCGATCGATGATTGCTGATCCACACTTCGACGCCGGACTTGATCAGATCGCGCGCGATGTCGGCCTGGATATCGGAAAAACCGATGACGAAATCCGGCTGCAGTTTGAGGATTTCATCGATCTTCGCGCTAGTGAACGCGGAGACTTTCGGCTTCTCCTTGCGCGCGCGCGGCGGCCGCACGGTGAAGCCGGAAATGCCGACGATGCGATCCTGTTCGCCGATCGCGTACAGAACTTCGGTCGGCTCTTCGGTCAGGCAGACGATGCGGCGCGGACCCATCGTGCTACGGATACAGCAATCGCTTGGTCCACACGCCGTCGCGCAGTTCGTAGCGATTGCGTTCGTGCAGGCGCGCGCGCTGGCCGTACCAGAGTTCGATCAGATCCGGCACCACGCGATAACCGCCCCAATGCGGCGGGCGCGGCACGTCGCCGCCTTCGAATTTCTTTTCCATCTCCGCGATGCGTGCGTAAAACGTTTCGCGATCCGGCAATGTTTTCGATTGCGTCGATGCCCACGCGCCGATGCGGCTGGCGCGGTCGCGCGAGGCGAAATACGCGTCGGATTCGGCATCGCTGGTTTTCTGCACGCGGCCTTCGACACGCACCTGCACGCCGGCGCCGCCTAAGGTTTTCCAGAGGAAACACAGCGCAACCTGCGCGTGCGCGGCGAGTTGATCGGCTTTGTCGGATTCGTAATTGGTGTAGAACACGAAACCGCGCTCGTCGACGGCCTTGAGCAAAACCATGCGCGCCGAAACGCGGCCGTTCGCATCGGATGTCGCGAGCGTCATCGCCGTCGGCTCGGGCTCGCCGCCGCGCGTGGCGTCGTCGAGCAGCGAGCGGAAGGTGGCGATCGCTTCCTGATACAGTGTTTGGGTTTCGTCCATGACGGATTCGGTTCGTGTCGCGAAAACCGCATCATGCTAACACGCATGCCTATGACGACGATGTCGTCGAAGCCGTGCTCGCTCTGGCGCTGCGCGACGAGCGGCGGCGCTATTCGGTGATCGGTCTTTCAGGTCTGCAAGGCAGCGGAAAAAGCACGCTGGCTGGACAAATCGTCGCACTCGCGAAATCGCGCGGCATTTACGCGGTGACGATATCGATCGACGATTTCTATTTGAGCCGCTCGGCGCGCAAGGAACTTGCGCGCGCCGTGCATCCGCTGTTGAAGACGCGCGGCGTGCCGGGCACGCATGATGTGCCGCTGGCGAACTTCACGCTCGATGCGTTGCGCCATGCGTCGCCGGAAAACCCCGCGCGCATTCCGCGTTTCGATAAAGGCACCGATACGCGTATGCCGCCGTCGCGCTGGCGGAGTGTGAAGCGTCCGCCGCGTTTCGTGATCCTCGAAGGCTGGTGCATCGGTGTGCCGCCGCAGACCGAGGCCGAACTCGAGAAACCGATCAACGAACTCGAACGCAAGGAAGACGCTGACGGCATTTGGCGTCACTGGGTCAACGATCAGCTCAAGCGCAATTATGTTGCCTTGTGGAAACGCTTCGACGAACTCGCGATCCTGCAGGCGCCGAGTTTCGACGTCGTACTGAACTGGCGCGACGAGCAGGAACGCGCACTGCGCAAGCGTCACGCCGCGCGCGCGCAAACCACCACGCAGCTCCGGCGCTTTCTGCAGCACTACGAGCGCCTGAGCCGTCAGGCGCTCAAGAAACTGCCGGCGCTCGCCGATCTGCGCGTCGTACTCGACGCCAAACGCGACGTGCGCCGCATCGTCGAACGCTGACTATTCGACGACCACCGCCGTGCCGTACGCGAGCACTTCGGTGATGCCGTCGGTCACTTCGTTGGCGTCATAACGCATCGCGACGATCGCATTCGCGCCGATTTTGCCCGCGTGATCGAGCATCAGCACGAACGCATCTTCGCGCGCTTTCTCGCACAGCTCCGCGTACAGCGTGATGTTGCCGCCGACGAGACTCTGCAGCGCCGCGCCGAAGTTGCCGACGATGCTGCGCGAACGCACCGTCAAACCGCGCACGACACCCAGGCTGCGCACGATGCGATGTCCCGGCAGTTCCAGCGTCGTCGTCACCATGGAACGAGCGATAGCGGCCATGGCTCAATCCAGCAGGAAATTGACGCGCATGTTCACGCGCCACTCGACGACGGTGCCGTCATCGTCGGTCATCGCGCGGATTTCGTTCACCCACGCGCTCTTCACGTTCTTGAGCGTCTTCGACGCTTTCTTCAGTCCGCCCTTCACGGCGTCTTCGATGCTTTTGTCGGACGACGCGGAAATCTCGATGACCTTGGCGACTTTATTCACGACGACTCTCCCGTTGATAAGCGGGCCGAGTGTACGGCCTTACGCCGCCGCGGCTTGTGTGCGGCGCGGCAAATAGCGCAGCCAGACCAGCCAGAACACCAACGCATCGAGGATGATCAACGCCTGCCACAAATACAGATGGAACCAGTCGAACCACACCGGCGACCAGATGTGCAGGTAATACAAGGTGATGATGCGCACGAGATTCAGGGTCTGGATGGCGAGAAAACCCGAGACCCATGCCGATCAGCTTGTGCTTCCACGGCGCCGGAAACGCGAGGATCGCCGAGACCAGGATCAACACCGCTTCCACGCCATTGCAGCCGGCGACGATCTCGATGCCGCCGCCGCTTCGTCCGTCGACGATGTCGTTGCCGTTGGCGACGACGTTGTGGTCGAACGCCTGCATGATCGCCGCGCTCACGTGCGCAATCGCCGAGGTGAACGGATCGATCACGGCCTCTTTCACAGGCTGAAACAGCTCGAGCGCGAACAGCGCGACGAGGCAGACCACGAACACGATAATGAATCGATACACAGCAATTTCAACAGGTCGGACGACGGCACATTGTAGCGTTTCCGCGCGCGCCGTCTGCTAGCATCGAGGCATGAATCCCGCTCCGAACCTGTTTTTCGTCGGCCCGATGGGCGCCGGCAAAACCACCATCGGCCGCCGCGCCGCGGAGCTGCTCGGCTTGCCGTTTTTCGATCTCGACCACGCCATCGAACAGCATTGCGGCGCCGACGTGCCGCTGATCTTCGAACTCGAAGGCGAAGGCGGATTCCGCAGGCGCGAAACGATGATCCTCGCCGAACTTCGCCGCGCGCGAAGGCATCGCGCTCGCGACCGGCGGCGGCGCGGTGCTCGCCGAGGAAAATCGGCAGGTGCTGAAGTCGCGCGGCTTCGTCGTCTATCTCGAAACGACGGTGGACGAACAGATGAAGCGTCTCGCGCGCGACCGCAAACGTCCGCTGCTCAGCGCGCCCGACCGCCGCGAGCGTTTGCTGCAACTCGCCGAACAGCGCGGACCGCTGTATCGCGAGATCGCGGATTTCACCGTCGCACCCGGCCACGGCAACAGCGTTCCGCAGGCTGCGCAGCGTCTCGCCAACACGTTGCGCGAACGCTGGCGGCGCGCCGCCACCGATGAGCATTTCGCCGCATGAGCACGCAGCGGATCGACGTACAACTCGGCGCGCGTTCGTATCCGATCTGGATCGGCGACGGACTTCTGCAACGCGGCGAACACTGGCCCGAGATGATTCGCGGCCGTCACGTACTCGTCGTCTGCGACGAAAATGTCAGCGCCGTATTCGAAGCTGATTTCGCCGGCGCTGCAAGACACGAAATTGTCGTTCCTGATTTTTCCGCCGGGCGAAGAACACAAATCGCTCGATACGTGCGCGTCGATTTTCGATGCGCTCGCCGAAATGGGCGCGAGCCGCGATGCGACCATCATCGCCTTGGGCGGCGGCGTGATCGGCGATCTGACCGGTTTCGCGGCCGCGTGCTGGATGCGCGGCATCGCGTTCGTGCAGATGCCGACGACGTTGCTCGCGATGGTCGATTCATCCGTCGGCGGCAAAACCGCCGTGAATCTGCCGCAAGGTAAAAACCTGATCGGCGCATTCCATCAACCGCGCGCGGTCGTGATCGATACGTCGACACTATCGACGTTGTCCGATCGCGAACTGCGCTCGGGCATTTCCGAAGTCGTGAAATACGGCGCGATCGGCGATGCCGAATTTTTCGACTGGCTCGAAGCGAACGCCGACGCGCTGCTCGCGCGCGACGCATCCGCACTCGCGCACGCGATCGCGGTGAGCTGCAAGCAGAAAGCCGGCGTCGTCGCGCGCGACGAAACCGAACAAGGCGAACGCGCGCTGCTCAACTTCGGCCACACGTTCGGGCATGCGTTCGAGGCCGTCGCCGGTTACGGCGAGATCCTGCACGGCGAAGCGATCGCCATCGGCATGCGATTGGCGGCCGATCTGTCGGCGCGTCTCGGCATGGCGTCGGAAGCGGATGCGCGACGGCTGGACGCGCTGCTGCAACGCTGCGGCCTTTCCACCGCCGTGCCGAAGCTGGACATCGACGCCGTCCTCGCCGCCATGCGCCTGGACAAGAAGAACGTCAGCGGCCGCTTGCGGCTGATCCTGTGGCGCGGCATCGGCCGCGCGGAAATCGTGGATGGCGTCGAAGAAAGCGCGATCCGCGAACTGCTGGCGTCGTAATTGCTGCGACGTTCACGACCCGCACCGCGTCTGGCGGTAAACTAGCCGCGATGCGCCTTTTCATGCAGACCAAGCCCGCCGCCGCCGAAGCGCCGCGTTATTACCAGATCATGCTGCAGCAGGACCTGCTCGGCGGCTGGACGCTCACGCGCGAATGGGGCCAGCAGGGCGGCCGCGCCAGCTTGAAGCGCGAGGTCTATCTCGAGCGCGACGACGCACTGCAGGCGTTCGAACACGCACGCGACGCGCAACTCAAACGCGGCTTCCACGTCATGTTCAGTCAGGGGCTTGAGTCGAGCTATGCGTCGGGTTGAGATTGCCTTGCTATGCGCCGTCTGCGCCGCTTCGGCTTTTGCGCAGACCAACGCCGCACAAAGCTACAACCGGGCCGACACCTTCGAGCCCGGCAAAAAATATACTTGTGTACCGACCGCGGATCACAAAGGTTGGGATTGCAACGAAGCGGGCAAAGCGGTCCAGATCAAACCGAAAGATAACGATGCGCCGCCGCCGGTGACTGCACCCGAATCGGCCCGCGCAGCCGCGCCGGCAGAATCGACACCACCGCCCGCTCCTTCGCCCACCGCAACCTTCTTCGCGATCGACGCTGCCGAGTTATCTGACCAACGCCGCCGCGAGCAATCCTCCACCCGTCGAAGAACCGCCGAGCACCGTTTCTGCCGCCGCCGCGCACGCAAACGCACCTGCGCCTGCGCGGAAGCCGATCGAAACGGCGCCGCCGAAACCTGAGGTATCCGCTCCTGTTACGCCGCCGCCCGCAGCGACGACCAGAACGGTTCCACTCAAACCCGTCGACGCCGAACGCGAGTGTCGCCGCCCCGCCATCGCGGCCACCGACGAAGCCGCCGCTTCCACCGCGTGTCACGCATCCCCCCGTCGTCGAAGCCGCATCGAGCGGCGGTGAATTCATGTCGCTGCCCGGCGATCATTTCGTCGTCGAGATGGCGCGCGCATCGAGCAAGAGTGAACTCGACGCCGTGAAATCATCAACGCACGTGTCGACCGGCGAACTCTACGAAGTTCATCTGCGACAAAACGGCGCCGATTCCTGGCTGCTGCTGTGGGGCAGTTTCGATACCATCGACGCCGCACGCGCCGCGCGCAATACGATCAGCGCGGGCGCCACGCCGGGATGGCCGCGCCGCATCGCGCCGCTGCAAGCCGAGGCGCGCCGCAGCTCGCCGTAGAACGTTTCTTCTCAAGGATTTCCATGACCGATCACCGTTTCCTGCGCGCGTTGAGGCGCGAAGAAGTCGATTGCACGCCCGTCTGGATCATGCGCCAGGCCGGCCGCTATCTGCCCGAATATCGCGCCACGCGCGCACGCGCCGGCAGTTTCGTGAAACTGTGCAAGACGCCGGAACTCGCGTGCGAAGTAACGTTGCAACCGCTTGCGCGTTTCCCGCTCGACGCGGCGATTCTATTTTCCGACATCCTCACCATTCCCGACGCGATGGGCCTCGGACTTTCCGTCCACGAAGGCGAAGGCCCGAAGCTCGCGCATCCGGTGCGCACACGCGCCGACATCGACAAGCTCGGCGTGCCCGATCCGGAAAGCGCGCTCGGTTACGTGATGGATGCCGTGCGCCTGATCCGCCGCGAACTCCACGACCGCGTGCCGCTGATCGGATTCGCCGGCAGCCCGTGGACATTGGCGTGCTACATGATCGAAGGCGAAGGATCGTCCAGCTTCGCGCGCGCGAAAGCGCTGGCGTGGAACGATGCCGCGACGATGCATCGTCTGCTCGATGTCGTGGCGCGGTCGGTTGCTGCCTACCTGATCGCGCAGGCGAATGCCGGCGCGCAGGCGCTGATGGTGTTCGACACCTGGGGTGGTTTGCTCGCGCCGGAGATGTTTCGCGAATTCAGCCTGCGCTATCTCGCGCAGATTGCGCAAAGTATACAAGGGGATAATGTTGCACGCGACGTGCCGTTGATCCTTTTCAGCAAAGGGGCGAACTCGCATCTCGAAGTGCTTGCCGATACGGGCTGTGCGGCGCTTGGGTTGGATTGGACCATTTCGCTGGGCGAAGCGCGGCGGCGCGTTGGATCACGCGTGGCGTTGCAGGGGAATGTCGATCCGGCGGTGTTGCATGCGGATCCGGAGACGATTCGCGGTGAAGTGAAGAAGGCGCTCGACAGTTTTGGTGTCGGGCCCGGGGCATGTGTTTAATTTAGGGCATGGGATTACGCCGGATGTTGAGCCGGAGCGGCTCGGGGTTTTGATTGAGGCTGTGCATTCGTTGAGTCGGCGGTGAGGTTTTTTTTGGTTTTTAGATAAGAGCTTCCGCTATCCTGCGGCTAGCGGGTAACTTTTTGCTGATCGGCAAAAAGTCACCAAAAAACGATCTTTTTTCTCCCAGTGGACGCTGTCCGCAGACAGCACGTCCGTGCTGCTGGCTGCGGACGCGCGCATCCCTGCGCGCGTGTGAGCTCGATACAAGCCTGCAGGCGACTGGTCGAAAGAGTCTTGTAACTCACGACTGCACTAAGCCAAAGGCGGTGAGGCTGGAAAAGAAAAGCTCCTGCGGCCCCATCGCCAGTCGCTTAGTGCAGTCATTTTTACAAGACTCTCTAGACCAGTCGCGCGCAGGCGCAGATCGAGGGTGATCGCGCGCAGGAAGCGCGCGGTCCGCGGCGAGCATCAGGGACGTGCTCTCCGCGGACAACGTCCAATGGGAGAAAAAGAGGTGTTTCTTGGTTACTTCTTTGCACCAGCAAAGAAGTGACCCGCGATATTCAATCGCGGAAGCTCTTTTCTTCAAAGACGAGAAAAGCAAAGGCGCTGGATTCCCGCTTCCGCGGGAATGACGATCAAGAGCAAGAGCTGGATTCCAGCGTCCGCTGGAATGACGAGCCACAAAAAAAGAGCCTCCTCCCGCGAGGGAGAAGGCTCTCGAAACCTTCAAACCATTTCGTCACTCAAAAACGAGTGATTACCAATCTGTCGATCACTTATTACTGATTATCCCGGTCATACGGCCGCGTCCGATAATGCGCAATCACATAATCATTCCGCGTATACGGCTTATCCGTATCGAGCTTGATCGTAACTCCTCCCTCACGCACATAGGCCACGCGATCGGCCGGCAGCGCCGTGCCTGACGACCACGAACCATCCGCCGTCTTCCAGTAATACACCTTGGTATCCGGCGAGAAGTAGATGTCGTGCGAACCGTAATAGACGTAGTTGTGCTGCGTGGTGGTGGTCGTCGTGGTGGTGGTCGAACCGTCTTCGTTCATGCGCGTGGATGTTTCACGCGTCGTGGTCGGAACGTCGCGATATTTGGCGACGACCATGTCATTGCGCTCATACGGACGGTCGGTGTCGAGCGAAATGTCCACGCCACCGGTGGTCACGTAGCGCTGCTGTTCGGGCGGCAGCACGACAGCCGATTGCCAGCGACGTCCGTCGTTCCAGAAGTACGTCTTGGTGTCGGGCGAAAAATAGATGTCGTGATCCTTGTAGTACACATAGTGGTGCGCACCGTCGCTGGTGATCACCTCGTCGGCATGGGCGAACGCCGGCAGCGCGGCGCCGATGGCGAGCGCGATAGCTGCGGTCTTGGCGATGTTGTGATACTTCGTCATGTCATTCTCCTTTGCATTAGTCAGAGGGAGACGGCGCTTGGTGTGGCCGTGGAAATCCGAACGTTTCCTCGTTCTTTCCTTCCATCGTGTTGGCCGCGCGTTCGATGGGCGTGCGCGGCGACGACTCCGGGTATCAGGCTAAGTGCGCGCGGATGAACGACAAATAAAATTCTTTCTTAATGTTCCGGCGCGTTCAGGAACGCCGCGATGTGCCCGCCACCGCGCACTCAAAGAGGATAGATTCTGAATGGCAGTGCGCGTGCATCGCGCACCGATAAGCCTCAGGCGGGTTGCACGACGGCCTGCACGAACGGGCTGATGCCTTGCGCGATGTAGTTGCGATCGATGCCGCGCAGGATGTTTTCGACGATGTCGATCGCCGGCGCCGAATCGAACACGGCGGAATGAATCGATTCGTCCTGCCGATTGATGTACGGCGTAATGTCGAAATCGAAAACGTTGTCGAACACTTTGGTGCGATCGGACAAACCGCTGCGGCCGAGGCGTCGCGTTCCGAAGTGCTTGAGTCCGGCCGACATGCCGAGCACGGAATCGAGGCCCGTATACAACGCGGCGATGCGATAGCACAGGTTCGCCATCAGCGAACCGTCGCCATCGAGCGGCTTGTCGAGCTGGAACAGATCGTTGTCGATATCCGCCGCGATGAGAACCAGTTGATTGATCAGGCTCACGAGCTGCGGATTGTTCATGCGCTTCGACGCAGCGGCGAGCGCATTCTGTAGAACGAAAGCGCCCATGCTGTGCGCGATCACGGAGACTTTGGCCTTGCACAACTTTTCCGGATCGTTGCTGGTGGCGGCGATGCGCTGCTTCTTGACCAGATAATCGTTGAGATCGACGAAAAGTTGCGCGAGATCCGGCGCCGATTCGCGCGCTCCTTCGCGATCCGGCAGATAACCGGCGATGCTGCCTTTCGACGGCCACGAATACAGCACCGTCAAACCGAGATTGGCCGGTTCGATCAGACTGTTCTTCACGTCGAGATAGTCGTCGACTGCATCGGTCCAGCTCGTGTTGAAACCATGCACGAACAAGCACAGATGACTTTGCTATTCGTTCCGGCAATCCGGCACCAGCGGAAAAGCTGTCGGCGATATCCTTGAGCTGCGCGATGAACGCGGCGCGCGTGACTTTCGTCCATGCCGACAGCGTGTGCAGCGATTTCGGATCGGCCGACGCCGTCGGCGGTGTAAAAAGTCAGCGCCGAAAGATCGCTGCCGAGTCCGTCGCCATCGCGATTGCGGTTGCTGATCATCATGTACGGCTGCATGGCTGGCTCCTCGGCGGCGGACGGCTGCTTCGATTACGCCGATTCTAACGGTGTCGAAAATATCGCGGCGAGACTTTCGTCAAGCATTGCGCCGGTGACGGGCTTGCGCAGGAACGCGTCCATGCCGGCATCGAGGCAGAGCCGCTCCTCGTCGCCGACCGAGCGCGCGCTGATGCCGATCATCGGCATGCGCGTGCCGGTTTCCTGCGCGCGCAGCAGGCGCGCGAGCGCGAGGCCGTCGACGCCGGGCAAATCCAGATCGATCAGCGCGATGTCGAAACGCGATGTCGCCGCTTTCGGAAAGCGCCGCGAGCCCATTGGCGACGTGCACGACATCGTGACCGCTCGCGCGCAGCAGGCCGGCGATCACCGCGGCGACGGTGGCGTCGTCTTCGACCAGCAGGACGCGGCGTGCGTGCGGCGATGCGTCGCGCGCGGCGCGCTTGCCTTCGCCGCCGGCAGCGACTTCGGCGCAACGGCAGCGACACGCGAAACGTGCTGCCGACGCCGACCTCGCTGTCCATCTCGATGCGTCCGCCCATGCGCGTCACCAGCTCGCGACAGATCGCAAGACCCAAGTCCGCTGCCGGCGCGGCGTTGCGGACCATCGGCCTGTTCGAAACGCTGAAACAGACGCGCGCGCATGTCCGGCGAAATGCCCGGGCCGCTGTCGCGAACGGTGAAGACCACGTCGGCGCCGGCAATCGACAACGTCGAGCGACACGTCGCCGCGCTCACTGAACTTGATCGCGTTGTTGATCAGATTGAGTACGACTTGTTCGATGCGCACCGCATCGCCGCGCACGTGATGCGGAACATCCGCGGCGACGCTGACCGAAAACGAAAGTCCTCTTCGCTTCGGCGATCGGACGCTCCAGCACTTCGATGTGTCGCACCAGCGCGTGCAGGTCGAATGGCTTTTCTTCGAGTTCGAGCTTGCCGGCTTCGATGCGCGCGAGATCGAGCGAATCGTTGACGAGCCGCAAGCAGCACGCGGCCGGAATCCTGGATCGCTTCGGCGAATCCGCGTTGCGACGAATCGAGCGGCGTGCGCAGCAACAGTTCGGCCATGCCGAGCACGCCGGTCATCGGCGTGCGGATTTCGTGGCCCATCGTGGCGAGAAAATCGGATTTCGCCGCGTTCGACTGTTCGGCGAACGTGCGCTGTTGCTGCGCCAGTTCGAATGCATAGCGGCGGTCGAGACGCTCGGCGATACGCACGCGTGACGAGCGCCGCGCCGAGCGCCGCGAGTACGGCGTACGCGGCGAACGCCCACTTCGTGAGCCAGGGCGGCGGCGATTGCGCGACGGAAACCGGCGAAGCCAACTCGGTCCATACGCCGCTCGCGTTCGCGGCACGCACGCGCAACGTGTAGTCGCCGCCGGGCAACTGCGAGAACACGCGTTCGCCGCGATGCGCCGTGTCGATCCAGTCGGTGTCGTAGCCTTCGAGCTTCCACCGATAACGATTGCCCGCCGGATTCACGTACGACAACGCGCGCGCATCGAAGGTGAGATTGCGATCCGCCCAGTCGAGCGCGATCGGGCGAGCGACGTCGAGCGCAACCGCATGACCTTCGCGCATTACGGTGGCACCGTCGAGAACCAGCTTCGGCGCCTGCACGTTTTCCGAAAGACGGTCCGGCGCGAAGCCGACAATCCCGGCGAGCGTCGCGCCGAACAGTGTGCCGTCCGCACGCTGCACGAGCGCGGCGTCATTGAATTCGACGCTGATCAAACCATCCTGCGTGCCGAACAGGCGAACTTGGCGGTTCGCTGGATCGTAACGCCATAACCCGCGCGGACCCGCCGCCCAAACGATGCCGTTCGCATCGACCTGCATGCCGGTGAACGTCGCGCTCGGCCAGCCGTCCGCGCTCGTGTAGCGCGCGAGGGATTTGTAATTCTTGCAGCGCGAAGGTGGACAGAAATGTTCGAGCGCGCCGTCTTCGAGCAGCCACAGCGATCCATCGCGCGCGAACGCGAATTCGATCGACGGTGCCGTCGGGAATTCCTGCGACCGGCTCGAATCGATCGGTCGCTGCGTTGTAACGATCAAGACCGGCCGCGCTGCCGACCAGAAGAACGCCATCGGGATCGACGCCGATCCGATTGATGTCGTCACTGCGCAGATCGTGCGCGTCGGCGAGATATTTGCGCACGCGCAACGTATCCGGATCGATGCGGTGCAATCCGCGCGCGTTCGACGCCGCCCACATCGCCCCAGCCGGCTTCGGCGAACGCGACGATGCCGCCGCCGAGTGCATCGGTGCGGTCCGCATCGACGGCGATATCGCGGAACGTGTCGTTGCTCAGATCATAAATGCGCGCGCCGGCGGCGTGGCCGAGCCAGAGTCGATGACGATCGTCGGCGACAGCGGCGAACAATCCTTTCGAGGTCGGCGACGCGAGATGTTCGGCGAAGCGTTCGACGAACCCGGTCGCCGGATCGAGCCGATCGATACCGCCGTCCAGATTCACCGCCCAGATCGCGCCCGACGAATCGACGCTCAAACCTTGCGCGCGGCTGGAACTCAGGCTGTGCGCGTCGCCCGCGTCGTGTCGAAACATGCTGAAGTTTCGCCATAACAACGGAAGTTGGATGAGGCCGCCGTCGTCACTGCCCGCCCACAGGTTGCCTTCGTGATCGAACATCACGTCGGAAATGAGATTGCCGGTGATGCTTCCCGGCAGCGTTTCGCTGGCGAGAAATCCGGTGAGATTGCCCGCTTCGTCGCGATGATTGAGGCCATGTTGCGTGCCGATCCACAATCCGCCGTCGCGGTCGGGCGCAAACGCGAACACGGCTTTGTGCGTGAGTTCGTCGCCGACGACGAGTTTTGCTTTCAACTGCGCGTCGATGGCGACAAGTCCGCGATTCGTCGCGGCGAGCATCGTGCCGTCGTCGCGCTGCAGCAGTTTGCGCACGTTGAGGCGTCCCTTGTCGCTGCGCACCGCGCTGAAATCGACGTGCGCGTAACCGCCGTCGCGCCGTACGTCGAGGCCGAAATCGCTGCCGATCCACAGCTCGCCGTTTTTCGCCGTATAAATCGACACGATCTTGTCGGACGTGAGGCTGCGCGCATCGTGATCGTCGTGCGCCGCGTGAGCGAATTCCGCATGTCCGGCGACGACGCGCATGCGCTCCAGCCCGCTGCCGCCGGTGCCGAACAGCAGCGATCCGTCGACGTCCTGTCCGATGCTCCACACGTCGTCGGCGGTCAGCGATTTGGGATTTTCCGGATCGTTGACGTAATGCACGAACGAACGCCGTCGACGCATCGAGCATGTCGAGCCCGTGCGATTCGAGGCCGCACCAGATGCGGTCGTCGCGGTCGATGAAAATCGTCGTGATGTCGTTGCCGGCGATCGACGACGGATCGTCGGGATCGTGGCGATAAACGCGGAAACCGGTGCCGTCATAGCGCGCCAATCCGTCGACGGTGGCGATCCAGAGAAAACCCTGCGCGTCCTCGGCGATCTGATGAACCGAACTCGACGGCAATCCTTCCGCCACGCCGAATTTGCGGAACAACGGCGTCGGGTGCAGCGCGTCCGCCGCGTGCGCGACCGGCGACAGCGCACAGGCCAGCCAGATGCAGACCGCGGCGAACCTTCGCATGGCAACTCCTTCCCGCGGCGATCATGCCAGAAAGGTTGCGCCGCCACGGTAGAATCGGATGATGCCGTCCGCTTCGCGTCCGTTGCGTCTCATCCTCATCGCGATTTTCGCGCTCGCGTTGGGCGGATTGCTGTGGGTGATGTTCGGTGCGCTGCGCAGCGGCATCGCGCTGTGGCACGACGTGCGCGATCTGCCGATGTTGTTGCAATGGCTCGTCGCGCTGGCGCTCGCGGCCGCGGCGATCGGTGTCGTGGCGATCATTTGGTATTTCTTCGGTCCGCGGAAACCGAAAGCAATGCCGAAAGCGCCGCCGTCGCGCGCGGAAATCGATCTGCGTCTGATCGATCTGCGCGAGAAACACGCCGACACCGCGGCGTTGCAGAACGAACTCGAGGAACTCGACCGCCGCGCGCGCGACGAGGAATTTTATGTCGCGGTGTTCGGCGAAATCAGTGCGGGAAAATCGAGTCTGATCCGCGCGCTGGCGCCGCATGCGGAACCCGAAGTCGATGTGATTGGCGGCACGACGCGCGCCATCACGCATTTCCGCAACGATGCGATGACATTCGCCGATGTGCCCGGATCGCACGAAGTATCCGGCGTTGCGCGCGAGCAGCTCGCACGCGACGAAGCGTTGCGCGCGCATGTCGTCATCTATGTATGCGCCAGCGATCTCACGCGCGATCAGGATGCCGAACTGCGCTGGCTGCACGGTTTCGGCAAGCCGACGGTGCTCGTGCTCAACAAGGCCGATCAGTTCGAAGCGCGCGAGCGCGAGTCATTGTTGCGCGCTCTGCGCGAGCGTTATGGCGATGTCACCGACGCGCAGATCGTCGTCAGCGCCGGCGGCGTTGAACGTTTCGAACGTCAGCTCGCCGATGGTCGGCGCGAAACCGTCGAACGCGAGCGGCTGCCGGATATCGCGTCATTGAAGAAACTGCTCGCCGGTTTTGCGAAGCTCGGCACATCCGCGCTCGAACCCTCGCGCGAAGCCGCCGTGTTGACGTCGCTCGCGGGCAAGGCCGACACATTGGTGAACGATGCGCGCGATCGCGAAGCTGCGGCGATCGTCACGAAATACACGCGGCGCGCGGTGATCGGCGCGCTCGCAGCCGTCGTGCCGGGCAGCGATCTCGTCATTCAGGGCGTGCTCGGTACCGCGTTGATCCGCGAGCTTGCGAAGCTGTTCGGCGTCGCGGTGCGCGATGTGGACATCGACAAATTCTTGAGTCACATCAAACTCACCGTGCGCACGAGCACCTCGATCGTGCTCGCGATTGCGGGGAACGCGCTGAAGGCGTTTCCGGGACTCGGCACGCTCGGCGGCGGCGCGCTGCACGCGATCGCCTATGGGCTGCTCGTCGACAGCCTCGGCCGCGCCGTCGCCATCACGCTGCGCGATCAGCACGCGCTCGACAGCACCGCGGCCGGGAACGCCATGTCGCGCCTGTTGTCGGAGGCAGGTGCCGAACGTATGCGATCCATCGCCAAGCTGGCGCTGGATCGGGAAATATCGGACTGACCGCAGCGGTCTGCCATGACGCAGCGTTCCACGCATGCAACTGGTTCGGCGCGACGGAACGTGGCACATTGCTCAAAGGAGATTCACATGCGTCGTATCGTCATCGCCCTCGCCGGAATCGGTGTCTGCTCGCTTGGTTGCGCGAGCGATTTCCGTTTCGATCCCGTGCACAGTCAGGTGTTCTTCTCGATCGGCCATCAGGGCTATTCGCAATCGATGGGCCGCTTCGCGATCAAGGATGGCTTCTTCGCGTTCGACAACGACGACTGGAGCAAGGCGAAAGTCGATGCGACGATCGATATCGGCTCGCTCGATCTCGGCAACGCCGGCTGGAGTGACAAGGTGAAATCCGCGTATCTGGATGCGCACACCTATCCGACCGCGCGTTTCATCAGCAAGTCCGTCGAGAAAACCGGTGACAAAACCGGCGTCGCTCACGGCGAACTGACGATGCTCGGCCGCAAGCAACCGGTCGATCTGAAGATCACGTTCAACCGCGCCGGCATCGATGGCTACACGATGCGCTACATCGCCGGATTTTCCGCCGATGCCAAATTCAGGCGCTCGTCGTTCGGACTCACGCGCAGTCCGGAAAGCATCGGCGACGACGTCACGGTCCACATTGAAGTCGAAGGCGTGCGCGACGGCGACGCCGAGAAAAAAGCCAACACAACCGAGGCGCACGAATGATCAGAGGCGATCGCGAACACTGGGGCAGTCTCGCCAAGTTATTCCACTGGACGATCGTGGTCTGCATTCTCGTGCAGGCGGCGATCGGTCTGATCATGGTGGACTTGCCGAAAAGTCCGAAGGTGATTCCGTATTTCACCTTCCACAAATCGCTGGGATTGACCATTTTCGCGCTCGCCGTTCTGCGCATCGCTTGGAAATTGTTCGACACACGTCCGGACGCGCCGTCCGGTATGTCGCGCTGGCACGTCACCGGCGCGAAGCTCGGCCATGCGCTGCTGTACATCCTGCTTTTTCTGGTGCCGTTGTCGGGCTGGTGGTACGACTCCGTCGCCGCGCTTGCGTCCGCTGTATTTCTGGGGCCTGTTCGAAGTGCCGCATCTGGGTGGACCCGATCCGACCATACCGGACCTGAAAGAAATCGCCGCCGCACGGCACGAATATCTGTTCTGGGCGCTCGTCGCCGTCGCCGCCGGACATGCGCTGATCGCGCTGTATCATCAGTTCGTTTCGAAGGACGGCGTACTCGCGCGCATGTGGCCCGCGTCGTTGCAACGCCGCCGCCCGCCCCCACCGTCCGTATCACCCGAACCGACGTTACCGGAGCTTACCGATGAACCGACGCCTGCTAATCCCATTGTCAATCTTCATCCTGCTGCCGATCACGGCAAGCGCCCGTGACTGGCAAGTCGACTACGCGAAAAGTTCGCTGACCTTCAAGGACACGTACCAGAACGGTCCGTTCGAAGGAAAATTCAAGAAGTTCGACGCCGTCGATCAAGCTCGACGACACCGACGTTTCGAAGGACAGCTTCGACGTGAAAGTCGACATCGCCAGCATCGACAGCGGCAGCGCCGAACGCGACGACACACTGCGCACGCCGGATTTCTTCGATCCCGCGAAATATCCGCAGGCGCATTTCGTCACCGAATCGTTCGGCAAAGGCGCCGACGGCGGACTCGAAGCGAAAGGCCAGCTCACGATCCGCAGCACGACCAAACCCGTCACGCTGAAAGTGAAGTTCGTCGCCAGCGGCGACAGCGGCACGCTCGATGTCGACACGACGCTCAATCGTCTCGATTTCGGACTCGGCAGCGGCAGCGACTGGGCCGATATCGGCAAAGACGTCGCCGTGCACGGGCATCTCGTTCTGACCGGAAAATAATCCGTGACCGATTGGTGGACGCGGCTGCGCGCGCGCCTCGGCGGCGACGCGCCGCGCAGCGCCGCAGCGGATTCGCACGTCGCGCAAACCAGCGAAGCGCTGCAATCGCTGCTCGACGACAAGAGCATTCCGGATTCGGTGCGCCGCGAACTCGGCGACGATTTCGCGCAGATCGAATCGCTGCTCGGCAAGCTCGCCGCCGGTGAATTGCACATCGCGGTGTTCGGGCGCGTGAGCGTCGGCAAATCCGCGATCGGAAACGCACTGCTCGGCCGCGACGCATTCGCCACCGGCGTACTGCACGGCACGACGCAATCGCGCGACGCGCAGCGCTGGCAGGAAGTCGCCGGACAAGGCCTGCATCTGATCGACACGCCCGGCATCAACGAATTGTCGGGCGAGGAACGCGAGAAACTCGCCTTCGACGTCGCCGCGATCAGCGATCTGGTCATCTTCGTCGTCGACGGCGACATGACGCAAAGCGAACTCGACGCACTGACGACATTGGCGAAAACGCAGCGTCCGCTGCTGCTCGCGCTGAACAAATCCGATCGCTATACCGAAGACGAACGCGAACGTCTTCTCGTGCGCCTGCGCGAACACGCGAGCGGACGCGTACGTGCGGAAGATGTCGTCGCCTGCGCCGCAAAACCGGCGGACAAACGCGTCGTCATCGTCGATGCCGACGGCAAGGAAAGCGAAAAGCGCATCGAACAGAAACCCGATGTCGCCGATCTCGACCGCCGCGTCCGCACCATCGCCGAACGCGAAGGCAAAACGCTCGCCGCGCTCAACGCCGGATTGTTCGCGGGCGAATTGTCCGATCGCGTCGCACAACGCGTCGCCGCCGCGCGGCGCGAACTCGCCGATCGCATCATCCGCAACTATTGCCTGGCCAAAGGCGTCGCGGTCGCGCTCAATCCGATTCCGGTCGCCGATCTACTCGCCGCCGCATCGCTCGACGTCGCGCTCGTGCTGCATTTGGCAAAAGTATACGGACAGCCGCTCACGCGCGCCGAAGCCGGCACGCTGATCGGCACCATCTGCGCGCAACTCGCCGCGCTGATGGGTGCGATCTGGGGAATCCATCTCGTCTCCAGCGCGCTGAAGGGCGTCAGCGCCGGCTTGACCACCATCGTCACCGCCGGCGCACAAGGCGCGCTCGCGTGGTACGCGACGGAAATCGTCGGCCGCGCCGCCGAACATTATCTGCTGCACGGAAAATCCTGGGGCGATCAGGGCGCCAAGCGCGCGGTTTCCGACATCGTGGCGAGCCTCGATCGCGATTCCATCCTGCGCGAGGCGCGCAGCGCGATCCTCGCGCGGCTGCGTGGCGCTCACTAGATCTCGCCTGAGATTTGATTCCCAACCAGGAAGAATTCTTCGCTCGTCATTCCCGCGAAAGCGGGAATCCAGCGACGTTGCTCGTGCGCGGCTTTGAACCTTCGCTCGTCATTCCCGCGAAAGCGGGAATCCAGCGACTTTGCTCTTGCGCGGCGCTCAGAAATTGCAACGGCACTGGATTCCCGCTTTCGCGGGAATTGACGAGCAAAAAACGTAGATTTGTATCGGAGCAATTTGAAAACGGACACGCTATTCGCTCGCCTATTCAGCGCTAGAATCGGCGCGGGAGGGACGCTGTCATGGAAACCGGCACACCGCTGCGCACCGACGCGTTATTCGACGCCGTCTACGCCCGCCTGAAGGCGATGGCCGCGCGCGAGCTCGGCCGGCGTGATCACGCCACGCTCGACACCACCGCGCTCGTGCACGAGCTTTATCTGCGCATCGGCAAACAGCCCGAACTTGCCTTCGAATACCCCGCGCAATTTTTCGCCTACGCGGCGCGAGCGATGCGTCATCTGCTCGCTGATCGCGCGCGCGACCGTCTTCGATTACGCGCCGGTGGCGATCAGATGCGCGTTACGCTCACCGGCAGCGACATGCAATTGGCCATCGATAGCGCGGATCAGGCGCTCGCGCTCGACGGCGCGCTCGATCTGCTCGCCGACACCGACGCGCGCGCCGCGCAGGTTCTCGAACTGCACTATTTCGCCGGACTCACCGTGAAGGAGATCGCCGAAACGTTGGGCCTGGCCACGGCCACTGTCGATCGCGACTGGCGCTTCGCGCGCGCTTTCCTCAAAGATGCGCTGGCCGGCTGACGCGTCGCGTCGCCAAACGGCGTTTTCTCCAACCATATGGCCGAAATCACCTCTAACACGCTGCGCGATTTGTTCGACGCCTGCCTCGAACTGCCGCCGGAAGCGCGCGACGAATTCCTGCGCGCGCGCTGTACGGATGAAGCGATGCGCGTTCGCGTCGAGCGTCTGCTGAACGCCGATGCGCGCGACGACCGACTCTTCGACGGCGGTGCGCAGGCCGCGGCGCAGGCGATCGGCGAATCCGAAATCCGCTTGCCGGTCGGCAGCCGCGTCGGGCCGTTCGAGATCGTGCGCATGCTCGGCGAAGGCGGCTCGTCGACGGTGTTTCTCGCGCAGCGCGAAAGCGATGGCGTGCGCCAACACGTGGCGCTGAAAATTTTGTCGCGCGGTTTGTATTCGGTCGATGCGCAAAAGCAGTTTCGCCGCGAGCGCACGGCGCTGACGCAGCTCACGCATCCCGGCATTGCACGCTTGATCGAAGGCGGCGTAACCGAAAACGGAGTCGCCTATATCGCGCTCGAACATGTCGATGGCGCGCCGATCACCACGTTTGCACGCGAACGCAAGCTCGGCATTCGCGAAAGACTCTGCCCTGTTCGTGCAGGTGTGCCGCGCGGTCGAGGCGGCGCATCGTGCGCTGATCGTGCATCGTGATCTGAAACCCTCGAACGTGTTCGTCACCGCCGACGGCAACGTCAAACTGCTCGACTTCGGCATCGCCAAACTGCTGCAATCCGACGACGACGAACAGACACGTTCGCCGATGCTCACGCCGGCCTACGCCGCGCCCGAACAACATGCGAACGGACCGATCACGACGGCGACGGATGTCTATGCGCTCGGCGTGCTGCTCGGCGAATTGGTGACCGGGCAACGTCTGAATGGCGCGGACACCGGCACGCCATCTTCGCGCATCACCGACGAGGTTGCCGACGGCGTGCTGCCGGAAACGCCCGCGCAAACGAGACGCATCGTGCGCGGCGATCTCGACAACATACTGCGCAAATCGCTCGATATCGTACCGGAGCGACGTTATGCATCGGCCGGCGCGTTCGCCGACGACATGGCCGTTGGCTGGACGGCAAACCGGTCGCCGCGCATCCGCCATCAGCGTGGTATCGCACGCAGAAATTCGTGACGCGTCATCGCGGCGGAGTGGCGATGACGGTGGTGTTCCTGTTGGCGATCCTCGCCGCATTCGGTGTGGCGCTGTGGCAGGCCAATGTCGCGCGCGAGCAGGCGCGCAATGCGGAGCAGCAAGCCGCGCGTGCGAATGCGACGAAGGATTTTCTGATCCGCGTGTTCCGCGCCAGCGATCCGCGCATCGCACAAGACAAGCCGCGCGGTGAGGTCACGGCGAAGCAGCTGCTCGATCTCAACGCGCCCGCGATCGAACGCAATTTCGCCAACGATCCGGATACGGAGATCGAATTGCTCGGCGTCGCCGCGTCGATCTATCGCGAACTCGATGATCAGCCGCGTTACGACGCGCTGCATAAGCAACAGATCGAGCTGGCGCGCAAAAACTTTGGCGACTTGCACCCGGCCATCCTGCAGGGTCTGATCGACGACGCCGACCACGCCAACGATCGCAACGACTACGACAAGTCGCGCGATCTGCTGCAGCAAGCCGATGCGCTGATCCATCGCGCAGGACTCGATCATTCGGTGATTCGCGCGCGATGGTTTCTTGCGCGCAGCCATGTGCTCGCGAACGACGACGCATCGGCCAACGATGCCGGCGACGCGATCGACAGCGCCGCGAAACTTTACGAAGAGCTCGCACCGCACGATGCGGGCTACGTCAGCGCGCTGACGAGCATGGGCTATCGGCAAATGCGCGTCACCGGCGGAGCAGACGCCGAGCCGTGGTTCCGCCGCGCTCTCGCCGCGGCTGAAACCAGCAGCGACCGCGACGACGCCGAACTGCAGTGGCTCACCTATCCAGGACTTGCCGCGGCGCTGGAATTCCAGGGCAAGTTCGAGGAATCCGAAACCGCCTATCGGCATTCCGCGGAACTCGCGCGCAAAACCTATGGCGAAACGCACAGCACCTACTGGGTGCCGGCTGCGGAGTTCGCGTCGCTCGTGCACCGGCAAGGCGATCGCGATCGCGCACACGCGTTGTTCGACGATCTGTTCAAAGTGATTCCGCAACCGTGGGACGCGGATTCGTACGATGACTACGCACGCGAGTTCTACGCGGCGTGTCTGGTCGCCGAAGGACGACCGCAGGAGGCGATTCCGATGCTAGAAGCCTCGTTGAAAACGTACATTGCGAAACCGAGTGTGGAATACGAACTGCGCCGGATTCGTCTGATCCTCGGCGATGCTTACGATCAGGTCGGTCGCACGGACGAGGCGCGCGGGATGCTCAAATCGTCACTCGACGAACGCATCGCCAAAGATCCTCCCGATGGGGGCACCGTACGTGCGGCGCGCGAACGGTGGGGGCGCTTCCTCTTTTCGCACGGCGACATCGCCGGTGCCGAGGAACAATTCCGACTCGTGCTCGCAAACGAAAAGGGACGCACGTTTTCGACGTTCGCATTGGCGCACGGCGGTCTCGCCAAGGTCTATCTCGAGCGTGGCGACGTCGGCAATGCGCTCAGCGAAAGCCGTCAGGCGGTGGAGAGCTTCGAGCACGTCACCGGACGGCGTGACGTTCGTGCCGGACCGTTTCTCTGGTTGATCCACGCCGACGTTTTGCGCAGCTCGGGCGACATCGCGCACGCACACGAGTGGGCACAGCGCGCGCTCGAGGCCAGCCGAAAATACGATGCGCCCGGCGCAAAAAGCATCGAACTCGCCCGGGCGGCGGTGCAGCACACGACGTCGTGAGTGTTTTTCCTGACCGTATCGGCACAGCACACATGATGTGATCGGTCGTTCAACGGCGTTCCTCGAAACAAGCCCGATCCGGGCGCACCACGAGGACGCCGTCATGTTCGACTTCCCGAAATTGATGCGACGCCTGGCGACGCCGCTGCTGCTACTGGCTTTCTTCTTCCATCCACAGGCCGGCCAGGCATGCACGGCGACGGCACCGGACGTGTTCAGTGTCGGCAACAAGGCTGTCGATAGTTCATGCAACTACGGCACGATCCAGGCTGCGATCAGCGCGGCGACGTGTCCTGTCGGCACCAGCATCGTTCTCAACAAGAGCGGCGACTACACGAACCAGCACGTGACGATCACGAACAAGAACATCAATCTGATCGGACGCGTCGATACGGCGAAATGCAACACTTTGGTGGCTGCATGCGGCATCAACTTTCCATGTCCAGTCGGTCCGCTGCGGACGATGAGTGGCAGTAGCGGCGCAGTGATAACGGTGCGCGGGACGTCGAACGTTACGGTGTCGCACATCACGATCAGCGGCGGCAATGCGACCTCGGGCGGCGGCATCGATTACGCCGGCATCGGTACGATGCAGATCGACAATTCGACGATCGATTCCAACAACGCTACCTACGGCGGAGGCATCCGATTCCAGGGCAACGGCGGTGACGCCGACCTGTATCTCAACACGAACACCTTCGTCACCAGCAACACGGCGCAGAGTTCCGGAGGCGGCGTCCGCATAGAAGGTCAGGCGACCTTGCATATGGATGCGCCGCAAAGCTGGATCGCGTTCAACAAGGCGTTGGGCACGCAAGGCGGCGGGCTTTTGGTGGTGGGTCCGGCCTACGCGCATATCGGCTCGCCCGGTTATCTGTTCGGCCCGGCGATCTACCAGAACACGGCACCGTATGGCGGCGGCATCGCGCTGATTTCCGAAATCGACGGTCCCGCAAAGGCTGACCTCTTCGCGAGCGATCCGACCAAGCCGGTGCGCGTCGAGCAGAACCGCGCGACGCGCACCGGCGGCGGCGTGTACATGCTTTCCTATGCGCACATGGAAGGATCCGGCGCGGTGCCGCAAGAAACGGCCACGCTCCAGATGGAAGGCGCGCGCATCGACGACAACGCCGGACAGGAAGGCAGCGGCATCTATGCCGACACCTTCTACGCGTCGCTCGATTTTCCCACAGGCAGCCAGGTATACACGTATACCGGCGCGAGCTGCGGCACCGGTACGGAGTGCAACAGCGTGTCGGGCAATCGCGCGGTTGACGTCAACGACAACGCGACCGCGGGCTCGGCTATCCTGATCCAGACCAGCGGCGTCTTGCGCGCCAAACAATTCGCGATGCGCGGCAACGAGGGCGCGCATGCGATCCGCATCGCCGACAGCCTCTTTCTGCCGTTGCTGCTCGATTCGTGCCTGATCGCCGACAACACCCTCGATGCCGAACTGGTCGCGCTCGGGATTGCCGGCGCTACGATCGACCAGTGCACCATCGCCAACAACATGAATGTGGCCGAAGGTTACGCGGTGCTGCGCGCGAACGGCGACCTGACGCTCACCAACAGTATCTTCGCCCAAGGCGCGCAGCAGACGCTACTGAACACGAACGGCGGCGCCGACATGACGCTCGATTACATTTTGTCCGGAGAAACCGACTCGCTGAGCGCAGCCACGCACGTCACCAAAGGCGCCACATCCTTCGTCGATGCCGCCAACGGTGATTTCCATCTGGCGCCGCATTCGCTGGGCCTCGACGTCGCACCTGCCGGGAATGCCAACGATCGTGATCTCGATAACCTGCCGCGCGATAAGGATCTGCGCGATATCGCGAACACGTTCGGTCCGCGCGATCTCGGCGCGTATGAACGCCAGCTCGGCGTGTGCGACGCGACCGACACGATTTTCTGCAACGGGTTCGAACTGCCTTAGCAATCCGACGGATCCAAACAAGCGAAACGCATATACATCGAACCACATCGAGAGGTACCTGCCCGCTGACAGAACCGATGAATCCTGCGACCATGACCGGCCCATCGAATTGTCGGGATTGCCCATGTCCGAACACACGTCCATCCGCCGCGAAGTCGGCCCGTTTGCGCTGATGCTCACGGGCCTCGGATCGATCATCGGCTCCGGCTGGCTGTTCGGCGCGTGGCGCGCGGCGAGTCTCGCCGGACCCGACGCGATCTGGGCCTGGGTGATCGGCGCGGCGGTGATCACGACGATCGCGCTGACCTATGCCGAACTCGGCGCGATGTTCCCGGAGTCCGGCGGCATGGTGCGCATGAGCCAGTATTCGCACGGATCGCTGGTCGGCTTCATCGGTGCGTGGGCGAACTGGATCGCGATCGTGTCGGTGATTCCCGTCGAGGCCGAAGCGTCCGTGCAATACATGGCCGGCTGGGATTATCAGTGGGCGAAAGATCTATACCTGCACGCGCCCGGCGGAAAAGGCGAGCTGACGCCGCCCGGCATCGCCATCGCCGCCGTGTTGGTAATTGTATACTTCTTGCTTAATTTCTGGAGCGTGAAAGTGTTCGCGCGTTCCAACACGGCGATCACGATCTTCAAGCTCGTCGTTCCCGCGCTCGCGGCGATCACATTGATCGCGAGCGGATTCCACAGCGAGAATTTTTCCGTCGGCATCAACGGCGGTCCGCACACGATGGACCTCGCCGCGGTGCTCACCGCCGTCGCCACGGCGGGCATCGTGTTCAGCTACAACGGATTCCAAAGTCCGGTGAATCTCGCCGGCGAAGCGCGCGATCCGGAACGAAGCATTCCGTTCGCGATCTTCGGCGCGATCGCGCTGGCGACCGTCGTGTATCTACTGCTGCAGACCGCATTTCTCGGCGCGGTGCCGACGGAACTGCTGGCGAAAGCCGGCTGGCACGGCATCGATTTCTCCTCGCCATTCGCCGATCTCGCCAAGCTGCTCGGCATCGCGTGGCTCGCCAATCTTTTGTTCTTCGACGCGTTCATCAGCCCGAGCGGAACCGGCATCACCTACACCGCGACCACCGCGCGCATGCTGTTCGGCATGCAGCGCAACGGCACCATGCCGGCGATTTTCGGCACCGTGCACAACGTGTGGGGCGTGCCGCGCGCGGCGATGTGGTTCAACCTCGCGGTGTCGTACGTGTTCCTGTTTTTCT
Organism: uncultured Gammaproteobacteria bacterium; assembly: GCA_963814225.1. Taxonomy (GTDB): domain Bacteria; phylum Pseudomonadota; class Gammaproteobacteria; order Xanthomonadales; family Rhodanobacteraceae; genus Rudaea. The sequence continues at coordinate 41,808 of CAWFCC010000016.1, read as the reverse complement.
TCCGCGGCTGGGGAACGCTCGCGGCGGTGATCTCGGTGGCGACGATCATCTCGTACATCACCGGCCCGGTGAGCGCGATGACGTTGCGCCGCACCGCGGCCGAGTTGCGCAGGCCACTGCGCATGCCCGGGCTGCCGATTCTCGCGTGCCTGGCGTTCGTGTTCTCGACCGAACTTCTGTACTGGGCGAAATGGCCGCTGACGGGCGAGATCATCCTGCTGATCGTCGCGGCGCTGCCGATTTATTTTTACTTCCAGGCACGCAAGCAGTGGGCCGATTTCCGCCGCCAGCTCGACGGCGCCTGGTGGCTCATCGCGTATCTGCCGACGCTCGCATTCGTCTCGTATATCGGCAGCACGCGCTTCGGCGGCATCGGCTGGCTGCCGTACGGATGGGATCTCGGCGTGGTTGCGCTCGTCGGTCTCGCATTCTATTTCTGGGGCCTTCGCTGCGGCTGGCGCACGCCGGACATCGACGCCATCGGCACTCAGGCCTGAACGAATTCGCGGACGCGCGCCGCGTCGAACGGCCAGTCGAGCTCGCGGCCGGATTCCTCTTCGCGCAGCACCGGCACTCGTTCGCCGTAGCGGGCTTCGAGCGCATTGTCGTTGTCGATGAAGACGCTGGAAAAATCCGGCGCGCGCGCCTGCGCGAGGACGTCGATGGCGAGGTCGCACAGATGGCAGTCGTCGCGCTGATATAGAACGAGGATCATGAGTCGGCGGCGGTGGGGAGGGCGTAGAATATCGCCTTTCGCATCCCCATCTGAATCGCATGGCTGTCAGCGTTTTCGACCTGTTCAAGATCGGCATCGGGCCGTCGTCGTCGCACACGGTGGGACCGATGCGCGCGGCCGCGCGCTTCGTCACCAAATGGCTCGACGAGCGCGGCATTTTGCACAACGTCGCGCGCATCCGCGGCGAGTTGTTCGGATCGCTCGCGCACACCGGGCGCGGCCACGGCACCGACAAAGCCGTGCTGTGCGGATTCGAAGGCGAATGGCCGGACAAGATCGATCCGGATTCGATTCCGTCGCGCCTCTCGCGCATCCGCGGCGACAAGAAAATCCGCCTGCTCGGCAAGCACGAGATCGCGTTCGACGAGAAAACCGATCTCGTCTTCAACAAGCGCCAGAAACTGCCGTACCACAGCAATGGCATGCGCTTCACCGCGTATGACGCCGCCGGCGAAACGCTGGCGACGCGCGACTACTACTCCGTCGGCGGCGGCTTCGTGGTCAATCACGACGAAGCGGCCGAAGACAAGATCGTCCCCGATACCACGCCGTTGCCCTACCCGTTCAACAGCGGCGACGAGCTGCTGGCGATTTGCGAGAGTTCGGGCAAAACCATCGCGCAGGTGATGCTGGAAAACGAAAAAGTCTGGCGCAGCGAAGAAGAAATCCGCGCAGGACTTCTAGCCATCTGGAAGGCCATGCAGGATTGCCTCGCGCGCGGCATGCGCGAAAAAGGCGTGTTGCCCGGCGGACTGAAAGTGCAGCGCCGCGCGCCGATCATGTATCGCGGAACTGCGCGACCGCCCCGAAGAAGCGCTGAAGGATCCGCTGACGATCCTCGACTGGGTCAATCTGTACGCGCTCGCGGTCAACGAGGAAAACGCGGCGGGCGGCCGCGTCGTCACCGCACCGACCAACGGCGCGGCCGGCATCATCCCGGCCGTGCTGCACTACTACGATCGCTTCGTGCCCGGCGCGACCGAACAAGGCATGCTCGATTTCCTGCTGACCGCCGCCGCGATCGGCATTCTGTACAAGGAAAACGCGTCGATCTCCGGCGCGGAAGTCGGCTGCCAGGGCGAAGTCGGCGTCGCCTGTTCGATGGCCGCGGGCGGACTTACCGCCGCGCTCGGCGGATCGATCTTCCAGGTCGAAAACGCCGCGGAAATCGGCATGGAACACAACCTCGGCCTCACCTGCGATCCGATCGGCGGCCTCGTGCAGATTCCGTGCATCGAACGCAACGCGATGGGATCGGTCAAGGCGATCAACGCGCAGCGCATGGCGATGCGCGGCGACGGCAAGCATCGCGTCAGTCTCGACAAGGTCATCAAGACCATGCGCGATACGGGGCGCGATATGCAGGACAAGTACAAGGAAACGTCGCGCGGCGGGTTGGCGGTCAACGTGATCGAGTGTTGAGCCGCAGAAAAGCGTAACGCCTCCGGATTATCATTTGCGCATGATGCGTCGTCTCCTTTTCGCAGTCCTCATGCTTGCGTGCGCAACCGCGCCCGCCAAGCACATGTACCAGTACACCGATGCCAACGGCATCATCCATTTCACCGACATCAAGCCCGACGAAAATGTCGGCCAGGTGAAATCCACGCTCGTGCGCACTGATCATCAGCCGTTGTTGCGGCTCGATGAATCGGGGCCGGATGCGGATCGATCGGTCGGATTCGTCAATGGATCCGGCGGACCGGTGTCGGTGCAGATTTCGTTCGTGCAGTCGTCGAATGTCGCTTCCGATCCGCCGCTGCCGACGATCGTGGTCGCGGCGCCGTTGGGCGAGACGCACGCGTTGCAGATTCATCCGCTCGATGCGCGCGCAGGCTATCGTTACAAGTACGCCTATACGTACATGCCCGGCGATTATCGGGCGGTGCAGGATCCGAATGCGACCTATCGCGTGCCGTTCGATGCGGCGACCGAATCGTTTCGCGTCGATCAGGCGTTTCACGGGCGTTTCAGCCATCACGATCCGCAGAACGAATATGCGGTCGACATCGGCATGCCGAATGGCACGCCGGTGCTCGCCGCGCGCGATGGCGTGGTGATGACGGTCGACAACGACTTTTTCGGCAACGGACTGGACATGGCGCAGTACGGCGATCGCGCCAACAACATCCGCATCGTGCACGCGGATGGCGCGATGTCGGTGTATGCGCATCTGCAACTGGAAAGTGCGCGCGTGCATGTGGGACAGCACGTGAAGGCGGGTCAAGTCATCGCGCTATCGGGCGATACGGGTTATGCGTCGGGGCCGCATCTGCATTTTTGTGTGCAGATGAACCGGAACATGCAGCTCGTCGCGGTGCCGTTCCAGTTTGCCGATGCGAACGGCGCGTTCACGCCGCAGCAGGGCCAGATGCTCGGCGGGCGCTAGGATGCGGTGAAGTCGCGCGACGCGTGCAGCGACGCGCGACGATGCAGATCAGTTTCGTCGACGTCGCGTTGCAAGGCCGAACAGGGCCAGCAATCCACCGAGCAGCGCGGCGCCCCACGTCGACAACGCCGGTGCCGGAACGGTGGTCGCTACGGCCGCCGATTGGACTTCGAACGCACCAATGTCCACGTTGGGTCCGGCGACGCGCGGGAATCCGGCGCCGCGTTGGTCGAACTCGATGCTGGACGCCGAGTCGTTGCTGCCCGCATTGATGGCGGGACTGCCGGGCAACAACGCGCGCGTCCGCGTGGGACCGCCGTTGTTGGCCAGCGGCCCGAGTTTCGGGTCGGCCGCGAATACGTTCTTATTGCCGGTCAATGTCGCCTGAAGTTCGGTGCCGAGCAGGCTGTACTTGGCCTGGCTTTGCGCGGTGCCGACGACATCCAGGTTGGGCGTGCTGCCGCTGGATGCCGTATTGCCATCGAGGATCGAGTTGGCGAAATAGGCGGCGCCATAACCGGAACCGCCGCCGAGCAGCACGCCGCCGGTGAGGTCCGCACCCGTCGATGTCGCCGAGTTGCCGCTGATGGTGCTGTTGAGCGTGATGAGCCCGTATTTGCCGCTGCCGCCATCGGGCGACGATTGTGCGACGGCGCCTGCCGCGAGATTGGTGCCGGTGGCCGAATTGCCTGCGATCGTGCTGTCGATGAGACCGATGAGCGAGAAATAGCTGCCGATGCCACCGGTCGCTGGACTTCTGCCGGCGGGGACGGAGTTTCCGGAAATCGTCGAAGCATAGGCGAGCACGGACGAGTTCGAGGCGACCACGCCGCCCGCGCTGAACGGGTCGCATTTCCGGTCGCAGTGTTATTGGAGATCGTGCTTTGATACAGCGTCGTGTAGCCGTCGTCGACGAGCATGACCGCCTGCGTACTTCGATGTATTGCCGGTGATCGTGACGTGGCTGAGCGAGGTGCCCTGGCCGGCTTGCGCCACGTTTTTCGATCGGCTTCGCGCGCCGCTGTAGATCTGCGCTGACACTGAAAGCGAGTGCCGGACTGGCTCGGCGGCTGCGGGCTCACGATGTTGATGCCGCCCGCATAAAGCGACAGACCGCTGTCGCCACCGGTCAGCGTGAGGTAAGACAACGTAGTCACCGCCGTCGAATCGATGTATAGCACCGGCGACTCGCCGTTTGCATCGATCGTCTGCGAGGTGCCGGTGACGGTCACGTTGGAGCTGATGTGCAACGCGCCGCCGGCAAGCGTGATGGTCGAGTTGCGCAGGTTGTTCGCGAAGGTGACGGCGTCGTCGCCCGAACCCGCCGTGCAGTTGCTGGTGCCGGCGCTGTCGTTGTTCGCCGAATCCAGCGCCTGGCGCAACGTGCAGGTGCTCGCGGTGCCGGCGTCGCCGCCTGTAGTGACAGTAATGGTGGCGGCATCGGCCGCGGGCACGCCCAGAGCGAGAGCGATCGCAAGCGGCAACAGCCGGCGCGAGCGCAGCGAGATCGAATTCATGACAGCCCCTGTAATGAAGTAAGCAACGAAGGAATTGTCCATGAAGTATAGACAAGCGGAAAAATTCCGGCCAGCGCTGCGCGTCGTGCGGGTTGCAATGTTGCGCGGTCGCGGCACACCGCAAAACGTATAATGCGCGGCCCACGAAGTTGTATTGCCATGTCGGACCGTCTCGAACAAACCCATCGCCGCCGCACGTTCGCGATCATTTCGCATCCGGACGCGGGCAAAACCACGCTCACGGAAAAGCTGCTGCTGTTCGGCGGCGCGATCCAGATGGCGGGCAGCGTGAAGTCGCGCAAGGCGGCCAAGCACGCGACATCGGACTGGATGGCGCTGGAAAAAGAGCGCGGCATTTCGGTGACGAGTTCGGTGATGCAGTTTCCGTACGAGGGTCGCGTCATCAATCTGCTCGACACGCCGGGCCATGCGGACTTCTCCGAAGACACATATCGCGTGCTGACCGCCGTCGATTCGGCGTTGATGGTGATCGACTGCGCGAAAGGCGTCGAGGAACGCACGATCAAATTGATGGATGTGTGCCGCCTGCGCGACACGCCGATCATGACGTTCATCAACAAGCTCGATCGCGAAGGACGTTCGCCGATCGAATTGCTCGATGAAGTCGAATCCGTGCTGAAAATCCAGTGCGCGCCGATCACGTGGCCGATCGGTATGGGTTCGCGCCTGAAAGGCGTGTATCACCTCGGCAGCGGCGAAGTGCACATTTACGAGCCGGGCAAGAACTTCACGCGGCAGGATTCGACAATTTATACATCGCTCGACGATCCGCAATTGTCGCAGCGCCTCGGCGCGGACATGCTGCGCGAACTGCGCGATGAACTGGAACTCGTCGAAGGCGCGTCGCATCCGTTCGATCGCGATGCGTATCTGGCCGGAAAGCAGACGCCGGTGTTCTTCGGTTCGGCGGTGAACAATTTCGGCGTGCAGTTGCTGCTGGATTTTTTCGTCGAGAATGCGCCGCGCCGAAACCGCGTGCGACGACGTCGCGCGAGGTCGATGCCGACGAAGGAAAAATGACGGGCTTCGTGTTCAAGATCCAGGCGAACATGGATCCGCAGCATCGCGATCGCGTCGCGTTCATGCGCATCTGTTCCGGCGAATTCGACGGCGGCATGAAAGCGTTCCACGTGCGCAGCGGCAAGGAAATGAAACTCGCCAATGCGCTCACGTTCATGGCGAGCGAGCGCGACATCGTCGAGAAGGCGTATCCGGGCGATGTGATCGGCATCCACAACCACGGCACGATTTCCATCGGCGATACGTTCACCGAAGGCGAGGCTCTTGTCGTTCACCGGCATCCCGAATTTCGCGCCGGAATTGTTCCGTCGCGCGCGCTTGAAGGATCCGCTGAAGATGAAACAGCTTCAGAAAGGTCTCGCGCAGTTGTCGGAAGAAGGCGCGACGCAGTTCTTTCGGCCGCTGATGAGTAACGATCTGATTCTCGGCGCGGTCGGCGTGCTGCAGTTCGATGTGGTCGCGTATCGATTGAAGGACGAATACGGCGTCGAATGCGCATTCGAGACCGTCGGCGTGGTGACGGCGCGATGGATTCACTGCAGCGACGAAAAGAAGCTTTCGGAATTCCGCGAAAAAGTGGCGCCGAATCTTTCGCTCGATGCGGCGGGCGAGCTGGTTTATCTGGCGCCGTCGCGCGTGAATCTGCAGTTGACGCAGGAACGCTGGCCGGGCGTCACGTTTGCGGCGACGCGTGAGCATGCGAGTTCGGTCGAGGTATAAAGGCTGGATTCCAGCGTGCGCTGGAATGACGAGCTAAGACGAAAATCACGGCCAGCGAAACGAAAAACGCCCAGACGAGCTGGGCGCTTTCTTGTTCGATATCGAAAAATTTAGCCGCCGGTGCGCGAGTTGAAAATCTCGTCGGAGTGGAACGCGCCGTTGAAGATCTGATCCGGGCGTGACGATTGCTGCGCGATTCCTCGGTCATCGAGCGCGTTGAAAATGCGGTCGGATGCAACCGTGGTCGTGCTCGCCGGTGCGGATTGATGCGGTTGCATCTTGCCGACGTTCCAGAACACGACCGCCGCGACAAAACTGGCCGCGATGGCCGATGCAATGCGCCAGCCGCGACGTCCGTTCGCCGAACGACGTGCCGGATTCGCGCGACGATGCGCCGCACTGTCGGCACGCAGCAAACCGGAAACGCTCGCGCTCAGTTCGATGGATTCGTTTTCGAGATCGCGCGCGAAATGGATCAGATCGGCATGCAGCGCGGAGCTTGCAATGCGATCGAGCTGCGCGTCTGTCGCCGAACCGCCTGCGAGCCAGGCGATGGCTTCGACGTCGAGCGCGTCGGCCGCGGCATTGCGCGTTCCGCTGCGATAGATATGGCTCAAGTTTGGCTTATTCATCGAACTCTCCATAACCTTGCGTCTTCAGCCGCTCGCGTAATGTTTCCATGCCGCGATCAAGCAGTTTTCTTGCCGCTTCTTCCGAGACGCCGAAAAATCCGCCGATCTCGCGAAAGCTGAACCCTTGCAGATGCAGCGCGACGGCTTGGCGCCTTCTCTCCGGCAACTCGGCCATGCACGCTGTGATTGCTCCGAAATCCTGCGTCGAACCGGCTGTTCTTTCCGGACCCGCCGAGGACTCCACCAGTTCGAATCCGCCTTCGGAATGTTCTTCCGGCAGCGGCTCGGCGTGGCGGGAACTGGCCGCTCGAATGGCATCCACCACCGTCGACAGCACCGTTCTCTGTATATAAGACGTATGGAAGGCCGCATTCCGGTCACGCTCCAGCGCGCGCCAGAGGCGGATGCGCACTTCCTGCTCGATATCGGCGGGATCGATGCCGTACTGGGCCAGACCGTGCTTGTCGATCAGCAGGCGCACCTTGCGCCCGTAATCGTGCAGAAGCTGCTGCAGGCGCGCGCGCAGCGATGGATCCAAACTCATGATTTGATGAAGAATTTCATTGCCCGCGCCCCTCGCCGCGGTGGATCTAGCCCGCGATGTACTTCTGCAGATGCTCCAGTTGTTCGGCCTGGTCGTCGATCACGGCTTTGACCAGATCGCCGATCGACAGCATTCCGATCACTTTGTCATTTTCCACCACCGGCAGATGCCGGATGCGGTGGACGGTGACCTGCTTCATACAGTGATTGATGCTATCGCCCGGCGCGACCGTCATGCACCGGCGCCGACATGATTTCGCTGACCGGCGTGTCCTTCGACGACTTCCCGTTGAGGATAACCTTTCGCGCATAGTCTCTTTCGGACACGATGCCGACAAGTTGCGCCCCTTCCATCACGACCAGCGCGCCGACGCCGCTCTCCGCCATCGAACGGACCGCGTCGATGGTCGGTGCGGATGGCGCGATCGAGTAGATCGCTGATCCCTTGCCTTCGAGCAGATGTTTGACCAGTCGCATAACGCCTCCTGCGTCGAAAATCGTGATTCGATTCTACGCCTCTTCACGAGGCGTGATACGTCCTCGCATCTTGCACGGAATGCGTAAATCTGACGCGCAACTTGCACAAAACTCACGCAGCTAAACCTGAATTAAACCGGCGTTTTTGTCTTCATATCAGCGCTTTGCACGCGCCGCCACGGATTGCACGAGCGGCATGCGGATTGCTCTCCGAAGTGCGCCCGCCTTTTTGGGAAAGGAGATCGTCATGAAAAGGAAGCTGCTTGCGGCCGCGCTGGTTCTCGCGCTGCCGTTCACCGCGTATGCAATGGATCGGAAAGACGCAGACCTCGCGATGGCCGAAGCCGGTGCATCGATTCAAGCGGCTGAAAGTGCCGACGCCGCGCAATACGCACCGACGGATTTGAACACCGCGCACGACATGTTCGCCAGCGCACAAGCCGCGTACGACCACCGCAACTGGACCGACGCCGCGTTCGCCGCCGACAACTCGAAGGCCGACGCGAATCTCGCCACCGCCCGCAGCCGCGAGCATCGCGCGGAAGCGACCACCAACGAACTCGAACGCACCGTACGCAGCCTGCGTGAGCAGGTCGGCGTGTCAGGAGGACAGCCATGAATCGTCTTGCCAAATTAGGATTGAGCGTCGCGCTCACGTCGCTGCTCGGCGCGTGCGCGACCACACCGCCAGGTCCGCCGCCGGAAGTGGTGCGTTTGCAGAATGAACTCGATCGGCTGCACAGCGATCCGCGGATCGCGCCGAATGCAGGTAACGAGTTGCGTGATGCGGATGGACTGGTTTCCGATCTCGCTCTCAACGGACGTCGGATGGAGCCGCGCGATTATCAGCATCGCATCTATATCGCCGATCGTCTGGTCATGACCGCCGAAGCCGCCGGTCTCGCGCGCTATTCGGAATCGCGCACGCGCGATCTCGGCGCGGAACGCGATCGTCTGATGGTCGATTCGCGCACGCATCAGTTGCGCGATGCGCAGATGGCCGCCGCCGACGCGCAGGCCGCCGCCGCGCAAGCGCAGCAGAATGCGGCGCTCGCGCAGCAGGATGCAGCGGCATCGCGCGCGGAATCGGTGCAGTTGCGTGCCGATCTTTCGCAGTTGCAGGCGCAGCAGACGCAGACCGGTTACGTCGTCACGCTCGGCGATGTGCTGTTCGAAGTCGATCGCGCCGAGTTGAAACCCGGTGCCGCGCGCACGCTCGATCAGCTCGCGACGGCGCTGAATGATGATCGCCGTGCGACGATCTCGATCGAAGGTCACACCGACTCGACCGGTTCGGTGCAGCACAACGAAGCGTTGTCGCTGGCGCGTGCAGAATCGGTGAAGGCATATCTGGTCGGCCGCGGCGTGGATCCATCGCGCGTCACGACGCAAGGTCTGGGTCAGGATTATCCGGTCGCGTCGAATGCGACGGAAGCCGGACGTCAGCAGAATCGGCGCGTCGAGGTGGTCGTGCAGACCGGCGTCGCGTCGCTCAGTTCGACGAACCGCTGATTAGGAAGCGTTCGTCGGTCAGGAACGGCCCGCTTCGGCGGGCTGTTTCGTTTCCGCAGCGACGAATTCGTCGACGAGATACAGCGGACGCTGTTTCGATTCGAGATATAGACGTCCGAGATATTCGCCGATCATGCCCAGCGCGATGAGCTGCACGCCGCCGAGGAAAAGGATCACGAGCATCAGCGTCGGATAGCCGCGCACTGCGTCGCCGAACAGCAACGCTTTTACGAGCACATACGTGCCGAACAGGAACGAGAGCATCGCCGTCAGCACGCCGATGTACGTCGCGACTTTGAGCGGCGCGCCCGAGAACGACGTGATGCCTTCGATGGCGAAATTCCACAATCGCCAATAGTTGAATTTGCTGGTGCCGGCGAAGCGCGCGTCGCGTTCGTATTCAATCGACGTTTGTTTATAGCCGACCCATGCAAACAGACCTTTCATGAAGCGCTGGCGTTCGCGCAGTTGACCGAGCGCCTGCACAGCGCGTCGATTCATCAGGCGGAAATCGCCGGTATCGCGCGGAACGGGCGTCGAACTCAAACGTTCCATCACGCGATAAAACGCCGATGCCGTGATTTTCTTCGCCGCGCTTTCACCGGCGCGGCTGGAGCGCGTGCCATAGACGACATCGAATCCTTCGCGCCACTTTTTCACGAACTCGGGAATCAGTTCGGGCGGGTCCTGCAGATCGGCGTCGATCATCACGATCGCATCGGCGTCGGTGTGATCGAGGCCGGCCGTCATCGCGTGCTCCTTGCCGAAGTTGCGGCTGAGCTTCAATCCCGCCGCGCGCGGATCGGATGCGTGCAGCGAGCGGATGACGTCCCACGTATCGTCGCGGCTGCCGTCGTCGACATAGAGCACGTCGCCGGCGAGATCGGGGCCGAGTTTGTCGAGCACCGGCGCGAGCCGCGCGTGGAATTCGCGCAGACTCGAACTTTCGTTGAACGCGGGAACGACGACCGTGAGTTTCTGCATGAAGAGATGCGCCGATGCGAGCGCGCATCGTAGCGGATCACCGCGTCCAATCAAATTGGCGATCGAGAATCGCGAAGATCAGCGCGGCAAATAGCTGACGCCGCCGAGCTGGCGCACTTGCCGCTCGATCCATTCGGCGCGACTGTCGAGATATGGCGTTGCATGATCGGCGTGCATCTTCTTCGGATTCGGCAAAACTGACGCGAGCAGCGCCGCTTCGCGCGCCGTGAGCTGCGATGGCGGCTTATGAAAGAACGCGCGCGCCGCTGCATCGGCTCCATAAATTCCGTCGCCGAATTCGGCAATGTTGATGTAGACCTCGAGAATCCGGCGCTTCGGCCACGTCACTTCGATCAGCACGGTGAAATACGCTTCGAGACCTTTGCGCACGAAGCTGCGTCCGCCCCACAGGAAAAGATTTTTCGCCGTTTGCTGCGAAATCGTGCTCGCGCCGCGCAGACGTTCGCCATCATCGGCTTCGTCCATCGCCTGCTGGATCGCTTGCACGTCGAAGCCGTGATGGAAAGGAAACTTCTGATCTTCCGAGGCGACGATCGCGATCGGCAGTTCAGTGGAGATGCCGGACCATGGCGTCCATCGATATTTGACCGAGAAATTCTTTTCGCCGTGAACCGTCGCGGCGATGCTGCGTTCGATCATGAAAGCGGATGTCGGCGGCGGCACGAAACGGAAGACGAGAACCAGAAGCCAAGTGATCGCGAACCACGCAAGCGCAAGGATCAACAGCCATTTGCCGATGCGACGAAGTACGCCGCGACGTTTCGGCGGCGGCGTTCTGGAGTTGTCGTCGGTTCTTTTTGCCATCGGCGCACATCGCGCCGTCAGACGGTCGCGGGATGTCCTATCCAGACGCTCGCCGGTTGCGGACGCGCGTAGAAAAATCCCTGGCCGAATGTGCAGCCCAACTGGACGAGCGCGTCGTGCTGCTCCTGCGTTTCGATGCCTTCGGCGATCACCTGCATGCCGAGTGCGCCGGCCAAGGCGAGGATCGCGCGCACCACCGCGGCGCTGCCGCCGCTGCCATCGCCGACGAGATCGGCGATGAAGGAACGATCGATTTTCAGCGCCTGCACCGGAAACTGATGCAGATAACTCAGCGACGAATAACCGGTGCCGAAATCGTCGAGCGACACCGCCAGCCCCTGCGTGCGCAGCGATTCGAGTGTGCGCTTGGCCGCCGGCGGATTTTCGATCAGCATGCGCTCGGTCACTTCCAGACGCAGGCTTTCCGGACGGATGTTGTGCTGTCTCAGCAGTGCGAGCAGTTTTTCGTCGAGCGTTTCGGAGCGGAAGTGCCGTCCCGACAGATTGATACCGATGAATTTGCCGCCTTCGAGCAGCGGCGGCGCGATTTCGAGTACGCGATCGAACATCTGCCAGTCGATGAGTTCGGCCGCGCCGCTTTCTTCGGCGACGGAGAGGAAATCACCGGGCGTCAGCACGCCGCGTTGCGGATGCAGCCAGCGCAACAGCGCTTCGTAGCCGACGACCACCTGGTCGCAAAGACGCACGATCGGCTGGAAGTACGGCATGAACTCGTTGCGCGTCAACGCGTGGCGCAGGTCGCTTTCCAGTTCCAGGAGCTGCATCGCGCGTTTGTGCAGATGTTCGTCGAAGACGGCGTAGCGATGACGGCCGTCGTCCTTGGCGCGGTACATGGCGACGTCGGCATCGCGCAGCAGTTCTTCGGCCTTGCGGTAGCGCGAGGATGAAATCGCGATGCCGATGCTTGTAGACGTAAAGACTTCTTTACCGCCAAGCCGGATCGGTGCGTTGAGCGCATCGATGATGCGCTGCGCCTGTGCGCAGGCGTCTTCGATACTCTGGATGTCATGCAGCAGGATCGCGAATTCGTCGCCGCCCAGACGCGCGACCAGATCGCGCGGTTCCAGACACGCGGAAATGCGGCCGCCGACTTCGTTGAGCAGTTCGTCGCCGACCAGATGACCGACCGAATCGTTGATGATCTTGAAACGATCGAGATCGAGGAACAGCACGGCGAAGCGTTCGTGCGGATCGCGCTGGAATTGCGCCAGCGCCTGCGTCAGCCGGTCGAGCAGGAAGTTGCGGTTCGGCAGGCCAGTCAGCGCGTCGTGCAGGGTTTCGTGCTTGAGTTGTCGTTCCATGCGCTCGCGCACGCCGATGTGTTCGCGCAGTTCGCGGTTGGCCGCGGCGAGTTCGCTGGTGCGTTCGATAACGCGCACTTCGAGTTCGGCGTACGCCTCTTTCAGCGATTCGGCGTTGCGCTTGCGTTCGAGTGCGTTCGCGATGTGATACGAAACGAACGTCAGCAGTTCCTGATCGCGCGGCGTGTAGCGGTGTTCGTCGGAATGCGACTGCACGACGAGCACGCCGACGGTGCGATCGGCGCAAATGAGCGGCACGCCGAGCCAGCTTCGCGAGCGCGTACCGATCGGCTGCGCGGCGCCGCTGAGATAAAGGCGTTCGAGGCCGGCGCGATCGGCGAGCAGTGCGCTGCCGGTGCGCAGAACGTATTCGGTCAAGCCTGTGCCGAGTTTTCGCGGCGCGCGTTTTTCGTCGCGTTCGTCGACCGAATACGGAAACGCGAGATGTTCGCGATCTTCGGTCAGCAGCGCGATGTAGAAGTTGCGCGCGTAGAGCAATCCACCGACCGCGCGATGCACGGCTGCATAGAATTCTTCGAGAGATTCGGTGCTGTTGGCGAGTTCGGCGATGCGGAATAGCGCGGCCTGCAGGCGTTCGCCGCGCTGGCGTTCGAGCACTTGTTGTTGCAACAGCCGGTTCGCTTCGCGCAACGCATCGGTGCGTTCGGCGACGCGGCGTTCGAGTTCCTCGTGCACGGATCGGCGTTCGAGCGCGGTCTGGATGTGCTGCGCGACGTAGGTGAGCAACGCCTGATCGCGATCGGTGTAGCGCGCCGCTTCGGTATAACTTTGTACAACGATACCGCCGACGATCTTGCCGCCGCGCAGCAGCGGAACGCCGAGCCAGTCGACGCAATCCGGACCGAAGTTGACGATGGTGCCGACTTCCGCTTCGATCTGTTGCAGCGTGCCGCGCATCGCGGAGCCGCGCTTGAGCAGATGCCAGGTCAGGCTGCCGACGCGGTCGCGCATGGCGACGTCTTCGCTGGTGTCGGGAGGATCGGTGTCGGCGATATCGACAAAATAGGCGAAGCGCAGTGTTTCGCGCACCGGATCGAACAGCACGATGTAGAAGTTTTCCGCATACATCAGGCTGCCGACGATCTCGTGCAGGCTGCGGAAAACATCCGGCATGTCGCGGTCGGCGCTGGCCTGCTCGGCGATGGCGAACAGTGCGCGCTGCAGACGTTCGGCTTCTTCGAGATGCGTGACCGACTGCTGCATGTCTTTCAACGTGCGCAGTTGATCCAGACGCAATTCGAGCAGTTGCAGCAGATGCGTCCAGCGCGCGCGGCTCTCTTCGCGTTCCCACACGGCGGTGGGAAGTGTCGCAATCAGCACGCCGGTCAACAAACCCTGCACGTGCAGCGGCGCGGCTACCTGGGCCGTGTGGGTGGAGACGCTGCCGGTCTCCACGACGCGCGTGTTGGTCTCGACTACACGCCGCATCAAACGCTGTGCATCGGGGTCGGGCTCCCGCGTGCGCTCATCGGCGGAAAGCAAATATATGTCGGCGCCTGCAGCGCCAAGCCACTCGCACGCGATGCGGCGCACAGCCACGGCCAGCGACTGCGTGTGTGTCGCCTTGAAAAGATCGAGTAGCATCGACGTCGGGAGTGGCACCGTTGCGTCGAGCGCGCCGGACATTCCTGCAACGACAGGCTTCACGACAGCGGCGGGTGGGCGAACAGCCATGGGGACGCGGTTAGCGTGGCCGCCAAACGCGTTGACTAAGCCTTTGATCCGCAACCTGTCCGGCAACCTCTGGAGAAAAAACCGAACGCATACGACCCCTTGTTTACGCGCGCTAGTGTAACGATTTTTGAAGAATACCGACGCGGACGAAATAACCGGGAATGCGAACCTGAATCGCAATCTGAAAACAAATCCTTATGCAGAGATCACGCCGCGTCGAAAACGATTGTTAGTTTTTCATAAGTTTGGTATATTCAGGCTGAACTCCGTCTGCCAATATTTTTTGCGAGTCGGATCAAGGAACTCACCGTTCCATCACGTAGTCTTAAGGACAAACGAAGACCGTCTGCCATGCGTTCGACCACTGCCCTACTGTCGCTGCTGCTGTCGACCGGCTTGATGCTGGTGCAGCCGTTTGCGCGCGCGCAGACGCCGAACGTGACGCTGTTGCAGGCGGATAAATCGCCGCGCCTGTTCGACCAGCTGTTCTATTCGCCGGCGATGATCGGCAATCCGGCACCGAACCAGCCGCAAGGTGTGATGCCGCTGTGGAGCACGCCCGACGGCCGCATCCTGGCGATCGTCGCGATGGGCACCAACGGTGCGGGAGCGGCGCTGTCGCCGGCACCGCGCATCGATCCGGCGGCAGACCTGAAATTCATCGATGTCACCGATTTCGTCAGCTCCGGCATCGGCCTGCATTTGCGCGACAACGTCGGCGCGTATGCGAATTTCGATCAGGGCATCGTGCTGACGCCGACGTATTCCGGCGCGAACTCGCTCGAGTGCAATCCGTCGTTCTCGTTCGGGCTCGACAGCCGTTGTCTGGCCGCTTCCAGCCGCGCCACGACAGGCGCCGTGCACGTGGGAACGGGCATGACGGCCGGCAATTTCGATGTCGATCTGAGTTACGGCTTGTCGTGGTTGCACGCGGGCGAACAGCAGCGTTTCGGCGGCGGCGCGCAGTCGACGTTCTGGGATCTGTTCAGCGGCACGGCCGGCAGCAATGTTCCGACGCTTGTCATTCCCGGCGTCGAGCTCGGCAGCGTGCAAAGCTCCAGCTTGAACGCGGGCGGCCGCTGGCATTTCGATGACGACCAGTCGCTGGACTTGAACGCCGCTTTCGGACGCATCCAGCTCGAAGTGCCGGGCAATGTCGCGTTGCCGAATCTCAATCAGGCCGCGCTCAGTGTCGGTGTTCGCAGCGGACCTTTCAGCGGCGTGGTCATCGGCCACGTGCTCGGACCGGCTGACCTGCTCAACAGCGGGCAGCACTGGAGCAGCCTGGATCTCGGTATTTCCTGGCGTGCGCCGTGGCGCGGCGTTTTCAGCATCGGGGCGCAAAATCTGTGGTCTTCGGGCAATCTCCCGTCGATGATCGAGCCGTCCGTCGCGCGAGCCGGACATGACCCAATCGCGCGTTCCATACGTCCAATATCACCAGGACTTGTGATCCTTTCGTGTTGGCAGAACACGAATGACGTCGTAATACCCTCTAATCTGCCCTTCCCGCACGCCTCTTTCCTGAGGCAAAAGCCTTAACAAATTCAATCTCTTGGTACTTTCAAGACGCTAGGGATTCCCATGTTAAGCAAATGTTGCTAGTATCGTCCGCTGCCGAAACTTTTGGTGTGCCATTTGTGACTCGATGGTTAGCCGTTTTGGCGGTTCCAGGAAGGAACTCGTCCCGAATCTGTTTAAACAACCCTGACGTTGGAGAGTGTGAATGAGACTCGACGTGAATAAGCTATCGTCGGCGGTTCGTCTGGCATTGTCGCTAGGCGCAGTCGCTTCGGCCGGCTCCGTCACTGCGTACGCGCAAGATGCCAGACCAGTCCGAACACCAAAGGCCAGTCCCTCGAAACCATCGTGGTGACCGGTTCCAACATCCGCCGTGTCGACATCGAAACGGCAAGCCCCGTTGTCACGATCGACCGTGCGCAGATCCAGGCGTCGGGCAAGGTCAACCTCGGCGACCTCGTGCAGGAACTGCCGTCCATGGCGGGTGCCGCGATGAACCCGCAGGTCAACAACGGCGGCGCGGGCACGGCCGGCGTTTCGCTGCGCGGCCTGGGTTCCAACCGCACGTTGCTGCTCATCAACGGCCATCGCATTCCGTTCCAGCTGCAGGACTTGAACCTGCTGCCGGTGTCGGCGGTCGAACGTATCGAAGTGCTGAACGACGGCGCCTCGGCCGTGTACGGTTCCGACGCGATCGCCGGCGTGGTCAACATCATCACGCGCACGAATTATCAGGGTGCCGAATTCGGCGCCGACTACGGCATCAGTCCGATCAAGGACGACGGCGAACGCAAAGCGCGATCCACGTCGTTGTTCGGTCAGTCCACCGACAAGGGCAACATCGTGTTCGGCGTGCAGTACGACAAGCAGGATCCGGTCTCGGCCGCCAACCGCAAA
This sequence comes from uncultured Gammaproteobacteria bacterium, assembly GCA_963814225.1. Taxonomy (GTDB): domain Bacteria; phylum Pseudomonadota; class Gammaproteobacteria; order Xanthomonadales; family Rhodanobacteraceae; genus Rudaea. The sequence continues at coordinate 24,997 of CAWFCC010000016.1, read as the reverse complement.
TTGTCGAAGCGCCGCGCAATACATCTACAACACGGGCGTCAATACGCATGCCGGTTCATCGCGCACGCCGGGTGGCCGCTACTTCCTTCCGAAGGCTCGCCGATCGCCACGCAGCTCGGCTGCACGTCGGTCACCCTGTCGGGCAACAAGCTGCCGAGCCTGACCACGCCGCCGACCGCCGCGGACTTCCGCTGCTTACAACTCGGCAAACGACGAGTTCAACTTCCAGGCCGTCGGCAACTACGACCTGATCCCGAACGAGCGCACCGGCGTGTTCGCGCTCGGCAACTACAAGCTGACCGACAGCGTCGAAGCCTACGCGGAACTGCTGTATCACAAGATGGTCGCCCATCAGCAGCTCGCTCCGTATCCGTTCGATTTGGCCAGCAACAATGTGGTCATTCCGGCCGATCAGTTCTACAACCCGTTCGGCGTTGCGTTCGGCAATAACGGCGCGTCGAGCACGATCGCGCTGCGCTTGAGTTCGATCGGCAATCGCGGTCTGAAGATTGCCAACACCACCGAACTCGCCAACGCGGGCCTCAAGGGCACCATTCGGCGACACCAGCTGGAACTGGGATGCGCATTACAGCTACGGCAAGCTGACGCTGGAAACGCAGAACCTGAACTACCTCAACTTCAGCCAGCTCGTGCCGGAACTGACCTGCACGACCGCCAACGCGAACGCCGGCAACTGCACACCGCTCGACATCTTCAACCAGAGCGATCCGAACACGAAAGCTCTGCTGCAGGCGGCGAAGATCAATCCGTATGCCAACACGCTGTACCAGATGAAGGAATGGGACGCTTCGGCAAACGGTTCCCTGTTCAGCCTGCCGGCTGGCGACGTGATGCTTGCCGTGGGCGGTGACTACCGTAAGGAATACCTGCACGGTGATGTCGATCCGTTGGTGGTCAACACCTACAGCCTCGACGCCAACGGCGTGCCGCAGATTACCTGCCCCGGTCCGAACTCGATCTGTTCGTCGGCGGCGCAGGGCGGTTATAACGTGAAGGAAGCGTACGCCGAATTGCTGGTGCCGATCCTGAAAGACGTGCCGTTCGTGCACTCCCTGAACGTGGACATCGGCGACCGTTATTCGAAGTACTCCAACTTCGGCAGCACCAGCAACTGGAAGGTCGCGGTCGAATACCGTCCGATCGAAGACCTGCTGTTGCGTGCGACCGTTTCGAAGGTGTTCCGCGCGCCGACCCCGACCAACCTGTTCGCAGGTCCAGCGGGCGATGCGCCTACCGCCACCGATCCGTGCGCCGGCCGTGCGGGCGTTTCCAGCAACGCGGCCTGCAAAGGCTTCAACGTTCCGCCGCAAATCTTCTCGCAGCTGACCGGCTACGTGATGGGTGCGGGCTTTGCCAATGCGAACGGCCTCAGCAGCGCGGTCCTCGGACCGGAGTTCGGCAAGTCGTTCGACTACGGCTTCGTCTACGATCCGGAATGGATCCCGGGCCTGTCGGTCAACGCCGATTACTATCGCATCCTGCTCAACAACCTGATCGTGTCGGGCGCCGGTACGGCCCAGACCATTCTGACCGACTGCTTCAACACGCAGGGCCCGATCTGCTCGAACATCATTCGCGCCAGCGACGGCTCGATCAAGTTCGTGGTGGAAAGCCCCTTCAACGCGGGTAACCTCGTCGATCAAGGTCTGGACGTCGGTGCACATTACCGTCTGCCGACCACCGATTGGGGCAACTTCCGCGTCGGTGTGGATGGCTCTTATATCCAGAAGTACAACGTCGCAGAGCCGGGCTTCACGCAGCACCTCGCCGGCCACTTCGACAAGACGTTCGGCAACTTCGCCCGCGTCCGTGGACTGGCCACGTTGGACTGGAACATGGGTCCTTGGGTGGCTAACTGGACCACGCGCTACATCGGCCGCATCACGTTGGGCTACGCAACTGCCGGTTTAGGCCCGTCCGGGGTAGAGTCGAGCACCGATCCGATACTTCCCGAACCCGATCGGTCCGGTCCTGCATTACGGCGCGGTTACGTATCACAATGCGTCGGTTGGCTACAATATCGAGCCGATCAACACGTTCGTGAGCCTGGGTGTCGACAACATCTTCGACAAACAGCCGCCGCTGCTGTACCAGAACAACGTGCTCAACGCCAACACTGACGTGAACACGTATGACCTTCTGGGTCGCTACTACCACGCCAGCGTGACGGTCAAGTTCTAAGAACAAGCTTCATTGTTGAACTCAATCGCGCGGGCAACCCCCGCGCGATTTTTTTTGCCCGGCAGAAAGTGCTATTGGCCCATACTGGACCGTCGGAATCGGTGAACGGCAGCCGCGTCGGCTCGCTATGCTAAAATCGTGGCTCCGCGAGCGTTTTTCCGTCCGTGTCCGCCACCGCCTCCGCCATCCAAACGACCCAATCGATCGTCGACGCGCTGCAATCGGGCCACCTCGACGACGCCGAACGCCTCGCGCGGGAATTCGTCGCGGCCAATGCCGGCAACGAAGACGGTTTGATTCTTCTGAGCATCAGCCTGCTGCAGCTCGACCGCCCCGCCGAAGCGGCGGACGTCTGCCGCGAACTGACGCGCATCGCGCCGAACTCGCCCATCTACTGGAGCAATCTCGGCACCGCCCTGCGCGATGCAGGGGAATTGCGCGAGGCCGAAGAAGCGTATCGCCGCGCCATTGAACTTGACTGGAAATTCTTCGGCGCACTGCTAAACCTCGGCTATCTGCTTCTCGAAAGCGGCAAGTTTCCCGAAGCCCGCGACGCTCTGCTGACCGCACACCGGCTCGATCCCACGTCGCGCGAAGCGCGTATATACAGTGCGCAAACCTGTGTCGCCCTCGACAGGCGCGATCTCGCCGAAAAACTGATCGCCCCGTGGCCGACCTGGCACGATTTGAGCGATGAACTCACCGTCGACCTCGCCGGCCTGATGACGTCCGCCGGGACGCCCGATGCCGGCGGGCAGATCCTCGAATCGCTGCTGCAAAGAAGCCCCGGCAACCTGCGCGCAATGGCGAATCTCGTGTTTCTGTACGAGCGCATCAATCGCCTCGATGAAGCGCGCGCGCTTCTCGAAAAGCTGCCGCCGCCGGAGACGGTCACCGATCCGAAACTGCAGTACGACGTCATCAGCGCCAACGCGACTTTCGCGCTGCGCGAAAAAGACCCGACGCGCGCACGCGAACTACTGCAGCGGCTGATCGACATCTTCGAAGCCTCGCCCGCCGCGAAACTCACGCCGTGGCGTTCCGGTGACATGTATTCGTCGATGGCGAAAATGTACGACAAGGAAGGCAACATCGACGCCGCCATGCAGGCGCTCGCACTTTCGCACGAACGCCAGCTCACGCTCGCCCGCCAGGCCGTACCCGAACTTCTCGCGCCCGATGCGCCACCGCTTTATCTCGGCATGCAGCTCGTCGACGACGAATTGCGTGCGAAGTGGCCGGAATATCCGGCGCCGTCGATGCTCGAGTCGCCGATCTTCGTGGTCGGCTTTCCGCGATCGGGCACCACCATGCTCGAACAGATGCTCGATGCGCACCCGCAGTTGCAGTCGATGGACGAGCGCGCGTTCCTGAGCAATCTCCTCGATATGCTGAGCGATTTCGGCTGCGAATATCCGAAGGATCTGCACAAGCTGACCGAACAGCAATGCGAGGCGCTGCGCCAGAATTATTGGGCCGCGACGAAACAGGTCGCGCCGCGCAAAGAAGGCCAGCGCCTGGTCGACAAGAACCCGCTGCAGATGCTGCGCCTGCCGCTCATCAATCGCCTGTTCCCGAACGCGCCGATCATCATGGCGCTGCGCCATCCGTGCGATTCGATTCTGTCCAACTACATGCAGCACTTCACCTCGAACTCCTTCGCGGTGCTGTGCTCCAGCCTCGAGCGTCTCGCGCAGGGATACGTCAACGCGATGAACGCATGGGTTTATCACGACAAGGTCTTGAAGCCGCACGTGATCCATTCGCGCTATGAAGATCTTCTCGACGATTTCCCCGGCAACATCCGCCGCATCGCCGATTTCCTGCAGCTCGACGACGCATCGCCCATGTCGCGCTTCGACCAGCACGCGCGCGACAAAGGTTTCATCTCCACGCCGAGCTATTCCCAGGTCATCGAGCCGCCGAACAAAAAAGCGGTCGGCCGCTGGCGGCGTTACCATCGCTACTTCGAACCGGTTTTGCCGATCCTCGAACCAATGATGAAACACTGGGGCTACGATGCTTGACGCGGCCGCACTTCCGGCAGCCGCTGCGGGCGGTCGCGATCCGCGCCTCGACGGCTTGTCCTCCAGTGCCGTGCGCCGCCTGGGTCATGCGGCGCACGCGTTATCCATGGGACAGGCGGCAGACGCCGAACAGCGGCTCGCCGGATTGCTCGAGGTTTATCCCGATCACCCGGAAGTGCTGCGCATGTTCGCCGCGCTGCTGTCCATGCGCGGCGATGCGCACGGCGCAATCGCCACGATGGAACGCGCCATCGCGAAACGGCCGAACGATGCCGCCTACTGGAGTTCGTACGGCTCTGCGCTGGTGGATGCGGGGCGCTACGACGACGCCATCGCCGCGCTCAAGCGCGCGTGCGAATATGATCCTGACTACACCACCGCCTGGTACAACCTCGGTCTCGCTCACGTGCGCTGCATGCACGTCGACGAGGCCAAGGCCGCCTTGCTGCGCGCCGTGTCGCAGGCGCCGGAGCTTTCCATCGACGCGCGCGTGATCGTCGGCGACATGTTCCGCGCAGAAGATCGCCTCGACGAAGCGAAAGCCGAATACCGCGAAGCGCTCGCCCTGAAGAAGAACTCGGGCACGGCGTGGTGGGGTCTGTCCGAAATCAAAACACAGCGCTTCAGCGACGACGATCTCGTCCAGCTTCGCGAAGCATTGCAGACACCCGGCGCCAGCGAAGACGACATGGCCGCGATGGGCTTCACGCTCGCGCGCGCGCTCGACGATCGCAAGCAATACGCCGAATCGCTCGCCGCGATCGAACACGCCAACGCGCGCATACGTGCGCGCAAACGCTGGGATGCGCGCGCGCATTCCGATCACATCGACAACATCCTCGAGGCGTTCACGCCGCCACCGGCCGGAGCCGTCGATCCAACATTGGGTCACGAAGCAATTTTCATCCCGAGCATGCCGCGCTCCGGCTCGACATTGACCGAACAAGTGCTCGCCTCGCATTCGCAAGTCGACGGCGGCGGCGAAGTCGCTGACATTCCCGCTGTGCTGATGGAAGAGTGCAAGCGCCTGAACATGTCGTTCCCGCATTTCGTGCGCGAACTCACGCCAGCCGACTGGGCGCGGCTCGGACACCGCTATCTCGAACGCACGAAGAAGTGGCGCGGCACACGTCCGCGCTTCACCGACAAGATGCCGAGCAACTGGCAATACATCGGCGCGATCCGCGCGATGCTGCCCGGCGCGCATATCGTCATCGTGCGACGCGATCCGCTGGAAACCTGCCTTTCGTGCTATCGCCAGCGTTTTTCGAACAGCGAATACACGCGCACCTTCGCCGACCTCGGCGCCGCCTGGCACGACTTCGATCGCGCCGTAAAACACTGGCGCGCGTTGCATCCCAAATTTGTGCACGAAAATGTATACGAAGAATTCGTCGCCGATCCGGAAAGCACGATCCGGCAACTGCTCGCGTTCTGCGACCTGCCGTTCGAAGAGCAGTGTCTCGAATTCCACAAAACCGAGCGCAAAGTCCACACGCCGAGCGCCACGCAGGTGCGCGAGCCGCTACGCAAGGACACCGCACGCGCGCAACGCTACGGCGCACTGCTCGACCCGCTGCGCGCCGCGCTCGGGTTGCCGCCGTTTTCCGCGGCATGAGCGCGCTCACAGGTTTCATTCGACCGTGACGCAAGGCATGGCCGCCGTCGGCACATCAACTTCGCGCGACACGCGCTACGACGGTCTATCCGCGAGCGCCCTGCGGCGACTGTCCGATGCAGAGCAAGCCCTTTCGCTCGGCCAGGCCACCGTGCTCGAACAACGGCTGACCGGTCTGCTCGCCGTCTATCCCGATCATCCCGAAGTGCTGCGCCTGCAAGCCGGATTACTGTTTCTGCGCGGCGATTTCATCGGCGCGAGCACGATCATGGAACGCGCCGTCGCACGTCGTCCGACCGATGCAACGTATCTCAATTCGCTCGGTTCCGCGCTGCTCGAAGGTGCGCGTTACGACGAAGCGATCGACGTCCTGCGACGCGCAACCAACGTCGAGCCGGATTACGCATCGGCCTGGTACAACCTCGGCCTCGCCTATGCACGCAGCATGCGTCCCGCCGAAGCTGTTCCTGCACTGAAACGCGCAGTGTCGAAAACACCGGAATTCGCGATCAACGCGCGCGTGGTGCTCGGCGAAATCTATCGCGCCGAAAACCGCATCGACGACGCGGTCGCCGAATACCGCGCCGTGATCGCGATGAACAAAAACGCGGGAGCCGCGTGGTGGGGTCTGGCCGAGATCAAAAACCGCAAACTCAGCGACGACGACATCGCGCAATTGCGCGCGGCGATGACGCTTCCGGGCAGCGTCGACGATCTTTCGACGATGGGCTTCGCGCTCGCGCGCGCGCTCGAAGATCGCGGTCTGTACGCCGAGTCGCTCGCTGAACTGGAAACCGCCAATGCACGCGTTCGCGCGCAGCGCGGGTGGGACGCCGCCGCGTACACGGCCCACGTAGATGAAGTGCTCGACGCGTTCATGCCGCCGCCCGCCGGTGCGCCCGATCAACAACTCGGACGCGAAGTGATTTTCGTTGTCAGTTTGCCGCGTTCCGGTTCGACGCTGACCGAGCAGGTACTCGCCGCGCATTCGCAGGTCGATGGCGCCGGCGAACTGCCGGATTTGCCGGCCGTGCTGATGGAAGAAGCGCGTTGGACAGGCAAGTCGTTCCCACATTTCGTCGCCGATCTGACCGCAGCGGATTGGACGCGCATGGGTCGCCGCTATCTGGAGCGCACCGCGCGCTGGCGGCAGCAGCGGCCACGCTTCACCGACAAGATGCCGGGCAACTGGCTCTACGTCGGTGCGATTCGCGCGATGCTTCCCGGCGCGAAAATCGTCGTGGTGCGGCGCGATCCGCTGGAAACATGTCTTTCATGCTATCGCCAGCGCTTCGCGAACATCGAGTACACGCGATCGTTCCAGGATCTCGGCGCCGCATGGCGCGATTTCGATCGCGCGGTCACGCACTGGCGCGAAAAATATCCGGCGCAGGTGCACGAAACCATTTACGAAGAACTCGTCGCCGATCCGGAAAAATCCATCCGCGCCCTGCTCGACTTTTGCGACTTGCCGTTCGAACCGGGCTGTCTCGAATTCCACAAATCCGAACGCCACGTGCACACGCCGAGCGCGATGCAGGTGCGTGAGCCGCTGCGCTCGACGGCGCGATCACACCGCTACGGCGCGCTGCTCGATCCGCTGCGCGCCGCGCTCGAAATGCCGCCGTTCTCCGCATGAACATTTCCGTGAGCGAATCAGCGAACGCATCTTCCGCGATCTGCGATCTGCGTAATTACGTTCGCTATTACGACGGCGCGCTGTCACGCGAATTCTGCGCGCAGCTCGTCGACAATTTCGAAAAAGCCGCGCACCTGCAGGTGCCTCACGGCAAAGGTCATCAGCCCGGTCTTGATCTCAGCGGCTGGACCGAACTCAACGTCGGCCGCGTTGCCGATGCGGCGTTTCTCGGTTTCTTCCACGCGCAGATCGACAAATATCTCGCCGAATACAACCGCGCAGCTCGGCCTATCGCTGCCGATACCGCCGAGCGCCAAGCTCGACGAACTGCGCATCAAGCGCTATCGCGCCGGTAGCGGCGAAAATTTCCAGCCGCACTTCGACGCCTATGAACGCATGTCAGCGCGTTACCTCGTGTTTCTGTGGTATCTCAACGACGTCGACGAAGGCGGCGAAACAGCGTTCGTGGACATCGACATGAAAGTCGCACCGCGCGCCGGACGCCTGCTCATGTTCCCGCCGTACTGGATGTACCAGCACGCGGGTTTGCCGCCGGTGTCGAACGATAAATACATCATCTCAACGTATCTGATGTTCTGATGCGACGCACCGGATTTTTTCGCCTCGTGAACGGCACCGCTCCCGTCGCACCCGGATCGCGTCTGGCCGGATTGCCGCAAACGGCGGTCCGCGCTGTCGTCGCCGCCGCGCAAGCGCTCGATCGGGGACGCGTCGACGAAGCCGAACATCACGTCATTGCGTTGCTCGCGTTGTATCCGACGCATCCGGAAATCCTTCGTCTGCATGCGGGAACGCAGCGGCTGCGCGGCGACATCGACGGCGCCGTCGTCACGCTGCAGCGTGCCATCGCCGCGCGGCCGGATGACGCGCTGTACTTGAGTTCGCTCGGCAGCGCGCTGATCGACGGTTACCGCTACGACGAAGCCGATCGAGACGCTGCGCCAAGCGACGCACCTCGACGAATCGCTCGCGAGCGCCTGGTACAACCTCGGCCTCGCGCACATGCGCGCGATGCAGATCGACGATGCAGTGTCCGCGTTGCGCCGCGCACTGCAGCTTTCGCCGGATATCGCCATCAGCGCCTACGCGATGATCGGCGACATGTATCGCGCCGAAGGTCGCATCGACGACGCGCAAACCGCATACCGCGACGCCATCGCGCGCCAGCCGCACGCGGGCATGGCATGGTGGGGTCTGGCGGATCTGAAGACGCTGCGCCTGAGCGATAGCGACATGGAACAGATGCGTCGCGCGATGAACCACCGCGCGGCGAGCGAAGACGACAAAGTCGCGGTCGGTTTCGCGCTCGCCAAAGCGCTCGATCAACGGCAACGCTATGCCGAATCGCTCGATGCACTGGCGCAGGCGAACGCGCGCGCGCGACGTCAGCGCGGCTGGAATGCGCAGGCGCAATCGGCATGGATCGATCGCGTGCTCACCGCGTTCACGCCGCCGCCGCGTGGTGCGAACGCGGCCATCGGCGCCGAAGCAATTTTCATCGTCAGCCTGCCGCGATCCGGCTCGACGCTGATCGAACAGGTCCTCGCATCGCACTCGATGGTCGGCGGCGGCGGTGAGTTGCCCGACGTGCCGGCTGTCCTGACCGAAGAGGCGAACCGAGTCCGGATTTCGTTTCCGGATTTCATCGCTTCGCGTACGCCGGACGATTGGTCGCGCATCGGGCCGACGCTATCTCGAACGCACGCAGCGCTGGCGCCAGCAACATCCGCGCTTCACCGACAAACTGCCGGCCAACTGGATGTACGTCGGCGCGATCAGCGTCGATGCTGCCGGCGGCGAAAATCGTCATCGTCCGGCGCGATCCGCTGGAAACCTGCTTCTCGTGCTATCGACAACGCCTGGCCGGCAACGAATACACGCGCACGTTCGCCGATCTCGCCGCGACATGGCGCGACTTCGATCGCACCGCGAAACACTGGCTCGCGCAATATCCTGATCGCGTGCACGAAGTAGCTTACGAGTCGTTTGTCGCCGATCCGGAATCGTCGATACGGCGACTGCTCGACTTCTGCGGCCTGCCTTTCGAAGAAGCTTGTCTGCAATTCCACGAAACCAAACGCGATGTATACACACCGAGCGCCGCGCAGGTTCGTCAACCGTTGCGCAGCGACACCGCGCGTTCGCCGCACTACGGTGCGCTGCTCGATCCGCTGCGCAAAGAACTCGGCTTGCCGCCTTTCGGGACGACGTGATGGGAAACATTCTGTGGCTCGCCTCGTATCCCAAATCCGGCAACACGTGGATTCGCGCGTTCCTCGCCAACATCGTTGCCAACCGGCCGACGCCGCTGCCGCTGTCGGAACTGCCGAACTATGGCCGCCTCGAAGCCGATCCCGAGTTGTATTCGCGCGTCGCCGGCAAGCCGAGCACGCAACTGAGTTTCGACGAATTGTGCGCGCTGCGGCCCGCTGTCGCCGCGGCGATCGTGGCGGAAGCACCGCGCACCGTGTTCGTGAAGACGCACAGCATGGCCGGTGTGCACGAAGGCACGCCGCTGATCACGCCGCAGGGTACCGCGGGCGCGGTCTATGTCGTCCGCAATCCGCTCGATGTCGCGATCAGCATGTCGCATCATTTCGCGATCGACATGGATGCGGCCATCGATTATCTGGGCGATGAGCGTGCGGCAACGGAAAACTCGGCGCTGTTCGTCACCGAATTTCTCGGATCGTGGTCGCACCACGTGAAAAGCTGGGCGGATGGCGAAAGCGATCGCGTGATCGTCGTGCGCTACGAGGATCTGATCGAGAAACCCGCAAAGGCGTTCGGACGCATCGCCAGGCTCGTCGGTGTCGATGATCGTGCGCGTATCGCGCGCGCGATCGATCACGCGAGTTTCGCTTCGTTGTCGGGCATGGAGAAACGCGACGGCTTCGTCGAGGTTCCGATCAAGGGCAAGCGGTTTTTCCGCGCCGGCAAGATCAACCAATGGCGCGAAGCGCTGACGCGCGCTCAGGTGATGCGAATCATCGGCAGTCATCGCGAACAGATGCAGCGCTTCAAATACATTCCGGCCGGTTATTGAATCGATGAACGCATCGCTACTCGAATCCCATTATCAATCCGGCAACGAATTGCGGATGGCCGGCCGTTTCGCTGAGGCGGAATCCGAATTCCGCGGCGTCATCGCGCGCGATCCGACGCATCGCGACGCCACCTATTCGCTCGCGTTCATGCTTCGCGAACAGGGCCGCACGAACGCGGCGGCCGACGCGGTCGCCGCCTGGTGGCGACAGTCGCAACCGGATGCCGACGATTCGTTGCGTGCGATCGGATTCCTCGCTGAATGTTTCGCGCACGCGATCGCATTCGATATCGCGACAAGCGCGCTGCAACGATGGCCGAACGACGCACGCATTTCTGCGCGCGCGGGCGATCTTGCGCTCGCACTCGGGCGTTTCGACGATGCGCAGACGCTTCTTCGCCGCGCGCTTGCGCTCGATCCGAATCAGAGCGCGAGCTGGTTGCGGCTAAGTCACTGCCGCCGCTTCACGGATGCGTCGGATGCGGACATCGCCGGTTTCCGCGACGCCGCCGAGAACGATCGGCTGACGCCACTCACCCGGATATGCGCGGGATTTGCGCTCGGCAAAGCGCTCGACGATGTCGGCGATGTCGAGCACGCGGCGTCGGCGTTGCGCGTCGCCAACGAGCGCGCGCGTGCGGCGGCGGCTTGGGATGCGGCGGGTTGGTCGTCGTTCGTCGAGCGCCGTCTGCGCGAGAAAGTCGCCGCGGCATCGCCGCCATCGACGTTCGAGCCGATCTTCGTCATCGGCATGCCGCGTACAGGCACGACGCTCGTGTCGACGCTGCTCGAACGTCTCGATGGCGTGCGCGATCGCGGCGAACTGAACTGGATCTCGGCCGTGCATGCGCAACTCAGCGATCTGAACCGGCTCGACGATCCGCACGCCCTGCGCGCGTGCGCCGAGCTGATTGAAGCACACATGCGCCGCGACGATGCGCCGGCGCGATTCTATGTCGACAAGAATCCGCTCAATTTCGCTTACGTCGATTTCATCGCCGCGATGTTTCCGCGTGCACGTTTCGTCTATTGCCGTCGCGATGCGCGCGACACGGCGCTGTCGATCTGGTCGCAGCATTTCGCGCATGAAGCGCTTGCATTCGCCTACGATTTCGCGAGCATCGCGCAGGTCGAGAAAGATCATCTTCGCTTTATGCGGCAGTGGCGCGAGCGTTTCGCCGACCGCATTCTCGATGTCGACTACGAAAACGTTGTCGCCGATCGCGATGCGCAACTAAAGCGGCTAGGCGAATTCATCGGCGTCACGCAGACCGCCGATGCCGCTGCGACGCAGACCGTCACCACCGCCAGCGTCTGGCAGGCGCGTCAGCCGGTGTATGCGCGTTCCGTCGGCCGCTGGAAAAATTACGCGCCCTATTTGCCGGAACTCGCCGCGCTCGCCGACTGATTACTGTTTGCGCAACTCGATGCTGCCGCTGAACGATTGCGCATTGATGCGCGCGTCGCCCGCGCCGGCCTGCGCATCGAGGCTGCTGCCCGGGCCCATTTCCTGCGTCTTCACCTTGCCGAAATCGCTGTCGATGCCGCCGCTGAACGTGGTGGCCTCGATGTGCGCCGACACCGATGCCGGCAGATGCACGCGCAAGTCGCCGCTCATCGATTCGAGTTTCACGCTGGCGTGAGAATCCGGTGCGAAGGTGAGCGTCGCGTCGCCCGACACCGTGCCCGCTTCGAGATCCTGCACCGCGCCGGCGATGACGACCATGTCGCCGGAAACCGTTTCGAGCTTCACGTGGCCGGCCAGACCTTTCGCGTTGATGTTTCCGCTCACCGTCTGTAAATGCGCGCGTGTCATCGTGGCGCCGGAATGATCGAAGGTGACGTCGCCGCTGACGCTGTTCACGTCGACATCCGGCGCGCCGCTGTTCACCGAGACGCCGCCGCTCACGCTCGCGACCTCGAGCGCTTTGCCGCCGACGCCGGTGACGTTGGCGTCGGCGCTGACGACGCTGAGGTCGAGCGCGACGGTCCGCGGCACGCGCAGGACGAGGTCGCTGTCGGTCTCCGGCCCGTTGCCGTGAACCCAGCTGTCCTTTTTGCCGATGACTTTCAGCGTGAGATGGCCCGCATCACCGCTGATGTCGAGCTTGGATTCGCGGCCGAGCGATCCGTCGAGGCTGACCTCGGGCTTATCCCAGGCCGAGACGGCGACACTGCCGCGCACGTTGGAGATTTCAAGGCGTGCGTCGGCCGCGACGCTCCAGGACTCGTGAAGATCTTTGTCGCCGCTGTCGGCGACGATCGCGCGCGGCTCGACCTTGTCCGCCGCGGCGGCCGAACCTGCCGCGGCGATCAGCGCGGCGGCGATCGCGAAGTGCAAAGTATACTTTTTCATGATGTCCACCCTGTCGGTTAACCCGCGTACGATTTCTTCAGCACGCGCAAGCGCTGGCTGTTGGTTTTGTTGAGCAGATTGACCAGAAACACCGCATCCGGCCGCTGTTCGAGCGCCTGCTGGATGCTCGCGCTGGCATCGCTCAGTTCGTCGTTGGCGTTGGCGAGCACCTTGCGCGGCGCGTGTTCGTCGGTTTCGACGACATTGTTGATCACGCGTTTCGGCACGCCGCTGTTCACGGCCACGACGGGTTGCTGCGGAAGCGGCTTGTTCTGCATCTGCCACGCGAACAACACCGCGCCGCAAGCGACCAGCACACCCGCCGCGATGGCGAAGGTGGGCAGCCGCGGATGCCGCATCTTTTCCTGCGGAACCGCCGAGATTTTTGCGGCGATGTCGGGCCACAGGTCGCGTTCCGGTTCCACCGGACCGCCGGCCTTGCGCATGCCGTTACGCCATTCGAATTCGCTCATGCCGCTTCTCCAAGGGCGCGTCGCAACAAACCGCGCGCCCGATGTAACTGTGCTTTGGAAGAGCCGACCGCCATGCCGAGTTCGGCGGAGATCTCTTCGTGTTTCCATCCTTCCACATCGTGCAGGACGAGTACCGCGCGTGCACGCGGCGGCAGTTCCGACACGGCGCGTTCCAGATCGCCGCGCTCGGCGGCGCAGAACGGAACTTCGCCGCCTGCCGCGAGTTCCAGCGCTTGCTCGTCGGCGGATTCCGTTTCGCGTTTGCCTCGCAGCGCCATCAGCGCGGTGTTCACGCTGAGGCGATGCAGCCATGTCGAAAACGCACTTTCGTGGCGGAAGCTGCCGAAGCTTCTGCCACGCGCGCACGAAGGCTTCCTGCGTCAACTCTTCGGCGCGGGCGCGATCCATCGCGACCAGGCGCAGGATCGTGCCGTAGATTCTTCCGACGTGGTCGCGGTAGAGCGTTTCGAATGCCCGGGTGTCGCCGGCGGAGGCGCGGCGTACCAGGGCGGAAACCGTGTCCTCGCGAGGTGGTTCGGCTATCGGTATGTTCACTCGGAGTGCGGACCCGTCCATTTGCGGGGTTAGACGCGCGGGGGCGCGGCAGGGTTTAAGTGCAATATAACCTCCAGCCCACCAATGCTGGCCATTCCAGCCAACTTTGAATTGCTCTTTGAACTTGATCGTCATTCCCGCGGAAGCGGGAATCCAGCGCCTTTGCTTTTTTCGTCTTTGAAGAAAGAGCTTCCGCGATTGAATATCGCGGGTCACTTCTTTGCTGGTGCAAAGAAAGTAACCAAAGAAATCACCTTTTTTTCTCCCAATGGATGCTGTCCGCGGAGAGCACGTCCCTGATGCTCGCCGCGGACCGCGCGCTTCCTGCGCGCGATCACCGTCGATCTGCTACTGGGCGTCGCTGGCATAGAGAGTCTTGAAACTTTGCACTGCACTAAGCCAAAGGCGGGGAGGCTTAGGAGCTTTTTTAGGGCGTGCCGACCACCTCGGTTTCGATCTGGTTCTCGGCGAGCATCGCGGCGATGCGTTGCCATTCGTTGATCAGTGCTTGTGGCATGCGGGCGCCGTACGACGAAAGATATTCGCCGATGCTTTCGTATTCGTCGATCCAGCCGTCGTTGTCGATGTGCAGGAGCGATTCGAGATTCGCGTGCGGCATGTCGAGGCCATCGAGGTTGAGATCCTCGGTGCGTGGGACGTTGCCGATCGGGGTTTCTTCGGCGCCTTCGCCGCCGCTGCAGCGGCCGAGGATCCATTCGAGGACGCGCATGTTGTCGCCGAAGCCGGGCCACAGGAATTTGCCTTCGGCGCTCTTGCGGAACCAGTTGACGTGGAAGATCTTCGGCAGGTTCGCGCCCGGCTCGTCGAACGACAGCCAGTGCGCGAAGTAGTCGGCGAAGTTGTAGCCGCAGAAGGGCTTCATCGCCATCGAGTCGCGGCGCAGCACGCCGACGGCGCCGGTCGCCGCAGCCGTGGTTTCCGATCCCATCGCGGCGCCGACGAGGACGCCATGGGTCCAGTCGCGCGCTTCGAAGACGAGCGGCACGAGATGCTCGCGGCGTCCGCCGAAGATGATCGCGGAAATCGGCACGCCCTTCGGATCTTCGGCGTGCGGCGAGTAGCTCGGGCATTGTTTCGCCGACACGGTGAAGCGCGAATTCGGATGCGCGGCCGGGCCGCTGCCGGCGGATCGTAGTCGCGGCCTTGCCAGTCTTTGACGGGCGTGCCGGGCAGGCCTTCCCACCACGGCTGGCCGTCGGCGGTCATGGCGACGTTGGTGAAGATCGTGTCGTGATTGAGCATCGCGAGCGCGTTCGGATTGGTCTTTTCGCTGGTGCCGGGCGCGACGCCGAAGTAACCGGCTTCGGGATTGATCGCCCACAGACGGCCGTCGGCGCCGGGCGTCATCCAGCAGATGTCGTCGCCGACGGTCCAGACTTTCCAGCCTTGCTTTGGCGATAGCCTCCGGGCGGAATCAGCATCGCGAGATTGGTCTTGCCGCACGCCGACGGAAACGCGGCGGCGATGTAGTGCGTCTCGCCTTGCGGATTCTGGATGCCGACGATGAGCATGTGTTCGGCGAGCCAGCCTTCCTTGCGCGCCTGATAGCGAACCGATGCGCAGCGCATGGCATTTCTTGCCGAGCAGCGCGTTGCCGCCGTAGCCCGAGCCGATCGACTTGATCGTCAGTTCTTCCGGGAAATGCATGATGAAGCGTTTGTGCGGATCGAGTTCGCCGGTCGAGTGCAGACCTTTGACGAATGTGCCGTCGCGCTCGATGCGCGCGAGCGCCGGCGCGCCCATGCGCGTCATGATGCGCATGTTGGCGACGACGTACGGGCTGTCGGTGATCTCGACGCCGCAGCGCGAGAGCGGCGAATCGATCGGGCCCATGCAATACGGAATCACGTACAGCGTGCGGCCTTTCATGCAGCCGTCGAACAGTGCGTCGATCTTTGCGTGCGCTTCGGTCGGGTCCATCCAGTGGTTGTTCGGGCCGGCGTCGTCTTTGTTCGTCGTGCAGATGAAGGTCAGATGTTCGACGCGCGCGACATCCGACGGATCGGAGTGATGCAGATAGCAGTTCGGATGCGTGCGCGGATTGAGTTCGATCAGATCGCCCGCGGCGAGCATCTTCTCGACGAGCGCGTCGTATTCGGCTTCCGATCCGTCGCACCAGTGGATGTGATCGGGTTTCGTCAGGCGCGCGACATCGGCGACCCAACGGTCCAACGTTTCCAACTTAGTCATATTCTCCTCACCGGGCCTTGGGCCTAATTGTTTTTGTCGAACGGTCGTTGCCGCTCGCTTTTTTTTGGATCTTTTTTGTCGATCTTTTTTTAAGCGGGAATCAGTGCTTCGATGACATGCTCGACGTACGCCTCCAATTCGTCGGGTTCCAGCCGCGGCAGTCCGAGCTGCTGCGTGAGTTGAAGAAATCCCACATACGCCGCGTATGCCAACCGCGCGCGATAGGTGGCCATCTGATCGGTCATACCGATCTGCTGATACGCGTCGATCAGGAAATCGGTGCGCTGGCGGGTCACGCGGGCCATCACCGGCTGCACCATCGGGTGATCGAGCGCGCGCAGCAACGCCGCGTAGATCGCGTGCGACTTCGCGCCATGGCCGGTGCGGCGGAAAAGTTCTTGAGTCGCGCGCGCGGATCGGCGATCGGGGCGACTTCCTCGATGAACTTGTCCGTCGACTGTTTTTCCCAACGATCGAATGCCGCCTTGAGCAGCGCCTCGCGCGTCGGGAAATGCCAATAGAAGCTGCCCTTGGTAACGCCGAGCTGCTTGGCCAGCGATTCGACCGTCACCGCGCCCACACCCTGTGCGGCGATCAGATCGAGCGCGCCCTGCTCCCAGTCGTCGGCGCTCAGGCGCGTGCGTTCGACTTTCTCGGCGGTCGATGTAACGGCATGTAACATGGCTTGCATGGTATCGGGTCTGCTCGCGGCGGGTAAGCCTGAGTCGCGTTGCGATGCAGCAAAACTGTCCTAGACTCAAGACACTAGACCATACGCTGCCGTATTGACAGGTCGAATCGATGACTCCATACTCATCCGTATGGAAACCACAGCCGGTTTCGAAACACATGTCGTTTCGCCGACGAAGAGCGTCGTCGAGCGACTGCGTGCGTCGGATGGCGTCGAGATAGCAACAGAACGTTTTGGACGTAGCGATGCGCCCGCCGTCGTTTTCGCGCACGGTTTCGGACAAAGCCGCCGCGCCTGGATGCCGACAGCGCACGCTGTTGCCGGCGAGGAATGGCAGGCGATCACGGCTGATGCGCGCGGTCATGGCGACAGCGGCTGGCGCGCCGACGGAAATTACGATTTCAGCCAGTTCGTCGACGATCTCGTCCTGATCGCGCGTCGCTACGAGAATCCCGTACTGATCGGCGCATCGATGGGCGGGCTGCTTGGCCTCATCGCGCAAGCCGAATTCCAGCCGTTCCGCGCGCTCGTGCTGGTCGACATCACGCCGCGTTGGGAAAGTGCGGGAATCGAGCGCATCATAGCGTTCATGCGTGGGCACCCGTCCGGCTTCGCCTCGATCGACGACGCTTCCGAAGCGGTCGCGAAGTATTTGCCGCATCGCACCGAAAAGAAATCGCCGCAACGCCTGCGCGAACTGCTCGTGCGCGGCGATGACGGCCGTTTGCGCTGGCATTGGGATCCGCGCATGCTCGATCGCGTCGCGGCCGACGGCGAACGCCATCAAGCGGCATTGCTCGACGCCGCGCGCCGCATCGACGTGCCGACGCTATTGATCAGCGGCGAGAAAAGCGACATCGTGTCCGATGCGACCATCGCCGAATTCCTGCAGCTGGTGCCGCACGCCGAACACGTGCGCGTGCCGCGCGCGACGCACATGGTGGCCGGCGACGAGAACGATGCGTTTTCGTCGGCCGTGCTGGATTTTCTGGGGAAGTTCCGTCCGCTCGTCATTCCCGCGAAAGCGGGAATCCAGTGACTTTGCTTCGCGCGATTTAAAAAAAGGCGCTGGATTCCCGCTTTCGCGGGAATGACGGTATAGATAAAAAGTCTGTCCTAAGGTGACGTTATGAACTGGCTTCCATTCCTCGCACTCCTCATCGTCTCGCTCACGTGCGCCTACGTGCGCGCGGGCCTGCGCATCTGGACGATCGTCGGCCTCGTCGCCGCGATCGGCATCGGCGTTCTCGCCGGCAGCCACTGGCTCGCCATCGCGATCCCGACGGCGATCTTCGCGCTCATCGCGATTCCGCTGAACATCCCGGATTTCCGCCAGCGCCAGATCACCGCGCCGCTGCTGAAGGTGTATCAGAAAATCACGCCGCAGATTTCCGATACCGAACGCACCGCGCTCGAAGCGGGCACGGTCGGGTTCGAAGGCGAACTGTTCACCGGCAAACCCGATTGGTCGAAGCTGCTGAAACAACCGAAGCCGGAATTGTCGATCGAAGAACAGGCGTTCCTCGACGGCCCGGTCGAAGAAATCTGCGCGATGTGCGACGAATGGGAAATCACCCACGAACTCGCCGACCTCACGCCGGAAATCTGGGAGTTCGCGAAGAAGAACAAGTTCTTCGGCATGATCATCCCGAAGCAATACGGCGGTCTGGAATTCTCCGCGCTCGCGCAATCGGCGGTGCTGCAGAAATTGATGAGCATCTCCGGTTCGCTGTCCTCGACGGTCGGCGTGCCGAACTCGCTCGGCCCCGGCGAACTGCTGCTGCACTACGGCACGCAGGAACAGCGCGACTACTACCTGCCGCGCCTCGCCGACGGCCGCGAGATTCCGTGCTTCGCGCTGACCGGCCCGTTCGCCGGTTCGGATGCGACGTCGATTCCGGATTACGGCATCGTCTGCAAAGGCGAATAGAACGGCGGCAACGTGCTCGGCGTTCGCCTGACGTTCGACAAGCGCTACATCACGCTCGCGCCGATCGCGACGCTGATCGGCCTCGCCTTCCAGATGCACGATCCGGATCATCTGCTCGGCGACGACGAACACATCGGCATCACGCTCGCGCTGATTCCGCGCGAAACCAAAGGTCTGGAAATCGGCCGTCGCCATTTCCCGCTCAACGCGGCGTTCCAGAACGGCCCGGTGCGCGGCAAGGACATCTTCATTCCGATGTCGCAGCTGATCGGCGGCGCGGAAATGGCCGGCCAAGGCTGGCGCATGCTCGTCGAATGCCTGTCGGTCGGACGCGCGATCACGCTGCCGTCGAACGCGAGTGGCGGCGTGCGCATGGGCGCGATCGCGACCGGCGCGTACGCGCGCATCCGCAAACAGTTCGGCATGGCGATCGGACGTTTCGAAGGCGTCGAGGAAGCGCTCGCGCGCATCGGCGGTTACGCCTACGCGATCACCGCGTTGTCGCGCGCAACGGCGGCGGCGGTGGATCGCGGCGAAAAACCGTCGGTGCCGTCGGCCATCGCGAAATATCACGCGACCGAACTCGGCCGCGAAGTCGCCAAAGACGTGATGGACGTGCACGGCGGCAAAGGCGTGCAGCTCGGCCCGAACAATTACGCCGGCCGCGGCTAGCAGACCGCGCCGATCGCGATCACCGTCGAAGGCGCGAACATCATGACGCGCAGCCTGATGATCTTCGGCCAGGGCGCGATCCGCTGCCATCCGTATGTGCTGAAGGAAATGCAGGCCGCGCAGATCACCGACTATCGCGACGCGCCTGCGCGCGTTCGATCGCGAGCTGTTCGGCCACATCGGTTTCGCGATCTCGAACGCGGTGCGCAGTTTCGTGCTCGGCATCGTGCGCATCGGCCGCGCGCCGGGCGACAAGTACACGCGGCGCTACTACCGCAAGCTCAATCGCTACGCGGCGAATCTCGCGCTGGTCGCCGACTCGGCGATGCTGATGCTCGGCGGCAAACTCAAGTTCAAGGAAAAACTGTCGGCGCGTCTGGGCGATGTGCTGTCGAATCTCTACATCGCGAGCGCGATGCTGAAGCGCTACGAGGATCTCGGGCCGTCCCGCCACCGATCAGCCGCTGCTCGCGTGGGCGTTCCACGATTGCTGCTACCGCATGCAGAACGCGCTCGATGGCGTGCTGCGCAATTTCCCGATCCGCCCGGCCGCGTGGCTGCTGTACTTCCTCGTGTTCCCGTTCGGACGCCGCGAAGTGCCGCCGTCGGATCGTCTCGGCCATCGCGTCGCCGCGATCCTGTGCACGCCGAACGAAGCGCGCAATCGGCTTGCCGAATGGACGTATCTGACGCCGAACAAGAACAACGTCGTCGGCCGCATGAACGCGATTCTGCCGGAAGTGATCGCCGCCGAACCGGTCGAGCGCAAGTTCCTGAAGGCGATGAAGAGCGGGCAGATCAAGAGCCTCGATGCGCTCGCGCAGCTCGCCGAAGCGGAACAAATCGGTGCGATCACGGCTGTCGAACGCAAGCTGCTGGAACGCGTGCGTGAAGCGACGCTCGAATTCATCAGCGTCGACGATTTCGATCCGCGCGAACTGCAGGCGAATCGGGTGCAGTCGAAACCGGATTTGCGTTCGGTAGCCTGATCAATCCGTTGCCGTTGCGCCCGCCCTCGGCACAACGGTCGGGCTAGCAACAACCCGTAGGAGCGCGATTCATCGCGCCCGTCTTCGCTTCGCTGAAGAGCGCGGGTTCGATGAATCGAACCCCTACGATCACGAAAACCGAGTCGTGACAGCTCCTATTTCGTCGCGCGAGCGTGCCAATCCTTCAAAACTTCCGCCTCACGCTCCGGCGAAATCCCTGATTTCAATTTCGCCTGATGCTCCTGCGGTTCCGTCTTGAGCCACGCGAGCGTATCGCGCACGGTGTCGTCGAGCGGACGATATTTCAGTCCCGCCGCTTTTGCTTTCGCCGAACTCACGCGGCCGAATGCCGCATCGTCGCCCGCGGCTGGAATCCACGCCGGCATGTCGCCCCATGGAGATACTTTTTCCTTTTCCAGAAACGCCGCGTCGACCCAGGTGAACGTCGCATCGCTCTTCGCGACTTTCTTGCACGTATCGAGCAGCCGGCCCATCGTGATCGACGCGGCCTGCGCATCGGCATTGAACGTACCGAGCGTTTTCTTCTCCGCGCACAGCACGACGAAATCGGCGAGATCGCGCCCATCGATGAACTGCGTGAAATCCTGCGGCGTTCCCGGCGCGAGCACTTCGCCGCCGCGCGCGATGCGCACCGGCCAGTACGTGAAACGATCCGTCGGATCGCCGGGGCCGACGATCAGACCAGGTCGTATCACCGTCGTACGATCCGGCATCACTTTCATCGCCGCCGCTTCGCACAATGCCTTCAGCGCGCCATAGTTTTCGTTGCTGACCTTCTCCGCGTTCGGATCATCGGTCGTCGCGACCGGCGCGGATTCGTCCATGCCGGGCTTGTCCATCTTGGCGTAGACCGACACCGTCGAAATCAAGATGTATTGACCGATGTTCGGCGCGAGCAGTGTCGCCGAGCGCGTGACGTCGCCCGGAATGTATGCGGACGTGTCGATCACCACATCCCACTTGCGATCATCGAGTGCGCTCAAATCCGTCTTGCGATCGCCGTGCAACTGTTCGATGTCCGGGAATAAACCCGGATGCGTCTTGCCGCGATTGAACAGTGTGAGCTTGTGCCCGCGGATCATCGCCGTGTTGACGATGTGCGGACCGAGGAATCCGGTGCCGCCCATGATCAGGATGCTGAGCTTCTTCGGCGCCGCGCCGAACACATCGGCAAACGGTGCAAGCGCAGCGGCGACGCTCGCATTGCGCAGGAAATCGCGACGTGAATGCATGTGTCACTCCCTCGTGGCGGACGGATCGTCCAGCATCCGGTGCTGCAACCGGATCACCCACAGGACGATGATGAAGAAGATGATAGCGACGCCGATCCACACGCCGGCGAGTGCCGGAAGTCCCACGCCGAGCCCGATCAGCGCGGCGAAGCTCCAGCTCGTCATCACGTCTGCGCCGCGATAAACGACGGTGTCGATGAAATTCTTGGCCTTGTAGCGGCTTTCGCGATCGACGAGCGTGAACAGCGATTCGCGCGCGGGTTTCACGAACGCGAAACTCAGACCGCGCGTCGCGATCTGCACCGCCGCCAGCAGCGGCACGCTGAAGGCGACGACGAGTCCGCCGAGTCCGAGGAACATCATCGCGACAGCCGATAACAGCAGCGGCGCGACGCCGAAACGCGTCAGCAGCGCGCGGGTCAGGAAAAGCTGCACGACGAGCGCGAGCGCATTCACGCCGAAATCGATGCCGGCGAAATATGCGGTGCGCGCGGTGGCGTCGAGATGCATTTCGCCGACCGCTTTGGCCTGCGCGTTGTAGATCATCGTGCCGACGCTCGATCCGAAAATCATGAACAACGCGAGCGCGATCAGCAGCGGCTTGCTGACCACGAGCCGAAACGCGGCGAGCATCGATCCACCGATGGGTTGTTCGCCGTCCTTGCCGGCGCGTCGCAACTCCTGCGCGCGCGCCCACGGGATCAGGCGCAGGATGCAGAACAGGCACAGTCCGTAAAAACAGGCCGAGAGCAGCAGCAGATTCGACATGCCGACGCGTCCGACGATGAAGCGCGTGATGAGCGGACCGATGATCGCACCCGCCGTGCCGCCGGCGGCGATCACGCCGTAAAAACGCCGCGCCTGTGCGGTGACGAAGATGTCGGCGAGAAAGCTCCAGAACACCGAATCGGTGAACAGGTTAATGACGCTGATGAAGATCGCGAACGCGAGCGTCACCCACTCCTGCGGCGCGTTGCTGGAGAACGCGAACGAAAACCCGATCAGACAGACGATGACCACGATGATAGACGATCGGCATGAAGCGCCGCCGCGGAAAGCGGCTGACGATGGCGCCGTACACCGGCGTCAGCGCGAGCATGCAGACGAACACGGAGGTAAACACCGTCGGCACGAAATAGCTGCCGTTGGCGGCGATCATCGCTTCGCGCACCGAGCGCAGGATGTAGTAGCCGAGCAGCAGCGAGAAGAAACACAGGAACGACCACGCCAGCGCGCCGCGTTCCTCGGGTTCCGCGCCGACGACGAGCGTGATCCAGTTGTCGCGCTTGGCGGCAGCGGTGTTCATCGAGGGTCTCGCGGCGGCAGCGATGAGCGTAGGCGAGGCAAGCGGAAAAAGCGAGAGCCGCCGTCACGCGATGCGCATCGCAGCGATGAATTGGCTCTTTCGTCACGACGCATGACCGGCGATAATGCGCGCATGGGGACACTCGCTGCGATCCACATTTTCCCGCTGAAATCATGCGCGCCGCTGCCGCTCGCGCAGGCGCACGTGCAGGCGCGCGGAATCGAGCACGATCGGCGCTGGCTGCTCGTCGACGAAAATTCGATGTTCATCACCGCGCGCAAATATCCGCGGCTGACGCTGATACGCGCCGTTCCGTCGAGCGAAGGACTTCAGCTCGATGCGCCCGGCATGCCGACGATGCGCGTGCGTATTCCGGATGCATCGCGCCGCACCTCGGCGGTGGTTTGGGACGACACCGTCTCGCCGCTCGCCGGCGACGACGAAAGCGCGGCGTGGCTTAGCGCATTCCTCGGTCGGCCATGCCGGCTCGTCTACATGGACGATGCGCTGCGAGCGGCCGGTCGATCCGAATCGCGCGCAGCCGGGCGACGAAGTGAGTTTCGCCGACAGCCATCCGCTCACGATGCTGTCCGCATCGGCGATCGATCATCTCAATGCGAAGCTGGCGCAGCCGGTACCGGCGCAACGATTCCGGCCGAATCTGCTGATCGATGGCGTCGAACCGCACGCGGAGGATGCGTGGAAACGCATCCGCATCGGCGATGTCGAACTCGATCTGCTCGGACCGTGCGTGCGCTGTCAGTTTCCGACGATCGACTTCAATACCGGCATTCCCGATCCGAGCGGCGAACCCGATGCGCACGCTGACGCAATACCGGCGCTCGCCGAAAGGCGTCATCTTTTCCCAGAACGCGACGCCGCGGCGGCTCGGAACGATCCGCGTCGGCGATGCGGTCGACGTGCTCGCATGACCTACGACGTCGATCATCGTCGGCGCGCGGATCGGCCGGCTGCGTGCTCGCCAACCGGCTCAGCGCAGATCCGAACCGCCGCGTGCTGCTGCTCGAAGCCGGACCGCGCGACTGGCACCCGTTCATCCACATGCCGGCCGGCATCGCCAAGCTCGTCACGCGCATGGCATTGAACTGGGATTACGCCACCGAGCCCGAGCCCGCACTGCAGGGACGCCGCCTGTGGTGGCCGCGCGGCCGCGTGCTCGGCGGATCGAGTTCGATCAACGCGATGTGCTACGTGCGCGGCGATCCGCGCGATTACGACGACTGGGCGCGCATGACCGGCGATGCGCGCTGGTCGTGGGACAACGTGCTGCCGTTGTTCAAGCGCAGCGAAGAACAACACGCGCGGCGCGACGCGTTGCACGGCGCCGACGGGCCGCTGGCGTGTCGGACTTGCGCCATCGCAACGTGTTGTCGCGAAGCGTTCGTCGCTGCCGCCGTGCGCGCGGCTATCCGGCGCAACGACGATTTCAACGGCGCATCGCAGGCAGGCTTCGGTTTCTATCAGGTCACGCAGACGCAACGGCGCGCGCTGTTCGACCGCCGCGTCGTTCCTGCGCGAAGCGCGCGGCCGCGCGAACCTGACGCGTGCGCACGCACGCGGTGACGCAACGCGTGCTGATCGAATCGGGACGCGCGGTCGGCGTCGACTATCGCCATCGCGGCCGGCTCACGCGCGCCGAAGCGCGGCGAAGTGATCCTGTGCGGCGGCACGATCAATTCGCCGCAGCTGTTGATGCTCAGCGGCATCGGCCCGGCCGATCATCTGCGCGCGCACGGCATCGCGCGTGGCGGTGGATGCGCCGGACGTCGGCGCGAACCTGCAGGATCATCTCGACATCTGCACGTTGCAGCGCTGCACGAAACCGGTCTCTACGACCGGCTCAGCGACATCGCACGGCCTTGCGCTACTACACGCGGCGCGACGGGCCCGGGCACGTCCAACATCGCCGAAGCCGGCGGTTTCGTGCGCTCGCGCGCGCGCGCCGCGACGAGCGCTGCGACCTGCAATTCCATTTCGTGCCCGCGCT
>CAWFCC010000015.1:0-22640 GCA_963814225.1 uncultured Gammaproteobacteria bacterium | reverse complement strand
AGCCGGCATGGGCAGCGACGTCAGCCCGAGGGCCGTCAACGCGCCGATGCCGATCGTCAATAAATGACGGCGTAGACTGATCATGGACTTATCTCCAACAAAAAAAGGATTGGCAGTTGCAAGCAGTGCGGACAAATGGAACTCCCAGTCCCCCGCCGCTTTACATCGCGCTTTTTGTAAAGGAATTGTAAAGCGGTCGTGATAATGGCACAGCATTTTTGACTTGACCAGCCTTGAATCCGGAACGCGACTGTGCCGCTCCAGCATTCAAACCAATGATGCGGCTGTCGCATCAGAGCCGGACAGGGTTTACCCGCACACGACCCAGGAGCGAAGCATGCCGCGCAGTGCGATCGGATGGATAGTGGCGGGATTTTTCGTTTGCGTGAGGGCGCGGGCGGAACTCGCGCCGCCGCTGCACGACGCGTTGACGTCGGCATCACTCGGCCAAGCGCGCACGATCGACGTGTATCTGCCCAAAGATGCGGACAAGAATCCGACGCAGAAATACGAAACGATTTACGTGCTTGACGGGGACTGGAACACCGAGCTCGTCGTGCAGACCGTCGATTTCATCGAAGGCCGGGGCTTGATGCCTCCGGTGATGGTGGTCAGCGTGCCGAATCATTTCGACGACGGCGTGAACAGCCGCGATCACGATCTCACGCTGTTGGTGCAGCCGCACGAAGCGCATTCGGGTGGCGCGGCGACATTCATGGCGTTCCTCAAGAACGAACTCATTCCGTACGTGACGAAGCGCTATCCGAGCAATGGCGTGAATCTGATCCATGGACTTCGTACGGCGGGTTGTTCCTCGCGTACGTGATCGCGAACGATCCGAATATTTTCGACGGCTACATGCTGCTCGACCCGGCGATGTGGTGGAACGACAAGGAAGTCTCGAAAGCGCTCGAGGCGAAATTGCCGGGCTTGCCGACAAAGGGCAGAGCCGTTTTTATCGCCGGCCGCGCCGGCGCCGCGTTCAAGGGAATGGGCGTGGATTCGCTGCAAACCGCATTCGCAAAGGCGCCGAAAGATCTGCCGTGGAAAGTGGTTGACTACCCGGCCGAATCGCACGATTCGCTGAAGTTCAAGGCAACCTACGACGCGCTGCGCTTCATGTATCGCGGCTACGTGAAGCCGGGCGACAACCTCGACGGCGTCCCGACGCCGGCATCGTCGCAGCGGACAAACCGCTGATGCTCGAATCGCCGTCGCCGATGTTCGACATTCACTACACGACCGATGGCAGCGAGCCGACGCGCTCATCGCCGATCATGGATACGTCCGCGGTATCCGATCCGGACGCACACGCGACTGAAATCCATTTCGACGCGCGGGGAATTCGACCGCGATGTTCCGCTGCATCTCCGGCTCGGCGCAACGCTGAAACCCGACCGCGCCGCGAAGCCCGGTGAGACCACCTCGCCGATCCACTATGCCTACTACGACGAGAAAAGCTGGCCGCGCATGAGCGGCAAACCGTTCGAGGAAGGCGTCGCGGAAAAAGGCGATCCCACCGATCCCACGCGCGAGAAATTCGCAGGCCGCTACGAGCGCGATTACGTGATTCCGGCCGACGACAATTACGCCGTCGTTCTCATCTCCACACAGCAGGCGCACCTGTGGTTCGCCGGGCAGGACATCGGTCACACCATTGCGCACAAGGACCCGCGCTGGCGCACGCAGGTTTTGCCGCTGAAGGCGGGCGTGTATCACTCGCGGCTTGATCTGCTCCACGACGAGAAAGGCAACGATGATGTCGAAGTCGTCCTTCTGCGCTACGACGAAAATAAAGGATGGGACAACCCGTTGAAATGATCAGCGATTAGTCGCCGTTCAATCGAACGCGCGTAGGTTGATCGCATGGCCGCTACGCTTGACATCGTTCGCACCGACATCACGACATTGAGCGTCGATGCGATCGTCAACGCCGCCAACGAAAGCTTGCTCGGTGGTGGCGGTGTCGATGGCGCTATCCATCGGGCGGCGGGTCCGCAATTGCTCGAAGTTTGCCGGCGATTGCCGCAATCGAAACCGAACGTGCGCTGCCCGACCGGCGAGGCGCGTATCACCGACGGATTCAAATTGCCGGCGAAGTTCGTTATCCACACCGTCGGTCCGGTTTGGCACGGTGGTTCGCGTGGCGAAGCGGATCTGCTCGCGTCGTGTTACCGCGCATCGCTAAAACTCGCCGCCGAAAACTCAGTGCGCAGCATCGCGTTTCCGGCGATCAGTTGCGGCGTGTACGGCTATCCAATAATTCCTGCTGCGCAAATCGCAGTGCGCGAATGTCGCGCTTTCGAAAATACATCGATCGAAAAAATACTGTTCGTCTGTTTCAACACCGACATCGAACGCGCTTATTGCGAAGCGCTGGATCGTTAAACGACAAAGCCGGCGCGAGGCCGGCTTCGTTCGATGCGCTGGCGAAAAAACTTTACGCCGCTTTCTGCCACTGACCGAGCGCGGCCAGACCGTTCTCGCGCGCGCGCTGCGCGACGATTTTCTGCGCATCGGCGAAGTTGGCCTTCATGTCTTTCGCCCACGCTTGCAGCGCGGCCTGCTGCATCGCGCGACCGTACGAGAACGACAGCGGCCACGGATGCGGACCCATCTGGTTCATCGCATTGAGGTGCGCGGTCGCATCTTCGTCGGTCTGGCCGCCGGATAGAAACACGATGCCCGGCAACAGCGCCGGCACCGATGCTTTCAGGCAACGCACCGTCGCTTCGGCGACTTCTTCGACGCTCGCCTGATCCGCGACAGCTCTTGCCGGACACGACCATGCTCGCCTTGAGAATCGTGCCTTCGAGCATCACGTTCTGCTCGTACAGCGAACCGAACAGCGAACGCAGCGTGGCTTCGGTCACGTCGTAGCAGACTTCGAGATCGTGATCGCCGTCCATCAGCATTTCAGGTTCGACCATCGGCACGATGCCCGCTTCCTGGCACAGCGCCGCGTAGCGCGCGAGCGCATGGCAATTCGCTTCGATGCAGGTGCCGCTCGGCATGTCTTCGCCGATGGTGATCACCGCGCGCCACTTGGCGAACTTCGCGCCGAGACGCGCGTATTCGTTCAGCCGCTCGCGCAAACCATCGAGACCTTCCGTGACCACTTCGCCCGGAAATCCGGCCAGCGGCTGCGGACCCTTGTCCACCTTGATGCCGGGCAGGATGCCAGCGTCGAGCATCAC
Organism: uncultured Gammaproteobacteria bacterium; assembly: GCA_963814225.1. Taxonomy (GTDB): domain Bacteria; phylum Pseudomonadota; class Gammaproteobacteria; order Xanthomonadales; family Rhodanobacteraceae; genus Rudaea. The sequence continues at coordinate 19,443 of CAWFCC010000015.1, read as the reverse complement.
CTTGGTGAACGGCACGCCGGCCTTGGTCGACTGGCGGATCGTTTCGTCGTACAGGATCGCGCCGGAAATGTGCTGATTCAAGCTGCGGCACGGTCAGCAGCATTTCGCGATAGGCGCGACGATTCTCTTCGGTGTTCTCGATGCTGCACCGCGTCGAAACGCTTCTTGATCGTGCTGTTCGACTCGTCGATCGCGATGATGCCCTTGCCCGGGCGCGACCATCGCCTGCGCGATGGTTTCCAGTTCTTCGATGCTCATAATTTTTTCCGACTCCAAAGCGGCGGCGCAGCACGCTTATACGTTCTGCAAGGCCGCGGATTATAGAACCGCAGCCAAGTGCGTGCGAGTGAAATCGCCGGCTGTATCGAAAACGGGCGCGCGCAGCGTTGAGCGCGCGAAGACGATGTGTTAGGCCAATGTTACGGCTGTTTGCGCAGCGTGAAATCGTCGAGCCTGCAGGCGCCGAGGATGCGCGCACGGATGGCTTTGTCCTCAACGTTCGTCGATTGCGCGCCGGGCAGGTTGAACGGCATCACCACGTACGTGTAGACCGCATCCTTGCCCATGTTCGACGGCGCGGGCGCGAAATGCATCGCCGAAACAATATTCATCGCGACCTTACCCAGATCGCCCTGCGGCGCCACGCGTTCGAGTTTCACGCGCGTGGTGCTGCCGTCTTTCTCCACGACGTACGACACCGCCGCGCAGGTCGGCACGTCGAGGTTCGCGCCCGAATTCGGCACGTTGGCGGCAGCAGGCCGAGCTCGATTGCAGCAACCAGTAATTCGCGAGTCGTTCCGGCGGAATGACCTGATAGCGTTCGGCCGCCGATGCAGATGCGGATACGATGAACAGCCCAACGAGTAGCGCCGACGTTTTCATAGATCGCCCAAGCCTTCCGCCACGCCGCCGGGACCGACCCGCAACAACTTCAACGTATTCGTGCCGCCGTGCTGACCGGTGTGATCGCCGGTCGTCAGGATCACGCGATCGCCTTCGGTCACGCGCTCCATGTTGAACAGGTGCTGGATCGCCGCTTTCGCCGCATGTGCCGGATCGACGCCGTGCGGATCGAAATCGACCGGCGTCACATCGCGATAAATCATCATGCGGCGGCGCGCGTTCTTGCGGCGCGACATCGCGTAAATCGGCACGCTCGAACGATAGCGCGACAACCACTGCGCGGTGCCGCCGGATTCGGTCAGCGCGATGATCGCGCGAACGCCGATCTGCGCGGCCATGAACATCGCGGCGCGTGCGATGGCCTGATCCGGACGATCGAGCGCGGTCGCGGCCTGGATTACATCCCATGTCGACTCGAACTGACGTTCGGCACCGAGGCACACGCGCCGCATCGCCGCGACCGCTTTATCCGGATGTTTGCCCGCCGCGGTTTCCTGCGACAGCATCACCGCGTCCGTGCCGTCGAGAACGGCATTCGCGACGTCGAGCACTTCCGCGCGCGTCGGGATCGGCGATTCGACCATCGACTGCATCATCTGCGTCGCGGTGATCACCACTTTGTTGCGCGCCAGCGTTTCGCGGATGATTTTTTTCTGGATGCCGGGCAATTCCGCATCGCCGATTTCAACGCCGAGATCGCCGCGCGCCACCATCACCACATCCGACGCATCGATGATTTCGCCGAGCGCTGCGATCGCTTCGGCGCGCTCGATCTTGGCGACCAGCGCCGCGTTTCCGCCCGCTGCACGCATGAGTCGCACGGCTCTGTTCGATGTCTGCAGCCGATTTGGCGAACGACACCGCAAGGAAATCCACGCCGAGCTGCGCGGCGAGCTTGATGTCGGTCTTGTCCTTTTCCGCCAGCGCGGTGAGCGACAACCCGCCGCCCAGCCGATTGATGCCCTTACGATCGGACAGCGCACCGCCGACGAGCACCGTCGTCTGGATCGTCGTGCCCTCGATGCGATCGACTTTCAGCGCGATCAAGCCATCGTCGAGCAGCAACGTGTCGCCCGGCTTCACGTCCTTATACAGATTGAGATAGCTCACGCCGATGCGATCGATGTCGCCCGGCGGCGCGTTCGCATCGCACTCCAGCGCGAACGTGTGGCCTGGTTCGAGCAGCACCGGCGCCGCGGCGAATTTTGCGATGCGGATTTTCGGACCTTGCAGATCGGCGAGTACTGCCACTTCGCGGCCGAGTTCGGCGGCGGCCGCGCGCGCTTCTTCGGCACGGCGTTTGTGATCTTCCGGCGCACCGTGCGACATGTTGATGCGGACGACATCCACGCCTTCGGCGAGGATGCTCTTGAGCATGCCCGGCACGTCGGTGGCTGGGCCGAGGGTGGCGATAATTTTTGTGCGGCGCAGGGATTCCATGGAGCGGGGACCGGATTTTGATCGAACCCTTAAACTACCACACGACGGTAATTCACCGCCTACCTGACACCAATCGGACAATTTGAGGACAGATACACATTCGCGAGCAAACGCGGCCCTAGAATCTCCTCACCATCACGGATGCACGCGGACGCATGCCGGTCTCCACCCACCCCATCGACATCCCGATCGCCGACCCGGCTTCGCCTGTGTCGCCGTGGTGGATTCTTTTAATAGCAGCGTCGATTTTCGTCATCGTAGCCATCGGCGGGACGCTGCATCGCGTCTATCCCGACGATCCGCTGCCGCTGTATCTCACCGCCGGCGCAGTCGCCTTTGCGATCGTGCTGCCGCTGGCGTTATGGCGCCTGGTTCACCGCGTCGGCATCTCGATCCTCGGCGACTATCTGGTCGTGCACACCGGTGTGGGACGCCGCGGCGTGCCGCTCGCGAACCTGCGCGCCGGCGGCATTTCCATCATCGACCTCATGCAACATCCCGAACTGGATATGCGCGGTCGCTCCTGGAGCGCAACGGCGCCCGACCTCAAGACCGGGCTTTACCGACTGCGCAATGGCGAGCACGCGCTGGTCGTGATCACCGATCCGCACCGCGTCTGCCGACTGCGCAGCGAAGCCGATGCGCTGACGGTATTGCTTTCGCTGAAACGACCCGAACAGTTGCGCGCCATCCTCGAACGATGATGCAGCGGAGCCATCGATGAGTCGCACCGAATTACCTTTGCAAAGTAGCGCGCGCAAACCCGCCATTTCGGCAGTGTTGATTGTCGGAATCTTTCTGCTCGGCGCCGTCGGCGTCCTGATCGGCGTGGTGCGTCAGCCGCCGGCGAATCCGAACGTCATCGCGATAACGCTCCTGTTCGTCGCGATCATGTGTTTCGTGCCGATACCACTCATTCGGCTCGCCTCGCGCGCACGCGCCTATGTCGATGGCAACGAATTGGTGATGATTACGGGTGTCGCCAAAAAGCGTATCCCCCTCGCGCATTTGCGTGAACGCGGGCTCGATATTGTCGATCTGCAAACGCGACGCGATCTGACGCCGCGATTGCGTTTTTGGGGCGCCAGCATGCCCGGCTTGAACGCGGGCTGGTTTAAATTGCGCAGTGGAGAAAAAGCGTTCTGCATCATCACCAAGCAGAATCGCGTCAGCTACCTGCGCAGCACGAAAGACAACGTGTCGGTGCTGCTGTCGCTGGAAAATCCCGCGATGTTGAAATCACTCATTGGCGGCTAACGATCGCAAGAGGTCGTCAATCGGACACGTTGGAGACATTCCGTTTTCAAGGCAAAGAGTCAGCTTAAAATCCGCCACGATATTTGCGGCGAAGACATATGACTTACAGCTCCAATGTCATTGACTTACATCTCATCAAAACTGATCACGAGTTTTTCTCGCAGCGAACCCTCGTCGGAGGCCTAATCCTCGCGTCATTTGGTTCCGGTCTGATAATGCGCCAAGTCTCACTGAACGATCCCAAGCCGACCTTAATCGCTTTGGGATTGATGTTTCTTGCGTTCACTTCTTTTTTGATTCTGCTCATCGTACGACGATGCAGAGTTTCCGTGACGAACGAACATTTGGTGGTAAAAACGAGCAACGGCACGCAGCGCTTCCCTCTGGAAAATTTGAGGCGCCAAGGCTTGCGTACGTTGAACTTGTCCGGATACTGCAGCCTCGGAACCTCGGCCAGCACTTGGCAGACGATGATTTCTTCCACGAAAACAGTCTCGCATCCGCTGCTCAACGGAGAACGGGCGATCGTTGTGATCACCGACCCGAGTCGAGTTTGTCGCCTACGAAGCTACGATGACGGCGTGACGCTTTTGCTTTCGTTACAGGATCCTGAAACGCTACGTTCGTTGCTTAACCGAAAGGCGGATAGCAGCCCGCCGGCTGTTAGCCGAATCGAGCTTCCAGAGCGGCGATAGCAGGAAGCTGCTTGCCTTCGAGAAATTCGAGGAACGCACCGCCACCCGTGGAAATGTACGAGATGTCTTTCTCGACGCCGTACTTTTCGATCGCCGCCAGCGTATCGCCCCCGCCGGCGATGGAAAATGCATTCGACTTCGCAACCGCCCTGGCGACGGCTTCGGTGCCTTTGCCAAATGCGTCGAACTCGAACACGCCGACGGGTCCGTTCCACACTACGGTGCCCGCTTTCGCAATCATCCCGGCGTAGCGCTGCGCGGCCTTCGGACCGATATCGAGGATGATGTCCTCCGGGCCGACGTCGGCGACATTCTTGATCGTCGCCGGCGCTCCCGCTTCGAACTCCGGCGCAATAACGACGTCTTCCGGAATCGGCACTTCGCCGCCACGCGCTTTGGCGTCTTCTATGATTTTTCTGGCGACGCCGATCAAATCCGATTCGATCAGCGATTTGCCGATGGCGTGCCCCGCCGCCGCAATGAACGTGTTTGCGATGCCGCCGCCGACGATCAGCTGGTCGACCTTGCCGATCAGATTCTGCAGCAGTTCGAGTTTGGTCGACACCTTCGAACCCGCGACGATCGCGAGCAACGGCTGTTTCGGATGCTGCAAAGCACGCGCCAACGCATCGATCTCGCCCATCAGCAGCGGACCGCCGCACGCAATCTTTCGCGCGGCGGATCACGCCGTGCGTCGATGCCTGCGCGCGATGCGCGGTGCCGAACGCGTCCATCACGAAAATGTCGCACAACATCGCGTAGCGTTCGGACAACGTCGAATCGTCCTTGCCCTCGCCCACGTTCATGCGGCAATTTTCGAGCAGCACGACTTCGCCGTCTTCGACATCGATGCCGCCATGGATGTAGTCGCGGATCAGTCTCACCGGTTTTTTCAACGTGTCACTCAGCCAGTGCGCAATCGGCGCCAGCGATTCGGACTTCTCGAAGACGCCTTCTTTGGGCCGTCCGAGATGCGACATCACCATCACCTTCGCGCCGGCGTCGCGCGCGAGCAAAATGTCGGCAGCGCAGCTTCGAGTCGTTGCGCCGCCGAAATCCTGCCGTCCTTGAGCGGCACGTTGAGATCCTCGCGGATCAGTACGCGCTGATGGGCGAGATCGAGTTCCGTCATGCGGACGATGGGCATGGCACTAATCCGTTAGCTGTGCGAGACGCCCATTGTACGGCGCGCGTTTCGCCGTGTGGAAACTGGCTACCCGGGAATCTGGTTAATCGCGCGATCGCGGCGCTGCCGGATGCGCTCACGACGATCTTCGTTCCCTTGCCGCGATTCGGACTCACGCCCGAGTTCGTCGCGTCGATGCATTTGTCCGGCAGCGGATTGTGGATCGACAAACAACAAACCGCCATCGTGTTCGGCGCGTTCTATTTCGGTGCGCTGGCGCGCTTCGGGTTTTATCTGGTCGACAAAGTCGCGACGGCGCCCGCCTCCACTCGCAAAGCAGCGTGAGCGGGTCGCGTAGCGACGATTTCCGCGACGGCGAGCAAATCGGCGAACACGCCCGCTGCGGTCAGCGCGATTCCCGCACCCGGGCCGGCGATTGTGAGCGGCACGGCCCTGTAAAGATCACTGTGCAGCACGATCGCGTTTTCGCAGGGCGCGAGCCGCGCCAGCGGATGATCGAGCGCGACACGCTCCGGCGCGATGCGCGCGCGACCGTCCTCGAAACTGGCGCGATAAATCCACTTTTCATGACGCGTCTGCGCCAGCGCTGCACGTGCGCGCCATATCTGATCGAGGCCAAGCGCGGCGTCGATCCATGCGCCTTGCGCAACATCGAGCAGCGGCGTGCGCTCGATGTCGGCCAGTTCGATGTCGACACCGGCCGCGCGCAGAAGAATGACGAGCTTGCGCGCCGCATCGATGCCGGAAAGATCGCACGCGGGATCCGGTTCCGCATAACCCAGCGATACCGCTTCGTTGATCGACTGCGACAGCGATGCACCCGTCTGCACGCTGCCAAGTACGTATGACAACGTGCCCGACAACACCGCTTCGAAGCGGTCGATGCGATCGCCCGCGCGGCGCAGTTCGGCAAGCGTTGCCAGCAGCGGCAGTTGCGCGCCCACGGTAGTCGAATCGCGCAATCGGGCGCCGGTCCTCGCCTGCGCGCCGAGAATCTGTGTCTGGAACGAGTAATCCGCCGATGAAGCGATCTTGTTCGGCGTGACGACATGGATGCCCCGCGCCAGCCATTCCGGATAGCGCGCGGCGATTTTGCCGCTCGCGGTGCAATCGATAACGACATCGACCTGTAGCTCTGCAAAATCGGACCATGCGTCGCCCTCGCGCAAATCCGCCGCGAGCCGCAAGGGCGGCAATCCGTCCACATCGGCGATCGATGCACGGGAATTGGCGGCGAAAACGATCAGGGGCCGCACGCCGAGCGCAGACCATTCCCGCTGCCGCGCCTCGATCAGCTCCACGACGCGCGCGCCGATGCGGCCGGTGGCGCCGATCACGGCGATGCGCAGACCGCCGCGGGCGGGCGGCCATCCGAAAACCAGATTGTCGATATCGTTTTTCATTTGGATCTTTAGACGTCTAGACGTCTAGACGTCTAGACGTCTATATAGAAACACAATGGCGAAGCGTCTGTCAAACGCCGGTCCGGCGGTTCGGTTGCGACGGCCCCAGCGATCGGCGAACATCGGGTCATGCATCACGCATCGGCTTCATCCAGGATCTGGCGGTCGTGATCATGCTCGCGGCCGGCGTCGTCACCGTGCTGTTTCCATGTCTGAAGCAGCCGGTGGTGCTCGGCTACATCGCGGCGGGCGTGATCATCGGGCCGTATACGCCGCCGTTCCAGCTGATTCACGACGAGGAGACCATCCAGACGCTCGGCGAACTCGGCGTGGTGTTCCTGATGTTTTCGCTCGGCCTCGAATTCAGCCTGCGCAAGCTCTTCAAGGTCGGCGCGACGGCGTTCGTCGCGGCGCTCGCCGGAATCGTGCCTGATGATGTGGCTCGGCTACGAGGTCGGCCTCGCCTTCGGCTGGAGTTCGATGGATTCGCTGTTCCTCGGCGCGATGCTCGTCGATCTCCTCGACCACGATCATCGATCAAGGCGCTCGACGAACTCGGCCTGAAGCGCGAGAGCTTCGCGCAACTGGTGTTCGGCATTCTGATCGTCGAGGACATTCTCGCCATCGCGCATGCTCGTGCTGCTGTCGGGCATCGCGCAGACCGGCGGCAGTTGAGCGCGGGCGTCGCCATGTCACGCTCGGCAAGCTGCTGCTTTTCATGACGGTCTCGCTGGTGGTCGGCATTCTGGTCGTGCCGCGCGCGCTCGATTTACGTGGCGCGCGCGAACAGCGACGAGATGCTGCTCGTCTCCGTGCTCGGCTTCTGTTTCGGTTTCTGTCTGCTGGTCGTGAAGCTCGACTACAGCATCGCGCTCGGCGCGTTTCTGATCGGCGTGATCATGGCCGAGTCGCGTCATCTGCATCGCATCGAGCATCTGATCGCGCCGTGCGCGACATGTTCTCCGCGATCTTCTTCGTCACTATCGGGCTGATGCTCAATCCGGCGTGCTCGTCGATTACGCGTGGCCGATCGCGGTGATCACGCTGCGGTCGTCGCTCGGCAAGATCGTCTCGTGCGGACTCGGTCACGTTCCTCGCGGGCAAGGACGGGCGCACGTCGATGCGCGTCGGCATGAGCGTTGCGCAGATCGGTGAGTTCTCGTTCATCATCGTGTCGCTGGGCTTCACGCTGAATGTGACGAGCGCGTTCCTGTATCCGATCGCGGTGGCGGTTCGGCGTTGACGACGCTGTTCACGCCGTACCTGATTCGCGCCGCCGACCCGCTCGCGCGACGCATCCGCGCCGGCACGCCGCACGGCGTGCGGCGCATGCTGCAGCTGTATTCGAGCTGGTTGCAAAGCCTGCGCTTCGAAGGCGACCGCGCGGTCATCGCGGCGATGGTGCGCCGCATCCTGTTGCAGACGTTCGTCAACTTCTGCCTGATCGCGGCCATCTTCGGCGCCGGCGCGTATCTGGTCAGCTCGCGGACGCTCGATCTGCACGAATGGATTCCGAACGACTCTGTGGAACATGCCGTCGTCTGGGGGGCGGCGCTGGTGTTGTCGCTGCCGTTCCTGATTGCCGCGTATCGCAAGCTGAAGGCGCTGGGCATGATGCTCGCGGAGGCCAGCGTGCATGCGGGGCGTTATACCGATGGGGCACGGCGCGTGGTTGAGGAGATCATTCCCGCAGCTTCCATCGCGGCGATGTTGTTGCTGGTGAGTGCGTTGAGTTCGAGCATCCTGCCGCCGGCGGAGTTATTGGTCGCGGTGTTGGCGATGGGGGCGCTGATTCTGGTGTTGCTGTGGCGGACGTTGGTGAAATTGCACTCGCGGCTGCAGATTGCGTTGATCGATACGTTGCAATCGGAAAAAGAATCGCACTAGCGTGCGCGGCAAATCGACTCGAGTTGTTTGTACGGTTTCTTCGGAAGCGCGGAATAGGTGAGATGACGCGCGTCCATCCACTGCTCCAGCAGCGTGCCGCCGTATTTTGATGCCGCATCGGGGTCGGTATCATAGGCCGGATCGCGCTGGGCTGCGTCGAGAGTGACGAACGTGAAGCCTTCCTTTTCATCAGGTCGAAAAGCTCGGGCAGGATCGTCGAACTGAACGCGCCGAGGTGCAGCAGGAGCACGTGCGGAATAGGATGTCCGAATACGGCATCCGCCATCTGACGGTTGCCACGTAGATACGCCTGAGCGGTGTCGAGATAGCTTGTGCGCAGCCGGCGGATCGCTTTCGTATCGTGCGCGGCGACGCAATGCGCGTACGCGGGTTCCAGATAATCTTCGTAGTCGAGCGTCACCTGCGCGACGCGATAGCCGCGATCGTTCAGCGCTTTGCGGACATCACGGCGTTTTTCGATGGTGTCGCCTTCGCGAAGATACGGATAGCGCAGCCAACGCCAGTTACCGGCAGGATCGAGCAGTTCCAGCACGGGCTCGTTTTCGCGCAGGTCAACAAGAAATTGTTCCGACGTGGATTTGTGCAGATCGATGTGGGAGTACGTGTGGTTGCCGACGAATTGTCCGCCAGCCACCCATCGCCGAAGCGCTGCGGCTGCGTCGTCGGAACCTTCGAGTTTTTTCGCGTTGACGAAGCCGTAGACCGGAGGCAGTCCGTATTTCTTCAGGATCGGCAGCACGTCGGCGACGATGCCTTCGCGCGTCATGTCTGGCGCGAGTTCGCCGTTGAGCGGCAGGTCGTCGAACGTGACGGCGACGGGTTCCGCGACCGCGCCCATCGACATGAGCAGACTAGCGGCAACGACCAACCGCCACGCGTGGCAGCGCCTCATCTCGCCTTCAGCGTATAGCGGCCGTACGTGAACTGGATCGGCACGAGCGCATACCGCAGTTCCGGCGTGTCGCTTTCGTTGACGCGCAAGCGCTCGGCAAGTTTGCGCAGGTCCTTGCCGAGCAGCACGTCCGGCAGTGCATCGAGCATGAAGATATTTTTCGGGGCGCCGTGCGCATCAAATCCGACGACGTATTCGGCGGTGACATCACCGCGCTGTTCGCGAATGCGGGCGATCATCGAATCGTAGTGCATGTCGTGGACTTTCGTGCTGAGTCCAGAGGCCGCGAGCGTCGCGCTGGACTCGGACATGCCGGCTTTCACGCTCGCATCGTATTTGTCGACAAATCGGGCGATGTACGCTTTGAGTTGTTCAGTCTGTTTCTCGTCGAACACGGCGGCGACGCGGTGCAGGAGATCCGCCGCAGGGCTGTCTACCGCGGCCGCGGACTTGATATCAGCCGACTGTTCCTTGTAACGGATGTAGAGCTGCGTCCACACCATCGCATCCATGGGATGTTTTGCCGCGAGTTCCCGAGCTCGGCCATCTTCGCCATCGCGAGCACGCGGCCATCCGTCGCGGCGACGCTCAGATATTTGCGCGCGCTGTCGATATCGGCATCGACGACGTTCGCATCCAGCTGATGCCCGATGCGGTACAACGAGCCCACGACATACTGAGCGCCGACGTTGCCGGCCAGCGCCTGCGCCTTGTCCCGATCGAAGATCGGCTGACGCTCCGCGAGAGGCACGGTGGGATCGAGCAAGCGATACAGCGCGTGTTATAGCGCGTCCATCATCGGCGCGACTAAAGATACCGCAGCAACAAGGAGCGCAGAGACAATCGAACGCGACAGGAAACGCATTACTTGGCGTTCGCGAGCGCGAGCGTCATGTCGAGCATGCGGTTCGAGAAGCCCCACTCGTTGTCGTACCACGCCAGCACCTTCACCAGCGTGCCTTCGATGACGCGCGTTTGGGTCGAATCGTAGATCGACGACAGCGGATTGTGGTTGAAGTCGATCCAGAGCTAGTGGCTTCTTGTTCATGCCAAGAATGCCTTTGAGTTTGCCTTCGCTTTCTTCACCAGCGCATCGATTTCTTCATGCTCGTCGCGCGCTTGGCGACCTTGTGGCTTTCCTCGGGACCAGTCCACGGAAAGTTCGCAGTGGGAAATCGCCAAGACCGAAGCCTGGAAGCTCTACTGTGGAGAATTACCGCTGGTATCCAGCGAAAACGTAAGCCCCGCCGCTAGATTTTATTTTCAGGTGGCGCTACTCAGGTTTGAAAACTTGCGTCCTGACGAAGTGGTCGAGGCTGAATATGATCGCCTCCGTTGGCTGGGGATGCAGCTCGTTCTGGCGTGCCGTGCGTCGTTGGGTGAGATCGAACCTCGCAAGAGCCAAGCCGCGCGTCCGAACAGGCGTCCTGCTCGCGCGGTGTGACCGATGACACGATCAAGAAGGCCCGGGAGACGTGGGGCGACGACGTTACAGACAGTTGGAAAGTCTCAGGAGCGGACAGGGCTGAAACAGCTATGAGGACGCAACTAGGAATAGAGTGTCGGCATGAAGGTAAAGACTTGCCAAAGCGGCGCTTGGCGGATTGGAATTTCGGCCTTGTGTACCTCTGTGGGATGAGAAAGAGCCGCGCAATAATGGAGGCCTGATCGAAACTCAATGGGCCACATCGGCAACATTGGAGCTCAGACCGAGTTGCCGCCATTGATGTCGAGGTGCCGGAGCGACTGGCGGAAGATCGGCCTGGCGCTTCCGAGATCAGCTTCAAGATTGGATAAAGACGGCTTCACGCGAGCGCTAGCGTGGCCATGTGTCTGAGCGCCCCACCCAAGTTCCTCAAGATGCCCTGCTGCCCGCAACCGGGGGCGACCGGCGCTGATAATGTCGCCGCACTCACGTTCGTTCGAAAGCTGCGCCGCTGTGGGCGGCACCGTTCCGTTGGCCTAAGATCCTTTTACGGTCGACCCGGATGCGAACGGCGTCACGCCTCGCTACCGTGGGTACGTTCCAAGCTTGATCGACGGATCATGTACGAAGATCAATTGGACTAACAGCCGCAGGAGACTCGCGGCGACTTAGAATTCCCAGTGTGTGCCCTAGGTGGGATAAAGGGTGATCAGGGTTAGATCCCCGATCACCCTTCACTGGCTAAGAGCGTTGCTCAACTCTCGTTAGACAACCCGTGCCGAGCGCAAAGATCGCTTTGGCGCATTGCCCCACCCAGGGCGAAGAACGCCACAAGGAGAATAATCCAAGAATTCGCTTCAGGGACAGGTGCAGCCGCATGACCCGAATAGATCAGTGCACCGGTGCTTTGCAGCGTATGATTAAAGGAGTTATTTGCCGCCGAGAACGAACTCAGATTGTCATAGTTGTACATATAGGCGCTATTGTTAGAGATGCTGCCGCCGTGTACGTCACCAAGGAATATCTTTGAGTATTGTACGCTGTTTGGAGATACGACCGTGTTACCACTGATGTATACCTCTTGGCCATCGACAACGTAGATGCCATTTCCTGCGGTCGAGTTAAGGCTGTTATTGATGATATGCACGTTTGTAAATGGCATGCCCCCCACCTCGTCACGCATAAAAATACCCTGGATAGAGTGTCCACTCCCGATAGTTACGCTGTTGTTTGAGATGGTGATGTCCGAAGAAGGTGCTACCGTGCCGGCCGTGTAGAACTGGATGGCGTCGGATGGCCTGGGTCAGTCGCGTCCATATGAAAATCAGTGAACGTATTACTGTCGATTAACACGTGTGTGGAGGCGGCATTGTCAATTCCATCTTCATAAATCTGATGAAAGGAATTACCTGTGGCCGAGAAATTCGTACCGGCGTAGTTATCGATGCCGTTGTGCAAGTTGTAAAACGTTGAGCCAGTGACTGAGGTGTTGCTGCTCGTTTAAAAAAAGTACTCCATAGTTAAGAGAAGTCGACAGGGTGGGAGTGTCAGAACCGTGGAATACGTCGTTCACGAAATGGACATTAGATGCATGTTGCACAAACGCTGTCGAGCCACCTGTAAGGGTGGATCCATTGAAGTCAATATTCTGGAACGTCAGGTTATTTGTTCCATAATCATCGACCATGCTTATAATTGCCTTATTGGCAGGGTCGAGCGACTTGATGGTGACGTTTCCCGTGTTGTGGAGGTTGCTTAGGAAGACGCTGTTGTAGGTACCCGGTGCGAGTTGGATCGTCTCGCCTGCCGTTGCCGAGTTGACGGCCTTCTGCAGCGCAGCAGTTGAATTGACGGTGACGATGACTGCTAAGCGGCGGGTTGGGCGATGCTCAGAGGGTTAAACATGGTAATTCTCCAGGTCCAGTCTGCAAAGCAGTGTTAAAGAAAGTTGACCTGACCCAAATGCCGAACCCTGAAACCTGGTTTCCGCGACATTCCGCCACACTAATGCCTTCTTAAATTGCGATGGCGCGGCACAATGCGACTTCGTTGATTTGGTTCCTGCGACAAAACAGCCCGTAAAGACCTGCTTACGAAGCGTTTGCCATGTCAGCGCCCCTTTGGAGCCAATAGCGGCCATCTGTAGGGATTGGTGACCATGCGCAGCAGGCACCGGTGTACCTGCTCGACTGATCTCACGCGCTAACCAAGCAGTTCACTAACATCGGTGACCCCGGATAAGGCCCTGCGAGGGGGGTTAAGCGAAAACGGGTCGCCCGGGCTCTGCGCCAGCCCGAAGTGAGAGGCGGCCGCACTACATCGACAGCGGCAGTCCGATCGCCAGCGCATACGCAATTGAGCCGCGCGTGCGTGAAGGAAAGCGGCGCCTTGGATTGGGCTATCGCCTACGGCATACCTTCGCTGCTTTGCCTGCTTGCGAGCGGGGCGTGCGCGCTCGTGGCGCGTCGTTGGCGGCCAACCTTGCCGAGTGCATCGGTGGCCGCACTACTAGGAGATCTCGTCATCGCCGACGATTTTCTTCGACCCCTGACAAGCGCCGTTCTTTTCGCGAGCCCTATTGTCTGCGTCGTCTGATTGGCTTGGACCGCCGATGGTGTTTTGGATCTAGATCCTATGAGCGAGGTTCCGATGGGTTGTTACGCTGGCTTAGACTCATCGAACAATCGACTCACATTTGTATACTCACGGAAGCTGGCGCGATTGTTGCCGAGGCCTCGGTTGATAGTGACCCATGACCATTGCCCGGTTTCTGAAAGGGCATCGCTGCCGGTATGTGCGTGTGGGTCTGGAGTTCCTGGTCGATGGCACCCTGGCTATACGAAGGGCTAGCCAAAGCTGGGCTCCCGGTTATCTGTATCGAAGCCCGGCACGCACACGGCGTCCTCGGCGCCATGCGCGCTAACAAGACGGACAAGAATGACGCACGTGGAATAGCGGAGATCATACGTGCCGGCGTCTACCGTACGGTTCATGTCAAGACTTCGATGCAGCCGAGAGATCGGCGGGCTGCTCACAGCGCGCCGGCTTCTTGTGAACGAACCGTCAACCTTGAGAACGGAACGCGTGGTCTTCTGCTCTCGGCGGGTTGAAGTTGGGCACCGGCTCACGGGCTACCTTCGACGACCGCGTGAGCCGCCTTGTCGAGCTCTCAACCATCTTGCGAGACACTTTGGAACCCCTTCTTTCCGTCAGGCGCACCATTCTTGAGCAGCTGGCAACCTGCACATGCCGGCTCGAGCAGTATGCCCGAGCTGATCCCGTTTGCCGCAGATTGATGACCGCGCCAGGCGTGGGCCCGATCACCGCCCTCGCCTTCAAAACGGCGATAGATCAGCCGAGCCGATTTGCCCGATCTCGCGACATCGGTCCTTATCTGGGGCTGACGGCCACAGTCTCCCAATCCGGAAACCGCCAAGCTCACGGCCGGATCTCTAAGCGGGGCGACAAGGCCCTCCGCGCGTTGCTCTTTAGCAGCGCCAAGTACCAGCTCCGAAAAGATGCTAAACCATCCTGGTTACGGCGATGGGGTGAGGAGGTCGCTGCTCGCCGCGGCAAGCGTAAGGCTCTGGTAGCAATGGCCAGACGTCTCGCGGTGACGCTCCATCGGATGTGGGTTACAGAGACAGACTTCCGTTGGGAGTAGGAGCCGAAATCGTCGACCAGGAGTTTTCAAGCGCAGGGTTGGGTTAAGTGCGAGACAAATTCGGATCTGCTCCAGCGGGTCGAGCCTTCATCAGCACAGCTCAACAGATTGCATCGGCGGCGCTTGGTCTACAGTTTCGGATTTTGGAACCTTTCGCGGAAGGCGGCGGCGGCGCGCAACATGATCGGCAGGCAGTCCGCACTGCGTTCGCTCAGCGGCGTCGCCGTCGTACCGGCAGCCGCGAAAGCGCTAAGCTAGTCACCGTGGATTTCATCGCAGCCCGGTTGCCTGCAGCGAGGCCCTCAGGCGGGAGAGCGGCGGCTTACCCCCCGACAAGCTGATCGGCTGCATGACGGTTCATGGTGGTTGATCGCTGATTTGCTTGGGCAGGGCGATTCCAGGCGACGTGGAACCTGGAAGGCCCGATTAGCTCAACGCGCCTTGGAGCTGTCTTTGTGCCGCTAACTCGACGAACAGTTAGTGGGCGGCTTGAGGCGGCGTCGGCGGGCTAGGACCCTCTCGTGGCAAGTTGCCTGACGAGCACCCTAAGTCCGCCTTCACGGATGGGCCGATCGGCCTTATGCAAACGCGTCTGGCACCCAGTCGAACCCCCCGGGGGTGCTATCCGTTGCACTCGTTCCTTGAGCCAAAATGAAACTTTCGTGGGGACGAAGTCGGAGAGGAGGCGTTGGTGTGGGGCGGACTGAAAGGCGATGTTTCGGATCAATTTCACCGTCATACTTGATCGGCCCTGGAGCGCAGCCAACCTGTCCTGGAGCATCGATACTTCTTGAAGGATGGCCTTAAATTCTTCCCGTTCACTTAGATCATCATAACGACTCGTGTTATAAGATCTTGACCATAATTTAGGGTTTTCGGCGAGCTGTCGCCCGGCCGACGAACAAATTGCCTTAGCGCAATCTAAGGTTCCCCCACAACTGATGCAACTGAGCGTTCTGCAAGGGAGCAGCAATGCATCACGACCAAGCATGACGGAGCTCAGCCACCGAATTCACGGCACGTTCGATGGCATTCGCCAGCTGATGTTCCGTGAAGGGTTTATCCAGTAGAGCACAACGATCATCGGGGTCGTTCTCGGCGTTGATATAGCCAGTGGCCATCACGAACCTGAGCTCCGGCCGGACTTTATTGGCCGCCAAGCGGAGTTGATGGCCGGTCATTCCAGGCATGGCGAAATCTGTCACCACGAGGTCGAGTGCTGGCGTGTCGCGGATGATGTTCAGGGCATCCAATGGAGACTCGGTGCTGGTCACTTGATGACCAAGATCGGCGAGAAGCCGGCTCGTGTTCAACAAAACCAACGGATCATCATCGACCGCGAGGATCGACAGGCGGCGCGTCTGGCTCACCGGAGCCGGTGCGGCCATCACGCTTAAGGTCGGCGCAGCGTCGGCGCGATCAAAGAGTGGGAGCCATATCTCCGCCGTCGTGCCTTTGGCGAGCTCGCTATCGAGGAGGAGGCGACCTCCCGCGTTTGAGACAAAAGTCTGCACCACAGGCAAGCCCAACCCGGTGCCCTTACCGCGTCCTTTTGTGGTGAAGAGAGGATCAAGAGCGCGCGCCAACGTCTGTTGATCCATTCCCGCCCCGTAGTCTCTGACGCTCACAACTACGTGTGAGCCGCTCTCAGTCGCTTCTCCAGACGGTATGCTCGCCTCCAACCGGGTCGAAATCTCAATGAGACCCCCAATTGGAGTCGCGTCACGTGCATTCAAGACGAGATTAACGATCGCATTCTCAAGCTGCCCCGGGTCGACTCTAGCAGAGCGCCAGGGGCCTTCTCCTTAATAGAAAGATTGTACTCAGGACCAATAGTTCGCCGCAGGAAAGTCGCCATTTCGCCGACGACATCCCCCACTTCGACAGTCCTTAGGGTTAGCTCTTGTTGCCGAGCGAAAGCTAGCAATCTTCGTGTTAGGGCAGCACCCCTTTCCGCCCCCACGCGCGTCTCGGATTAGTTCCGCCGCTTCTGTTCCACCCAAGACTTGTCGTTCTGCTAGCTCGAGATTGCCGAGAATCACCGTGAGCAGATTGTTAAAGTCATGAGCGATACCTCCTGTGAGTTGCCCGATCGCATCGAGCTTCTGCGCGTTCAGAAGCGCTTCGCGCGCTTCGCGGACCGACCTCTGTTCAGTGATGTCTCGGGTGACGACGGCGAAGCCGGAGACCTCGCCATCCTCGTGATAGATCGCATCGATTAGAGAATGCGCCCAGAATGGACTCCCGTTCTTACGGACGTGTATGCCTTCATAGACCGATCGGCCGCTTAGACGCGCCTCCGATAACGCGATGCCTGGTGCACCGCCTTCTCGTTCGGCATCGGTATAGAAACATTCGAAGTGCTTGCCGAGAATTTCATCTGCAGTGTAGCCCTTGACCCGCTCGCCTCCCTCGTTCCAACTTGATATTTTGCCATCGCTATCCAGAAGAAAAATTGCGCAGTCCGTCGCTGCCTCGATAAGTTGTTCAACATGCCGTTCGCGGCGGTAGTTTTCATCCTGGAACTTGCGTTGCGTGGCGTCGACGGCGGTGATGGCGTAGGCTCGTGGCCCACTGGTGATGTGCAGAGGGCGCACAGTGGTCTGTGCCCAGAAGCGGCTGCCATCCCTGCGGGCCCACCACCCCTCAGAAATGAACGCGCCTTGGATGCTGGCGTTGAGGAGCCTTGGTCGTGGATCCTCGGGCACTGGGGAGCGTCACCGAGAAGTGGGTGAACGGCTTTCCAAGGGCTTCCTCAGCTTTGTACCCCGTGAGCTGATCGCTCCTCGATTCCAACTGGAGATCCGCCCTTCGTGATCGACCATGACGATCGCCTGATCCACGATAGAGTCCAGCAGCAATTCCGCCGTGCTGGATGTAGAGACATACATGTCTCGAACAGGGATTCCCGATTGAGGTCCGCGCTTTGATCACCAAGCGCTGGGAGATAGTTGGTATCGTGGGGCCTCAAACCGGCAACACACGCCGCTGAGCCTCTCGACGTTCCGCTGAAGACACAGTTCATCTTTACCACCCCTAAAAATGTTGTCTAGCCCGATATCATGGCCACGAATAGGCCTAAAATGCGGCGAGTTGCCGCAATTGAGGCGAAGGTGGGGCGGAGGAGTGGTTAAGGCGGGTGGTGCTGTGGCTCCAACTGGCGACCACGTCGCTTGCGGGCCCACGCTCACCGAGCAGGAATTGCGCAATGAACTTGCAAGGCTATTGGGTACTCGATCGGCAAGATGCGCGCTTTTGGATCTCCGACATCAATCCGCAATTTTCAGAAATCGATGCGCTCGCGGCTACAAGCCGCGACTTCGACAGATCGCCTATGTCCCATCTTAAAAGTTGGTGAGCGGCCCCAGGTGATTTGCGCTCAATTGAGACGGGCGGAGACGTTACAGTCGACCCTGATCCGATCAGCCTCGTCTTGAACATCAACGTTACGCGCAGAAGGGGACGGCTTACAGCGCGCGCTACGTGCGGAATATTTCCCGGGAAAACTAGGAGACGATTGGGCTTGGGGTACACAGCGGCGACGATGTCGCTAGCCGCTTCGTTGAAGAAGACCGTCTCGCCAGCCCAGTCTGGATGCCACTCGAGGTGCGGAAAAAATATAGTGGTGGAAGTGTTCCGCAAATTCGGGCGTCCTGGTGAACTCCGCCCTCAGTTCCAGCCGGGTAACCATTCGCATAGCAGCGTGTGAGTTCATGACCAGCCAGCTGCCGCTTTTTAAGCTCCGTCCAGAGCAGGTAAACGAGCGGAGCGTCCTCCTTCAGCAATTTCTCATTTCGTTCACCTTCGATGGGATCGCCCTCGCGCATCATCCCTGCGAAGTGTTTATAAAGGTAGCGGACGGGGTTTGGCTGGCCATGCGAATAGGCCCCGAATGTCCAACCCGGCCCATTGAGCCACGTCCAAAGTGCCTTTTGGAAATCCGCTGGCACAACACGGTCCAAAACCGTGATCCCGGCTACACGCACCTACGCCTCACTTACATAAGAATTATTGTTCCTGTCTTTTGCCGCACGGGTCGCGGTTGCCAAATGCGGCAGATAGCCACGGCGTTGGTAACCCGACCACCGGAGGCGATGTCTTCCGCGCGAAGCTTAGATCAGGAATAACACCTTTCGATTATAAGCATCCAATTGTTTGGCTTTCACCATTCTAGGCCGTTTTGGTTGACCCGACGAACTGCGACCTTTGATGCGTCGAACGTCCCACGAGATGCGTTAACGACGTAGGGCAACAGCTATTGTCTGGCTTGTTTGTGGCTGGACATCTCGACAAAACAAGCGCGCACGTGTGACCGGATCTGTGGTCCCGCTAAGCAGCTGCCACGGATCGCCCACTCGACCTCCATGACCAACTGCCCGCTGCGACGGAACGCCGCGTGTGTCAACTCTACGGCGTCTGTGAGGCGGGGTCCAGCGAAGAGCGTTTCGCTTTGAGTGTGTGCGTTGAGTTTTCTGGCTCGTACCGACGAACAATCGGGCCTGAAAAAAGGCCCACCGCCTCTCAGGTTCGCTAACGGATATCAATGGCCTAGCAGCTGCATACACCTTGTGCAGGGCTCTCACTGGGTTGCTAAACGCACTTCAGACCCTCCGAAGGTCTGCTAAGAATCATCCAGCAGTCATTCATTGGCGGCAGTCCGACAGCCGTCGACTTAACCGGAGAATAGTTGCCGGCTCACTGCCTGCAC
>CAWFCC010000014.1:0-138407 GCA_963814225.1 uncultured Gammaproteobacteria bacterium | reverse complement strand
TCGCGCGCATCGCGGCAACGAAAAAATGAAAAATGAGCATAGCTAAAGACGGTAATTTCCGCGCCGACCTCGCGAGAGGTATTCGCGCGGCCGAAACTCAGGCCCGTGAGCGCATTGAATATATAGCGAAGCTAGAGAGCGTCGGTACGCCGAACGCAGACTTGGTGACGTTGCGAAATGATTGGGCCGCAATGGAGCAACGAGTACAGTCGCTCAAGGCCGACCTTTCGATGTACGACAGTGAACGTGAACTCGCCGGTAGAGTTCACGACGATTGGTCTGACCTTGGAGGGATTGCGTCGCGCGCGAGCAGGGCAGAACTCGAGACAATTATCCACGGACTGTTCCCGGACAAAAGCATACGGCTGCTGCCCTACGGCGCGCAGGAACGGCCGCACTTCCACATTCTGGCAGATATGAGAGTGCACTCAAGGGCTGCGAGAGAAGCGATACGCACTAGCATACGCGCAGCGTTGCAAGAGGCGTTTAGTAGCTATGATGGTCGCGTTGTCGAGTTTGTATACTGGTAGCTGTTTCCAACATCGCTTGGTCCCACCCGCAGCGGAAGCTCTGACCAGTGGACGACGGGAGCATCGCGTCGGTTTGCATGTCCTTGCTTAAAGCGTCGGCGCCAGTAGTTTGCGAAGTCGATCTCGATTTGCCATAAAAATCGCCAGCGTTGCGATGAACTGATTGAGAAGTGCTGACGCAATATCTGTGTCATGCGCCGTCTCTTTCCAACCCAGCGAGCACCGACCTCTGTCGCTCCACGATGGCTTCGCACTGGGTTACGTGTTCTTGCACCTGAGCCAGAAGCCGTTCAACGTCGGAGCGTTCCATCAGAGTGTTTCAATCTTTTTGGGCGATGGGTCCGCGGTCCAGACCGTCCCTTGAAAATCGCGAAACTGATTCTCGGAGATCTTGTCCACCGCTAAACCGCTGATTCCATAAACCAGCTCGGGTTCGATGCCGTCTTGTCGCGCCACCATTGGATTTGGCACAGCAAGCACCGTCGCACGCTCACCTTTCGCACTGATTACCGCGATCTGGTTCTGAGCGCTTTTGTGCGACATTGATTCTCCCCGAGCCAATCCTGCGAGCGTAGCAGACCTGTCAACACGGCGACTTTAGAAGCGTTCGCCGTCGCCGGAAGCTTGCCGGTGCGTTGCTCGCGACATTTAAATGTACCGATGCGAGGGTATACTCCCGCTCGTTTTTCACGGAGGAATCCTTGTGGCAAGGGCCAGTTCCAGAACCGTCAGCTACGATATCCAAAGCACCTCCACGGGCGAATCACGCGTCGTCATTGAACGCTCATACGTGAAATCATCGAAAGTGGCTGGTCGCTATATCACAGCGTCGAAGGAATACGCCCTATTCGACACGCAAGGGCGACGCTACGAGCGCCTATCGGACAGAGTGGTGCGGTGCCTTAGTACGAACGAGCCATTCACGGTCGTCGGCCAAGCTGAAAGTATTCGCAAGGCGGGCTAGCAATGACTGCGTTGCGTACGCTCGCTTATATCAGTACTGCAACTCGGGAACTAAGCCAAGATGAATTGCTGCGCGTAGGTTATGGGGCGCAACGTTTTAACGAGACAGTAGGCGTAACGGGTTTGCTCGTATTTGATAGCCGACAGTTCGCGCAGGTCATCGAGGGTTCTTCCGAAGCAATTACGGAAGTGTTCGCGCGGATCGAAAAGGATGATCTCCATCGGGAGATTCGTGTCTTCGTCGATGAGCCGGTCCATCGCAGGATTTACACCGATTGGGCCATGCTGACTTCCATTGAACATGGCTCGGGGCCTGTGCGGATCATCTTGCAGTTTGCCCTAGAAAACGGGCACGGTAACGCGACGACAGGGCAAATTAAGGCGATGCGCGAATTGCTCGATCGGCTGCGCTGACCGGAATACACCGCTCCAATTCAGCCGCCAAATCCTCAGGCGTGATCGGCTTTTGTAGTACTCCACATGCGGCTAGTGACTTCTGCGTCTTGCGGAGTACGTCCATGGGCAGAGCCGAGAGAACTACCACCTCTGGCACGCGCATACCGGCGTCGCGGGCGTTTTCGATAAGGGTTTCTCCTCTCTCGTTGCCTAGCCCAAGGTCGAGGATGATCGCGTCGAAATCTCCATCGCACAGTTCGCGGAAAGCGCTAGCGACGCTTGGAGCCAGCGTGGTTGCATGCCCAAAAATCTCAAGTGCCTCGGCCGTTATCGGGCCGAGGGTCGGATCATCCTCGACCAAAAGCAAAACAAATCCACGTCTCATGTTGAGCGCTACTGCACGTGGCGCGCCATCGATCCGCCCATCCGCAAAAAAGAGGGCTCAGCGATGACACAGAATGACTCCGTTTTACGTATCCTGAGTTATGTACGAACGAAAACGACAAGCGATAGATTTGGCCGGTCGACGCGTGATCTTGATCGAGCGCCAAGATTCCACTTTCGTCGAAACTGCGAACGGCGGTATCAAATACCTGTCGCCCGCCAAATTCTTCGCGCCGGACGGCAAGCAGCTAATTCCGGAAGGACACGGTTTCTTTCGCACTGCATTTGGCGTGCGCTTTAAGATCACGGATTGACGACAATTCTTAATCGCGCAGCGTGAGATTGCCCCATTGCTGCGCGTGAGTCCCGGTCGGTGCCGAAATCGTCTCTCCGATGCGCAGGCTCACGCTGACCAGCGTTCCCTTCGGGTGCTCAGCGTTCCACTGCTCGGCTGATTCTCGGTCCATGCCAGAAGGATAGTCGGCGGCGTCTCACCGGTCGCGACGATCTATCGTCTTGCCACATCCTTGTCGTCTCTCGCTCGCAGCCGGACTCTTGATTCGGATCCTTTAGGTGGTTGAGTGTCTCCCGCAACTGAGCAAGTGTTTCCCAAGCCGCCCGGATCAAGCGCCTGGCCTCGCCAGAAGCGGCTCGTCCAGCTTTCCTGAGCCGTCGCGACTCTTCGATCGACTTCTTCAGCCGATCTCTGAAGACTTGCTCTTCCATAAGCCACCTCCGAACTTCTCATCGAGCAAGGGTTGTACCGGCCCTTGAGACGGTTACCCGTGCCACGCGCAGAGGAAAAGTTTTCCGCGCGGTGGAATATTTGGCCCCATTGTTTGTATGCTTTTCTCCTATGGGCTACTCCGCTCAAATTGAACGCGACTGGCGCAAGGGTTTGCTTCTTGCCCTCGCCATGCTCGCCGCAGTTCCCGTTCCGGCACCGGCGCAAACAACTCAGCAGCACGTCCACGACGCCTCACATGGTGTGATGCCCTTCGACATGTCGAAGACTGTCCACATCTTCAAAATGACTGAGGACGGTGGCGAGCAGCGGGTTGAAGCGCGCGAGCCCGCCTCGGTCGATCAAATCAAGATGATCCGCATGCATCTCGCACACGAGGCTGAGGAGTTTGCAAAGGGTGACTTCGGCGACCCAGCGCACTTGCATGGCGCGACCATGCCTGGCTTGGCGGAACTATCGGCTGATGCGAAAGGCCTGAAGGTAAGCTATGCCGACGCGCCGAACGGCGGCAAGATCATTTTCGAGGGCGCGAACATCCGAATCGTGACAGCAATACATCGCTGGTTCGGCGCGCAGCTGTCGGAGCATGGCGCAGACGCAAAGGCGGAATGAATCGCCACAGGTCGGCACATGTGGCCGCATCGTATTCGGAACAGGAGAGCAACGTGGCCTTGATCAAGTGCGATGAATGCGGTGGGCAGATGAGTACGCGTGCATGGGCTTGCCCGCATTGCGGTGCGCGCGCTCGATCGAACAAAGGGCCGTTCTGGTCGCCGCGATTGTGGGCGCTGCTCATGGCGGCGCTTGGAATGTACTTGGCTATCGAAGCACATCCGCCGATTCCGACCGCACAACCGTAAGCTTAGGCTTGCTCGAACGTCGAAGCATCAGCGATATACGCCAACACCTGGTGTACGAACGTTTCGGCCGCGTGGTCGTCCATTGCCACGCGCGCGCAGCCTTGTAGACGCTCAAGCATCGTCGTACCGCTTGCTTCCCGATGCTCAGCGACCCACGCTTCATTTTTGATTAGAGACGCCAGCGAGACGATCGCCTGCGCGAGCTCGTCGGTATTCCGATATCGGAATTGCGGCCGCTTGCTCATATCGAGTTCGCCTTCGCGCGCAGGATGTCCGTGAGCATCTGCGCTGCGGCACCCGTGCCATAGAAGTCGCCATCCTTGGTCTGCTGCTGACCGTCGACATGAATGTGAATCGGTGCGAGACCGCCGATCGCTGCGCCACCAGATCCGCTGCCTGATCCGCCGCTGCCGATTCCACCGTTGCTTTTGGTTGCACTCGATTTCGATGGCGACGATCCACTGCTGCTTGAACCCGAGTTGTTCTGCGCGTCCTGCTGTTCTCGGATGTGCTGAAGTTTCAGTTCGTGCAGTTTGTTTTCGTCCGCGACGGCTTGCAGGTACGTATCCGAGTTCAGCTTGCCCGCTGCTTTGGCCGCGTCCTGCAAGTCCTTAAGCGTTTTCTGGTGACGACGGTCCTCGAGACTGCCTTGATTCCCTTCCTCTTGATCGAGCGCGTCCTGTGCCGATTGGGCGAGTTGGTTGAACGCATCGATGTCCTGCCGCGTTTGCTGGGCGAGCTGCTGTGCACGTTGTGCTGCGGCTTCGAGTGCCTGTTGCAGCGGCGCCAAGTCTGCTTGCCCGAGTAGGCCCGCTTGGTATTTGCCCTCCTTGATCAGATCAGCAAGTGCCGACATCTTCGCGCGGATGCCTTGTCCGCGTCTTCACCAAAGCTTCCGAGCGACTGGTGCGACGCGGTGCCGAGCTGGTTTATCTGCATCGACTTCACCGCGAGCTGCGTGCGCTGGTTGGCGATCGCCTTGTTTGTTTCGTTCAGCCGCAACCGCCATCGCCTCGGCCGTCGCGCTGGAATCCCGCGCCGGCATCGGTCCGATTCGGTCGCGAAGTCGAACGCGCTCTTGAGCGTCGTGTCGTAGAATTCCGCTGCAGCGTCCGAGAGCGATAGAAAGCCTGCGCGCGTGTCCGCGATGCCCTTTACCAGCGCCGCGAATCCTTCCTCGACCGACGTCCTTGAATCGGTCGTACTTCTCGGCGGCCGCGTCGGCGGACTTTCCAGCGTCGGCTGTAGCCTGTCCCGCTTGCTGCGCGCCTTTCGTTGTGGCGTCGAATCCCTTCTTGCCACTGTTGGCCGGCCGCTGCGATCTTGGCGTCGAAGTCCGCAATCTGCGCTTCGACCTGCTCGAGCTGAGCCTTCAGTCCGTCCGCTTTACGCCGTTTTGAGCGCGTTGGTGATGTCGCTGGCGATCTTTATCGCCGTGGCGGCCAGATCGTCGCGTGCGGACTGCCAGGCAAGTGAGGTGCGCTGCGCGGCGGTCTCGCCGGCCACACCCATTCCGTCCAGCGCTTCGCCAGTGCTTAGCGCCTGCGCTTGCAGATCGACGATCTTGCGACCTGCCGCTGCCATGCCCGCGGCGAACTGATCCGCCGAGATGCTTGCCGGCGTCGAATGCCTGCTTTAACTGCCCTTCGAGTTCTTCGACTTCGCCGCTCGTGGTGAGTTTGCTCAGTGCGCTGGAGAAGGCGAGCTGGATTTGTCGCGCCGACGCATTGGCGTTTGTGGCGACGTCGGTGAACGACCCGATCATTTTCTGACCGGCCGCCGTGACGTTTTCGCCGGCCTGTTCGGCCGTCAGTCCGACGTTGAGCAACGCGGCTTGGTAGCGCAGCACCGAGCGCCGTCTTCAGTTCCGTCGCGTTGCCCGTGGCTTCCTGCAGCTTCTTGCTGACGTTCTCCTGGAAGGCGCGCAGGTCCGCTTCCGTCGAGCTTCTGGAGTGCTGCGACCAGTTCACCCTGAACGGCGTTCTTCGCTTCCGTTCCGCGGATCGCCATCTGCTTGATGATGTCGATCGTCGTCTGCAAGCCGTGACGGTGTCGATGATTTCGATGTCGTCGAACGCACCTTGTATCGCCGTCGTCGCAGCCACACCCTTGGCGCGCAGCTCGTCGAACTTGTTGGCGACATCGACGACGCTTTTCGAGGCGACCTGAATCTCGTCGGGCAGGATCTTTCAGGTGCGTCCGCGCTTCCTCCAGCGCGATGCCGAACGCCTTGAGCTTTGCCGTCGCGTCATCGGCCGTTTTGAAGTCGAATTCTCACGCGCTTGCGCTCGCAGCGCTGCGAAGTATCGCGTCGCGTTTTGCAGCGAATCGATGTACGTCCTGACTCTGTTGCCTGGTTCTTTCCGGCGAGCTGATCCTCGCTCGCGATCTGCTGTGTCGGCGAATCTCTTGAGCTGTTGCGTCACGCCTGCGAGATCTCGACCAGGCGCAGCGCGGTCGGCGATGATTTCGTCTTCCGTGTCGTTGTACTGCTTGGCGAGCTCGTTGTTGCCCTTGATCGACTGAGTAGATGTCCGTTGAGGAGTTCGAGATCCTTCTCGATGCCGGCGACAGCGACTGCGATCAGGATGTTCTTCGGGATGGCGCTGATCAGCGAACCGAGCTTGCGACAGCCCGCCACCTCCTGCCGCTGCGGCCAGAGCTGCTGCATCCGCCGACTTCGCTGCCGTGGCGTAGGTGCCTTGTGCAACCGCTGCCTCACCCAGCGCGATCGTGTGCGCCTTGGTGGCGAGCGTGAGCTTGACCCAGTTACTACCGGCTTCGATCAGGTTCGTCGCGAGCAGTGCGCCGCGGAATATCGCATAGGCTTCGGCCGCTTCGAGAATGCCGGCGCGATGGTCGACCAGGAACTTCGTCACCCCGATGATGGCGTTGCCCAGCGCGATCAGTGCATCGGAAATCGACTTCGCCGCTTCCTGCAGCTTTCCGCTTTCGAGACCTTTCTTGAACGCTTCGTTGATCTCCTTCAGCTTGCCGACAACGAAGTCATAGGCGCCGGACTTCGCAATCAGTTCGAGGAAATCGTCGAACTCATCCTTCACCTTCTGCGTCTGCGCGCCGAGCGTTTGCATCTTCTGCGCGGCGACGTCCGCGCCGGACTTGTTCAGTGCATCGATGGAGCGTTTGTACGCTGTCGGCGCCCAGCTTGCCCTTCTTGGCCAGATCCGACGATCTGGGCGGACGTCTTGCCGATCGCGTCGCCGAGCAGTTGCGCGGCCGGAATGCCGGCTTGCTGCAGCGACGTCAGCAGCTTCAGCGCTGATGCCGCCGGTGTTGACCGCCTTGCCGAGTCTGTGATCAGCCCGCTGAGCTCTTCGGTCGATGCCGCCGTATCGTTCGTTGGAATTGATCAGCGCAAGCAAGCTGCCGTTGAACGGATCCAAGCCTTCCTTGCGCGCCTGCAATGCAGCTTTCGCGACTTCGTCCAACGAGCGGGTCTGCTCGGCAAGTTCCTTGACCTTGGTCAGCGCCTCCGCGCCTTGTTTTCGCGCCACCGAACGCGTTGGCGAATTCGATCTGGAAATTCTTGAACTTGTCGCCGGTGGCGAGGATGTCCTCGATCTGTTTCTTCGCTTCCTCCAGCGCGAGGAATCCGCCGATCGTGCCGAGCACGACTTTCAGTTGTTCGAATGCCGAGCGCAGTACCACCGAGCGTTCCGCGACTTCCGTCATCGTCAGCGCTTCGGCTTCACCTGCAGCAGCTGCTTCACGGTGGGCAGCAGCAAGGCTCAATGCCTCCGCGCGAGTGGCGGCCATCTGGCCCTGCAGCTGTCGATCGGCAGCGTCGAGATTCTCCGTCGAGATGCCCGCCGCGGCGAGCGCGTTCTCGTGAGTCTTGATCGCGACGCCGAGCTGCGTTTGTTGCAGTTCGAGCGCGGCGACCGCTTGCTGCGCCTTCTGGTAATTGCGCGTGAGTGCGGCTGTCGGTTCGAGTGTCGCAGCGAATTCGGTTTGCAGTTCGGCGGCGCGAACCTTCGCGGAATAAAGCTGGTCGCCTACCGATTGGAGTTGCGCCCTCAACGCCGGCAAGCCGGCGGTTTTTGAGCTGACGTCCGCGAGTCGACCGAGTTCGTCAAGCAAGGCCGCTGCCTTTGGTGCGGCTTCACCTCCACCCTGCGCGATGTCGTATAGCGCTTTCGCGGTAGCGGCTAGTTCGTCGTTACCTTGGTCTCGACGATGAATCGAAGAATTTCGGTCTGAGTGGGCATCAGCGAAGCTCCTGCTTTTCGTCCGCGTCACCTTGCAAAGCGTCGCCCTCTTTCGGACGAAGCGAGTTCAGTCCTTTCTTGATCTCCGCGTAGATCACTTCGCGATCGACGGGGAACTCGGTTTTCTCTTCGTTCTCGCTCATGGCGTTTCACTCGAAATGGAGCGGCTGCGCTCCGGTGGCAATTTGTTGAGGTCCACCTCTATCTCGGAGGCGACGGCTTGAATCTGGATTAGCTCGCGGCGGATGCCGTTGATCTCGTTCGATGTCAGGCGTGGTGCGACAGTCTTGATCCGCATCGGAATCGAATCGAACAACGCGGTCAGCTGCTTCGACACTTGCTCCAACGTCCATCGCATCGCGTGCGCCGGCACCAGTTCCCTGCGCAGCGCCTTGTTTTTCATTTCCTGCGCTTCACGCTGCGATCGCGTCAGCAGAATCTTTTCGCGCTCGGCTTCCATGCGCCGCGCATCAGCAGCTTCGTCGACCTTCGCTTCACGCTTCTCGCGTGCTTCGCGTTCGGCTTCCAGCACCGCGGCGCAGTCGAAGAAGACTTCGCGACCGATGCGGCCGACGGGCTGCACGTGTCGTCCGTCGAATGCCCCGCAGCGACAATCGACACGAACGCGCCATCGAGTTCGCGATTTAGCCATCCCCGCTGGCGTGTCTCACGTTTTGCCATGTGATGAACTACCGACCCGTCAGGAAAAACTGTCATAATTAGCGCCCCACTGCGGTTCATGTCACCCGACGCCATGGGGGGTGGCCGAATGGGACCCGTGCACTTTGCAAAACTGCCCCGTCATCGCTCTAAGGCCATCCGAGTCGACCGAACAAGAGGAACTCGAGTGGAGTTACGACACGACCGGAGCTGCCATGGTTGTTGCCGTCACTGCATGGCTTGACGGTGATCGACCATCGACCATTGCTGATCACTTCCGAGTTGCCTTGAATGCGTCCTTAAGAAGAGCAGTGGCTACAGCGCGTTCGTCGATTGCCGGCTTGTCAATCGGCGCTGCTTTCTCGGCGCGTGCCTTCACGTCTCTAGCCTTGTGCGTGTTGATGCGCTGGTATCCGATGCGACCGGTGCGCCTGATCGAATGTCATCGTGCCGACCTGATACAGCTGATCGTTGCTTTTCATTACTTCGACTCCGTCGCTGGCCAGACGCCCGGCAGGACCACAGCGTCAGGAATCGACGGCTGCGGTATCAGCGGCATGTTGCTGCCGCACCGTTTTGGTGAGGTGGTGGGGCGCACCGGTTCCTCTGTACCGGCGTAACAGCGCTCACCGATATTGCGATTCAGGTAAGTGGCAGCACCGTGGCGAGGATGCAGTGGACTGTCGATCGTGCAGCGACCGTTGGGGATTTTGGTTTCCGTGAAGTATTCGGGAATGGTGCGGATGGAGTTCGGCATGCTGACTGCCTTGTCGCCATCGTGCAGTTGCCGGTTGAGTGCGCCGATCTGCGAATCGATTAGCCGCATGCGCTCGAAAAGGGCGATCAGCGGTTTCGCGACTTTCGGATATTCGGTACGGATCAGCTTGATGCCTTCGGCGCGCAATGCTTCTGCTTGCTCGGCAATGGCTGCATCAGCGATCTCACTGTCGGTAGCGCGCGTCGACTGCAGGCGCCTAGTTAACAACGAGATACGTTCCTGCGCGCGCTCTTGGCGCTCAATGCATTCGCTGAGATGTTGCTCGACGCGGTTGAGCGCGACATAGTCGGCAGCTTCGAGCGGCGCAAGGCGCTGGCCTTCTAGGTTGATCTGCAGGTTCGGGTCTGCAAGAAGCTGACGGCGTTCGTCGGAGATCCATTTCTCGATCTGCTCGGCGGTCGGTGCGAGTGTCGTTTCTGCTTTGGCGTTCATGCCGCCATGAAACCACACGCGCTTGTCGAGCCAGTCCACGCCAGTCCAAGCCTGTCCAAGTTCCGCGATCTTTTTTAGCCGTGCTCCGCATGCACGCGCACAAGCGCTCGAATCAGGTAGCGCCAGTTGCCGGCAATGCGTCTACATTCTCCTTCATCGAAATAGTCGTTTTCGCGCCAACGTGAGATGTGTTTTTGGCTTACGACTAACGATCGAGCAGCATCGGTCTCTTTCACGTATCCCAATGCATCAGGATTCCAGCCAAGCGCCTTGTAGTGCAGCACAAGTTCCGTGTCGTCCATCGCTTCGATGGTGAACGGTTCCGATTGCGCTTCTCTGGTCATGCGCGGACCTCGTAAACTGACGAAACGATCCGAATGGGATATGCAGCCATGAACGAGTGGCACGTTGATTGGAGCGCGTGGGCAACGTTTTCAGCGGCCGCGGTTGCTCTTTGGGTTGGACTGCTACCCGGATGGCGGAACGACCGCGAGAGGAAGAAGGAAATTGAGCGTGCCGCTTGGTTGGTCGCGGCGATTTGCCGGCCCGCGATAGAGGCATGTGTTATCGCATCCGTGCTCGACCACCGCGGGGCGCCTAGCGAAAGTCTCTCCAATGAAGCCTCGAACGCCATCAGTCGGGCTGAGCTGGAGATTGCTCGCTTCGATTTCGTGTGGCAAAAGCTGACAGTTAGGCAGGCGCAATATCTGCTTGATATCGAACATCGATTCCGCGCGTTGCGAAGTGACTTCGACCACATTTTGAAGCCAGGAGCGGACGAGCGAATGTTCAATCTGTTGACCAACTGGGATGCGGAAATTAAAGAACCGATCGCGAGCACACGAACTTCGCTTGACCAGTTGATCAAAGAATCGCGGATATGACCGCTCATGTCCCACCATCCCGCGCCGATCGATAGGCTTTTGCCGAAGTGGAGGTAGTGGATGAAGTGGAGTGGTTTTCGGTATCTCCTTGTAAGAATTTGTTGCCTCGCGCGGAGATACTGAAATCAGCTCCACTTCCTCCACTTGCTCCACTAAGCAAACCAATGCCCTGCCACCTCATCAGGCCGCCGGTCAACTTAAATGTGCGATAACCACGCTCGGTCAGTGCCGCGCCGAAGATACGTTGGGTCCGCGGACGTTCGTTGCCAGCCGCGCACCAACTGGTGTATGCCTCATACAGCTGTTTCGCCATCGCGGTGACCGCGTTGTTGACGATGCACATGTCGGAGACGAAAGCCGCCAGCTGGTCTGACTCGTCGCGGTAGTCACTTGTGGCTGAACGAATCGCCGCGGGCAAGTTGAAACCACGCTGCTGATAACAAACCCATCCGCGCAAAGCCCAACCCAATATGCCCGGCAATTCGGCCTTGAGCTTCTCGGGTAGCGCCGCGTCGCGACGATCCTCCGGGATCGTTACGTTGAAGGGAACCAACTTCACGCGGCGCCAAAGTCCTTCGTCGGTGCCAGTCGCGCGCGGTTTATGGTTTGTCTGCAGGATGAGCTGGTGCGTTGGCTTGAACGTGAAGAAGTCCATGCGCATCCGTCGCGCGGTGATCGTGTCGCCGCCGGTCAGAAGCTTGACGCGCTCCTCATGGAGTCTCCCCGCTTCGCCGGATTCGCTGACGACGACCAAGCGTCGGCCTTGCAGGTCTGCCATCGCGGTTGGGTGTTCATTTCCGCTCCGCTGTATCAGCAGATCCGGCGACGCGCCACACGCGTACTCGCCCAACATCGTCTGGAGCGCGCCGAGAAGCGTTGACTTACCATTCGCGCCACCTCCCCAAAATATCGGTAGCAGGTGCTCGCCGCGGACGCCGCTCAAGAGATATCCGCAAAGTCGCTGTACGTAGTCGATCAATTCGCCGTCGTCGCCCATTATCTCGGCGACGAACTTTTCCCATGTAAGTGCTACGGCTCGCTCATCGAAGTCGCATCCGGCGGTCTTCGTGATCAGATCGGCACGACGATGTTCCCGACGTCGGGAAGTTTTCAGGTCGAGCACGCCATTGGGCATTCCGAACAGATACGGATTGGCATCGAGCGCCTCGGCCTTGCACGCGAACAGCGGCTGTGCCAGATGAAGACTAGCCGCAATGCAGTTCGCGGACTCGCTTTGTCCGGCCCACTTGAAGCGCCTGTCCATCATCTGCTGTCGGCGGTCGCGTTCTTCTTTCGATTTGGCGCGGGCTACCCATTCGCCCATAGCTCCCGCTTCTGCCGCTATGATTTTGCCGAGCGAAAACGCATGGCGTGTGGCACCCAGATCGTCAGCGCGCCACGGCGGCGACCACGTGTGCCATCCAATGCCCTCGACGTACAAAAGCTCATCGCCGAAGTGTTCCTTCAGTCGATACGCGTTTTGGAGGTGCGAGCATTGGTCGTGCGCACCGTGCTGTTCGCGAATGGATTCTTGCTGCGCCTGCTGCTCGATTCCGTCCATCAGCGAACCTCCGGACGCCAAGCGTCAGCGCGACAAAGAATTTCCGCTGCCTGATCGAGTCTAGCGACCGCGAGTGCAAGGCGCTCGTAATCTTCCTTCGTCAGAAACCATTTTGTGATGATCGTGCGCGCGCCGATCGCCGCAACCTTTGCCTCAAAGGCGACTGTTGACAACGCAGCGGACCAGGCGTGTTCGCGAATCGCTTTGCGGTGAGCGCGAGATTCTTCGGCGTTCAGCGGCCACGTGCGGGGCGGCTGTACATCGCACCAGCGTAAACCTAGCGCGGCGAGGATCGCTTCGGCGCGCATCCGTTCCTAAAGCAGTGCAGGAGCGTCGCGTTGTTGTCGCCGTCACGCCACGACAGAGCGTCTTTGCGATCATCACAAGCAGGACACGGTCCGCGATACGATTCACCGTAGCGACGAAACCGTGGCATACGTTGCGCGACGACATCAGCGCCGCTAAAATTCGAACCGTACACACGAGTAATTGCGTTATCGACAAGCCCGGAGCCACCCGGGCTTTGTCGTGTCTGGGGATTGGGAGGCATGGATCACGCGGCCTCCGGACCATGGGATTCGAACTCGGCTTTGATCACCGGACGCAATTCACGAAGCGTGCGCGCGATCGCGTCGGCTTGGATGATCGCGCTATCGATGTTGACGACAGTAGGCGCGAATGCGCGCCACTTTCCGGTCACATCGTGAAGGTGCTCGATCGCTCGCGCGCGTCGGCAAGACGACGGTGCAATGGCAACGCGGCGACGGCACTCATGCTGCCACCTTGCGGCTCTTGGCCTCGAGCACCCGATAAACTTCTTGCGGTGAATGAGCACGATGCCCCGGCGAGGCACCTTCCTGCCTTACGCGCAAAATCGCGCCGGCAGCTTACATCCGTTGCTGTCGGCGTGTATGCAGATATCGTTGAGCCAGCCCGGACTGTAGTCCGGGTTCTCGGCGAGAAATTGCTTCTTGCGCGTGTATTCAGATTGCTGAGAATTATTCTCCACGTCGATTCTCAATTTCATGAGGCGGCGACGGTTGTCTGCCGACCGCCCATCGCTGGGCGATGCTATTTACTACTGCGACAAGGTCCAGCCCAACCAAATAAGCTCTGCGCTCGCGAGGGCTTATTTGTTGCAATGTCAAACTTGAACATTTTGAGCGCGGCGCGCAAAGTGCTCCTGTCTTGGCGAATAAAATTCGCTACCGAATGCTGGAAGGAGGTATCGCACGCTCCGTACAAATGGCGACGAGTTTGATGCTTTTGGTAGTTCCCCGAACGCTCTTAGCCAAGCGAGCGCAAGTTGTGTAGCCGGAACCCAGCCTCGCAACTTCACATGCCGACCACGACTTTGCCGAATCGTTTCGGGCTCGGGGATACAGACCCGGCCGCAGTGGCAAACGCCGCCATCGTTTCAAGCAAGCGATCGAGAAAATCAGCGTCCCTGTTTGCGGTCGTGAGAACGGACGTCTGCTTTATCGCATCAAGCTTAGGCACGCGGTGCCGAAGCTTTTCGATCTGCACCACGGCGTGATTCAGGCTTGCGGCGATGTCGCGTGCTGCAGAGCGCAGATCATCGATTGCGGGACGATGTTTCGAATGAGTTTGCGATCGCGCAAGCGACTTCTGCGAACTCACGCAACGCGTTCGGATCCATTTCGTATCGAGCTAAATCGCGCGACAACATTTGTGGATCGGCGCGCACACGAGCGGCTTGACGTCCGATTTTCTTTCGTGGCATGCGCTTGCTCCGGCGCGCTCGAAAGAAACCGCGGCAGTAGCGTGAGCAACGCTACGTTCGCCCCGTCGGGCTAGCCGCGGCTGTTTGGGTAGCGGTGTTCCTTGCTGAAATCGTGGTCCGCCGTCGTTCCATCGGGCAAGAGGAAACGAAACTTCTCGATGCGCATCTCCATGCGCACTGCTAGAGCGAGGTCCAACACGCTCCTCTCACGAAAGGTCAACGATCCCGCGATGATCACGAAATCGTCGCCTTCTTTGGCCACCGGCAACGTGACCATGCTTGTCTTTGAAGTACTGCTCTTCACTTCACCGCACGCAACACGGGACGTTCCGTAGGAATGATTCTGTGCTTCTCGGCCATCTTACGTCGACAGCACGCGCAAATTACAGGCGCCGGATTCTTGTAGGCGCGTTCGATCTTTCGCATCTCACGTATGTGAATCTTCTTGAGAAACGCCATGTGTCCAGCCATCGCTTCGTAGTATTCGGCGTTCATTCGGTTGTCTCCGCTTTCAAAGTACTAGCAATGCGGCGTTCCTCTCGTCCCCAGGCATCGGGTGAATCGATGAAACTCTTAGCTTCACGTAGCAGCGTGTTCAAATGCCACGCAAGCGTCTCCATCGTTCTATCGTCGACTTCTTCAGAGATCTTATCGGCGAAGCAGAAAACGTCGCTGATGGCCAACGCATTGTGCAACGCCAGTGATGCGCCATTTAAAGCTTCCGAGCGCGCGGCATCTTTCGGACTCAGTCCATTTTTTTTCTTAGCCATGGTGACTACCACCTAGGCCGCAACGCGCGATCACGGTCTGGCATTCGCGCACAAGTTCCATTTCACGTGACGCACGTTCGAGAATCGCTGCACGATCGACCGCACGAGCAGCCGCGGTGAGTTGGCGATCTGCATTGAGACAGACGGCGGAGTAGCGACGAGTGAGCAAATCATCGAGATATTGGACAGGCGTCATTTTGCTGTCCTCTCCTCTGCCCACGCCGTCGCGTCAGCATGTGCCGCAGATACCAGGTTCTGCACTGCCGACAAGTAGTTGTCCTTAATCGATTGCGTAAAGTTGTGGAATGTTTCTGCACCGAAGGCCGTTGCAACCGTGAGCAGGGCGTCGGCCTGGCTTAGACGCCAAGTGAGGCGATCGGCGGCAGACATATACGTCTCCAGTGCACCGATGCGAACGCCGTACATCTTAGTCAGGTTGTCGGCCGCCTCTTTGGCAGCTAACAAATCTTCGTGCTCTTGTTTCTTCAGATCAACCGTTACACTTGTCTTAGCCATTTTCGTTGCTCCTAACGTTAGTGGTTAGGCGAGCCTGAGTGGTCGTCAACACCCAGGCCCGCCGCTTTACTCCGGTGTCAGCCGGAATCCTTGAGAAACTTTTCGGCCATTCTGTCGACGGCCGCAGTCGTGTGTTGCTCGCTGAGATGCGAATAGCGCTTCACCATCGCGAGAGTTTTGTGTCCGAGGATCGCGGCGATATCCATGAGTGAGGCGCCGGACATCGCGAGGTAGCTTGCCGCGGAGTGGCTGAGGTCATGAAAACGGAAGTCGCCCAAGCGCGCTTTCTCTCGCGCAGCTCGAAACGCGATATCGACGAGTGCGTCGCAGTCTGGAAATACGTTGCCGACTGGCAACCGGCTCTGACGCCACGCCTTGATCGTCATTATCGCCGTCGGCGCCAACGGCACAGTGCGTGACTCGCCGTTCTTGGTATCCGAGAAACCGGATCGTACGGCGGTCAAGATCCATGGACGTCCACTGCAGCGAAAGAAGCTCGCCCTTTCGCGCGCCCGTAGCGAGCGCCAGTTGAACGATCGGCAAAAGCGCGGCGAAGTCCGACTCCTTGCACGCATCGATCAACCGGATGCGTTCTGCGTCGCTAAGGAAGCGCTCCCTGCCCTTTCTGTCTTCGAAGCTTGGTGACGTTCGCGACCGGATTGCGCGTAAGCCAGCCGTATTCGCGCACTGCTACACGCAGGACGCCTGAGAGCGCCGTCAGGTGGCGATTGACTGTAGCGCCCGACAAAGGTTTGCCAGCCCGATTGCGTCGCTCTGCGAGCTTGTCGCGCGCTTCTGCAAGGACGGACGGCGTCAGCTTGGCAAGTGGCACGCGACCAAGCTCGGCCCGCCACACTTCAAGCAGTCGCGTTTGCTCGTCGGCGTTCTTGCGATGCTTCGCGCGCGGAAGAGTGACTTCGAGGTATCGGTCGATCACGTCGGACAGCGTCCGTTTCTTGCTTCGCTGGACGGAACGTGATCACCGACGTCGATGCGATGTTCGATGCTGCGCGCCCACTCTTCAGCGTCAGATTTCTTTGCGAACGACTGGGTGACAAACGGACCGCTCAGTCGACGAACTTTCGCTCGCCACGTCACTTTGCCGCTCTTTCCCACACGCCTTTCGAAAGTGGCCACGCTCTGTCCCAAAATGTCCCAACGCGGGACATCGGAACCGAATCAGAACTCGGTGTCAAGAGCTAAGTGATTGATTTTGGCGGAAGCGGTGAGATTCGAACTCACGGAAGGCTCGCGCCTTCGCCGGTTTTCAAGACCGGTGCCTTAAACCGCTCGGCCACGCTTCCGGTGATTTGCATTGTGGAAATTGCGGCGCATTGCGCGTCGCGGCGCGATTATAGCGCGACGCGCTTCAAATGATCCGGCTTTCGACGACGCACGGCATGTGCTCGGCAAGCCAGTCGATCAGGGCGCGCACGGACGGCAGCAGTCCGCGCCGCGACGGGTATACGCAATGGACGATGCCCTGCGGCGGGCTCCATGCCGGCAGGATGATTTCCAGTTCGCCCTTGTCGATCGCGGCGGTGCAGACGGTTTCGGGAAGAAACGCGACGCCGAGTCCGCTGACGGCGCTCGCCAGCGTCATCGGGAAATCGCCGCACATCACGCGCGGACGATGATCGAGGCGGAATTCGACGTTGTCGGCGTTGAGCAGTTCCCACGTCTGCGTTTCGGACTCGGCGATGCTGATGGTGTCGAGCTTGCGCAAATCGTCCGGCGATTCCGGACGGCCATGCGCGTCGAGATATTTCGGACTCGCGACCAGCACCGAACGGCTGCGGCCGAACGAGCGCACGACGAGATCGGCGTCGGTATCGAGCTTGGTGCGCACGCGGATGGCGATGTCGACATTCTCGTTGATGAGATCGACGCGTCGGTTGGTCGACAACACCATCAGTTTGATTTGCGGATACGTCGGCGAGAAATTCCGGCAGGATCATCGACAGCACGTTTTGCGTGATCGACACCGGGCAACTCATGCGCACCAGCCCGCGCGGTTCGGAGGTGAGATGCGCGACGGCGTCTTCGGCGGCCTGCGCTTCAGCGATCACGGTCTGGCAATGCGTGTAGAAACGCTGGCCGGCATCGGTGACGGCGAAGCGGCGTGTCGAGCGCTGGATCAGGCGAACGCCGAGCCGTTCTTCCAGTTGCGCGATGCGCCGGGACAGTCGCGATTTGGGGATATCGAGCGCGCGCCCCGCCGCAGCGAAGCCGCCTTTTTCGACGACGATCGAGAAGTAGTACAGATCGTTGAGGTCCTGCATCGCTCGCCTCATCGTTCGATACCGAAACCGGTATACCAATTCTAACCGGACTTATCCGGCGAATGTGCCGACTACTCGATGCGGTCTTTCTCGTCCATGTACGAACGCAGCGCGGTCGGGATCGTGATGGTGCCGTCCGCGTTCTGGTAGTTCTCCATCACCGCGATGAGCGCGCGGCCGACAGCGGTGCCCGAACCGTTGAGCGTGTGCACGAGTTCGTTCTTGCCGGTTTCCGGATTTCTCCAGCGCGCGCCGCATGCGTCGCGCCTGGAAATCGCGTGCAGTTCGAACACGACGAAATCTCGCGATACGTATTCTGCGACGGCAACCAGACTTCGAGATCGAACGTTTTCGCCGCCGCGAAACCCATGTCGCCCGTGCACAGCAGCACGCGGCGATACGGCAGTTCGAGTTTCTCCAGCACTTTTTCCGCACAGCGCGTCATGCGTTCGTGTTCGTCGAAGCTTTCGGACGGTTTTGCGATGCTCACCAGTTCCACTTTTTCGAACTGGTGCTGACGGATCATGCCGCGCGTGTCCTTGCCGTAGCTGCCGGCTTCGGCGCGGAAGCACGGCGTGTGTGCGGTCATGCGCAGCGGCAGCTGATCGGCGGGCACGATTTCGTTCGCGACGAGATTGGTCAGCGAAACTTCGGCGGTCGGAATCAGATAGCGACGCACGCTCGCCCGCGATCGCGAACAGATCATCCTCGAATTTCGGCAACTGCCCGGTGCCCTGCATCGTTTCCGCGTTCACCATCAGCGGCACGTTGCACTCGAGATAGCCGTGCTCGCGCGTGTGCAGATCGAGCATGAACTGCGCGAGCGCGCGATGCAGTTGCGCCAGTCCGCCGCGCAGCACGGTGAAGCGCGCGCCGGAAAGTTTCGCGGCGGCTTCGCCATCGAGCCAGCCGTTGCGCGCGCCGAGTTCGACGTGATCCTTCGGCGCGAATTCGAACGTGCGCGGCGTTCCCCACTTCTTCTGTTCGACGTTTTCGCTTTCGTCCTTGCCCTGCGGCACCGATGCGTCGGCGAGATTCGGAATGCCGAGCGCGATGTTGGCGATGCGCGACTGGATCTCGGCGAGCTGCTGCTCGTTGGCCTTCAGTTTGTCGCCGATGCCGGCGACCTCAGCCATCAGACGCGCGGGGTCCTCGCCTTTCGCCTTGGCCTGCCGATCGCTTTCGAACGCGTGTTGCGCAGGTTCTGCAGTTCCTGCGTTTCGGTCTGCGCGGCTTTGCGCTGCGCTTCGAGCCGTTCGATCGCCACGGTTCGAGCACGTAGCCGCGCGTCTTCAGACGGTCGGCGACATCGTGGAGTTGTCCGCGCAGAAGGGCCGGATCGAGCATGGTGAATCCTGGTTCGGTGGAGAACGCGGATTATCGCGGCTTGCGCAGCTCTTGCACCCGCGCTAGTCGTTTGGCGGCGTCGCGTTTGTCCTTGCAGGGCCTGCGCGCGGGCGGCGCGTATACTTTGCAGCTTCTCGGCGATTTTGGCTTCCATGCCGCGCTCGGTCGGCTGGTAGAACTCGCGGCCGATCAGCGCGTCGGGTAGCAGTTGCTGGTCGAACGCGATGCCGCCTTCGACGTTGTGGTCGTACTGATAGTCCTTGCCGTAGCCGAGCCCTTTCATCAACTTGGTCGGCGCATTGCGCGATGCCATGGGCACGTCGAGCGTTCCGGTTTTCGCGATGACATCGCGCACTTCGCCGAACGCCGCGTAGGCGGCATTGCTCTTGGCGGTGATCGCGAGATAGATCGCGACTTCGGCGAGCGCGAGTTCGCCTTCCGGAGAACCGAGACGATCGAAGGTGTCCCACGCTTCGAGCGCGATCTGCAGCGCGCGCGGATCGGCGAGACCGACATCTTCGATGGCCATGCGCGTCAGACGCCGCGCGAGGTACGCCGGATCGACGCCGCCGTCGATCATGCGCATGCACCAGTACAGCGCGGCGTCGGCGTCGGACGAACGCACCGATTTATGCAGCGCTGAAATCTGGTCGTAGAACTGCTCGCCGCCTTTGTCGAAGCGGCGCGTGCGGTCGGCGAGGACTTGGGTCAGCGTCGATTCGTCGACGATGCCGTCGGTCGCCACGTCGGCAGCGATTTCGAGGAGCGTCAGCGCGCGGCGCACATCGCCGTCGGCGGCTTGTGCGATGAGTCGCAACGCGTCGTCGCCGATCGTGATGTTGCGCTTGCCGAGTCCGCGCTCCGGATCGGCGAGCGCGCGGCGCAACGCGTCGACGATCGCGTCGACGGAAACCGCATCCATCACGTGGACGCGGCATCGCGACAACAACGCGGAGTTCAACTCGAACGACGGATTTTCCGTCGTCGCGCCGACGAAGACGATCACGCCTTTTTCGATGTGCGGAAGAAACGCGTCCTGCTGCGACTTGTTGAATCGATGGACTTCGTCGACGAACAACACCGAGCGGATGCCTTGATTGAAACGCGTTTGCGCTTCGGCGAGCGCTTCGCGTACGTCCGCGATTCCTGACAACACGGCGGAAATCGCGCGGAATTCGGCATCCGCATATTTCGCGAGCAATAACGCGAGCGTGGTTTTGCCGCAGCCGGGCGGTCCCCACAAAACCATCGAATAGATGTTGCCGGCCTCGATCGCGCGGCGCAGCGGCGCGTTGGGTCCGACCAATCGTTGCTGGCCGACGATCTCGTCGAGTGTGCGCGGGCGCATGCGCTCGGCGAGCGGTTTCAGCGCGTCGGATTCGGCGAATAGCTCGGCCGTCGGATGGGCGGTTTTGCGGCGTGCCATCGTCCGATCTTACGACGGCTCAGTTCTTGATCGGAAACGCTTGCGCGGCAGGCGTCGGATCGCCGATGACGTCGACGCCTTTCGGCGGCGTGAACGTGAACGCGTCGGGTTTGAGTTTGGGATCGCGCTGCCAGTCGGCGAAACGGATTTCGGTGGTGTTGCCGAGCGTGTCTTCGAAGCGCATGCGCACGAGCGTTTTAGCATCGAAGCCGAGATCGCAGTAGTCGAACTGTGGTTCCTTGTCTTTCGATTTCAGGCGCAGCCAGGTCAGACCGTCGTGATCGCCCTGCTCGCTCGCGGTGAAATCCCGATCGAGTTGCGAAAGATCGGTGAGCACGGTCAGCGGGCTGTGCGCTTCCTCGGTGCCTTGCGAACGCACGGTCACCTGTTCGAGATCGGGATCGAAGATCCAGACTTTTTCGCCGTCGGCGACGATCAGTTGCTTGGTCGGCGCCGTCGTTTCCCAGCGGAAAAGACGCGGCGCTTTCAGCGCGAGCGTGCCTTGCGTGATCTTGCCTTTGCTCTTGTTGGCGAAAATCTGCTGCTCGAACGAGGCGGAAATCGATTTGATGCCGCCGGCGAAAGCGTCGAGCCGTGCGCGTGCCGTGTCGGCGGCGAATGCGGGCGCGATCAACGCGAACGTAAGCGCCAATCCTGCGAAAAGTGGGGTTTTCATGCGCGAATTATCGTCCTTGAGCGACTGAACGCAGCGTTACAGCTCGGGCGGCGGCGGCGCCAGCACTTCGCGATTGCCGTTGTGCTGCGGCGCGCTGACGATGCCTTGCTGTTCCATCAGCTCGATCATGCGCGCGGCGCGGTTGTAGCCGATCTTGAGACGGCGCTGCACGCCGGAAATCGAGGCGCGGCGCGATTCGGTGACGATGCGCACGGCCTGATCGTAGAGTTCGTCGTAGTCGCCTTCCGGCAGTTCGGTGTCTTCGGGCAAACCGGACTCGCCGATCACACGGCCGTCGCCCAGCGATTGCACGTCGCCGAGCACGCCTTCGATGTAGTCGGGTTTGCCTTGCTTGCGCAGATGCGCGACCACTTTGTGTACTTCCTCATCGCTGACGAATGCGCCGTGGACGCGTTCCGGCGTGGCCGTTCCGGGCGGCAGATAAAGCATGTCGCCATGGCCGAGCAGCGTTTCGGCGCCGGATTGATCGAGGATGGTGCGCGAATCGATCTTGCTCGATACCTGGAACGCGATGCGCGTCGGAATGTTCGCCTTGATCAAACCGGTGATCACGTCGACCGACGGACGCTGCGTCGCGAGGATCAGATGCACGCCCGCCGCGCGCGCTTTCTGCGCGAGCCGCGCGATCAGTTCCTCGACCTTCTTGCCGACGATCATCATCATGTCGGCGAATTCGTCGATGATGACGACGATGTACGGCAGCGGATCGAGCGTCGGCACGACGACGGGTTCGGTGGTGTTTTCCGGACGCTTGAACAGCGGATCGGGAATCGGACGGCCGCTGTCTTCGGCGTCCTTCACTTTCTTGTTGAAGCCGGCGAGATTGCGCACGCCGACCGCGGCCATCAGCTTGTAGCGGCGCTCCATCTCGGCGACGCACCAGCGCAGCGCGTTGGCGGCTTCTTTCATGTCGGTCACGACCGGCGTGAGCAGATGCGGAATGCCTTCGTACACCGAAAGCTCGAGCATCTTCGGATCGATCATGATCATGCGCACATCGCGCGCGGTGGCCTTGTACAACAGGCTCAGCACCATCGCGTTGAGCGCGACCGATTTGCCGGAACCCGTGGTGCCGGCGACGAGCAGATGCGGCATCTTGGCCAGATCGACGACGGTCGGACGGCCGCCGATGTCTTTGCCGAGCGCGAGCGCCAGCGGCGATTTGATCGCAGTCGTAGCGTTCGGAACGCAGGATTTCCGAGAGATAAACGATCTCGCGGCTGACGTTCGGAATTTCCAGGCCGATCACCGATTTGCCCGGAATCACATCGACCACGCGCACGCTGATCACCGACAAGTCCGCGCGCGATGTCCT
Organism: uncultured Gammaproteobacteria bacterium; assembly: GCA_963814225.1. Classification (GTDB taxonomy): domain Bacteria; phylum Pseudomonadota; class Gammaproteobacteria; order Xanthomonadales; family Rhodanobacteraceae; genus Rudaea. The sequence goes on along the minus strand of CAWFCC010000014.1, from coordinate 115,888 downwards.
TGTCGAGGTTGCTGATCTGGCTGCCCTTGATGCCGGGCGCAGGCTGCAATTCGAAACGCGTGATGACCGGACCCGGATGCGCGCTGACGACCTGCGCGTCGATGCGGAAATCCTTGAGCTTGAGTTCGACCTGGCGCGACAGCGCTTCGAGCGTTTCTTCGGAATAGCCTTTGACTTGCTGTTTCGGCTCATCGAGCAGCGAGAGCGGCGGCAGATCCGAATCGGCGATGCCGGAGAACAGCGGAATCTGCTGTTCGCGTTCGGCGCGTTCGCTTTTTTCGACAATGGCGGCGACGGGTTCGATCTTGATCGGTTCGCGTTTGGACTGTTTGACCGTCTCGACCTTGCGCACTTCCTCGCGTTCGCTGCGCGCGGCGCGCGCGACGCGGATCTCGTTGGCCTTCTTCGCATTCGATCCGAACCAGCCGACCGCGATGAGTACGCCGCGGCCGATGCTGTCCATCACCTTGAACCAGGAGATGCCGGTCGCGAACGTCAGCGCGACGAGGAAGATCGCGAGCAGGAACAGACTCGCGCCGAGCTGGCCGAAGCCGCGCGTCAACAGTTCGGACATGCGCGAACCGAGCACGCCGCCGGCGCCCATGGGCAGGATCGTCGCGCCTGATGCGTGCATGTGCGCGAGCCCGGTGCCCGCGATAAAAAACGCGACGCCGCCGGTCAGCCGCAGGCTCGGTTCCAATGGCGACTGGTTGGTTTTCTCGCGGCCGCGAAAGAGCGTCCAGCCGAAGATCAGCAGCAACAGAGGGAAGGCGTAAGCGAGATAGCCGAACAGATAGAACGTGATATCTGCGACCCAGGCGCCGACGCTGCCGCCGAGGTTGTGCACGCGCCGCACGTCGCCGGTGACATGCGACCACGCCTGATCGCCGTTGTCGTACGTGATCAGGCACAGCAACACGTACGCTGCGACCGGCGCGAGCAGAAGGAACGCGGCCTCGCGCAGGCGACGTTGCATGGCTTCGCCCGCGTCGATCGAGGTTTTACTTTCGAGTTTGCGCGCCACCACGTGAATTCACTTGAAGTTATCGCGCCAGAAATCTGATTCTATTACAGTTTCATGCCCTTGAGCGCGGGATGGACGATTTTGCCGTTTTCGACGTTCACGCCTTTCGACAGCGACGTGTAATTGCTTCCACTTCTTGTCGCCCGCCAGACGCTGCACGTACGGCAGGATCGCCGCGCAGATGGCCTGTGAAGACGTCTGCGGAACGGCGCCCGGCATGTTGGTGACGGCAAAGTGCGTCACGCCATCGACGACATACGTCGGCTCGGCCCATGTGGTCGGTTTGGATGTTTCGAAGCAGCCGCCCTGGTCGATGGAGATGTCGACGAGCACGGAACCGGGTTCCATCGATTTCACCATGTCGCGCGTCACCACGTGCGGCGCTTTCGCGCTCGGGATCAGGACGGCGCCGATGACGAGATCGGCCGTCGCCACTTCGCGCGCGACGTATTCTTCGTACGGATACAGCGCGGTGACGTTGGTGCCGAGCGCCATCATCTGCGCGAGGCGATCCGGTCGCTTGTCGAACACCACCACATTCGCGCCACCGGCCGCAGCCAGCGCCGCGGAGTTGCCGCCCGCCGCGCCCGCGCCGAGTACGACGACCTTGCCGCGCTCCGTCGACGGCAATCCGCCGAGGAGTTTGCCTTTGCCGTGCATCGGCTGATGCAGATAGTGCGTGCCGACCTGTACGCCGATACGTCCGGCGATGATCGACATCGGCGCCAGCAGCGGCAGCGAGCCATCGGCTTCTTCGACCGACTCGAACGCGATACCGGTCAGGCCGATGTCGAGCAGTTCCTTGGTCAGTTTCGGCTCCGGCGCGAGATGCAGGTAGCAGAACAGCAGATGATCCTTGCGCAGCAGTTTCAGATCGCCCTTGATCGGCTCCTTCACCTTCACGATCAGTTCGCCGACTTCGTACAGCTTCTTCGCCGTCGGCGCGAGACGCACGCCGACGCGGCGGTATTCGTCATCGGAGAAACCGCTCTTCACGCCCGCGCCTTCCTGCACATACACCTCGTGGCCGCGGCGCACCAGATCGGCGCAGGCGGCGGGCACGAGCGCGACGCGCCCTTCGAGGGTTTTGGTTTCGGAAGGAACACCGATACGCATGAAGCACTCCTAGGTCAATTCAGTGCGAAGTTGTTACGATTCACACGAACGGCACACGCCGTTCGCTACCTTGATTCGTGGTGCGTTACGCCCCATTCTTGCGTCCGAAATCGCTTCGCGCGACGTGCGCGGATCAACTTTTTCCGGCCGCAAAACCATCGAGATTATACATGACCCAAACGACGCATTCGCGCTTGATCATCCTCGGTTCCGGACCGGCCGGGTACACGGCTGCGGTCTATGCGGCGCGCGCGAATCTCAAGCCGTTGCTGATCACCGGCCTGCAGCAAGGCGGTCAGTTGATGACCACGACGGAAGTCGACAACTGGCCGGGCGATGTCGAAGGGTTGCAAGGTCCGGGCTTGATGGAACGCATGCAGCGTCATGCCGAGCGCTTCAACACGAATATCGTTTTCGATCACATCCATTCGGCGGAATTGCAGCAACGTCCGTTTCGCCTGAAGGGCGATAGCGGCGAATACACCTGCGACGCGCTGATCATCGCGACGGGTGCGACGGCGAAATATCTCGGCATTCCGTCCGAAGAAAAATTCAAAGGCCAGGGCGTCTCGGCGTGCGCGACGTGCGATGGATTTTTCTTCCGCGATCAGGATGTCGCCGTGATCGGCGGCGGCAACACGGCGGTCGAGGAAGCGCTTTATCTGTCCAACATCGCGAAGAAAGTGACGGTCGTGCATCGTCGCGACAAGTTCAAGGCCGAGAAAATCCTGCAGGACAAACTGTTCTCGAAACAGCAATCCGGCAACGTCGAGATCGTGTGGAATCACGCGGTCGACGAAGTGCTCGGCGATGATTCCGGCGTGACCGGCGTGCGTCTCAAAGGCATCCAGGATTCTTCGTCGCGCGACGTGAAAGTCAGCGGGCTTTTCATCGCCATCGGACACACGCCGAACACGGCGCTGTTCGAAGGACAGCTCGCGATGAACAACGGCTACATCAAGATCAAGGCGGGCCTCGAAGGCAACGCGACGGAAACGAGCATTCCCGGTGTGTTCGCCGCGGGCGATGTCGCCGATCAGGTTTATCGCCAGGCGGTGACCTCGGCCGGCGCCGGCTGCATGGCCGCGCTGGATGCGGAAAAATTCCTCGACAAAGTCGGCGTCGTGCGCGAGGGAACGTGGTGACAGCATGCCGGCGTCGCTGACCGCGCGCGCCCATCAACGCCTGAGCGAAATCGACGCAGCCGCGTGGAATGCGCTGCTGCCCAACGACAATCCTTTCGTCGATCACGCGTTTCTTTCCGGACTCGAAGAATGCGGATGCCTGCACGCGCGGCGCGGCTGGCAGCCGCATCATTTCGCGTTGTATCGCGATGAGAAACTCGTCGCGGCGGCGCCGTGCTACGTCAAAGGCAACTCGCACGGCGAATACGTTTTCGACTGGTCGTGGGCCGGCGCGTATGAGCGCAACGGGCTCGACTACTATCCGAAGCTGCTGTCGGCCGTGCCCTACTCGCCCGTCACCGGACCACGTTTGCTGGCCGGCAACGACGACGAATCGCCGATGTATCGGCAACTGCTGATCGAACTGCTGAAGTCACAGACCGATTCGAGCGGCCTGTCGTCCATCCATCTGAATTTCGCGGATGAAACCGATTCCGCCGCGTTCGCCGATCGCAAAGAATGGCTGGCGCGATTCGACTGGCAATTCCATTGGACAAATGCCGGCTGGAACGACTTCGACGATTTCCTCGGCTCGATGACATCGAAGAAACGCAAGAACATCCGCCAGGAACGCGAGCATGTCGCGCGCGCGGGCGTGACCTGCGAAATTCTGCACGGCGATGAAATGACGGCACGCGATTGGCGCACCGTGCACGATTTCTATGAAGCGACGTTCGACGAGAAAGGAAATTATCCGGCGCTCACGCTCAAGTTCTTCGAGCATCTCGGACGCACGATGCCGCGGCGCGTGCTCACCGTTATCGCACGTCGCAACGGCGAACCGATCGCCGCGGCGCTGCTGCTGCGCAGTTCGGATACGCTGTACGGTCGCTACTGGGGCTGTTCGCGAAAATCTCGCCGGACTGCACTTCGAAGTCTGCTACTACCAGGGCATCGAATATTGCCTCAAGCACGGTTTGAAACGATTCGAACCCGGTGCGCAGGGCGAACACAAACTCGCGCGCGGATTTTTGCCGACGATCACGCAATCGTTCCACTATCTCGCCGACGCGCGTTTTCGAAAAGCCATCGGTGATTCCTTGCGGCGCGAAGCGATCGCGCTCGATGACTACCGCGAGGAACTGATGTCGCACTCGCCGTTTTCGCGAGCGACGTGATCCGCATTGCGATCCTGCGCGCGGGTTCGGCCGATCCGTTTCCGCCGGTCGAGAAAGCGCTCGACGATCCGAACGGACTGCTCGCCGCCGGCGGCGATCTTTCGCCCGGCCGGCTGCTCGACGCCTACAGTCGCGGCATCTTCCCGTGGTTTTCCGAGGGTGATCCGATTCTGTGGTGGGCGCCCGATCCGCGCGCCGTCTTCGAAACTGGCAAGATCCATGTTTCAAAGAAACTGCGGCGATGGATGCGCCAATCGAAATGGACGATCCGCGCCGACACGAATTTCGCGGGCGTGCATGCACGAATGCGCCGCGCCCCGCGCAAACCAGAGCGGCACGTGGATCACGAAAAGCATCCAGCAGGCTTACGCACATTTGCACGAACTCGGCTTCGCGCATTCGGTGGAGGCGTACGACGGCGATGAACTGGTCGGCGGCATTTACGGCATCGCACTCGGCCGCATGTTCTTCGGCGAATCGATGTTCAGCGCGGCGACGAATGGCTCGAAGGTCGCGTTGATCGCGCTGTGCCGCATGCTCCACGACAACGGATTCCCGCTGCTCGATGCGCAGATCGCCAATCCTCACACGTTGTCGCTCGGGGCGATGAATATGCCGCGCGACGACTTCGTCAAACACGTTGCCGAGCACGTATCCATGCCTGGATTGATCGGAAACTGGCGTTCGATGTGGCCTGTCCGAACCGCGCAGGAACTCGCCTGATCACGCTTTTACTATCGCCATCTGCCCAAACGTGGCAAAATCCCGCGCCTTGTCGCCAACCGAACCTGCGAACCAACGAATAAATGGCAAAAGACGATCAAATCGAAATGGAAGGCACGGTGCTGGAGACGCTTCCCAACACCATGTTCCGCGTCAAGCTCGAGAACGGCCACGTCGTGACCGCACACATCTCCGGCCGTATGCGCAAGAACTACATCCGCATCCTCACCGGCGACAAGGTGAAGGTGGAGATGACGCCGTACGATCTGACCAAGGGTCGGATTACGTACCGCATGAAGTAACGCGGCCTATTTCGCGCTCTTGCGCGACATGAGCCGATTGGTCTGCTGTCAGGCAACACCGTTGGCCTGATGCATCGGCCACGACGTCGTGCGGCTTGAAATAGCCAGGAGCGAACCTCGACGCCGGACTTCCATTCGCAGTCCATGCTTCGATACCTCGGCACGAACGAATCGGGTGCGGTTGAAATCGGAATGATCGATGTCTCGAACGATTTCGTCGCCGATCACGGCAAGCAAAAAGAACCGCGCTGCGCGGCTTCTTTTTTGCTCCTTGCGAAACGCAACCGGCGTTTCGACCCGTTCCTTATTCGACGACCGCCGGCAGTTTCTCGTCGGCTTCGACGGTGACGTCGAGCTTGCCGTCCTTGACGCTCAGGTTCACCTTGCCGCCATTGGACAGCTTGCCGAACAGCAGTTCGTCGGCGAGCGGACGCTTGACGTTTTCCTGGATCACGCGAGCCATCGGTCGTGCGCCCATCTGCGCATCGAAGCCGTTCTCGGCCAGCCAGCGACGCGCATCGGAATCGACGGTGAGGCTGACGTGCTTCTCCTGCAGCTGCGCCTCGAGTTCGATGAGGAACTTGTCGACGACGCGCAGGATGTGATCGATGTCGAGCGCACCGAACTGGATGATCGCGTCCAGACGGTTGCGGAACTCCGGCGAGAACGCGCGGCGGATCGACTTCCATCGCATCGGTCGCGTGGCTCTGTTCGACGAAACCGATCGAGCGACGTGCGGCTTGCGCGGCGCCCGCGTTCGTCGTCATCACCAGCACGACGTTGCGGAAATTCGCCTCGCGGCCGTTCGTGTCGGTCAGTTTGCCGTGATCCATGATCTGCAGCAGGATGTTGTAGACGTCCGGATGCGCCTTCTCGATTTCATCGAGCAACAGCACGCAATGCGGATGCTTGGTGATCTGCTCGGTGAGCAAACCGCCCTGATCGAATCCGACGTAACCCGGAGGCGCACCGATCAGACGCGACACCGAATGCGCTTCCATGTATTCGGACATGTCGAAGCGGACCAGTTCGATACCGAGCTGCATCGCGAGCTGACGCGTGACTTCGGTCTTGCCCACGCCGGTCGGACCGGCGAGCAGGAAGTTGCCGATCGGCTTGTCGGCATTGCCGAGGCCCGATCGCGCCATCTTGATCGACGATGCGAGCGCTTCGATCGCCTTGTCCTGACCGAACACGACCATCTTGAGATTGCGTTCGAGATTGCGCAGCACATCGCGATCCGATGCCGACACCTGCTTGGCCGGAATGCGCGCCATGCGGGCGACGATCAGTTCGATTTCCGGCACGTCGACGACGGTTTTGCGCTGGTCTTCCGGCATCAGACGCTGACGCGCACCGGCTTCATCGATGACGTCGATGGCCTTGTCCGGCAGCAGACGGTCGCCGATGTGCTTGACCGACAGATCCACCGCGGCCTTGATGGCTTCGCCGGTGTATTCGACTTTGTGGTGCTGTTCGAAGCGCGATTTCAGATCCGTTGAGGATTTCGATCGCTTCGGCGATCGTCGGTTCGACGACATCGATCTTCTGGAAACGACGCGCGAGCGCGCGATCCTTCTCGAACACGCCGCGGAATTCCTGGAACGTGGTCGAGCCGATGCAGCGCAGCTCGCCGGAAGCGAGCACGGGCTTGATCAGGTTCGACGCATCCATCGTTCCGCCCGACGCCGAACCCGCACCGATGATGGTGTGGATTTCGTCGATGAACAGAATCGCGTTCGGCTGCTTCTTCAGTTCGGAGATGACGGCTTTCAGGCGCTTTTCGAAATCGCCGCGGTATTTCGTGCCGGCGACGAGCGCGCCCATGTCGAGCGAATAGATGATGCAGTTCTTGAGGATTTCCGGAACATCGTTTTCGACGATGCGCTTGGCCAGACCTTCGGCGAGCGCAGTCTTGCCGACGCCGGCTTCGCCGACGTACAGCGGATTGTTCTTGCGGCGGCGGCACAGCACCTGGATCGTGCGCTCGATTTCCTCGACGCGACCGATCAGCGGATCGATCTTGCCCTGACGCGCGAGATCGTTGAGGTTGCTGGCGAATTCGCTGAGCGGATTGCCGCGCGGCTCATCGCCGCCCTCGCCTTCCTGCTTGGGTTCGCCGCTGCCCGATGACGCCGGATCCTGGCCGATCTTGGCCACGCCGTGCGCGATGTAGTTGACGACATCCAGACGCGCCACTTCCTGCTGGTTGAGGAAATACACGGCATGCGAATCTTTTTCGCCGAAAATCGCGACGAGAACATTCGCGCCGGTCACTTCTTTACGGCCGGACGACTGAACGTGATAGACGGCGCGCTGCAGCACGCGCTGGAAACCCAGTGTCGGCTGCGTGTCGCGTTCGTCGCTGACGGGAAGAACGGGCACGGTCTCGAGAATGATCGCCTTGAGATCCTTGCCGAGTTTGGTGATGTCCGCCCCGCACGCCTTGAGCACCGCCGCGGCCGATGGATTTTCCAGCAGCGCCAGCAGCAGATGCTCGACGGTCATGAACTCGTGGCGCTGCTCGCGCGCCTCTTTGTAGCACTGACCGATGGTGAGCTCGAGATCTTTACTGAACATTGAAATGCCTTTGCTTGAAGCCTGTGTTCAATGTGGGGGACATCATGTCCGATTCAATTGTTGTGCCTACGCCGGCGGCGCAGCTCGTGAACAGAAATCGAGCTTCGCCGTCTCCCCATCCGGAGCGCATCACGCCTTCTCCAGAGTACACAACAACGGGTGCTGATGGGCGCGTGAAAATTCATTCACCTGGGTGACTTTGGTCTCGGCCACTTCGCGCGTGAAAACGCCGCAGACACCCTTGCCCCGCGTATGCACGTGGAGCATGACCTGGGTGGCCAGTTCGCGATTCATGTTGAAAAACGTCTCGAGGACCACCACGACGAAATCCATCGGCGTGTAGTCGTCGTTGAGCAGAACGACTTGATACAGCGGCGGCTTCGCCACTTCCGGCCGTGCTTCCTCGACGACCAGACCGTGTTGCCTGTCCGACTGCTTGTGCGATTTATCCGACATCACCCTGATTGATCCCTGCTTGAAACCGATTTCACCATAGCGCTGTGTTGCGCCGCAATGGCCGGTTTTCAAGTCGATCCAGGATAGGCGTCGGCGTGGCTCGTGTAACATTCCCAAAGCATGAACCATACCCCGCAAAACATTGCCGAGACGTCGGACATCTGGCGTCCGGACGTGACCGTCGCGACCATCGTGCCGCGCGACGGCAAATTCCTGCTCGTCGAGGAGATGGTGCAGGGCCGACGCGTGCTGAACCAGCCGGCCGGGCATCTCGAATCACATGAATCGCTGCATGCGGCGGCGTGTCGCGAAACGCTGGAAGAAACCGGCTGGACGGTCGAATTGACTGGTTTCGTCGCCGTTTATCAGTGGTCGAACGCGGCCGGCAGCGCGCATTTCGTTCGCTTCACTTTCGTCGGCGAGCCATTGGCACACGATGCCGATCGAACGCTCGACACGGGAATCGTCCGCGCGTGCTGGCTGAGCCGCGACGAAATCGCCGCGCGCTCGGCCGAATTGCGCAGTCCGATGGTGTTGCGCGGTGTCGACGATTTCCTGTCGGGCCGCCGCCTTCCGCTCGATGCCATCGTCGCGATCCCGAACGGACATCCGGCGTGAGCGGATCGCCGGCGATCGTCGTGGGCGTATCGGGCGGCGTGGATTCGTCGGTCGCCGCCTTGTTGCTGAAGCAGTCCGGCGCAGACATCGCCGGCATGTTCATGCAGAACTGGGAAGAAGACGACCGCACCGGCGAATGCCGCGCGGAGGAAGATCGCGTCGATGCGATCCGCGTCTGCGGCAAGCTCGACATTCCGTTTCACGCACGCAATTTCGCGTCGGAATACTGGGATCGCGTGTTCGAGCATTTCCTCGACGAATACCGCGCCGGCCGCACGCCCAATCCGGACGTGCTGTGCAATCGCGAAATCAAGTTCAAGACGTTTCTCGATCACGCGCGCGCACTCGGCGCGGACAAGATCGCGACCGGACACTACGCGCGAACCGATGAAGCCGACGGACGCCATCGTCTGCTGCGCGGCAAGGATCCGAACAAGGATCAAAGCTACTTTCTCTACACGCTCGGTCAGGAACAGCTCGCCCACACCCTGTTTCCCGTCGGCGAATTGCCGAAGCCCGAGGTCCGGCAGATCGCGCGCGACGCCGCGTTGCCGACGCACGCGAAAAAAGATTCGACCGGCATCTGCTTCATCGGCGAGCGCGATTTCCGCGAATTTCTCGGCCAATACATCCCGGCGCAAAAGGGCGAACTGCAGACACCTGACGGCGAACGCATCGGCGAACACGATGGCGTGATGTATTACACGCTCGGTCAGCGCAACGGGCTCGGCATCGGCGGGCGCAGAGATGCATCGAACGATCCGTGGTATGTCGTCGGAAAAGATGTCTCGAAAAATATTCTGTTCGTCGCGCAGGGCAACGAAACGAAATGGCTGCATTCGAGGAAACTCGCGGCGAGCGATCTGAGCTGGGTCGCCGGCGCCGCGCCGGATGACGAGTTTGTCTGCACGGCGAAAACGCGCTATCGCCAACCCGATCAGTCGTGCCGCGTGACGATTGAGGGCGACGCATGCATCGTCGCCTTCGACGAACCGCAACGCGCCGTCACGCCGGGACAATCCATCGTTTTCTATCGCGATGAAGAATGCCTCGGCGGCGGCGTCATCGATGCGACCGACGCCCCGTTCGGCGGAGGCGTCTCGTGAGAGAAGGCCGCGTCATCGCGATCGCGGGTGTGATGCAGGCGCTCGCGCTGGTCCGTTCTATCGCGTTGCGCGGAAGTTGCGATGCCACGCTCATGCGCGCGAGCCTCGCGAGCACATTGCGCATCGATGCCGAAAGTCCGGAAGCGGTTTACGGCGGCTTGGTCAATCTCAAACTCGGGCTGGAAACGCTGATGCGGCAGTTCGATCCGGGTTCGAAACGCGATCTCACGCTGACGCGCATGGCGGTGACGGTGCTGCGGCTCGAACGCGCCGTTTCGAAACGCGCGTCGGTCAGAAACGCACTTCGCGCCGGGCTGGACGACATGGCGCCGCTGATGGATCAGTTCGAAACCGGCAATGTCGATCTGTGCGCGCGGCTGGCGCAGCTGTATACGGAAAATATTTCGCCGCTGCGGCCGCGCATCATGGTCGAGGGCAATCCGAACTTTCTGCAGCAATCGACGCAGGTGAACCAGATCCGCGCATTGCTGCTGGCGGCGATCCGTTCGGCCGTCCTGTGGCGCCAGCTCGGCGGCAGCCCGTGGCGGATGCTGTTCCGCCAGCGCGAATACGCCATGCTCGCGCGCGGCATGTGCGCCGGCTGCACCCTCGACCGCACCTAGGCGCACCGAGACCAAGGTTTCCACTGACTCTTTTGCTGCGTTGCGCGATAATGCGCGGCTACAGCCAGGAGCCAGCCATGACCGATTCGTTCGCGACGCAGACAACCCTCGAGGTTGACGGCAAACGCTACACGTACTCGAGCTTGTCCAAGCTCGGCGAAAAGTACGACATCCGCCGATTGCCGTACTCGATGAAGATCCTTCTCGAGAACCTGCTGCGCCACGAAGACGGGCTGAACGTCACCGCGAAGGAAATCGAAGCGGTCGCGCAGTGGGACGCGACGAAAGAACCCGACACCGAAATCGCCTTCATGCCGGCGCGCGTGGTGCTGCAGGATTTCACCGGCGTTCCGTGCGTCGTCGATCTGGCCGCGATGCGCGACGCGATCGTGCGGCTCGGCGGCGACGCCAAGCGCATCAATCCGCTGATTCCGTCCGAACTCGTCATCGATCACTCGGTGCAGGTCGACGTGTTCGGCACATCGAGTTCGCTCGATGCAAACGTCAAGATCGAATTCGACCGCAACAAGGAACGCTACGGCTTCCTGCGCTGGGGCCAGAAGGCGTTCAACAATTTCAAAGTCGTTCCGCCGCGCACGGGCATCGTGCATCAGGTGAATCTCGAATATCTCGCCCGCGTCGTCATGAGCGGCGAGAAGAACGGCGAAACCTGGCTGTTCCCGGACACCGTGTTCGGCACCGATTCGCACACCACGATGATCAACGGTATCGGCGTGCTCGGCTGGGGCGTCGGCGGCATCGAGGCCGAAGCGGCGATGCTCGGTCAGCCGTCGTCGATGCTGATTCCGCAGGTGGTCGGCTTCCAGCTCACCGGCAGACTGCCGGAAGGCACGACGGCGACCGATCTCGTGCTGACCGTCACGCAGATGCTGCGCAAGCACGGCGTGGTCGGCAAATTCGTGGAATTTTTCGGCGACGGTCTGCAAGCATCTGTCGCTCGCCGATCGCGCGACGATCGCCAACATGGCGCCCGAATACGGCGCGACGTGCGGCATCTTCCCGATCGACGCGGAAGCGATCAATTACCTGCGACTGTCCGGCCGCGAAGACGCGCACATCAAGCTCGTCGAGCAGTACGCGAAAGCGCAAGGCTTGTGGCACGACGACGCACACGCCGCACGCCGAATTCAGTTCCAAGCTCGAACTGAATCTCGCCGATGTGAAGCCGTCGCTGGCCGGACCGAAGCGTCCGCAGGATCGCGTGCTGCTTGAGCGACGTCGCGAAAAGCTACGCAGAATCGTTCAAGACGCTGACCGCGAATCGTCACGAGCAAGCATCAGGAATCGCGTTTCGCCAACGAAGGCGGCGCGACGGCGGTCGGTCACGACAAGAGCGTCAGCGCACACGGGCAGCGCGTGACGCGCGACGGCGCGGATTTCGATCTCGACGACGGCGCCGTCGTGATCGCGGCGATCACCTCGTGCACGAACACCTCGAATCCGGCGGTGATGCTCGGCGCGGGTCTGCTCGCGCGCAATGCGGTCGCGAAAGGACTGAAAGCCAAGCCGTGGGTGAAAACCTCGCTCGCGCCGGGATCGCTCGTCGTCACCGATTACCTGAAGAAAGCCGGCGTGCTCGGCGATCTGGAAAAGCTCGGCTTCTATCTCGTCGGCTACGGCTGCACGACGTGCATCGGCAACTCCGGTCCGCTGCCGCCGGAAATCAGCAAGGGCATCGCCGACGGCGATCTGGCCGTCGCGTCGGTGCTTTCCGGCAACCGCAACTTCGAAGGCCGCGTGCATCCGGAAGTGAAGATGAATTATCTCGCGTCGCCGCCGCTGGTCGTCGCGTTCGCGCTCGCCGGCACGGTCGACATCGATCTGACCACGCAGCCGCTCGGCAATGGCAGCGACGGCAAGCCGGTTTATCTGAAGGACATCTGGCCGACCAACAAGGAAATCGGCGACGTGATCGCCAAGACCATCGGACCGGATCTGTTCAAGCAGAACTACGCCGACGTGTTCAAGGGCGACTCGCGCTGGAACGAAATCGCGCCGCCCGAAGGCGAGCGGTATGGCTGGGACGGCAAATCGACCTACATCAAGAACCCGCCGTATTTCGACGGCATGAGCATGCAGGTCGGCAAGATTCGCGACATCAGCGGCGCGCGCGTGCTCGGTCTGTTCGGCGATTCGATCACGACCGACCACATCTCGCCCGCCGGCGACATCAAGGCGACCTCGCCCGCCGGCCAATTCCTGCAGGGACGCGGCGTGACCAAGGTCGATTTCAACTCCTACGGCTCGCGCCGCGGCAACGACGACATCATGGTGCGCGGCACGTTCGCCAACATCCGCATCAAGAACCTGATGCTCGGCGGCGAAGAAGGCGGCAACACGCTGTACTTTCCCGGTCGAAGGAAAAGCTGCCGATCTACGACGCGGCGATGAAGTATAAAAAGGAAAATGTTCCGCTGGTCGTCATCGCCGGCAAGGAATACGGCACCGGCTCATCGCGCGACTGGGCGGCGAAAGGCACGCTGCTGCTCGGCGTCAAAGCCGTGATCGCGGAAAGCTTCGAGCGCATCCATCGCTCCAACCTGGTCGGCATGGGCGTGCTGCCGCTGCAGTTCCGCGATGGCGAGAACGCGCAGACGCTCGGCTTGAAGGGCGATGAAGTGTTCGACATCGTCGGCCTCAACGACGGCAATGCGCGTGAAGTCGAAGTCATCGCGAAAGGTCCGGGCGGCGAGAAGAAGTTCAACGCCAGCGTGTTGCTGCTGACGCCGAAGGAAATCGTCTACTACCGCCACGGCGGCATCCTGCCGTTCGTCCTGCGCCAGCTCGCCGGCGGTTCGAAGGCGGCCTAAAGCTTCTGGTCCCACGTGGCGGCAAAGCAGATCCAGTCTTTGCCGTCGCGCCGCCAGCCGCTCTTGATCGAATAGATCGCGCCGTGCTCGGGCAGCAGGCCGCCCTGCCCGCCCGTCAGCGTCGCGATCAGGCTTGCCGTGGCGCGGTTGCCATCGATCTCCACGTCGATCGGCCCCAAGGTCACGCCGACTTGCTCATTGCGCAGCACGATGGCTCGCAGCAGGTTGTGCAGGCCTTCGCGATCGACGGTGCCCTGGTTTCCGCTGAAGTCCGAAGCCACGTGTGCCATGAACGCGCGCGGATCGCGCCCTTCGGCGGCGTGCTGCATTTCCTGGATGTCGTCACGGATGCGCTGGTCGTCGGATGTCCGCGAGCAAGCGGCGAGCATCAGCAGCGCGGCGCAAACGAGAACGGTTCGCATGATCATCGATACATCCTGCCCGGATCGCCTCGTCGTCGCAATGCAGCTTGCCCGCCACGAAGCCGCACTGTAAAAAGCAATACGTACGCTCTCGTACGGTGCGAGCAAGGTGTAAGGGGATGACCGATATTCAACGACCCTGGCTGGCGAGCTATCCGCCGTCGGTTCCTGCCGAGATCGATACAAATGCATATTCGTCGATCGTCGAGGTGCTCGAATCGGCATGCGACCGCTTCCGCCATCGGCCCGCCTTCGCCAACATGGGCACGCACGCTGAGCTACGACGACATCGATCGGCTCAGCAAGCAGTTCGCTTCGTATCTGCTCAACGAACTCAAGCTGAAGAAAGGCGACCGCGTCGCGATCATGCTGCCGAACGTGTTGCAGTATCCGGTCGCGCTGTTCGGCGTACTGCGCGCCGGGCTCACGGTGGTCAACACCAATCCGCTGTACACCGCGCGCGAACTGCGCCATCAGCTACACGATTCCGGCGCGAGCGCGATCATCGTGCTCGACAACTTCGCCGCGACGCTCGCCGAAGTGCTGCACGACACGCCGGTCAAGCACGTGATCACGACCGCGCTCGGCGATCTGATCGGCATGCCGAAAGGCGCGATCGTCAATTTCGTCGTGCGCCACGTGAAGAAAATGGTGCCGCCGTTTTCGCATTCCGCAGGCGGTGCGCTTCAAGCAGGCGCTCGCGCATCGGCGCGCGCAAGCGCGCCGCCGAAAGTTTCCGTGTCGGCCACGACGACATCGCCTTCCTGCAATACACCGGCGGCACCACCGGCGTGGCGAAAGGCGCGATGCTCACGCATCGGAACATGGTCGCCAACATGCTGCAGGCGTCGGCGTGGATCGGCACCGACGCTGCGCGAAGGCGAAGAAGTCATCATCACCGCGATCCCGCTGTATCACATCTTCGCGCTGACGGCGAACTGCCTGGTCTTCATGAAGACCGGCGGCTTGAACTATCTGATCACCAACCCGCGCGACATGAAAGGCTTCGTCAAGGAACTCGGCAGCGTCCGCTTCACCGCGATGACCGGCGTCAACACGCTGTTCAACGGCCTGCTCAACACGCCGGGTTTCGACAAGCTCGATTTCTCCACGTTGCAAATTCACGCATGGGCGGCGGCATGGCGGTGCAGCGCGCGGTCGCCGAACGCTGGAAGAAAGTCACCGGCGTGCACGCTGGTCGAAGCCTATGGCCTGACCGAAACCTCGCCGGCCGCGTGCATCAATCCGCTCGATCTGCCGGCATACAACGGCTCGATCGGACTGCCGATTCCGTCGACCGACGCCACGCATCCAGGACGACGACGGCAAGCATGCTCGCCGGTCGGCGAAGTCGGCGAACTGTGCCTGCGCGGACCGCAGGTGATGAAGGGCTACTGGCAGCGCCCGGACGAAACGGCCAAGGTGATCACGCCCGACGGCTGGCTGCACACCGGCGACATCGCGAAGATGGACGAGAAAGGCTATTTCTATATCGTCGATCGCAAGAAGGACATGATCCTCGTGTCCGGCTTCAATGTGTATCCGAACGAGATCGAGGATGTGGTCGCGCAGCATTCCGGGCGTGCTCGAAGTCGCCGCGGTCGGCGTGCCGGACGAGAAATCCGGCGAAGCGGTGAAAGTGGTCGTGGTGAAGAAGGATCCCGAATCTCACCGCCGAAACGATCAGGCAGTACTGCAAGGACAACCTGACCGGCTACAAGCATCCCAAGATACATCGAGTTCCGCGACTCGCTGCCGAAGACCAATGTCGGCAAGATCCTGCGTCGCGAATTGCGCGACAGCACCGAAAGCGGCGTAAACCTTATTCGTCGAATTCCTCGAGCTTGTCCGCGTAACCGCCGAGCAGGTTCCATAGCGGCTCTTCCTTGTCTTCCGGAATACGCGCGAACGCGAAGCCGAGATGCGCGCGCATGATGCGCGCGACGGTCGCCTCGAGGTGGATATGCAGATCGTCGCCGAACATCAGATCGAGCACATACATATCGCCGGGACATCCTTTCCATTTAAAGGGTCGTTCGACGCGCAAACCCGTGGCCGAGATGTCCTCCAGACTGCTCGTCCACGATTCGCCGCCGTGCATCAGCACCTCGCAGGTGACCCGCTTGCGGGCATGCCGCTGTCCGTTTAGCCCGCTGGATTGCATGTTTTTCCCCGTCGCATCGCTTGCAATGGTCGCTCATGACGGCCGCTGGAGCAAATGTGACGGCCATCGCTTTCCGGGAATTTCGACGTCAATTTCTTGGCGAAACTTCGTACACATGTGGAAAATTTCTCATGAGGGGAAAACCCTCGTCGTATTGGGGGTGTTATATTGAATTCGCCCGACCGCGCATCGCCAGGTGCTTGGGCTTTCGACCATCGAAGTCAGCGGTCGGCAGATGGTCGCAAAAAAGGTTTGACGAGGACCTTCCCCATGACGAACGTACAGCTTTGCACCGCGATTTTGGATACAGCACTCTACGCGTCTACGAAGATGCGAGCAACAGCACCCATTGGTGCCACATGCACTCGCGCGGCGTTTCCCGAACGATCTCGCATATCGTCCGTGTTTCTCCACCACCCTCCTTAAAGAACTGCGCGATTTCCAGCTCCGCACCGCCGAAACGATGCGCCGCCCGGAGAAGACCCAGAAATCGCACGTGCTCAATCACGTCGTGGTCGCATCCGAGGCCGACGTATACAACCTGGGCGGCGATCTCGATCTGTTCTGTCGCCTTATCCGCGCGCAGGACCGCGGCTAGCCTGCTGGCCTACGCGCGTCAATGCGTCGAAGTCGCTTACGCGTTCTATCAAGTCTTCTCAACGAAATGCGCACACCGTCGCGCTCGTGCAAGGCGACGCGCTCGGCGGCGGTTTGAAGCTGGCGCTGTGCTGCCAGACCATCGTCGCAGAAAGCGGCGTCGGCATGGGCTTCCCGGAAGTCTCTGTTCGATCTGTTCCCCGGCATGGGCGCGTATTCGTTCCTGCGCCGCCGCATCAGCCCGCGCAGGCGCAGCAGATGATGCTCGACGGACGCGTCTACACCAGCGACGAGCTGCACGAAATGGGCGTCGTCGACATCCTCGTTCCGAAAGGCGAAGGCGTCGCCGCGGTGGAAGACCTGATCCGCCGCAATCAGCGCATCGGTCACGCGCGCTTGGCCATGAACCGTGTCGAATCGGTGTGTCATCCGGTCAGCTTCGAAGAACTGATGACGATCACCGAAATCTGGGTCGATACGGCGATGCAACTGGGTGAGAAATCGCTGCGTGTGATGGAACGTCTGGTGCGTGCGCAACTGCGCATGAATCAGACTGCGACACCGATTCGCGAAGTGGAAAACGAAGAGATCGCAATCTCGAACGTGGGTTGATGCAAGCCTGCCCGGTCAGCGCTCAGCCGTCTCTTCACTCGTCTGCTGAGCGGCCGCGCTGACCAGCAGTTCATTGAGAGCCGCACGCGCCGAATCGAGATGATCACGCATCACCTTGGTCCGCGTGCGCCACTCCCGCACAAGCTGCCAGTTCGGCAGCTTCATGCCTTCCGATGCGGTCGCCGCCAGACGTAACGCACCGACGTTGCTGGCGACGCCTTTGAGCGCGTGGCAACCGTCGCGGAATCGATCCCACTGCGCGGCGTTGCCGGTCGATTCAAGTTCACTCATGCACTTCACCGCGTCGCGCATGCACTCGCCGACGAAGAGTTTCATAAAGTCGCCGTCGAGCTTCAGTTCGCACAGTTCTTCGATCGTCGCACGCGAGATGACTTCATCGGCCAATTGAACCGCCGCCACTTGCGCCGGTGTTGCCGACTGGTCTCGCCTAGCGCTATCGCCGCCAGCGAGTCGAGCAGCGATTGCGCGACAATGGGCTTGGCGAGGAATGTGCGCGCACCGGCTTCCTCGCTGCTGCGGATCGTCTCGGCAGTCGCATCGGCGCTTAGTACGATGAACGGCGTACGGTCGCGGCCGGCTTCCATGAATCGCGCTTGCTTGATTACTTCGACGCCGCTGATCTTCGGCATGTGCATGTCGATGATGACGGTGTCGAACGTCTGCTGCTCGATCGCATCGAGCACTTCCTCGCCATTGTTGGCGAGCACGACATCGTGGCCGGCCTTCTCCAGGATACGACGCAGCACGAGAAGGTTCGCCGGCTGATCGTCCCCGATCAGGATCCGCATCGACTTCACGCGCGCGCGATGGCGCACGAACGGGTCGTCGAACGCGATGACGTTGACCGACGCTTCTTCCGCCTCCTGCGCGCGCTCCGGCAGATCGAACGGAAGGTCGACCCAGAAGTTCGAGCCCTCGCCTTCCTTACTGGTAAATGCGATTTCGCCGCCCATGCGCTCGACGAGTGATTTGGCGATTGTTGTGCCCAGGCCCGTTCCGCCAAACCGGCGCGACTGGCTGGAATCCGCCTGCTCGAATGCGCCGAAGATGCGCGGCTGCGCTTCAGCAGCAATGCCGACGCCCGTGTCGCGAACAGCGAAGCGCAGACGTGCGCGGCGTTCGGCGAGGTTGATGGCGGTGACGGTCAACGTAACGGATCCTTTTTCGGTGAACTTGATGGCGTTGCCGAGCAGGTTCGTCACGATCTGCCGCAGATGCCCCGGGTCGCCTATCAATCGATCGGGAATGCTTTCAGACACATGCAGATCAAATGCCAAGTTCTTTCGAGTTGCCGTCGGCTGCAGCATCATCTGGATGCTGCGCAGGAGCTGGTCGAGGCTGAATTCGGAATCGACGCGCTTGAGCTTGCCGGCTTCTATCGCGGAGATATCGAGCACATCCTCGATCAGTCCGAGCAGCGCGCGCGACGAGGTCTGGATCACTTCCGCGCACTCGCGCTGCTCCTGCGAGAGTTTGGTAGTCACCAGCAATTCGGACATGCCCGGCGATGCCGTTGAGCGGCGTGCGGAACTCGTGGCTCATATTGGCCAGGAAGCGGCTCTTGGCGGCGTTGGCGCGACGGGCCTCATCGGAAGCGCGTGTCAACGCGCGCAGCAGCGACGACAGGTACGATGGAATGGCGACGAGGCCGATCCACAAACCCCACGCCAGCGGCGCGTTGTCCTGCCAGAACCCACTGCGCGTGATCACCAGCGAGAAAGACAGGCCGGCCATTGCGATGGCAACGACCAGGAATTTGGGCCCATAGCGCAAACCGTTGCCGATGGTGACCCACAGATAGACGACGTAGAGCGGCGCCAGCACGCGGTCATACAGAATCATCACGGCCGCAAGCGAGGTGTAATCAGCGACCATGCCGATGTAACGACGCATATTGCTCGGCGCCGGACGTATCAGGATCGCTACAACGAGCACCGCGCCGAGCAATCCTTCGAAGGCCACCACGCAGCCCGCCCAGAACAGGTGCGAGGACGCGTAGGGTTCGGGCGAAACGCTCCAGATGCCCAGCATGTAGCACAGCACGACGCTGGGGATCATCACACGCCAGATCGCCTGCTCGTGCTCGCTGTCTTCGCGATTGCGCAGGCGCCCGAAAAGCTGCTTCAAGAAGGCGCGCACCGACTGCCTCCGGCCTACAGTTGGAGCGGCGTCGGCTCGATCAATTTCATGTTCTCGATCTGCCGCACCTGATCCAAGTCCCGTAGCAAGGCCTCTACGCATGCGGGGTCGAAATGCTTGCCGCTTTGCTCACGGACGTACGCAACCGCGTCATCATGTGACCAAGCCGGCTTGTAGGGGCGCTCGGAAATGAGTGCATCGAACACGTCGGCGAGGGCGACGATTCGCGCGTAGATGGGTATTTCCTCGCCTCGCAAACCATCGGGGTAACCTGTGCCGTCCCAACGTTCATGGTGTCGTAAAGCAACTTGCGCGCCAATTTGAACGAACTTGCTCTGACTATCGCGCAGGATTTCGAATCCCATATGCGGGTGCTTGCGCATCACCGCGAATTCTTCCTCACTCAATCGGCCGTTCTTCAGCAAAATTGAATCCGGAACGCCGATCTTTCCTATGTCATGCAAAGGCGCGGCAAGTTCCAGCGTGCGCACTTCTTCGTCGGGCAGATGAAGACCTTCGGCGATAAGGCCGGCAAATCGGGCCATTCTGATCAGATGCAGGCCTGTGCCGAAATCGCGGAATTCGATGGCGCGGGCCAATCGGTACAGCGTTTCGCGTTCACGTTCCTCAACTTCACGCAGACCTTCGAGCACCTGACGTTCCAGCGAACGCGCGCGTTCCTTGACTGATTCGCCTTGTTGGCGCAGCAGCAGGAGATTGCGCAGGCGTGATCGCAATTCGCGCGGGCGCACGGGTTTCACGAGGAAATCGATGACGCCGGCGTCGAGCGCCGCCTGGCGCACGGGTTCATCGCCGACGACGGAAATCAATACGATCGGCACGTCGCGCTTGACCAGCGGACGGCGGAACTGTCGGGTGAATTGCAAGCCGTCCATGTCGGGCATGCGGTAATCGAGCAGGAGCATGTCGACCGCATTGCGCTCCGACCACTGCAATGCATCGACAGGATTTTCGAAGTCGGTGACATTGATGCCGGGGCTGATGCCCTCGACCACATGCCGCAGCATGGTGCGCGCGGACTGCTGGTCGTCGACGATGAGAATGTTCATGACCCGTCCTCGGTGGGTTGCACGGCCCCATCAAGCTGTTCGGACATCCTGCGCCGGGCAGGCGCCCCCATCGATCGTCCGCCACGCCCCGCGCTACTGAGGCCGAGACTATCACAAGTAATCGTCAAATTTGAGACCTCGAAACCGATCTGAGCTATAGCGGCTAGCAAACTGATTTCTTGAGAGTTAATTTCGCGTCTTCGACCTGTTTCTCAGCTTTCCGGGCGCATATACGGAAACAGAAGAACATCGCGGATCGACGGCACATCGGCAAATAGCATGACCAGCCGATCGATGCCGACGCCGAGCCCGCCTGCTGGCGGCATGCCGTATTCCAGTGCGCGGATGTAATCGGCGTCGAAATGCATGGCCTCGTCGTCGCCGGCATCCTTGGCTTCGACCTGGGCACGGAAGCGCTCGGCCTGATCTTCCGGATCGTTGAGTTCGGAGAACCCGTTCGCGAGTTCCTTGCCGCCGACGAACAACTCGAAGCGGTCGGTGACTTCGGCGTCCGCATCGTTCGCGCGCGCGAGCGGCGAAACTTCGGTCGGATAGGCCGTGATGAAGGTCGGTTGCATCAGCGTCGGTCTCGACCGTCTTCTCGAAAATCTCGAGCAGCAGCTTGCCCCAGCCGTAACCCGGCTTGATCGGGATCTTCAATCGCGCGCAATGCGCGCGCAGCGCGGCGACGATCGCGCGATGTCGTCGGCGCGAATCTCGGGATTGTGTTCGCGCACCGCCTCGTCCAGCCGCCAGCGCCTGAACGCCGGGCCGACGTCGATGTCGCGACCTTCCCAGCGTCAGCGCGGTCTTGCCGAGCGTCGCGTTGCGCCGTTTCGCGGATCATGTTCTCGGTCAGATCCATGATCTCGTTGTACGTCGCATACGCCTGATACAACTCGAGCATCGTGAATTCGGGATTGTGCCGCGTCGACACGCCTTCGTTGCGGAAATTGCGGTTGATCTCGTACACGCGCTCGAATCCGCCGACGACGAGGCGTTTCAGATACAACTCCGGCGCCACGCGCAGGAACAGATCCATGTCGAGCGCATTGTGATGCGTGACGAACGGGCGCGCCGTCGCGCCGCCTGGAATGAGGTGCATCATCGGCGTCTCGACTTCCATGAAACGCCGCGGCGCGGCTTCGAGCCATTGCCGCATGAAGCCGATCATGCGCGAACGCAACTCGAACGTGCGCCGCGATTCGGGCGTGACGATCAGATCGACATAACGCTGGCGATAGCGCTGTTCGACATCCGAAAGCCCGTGCCATTTATCCGGCAGCGGCCGCAGGTTCTTGGTGATCAGACGCAGCGATTCCACTTTGACCGACAATTCGCCCGTCTTCGTGCGCATCAGCGGACCTTCCGCCGCGACGATGTCGCCGATGTCCCACGACTTCACGCCATCGTACGCATCGCCGACATTATTGGCCTGGATGAATAGCTGGATGCGTCCGGTGACATCCTGAATCTGGATGAAGCTGACCTTGCCCTGCCCGCGTTTGAGCATCACGCGCCCGGCGACTTTCACGCGGCGACTCGCCGCTTCGACCGCCGCTGCATCGGCCTTCGTCGAATTCGTTCTGCAGATCGCCGGCGAACGCATCGGGCGCGAAATCGTTCGGAAACGCGATGCCCTTCTCGCGCAGCGCGCGCAATTTCTCGCGACGCTCGGCGATCAGGCGGTTTTCGTCGGGCGGCGAGGAAACTTCGAATCAATCGTTGCGTCGGTCATGCGAGTCTTCAAAAGGATTGTAGGTCTTCAATCGATGGGAATCGCGAAAAATCCCGGTCCGCCGTCCATAGCTCGTTGACTCCGTGCGCGATGCAGATTGCCGCAATACGGGCATCATGGATGGCTGCACCGTGAATCCGCCCCTTTGCTACCAGATCGGACAATATCTCAAGATGCTCCACTCCTTCGCCAATGACGTGAACACGCGGCGAGGCGATTATGTTTTTCAACACCGCAAGGGCTCGCGCCGGTGACGTCGGCGATTTCCATCTCGACGCGGTGACGCTCGAGAAAAACTCGTGAACGCAAGGCCACGGCAAAGCCCACGGAGCTTCGCCCTCGGTAAGTTCGATGAGCAGCGAAAGCGCGCGCTCGTGCTGCGGCACCTCCGCACGCTGCGCGTAAACGAGAAAATTCGTGTCGACGGCGATCATCTTGGCTTCTTGCGGGATTTCGCGCGGCCGGAATAGTCTTTGTCTGGCTCCGCGATACGATCCCGAAAGATCTTCTTCTCCCGTTCTTCGTATCCTTCCCTAATGATCTTTGTGACATCCACCACCGGCGCGCCGGGAACGTAGGGTTCTCCGTCGACGATCGCGTGAAATTTGAATTTCTTCGAATCGAGCGCATGTTTGTCGATCGCATAACGCAATCCCTCCTCCACCAGCGCCCGCAACGTGATGTCTTCCCGTTTCTGAATCTGGCGCGCCCGGCGGATCAGGTCATCGGCAATGTCGATCGTGGTTTTCATGAATCAATCATCGATATGGGTACCCATATCGTATCACGCATCCGCGCGTTTGGCGCCGGCATCGAGACCCGATTTCAGGCTCGCCTCGATGAACTCATCCAGATCGCCATCGAGCACGCGTCTGCGTATCCGTGCGTTCGACGCCGGTGCGCAGATCCTTGATGCGCGACTGATCGAGCACGTAGCTGCGGATCTGGCTGCCCCAGCCGATATCGGATTTCGTCGCTTCCAGCGCCTCCTTCTCGACGTTGCGCTTCTGCATTTCCAGTTCGTACAGTTTCGCTTTCAGCATCTTCATCGCGCGATCGCGGTTCGCGTGCTGACTGCGTTCGGTCTGGCAGGCGACGACGACGCCGGTCGGCACATGCGTGATGCGCACTGCCGATTCGGTCTTGTTCACGTGCTGGCCACCTGCGCCCGACGAACGATAGACATCGGTTTTCAGATCGGCGGGATTGATGGTGATGTCGATGTCGTCATCCACTTCCGGCGACACGAAGATCGATGAGAACGATGTATGCCGGCGATTGTCCGAATCGAACGGCGACTTGCGCACCAGCCGATGCACGCCGATTTCCGTCTTCAGCCAGCCGTAGGCATATTCGCCTTCGACGCGAAACGACGCACTCTTGATACCGGCCACTTCACCCGCCGACACTTCGAGCAGTTCCGCTTTCCAGCCTTTGTTTTCCGCCCAGCGCAGATACATGCGCAGCAGGATTTCCGCCCAGTCCTGCGCCTCGGTGCCGCCGGCACCGGCCTGCACGTCGACGAAAGCGTTGTGCGAATCCATCTTGCCGGAGAACATGCGCTGGAATTCGAGCGCCTCGACCTTCTTCGACAGCGAATCGACATCGTCCGACACGGCTTGCGCGGTGCCTTCATCGGATTCGGCTGCGGCTAGTTCGAGCAGTTCCGC
This sequence comes from uncultured Gammaproteobacteria bacterium, assembly GCA_963814225.1. GTDB lineage: Bacteria > Pseudomonadota > Gammaproteobacteria > Xanthomonadales > Rhodanobacteraceae > Rudaea. The sequence continues at coordinate 91,774 of CAWFCC010000014.1, read as the reverse complement.
CGCTCCGCTCAAACCTTCATCGAGCGTGCGGATTCCGCCGACGATCTTCTCCAGCATCGCGCGTTCTTTGCCGAGCTGCTGCGCGCGTTCGGGATTGTCCCAGACGTTCGGATTTTCCAGTTCGCGGGTTACTTCCTCGAGCCGCTCGCGCTTGACGTCGTAGTCAAAGATACCCCCGAAGCGACGCGACGCGTGCACTCAGGTCTTCGATGCGGAACTGGATGGGGTTGGTCTCGATCATTGTGTTTCGCAAGGACAAATTGTGGTGCCGCAGCATAGCAAATGACGCCATGCAATTGACCAGGAACCGGCGTATCTTGGATCCGTCGAGAGCAACCGGGAGACGATCATGTACGGCAAGCTGACCATCGTCGCAATCGCGTTGTTGCTGAGCGCACCCGCCGCGTTCGCCCAATACTATGCATACGACAGCGCACCCATCCGCAGCGATGCGGTGCCTGGCGAATATTTCTTCAATCTTGGCGTCAGCGCGATCAATCACGGCGATTACAAGCACGCGGTGGAGATGTACAAGGTTGCTGCGAGCTGGGGATTCAAACCGGCCGAATACAATCTCGGCGTCATTTTCGCGAAAGGCGAAGGCGGCGTCCCCGTTGACTTGCCGCAGGCCTACGCGTGATTGCAACTCGCGTCCGAGCGCAACGACTCGCGCTATGTCGTCTCACGCCTGCGCGTGCAGAGCGCGCTGACGCCCGAACAGATGGCCGAAAGCGAAAAAATTCTCGCCGCCCTGCATGGCGTGTACGCCGACGAAGTGGCGCTCCCGCGCGCGAAGGCGCAATGGCGCGATGTCCTCACCCACGCGACAGGATCGAACGTCGGCTATACGGGCAGCAACATGAAAGTTGGCAGCGCGGGTGACACGCGAAGCAATCCGACGCAGATCGTAAAACCGAAACCGGTGCGAGGGTTCACCGGCGGATCGGCAAATGTGGATGCGATGGATGTAGCGGGCGGCAACACCGCCGATGGCTCGATCGCCTACAGCGATTTGCGCGCGACCGACAATCCATACGATCCGCGCTTCAACGGCGTCGTTACCGTCGGTGCCGTAAAACCGAGCGATCGAAAGACCGTCGAAAAGCCCGCGTCGGAATCGCACCCGGCGAACTAGGTCCGGCGATCACGCCGGCTCGACGTGCGCAAGCAGCAGGCGCAATTTACGAGCACCGTTCCATTCGTTGATATCAAGCGAATACGCGGCACGAATACGCGCCGACATGCGATCGATGCGCGTATTGAACATCACCGCATCGATGCTTGTGCGGCGACCGTCGCAGCGCAGTGTCATGCGCAGATGCGACTCGCCCATCGGCCGGCATTCGTCGACGACGAATACCCCGTCGAACAACGGTTCCGGGAACGCTTGTCCCCACGGTCCGCCGGAACGCAGCAGTTCAGCGAGTTCGAGATGGAAATCATCGGGCGCGAGTTCCCCATCGGTCAAAAGAACGGCATCGAATTGCTCCGGCGCGATGCGTTCTTTCGCCACCCCGGCGAAGGCATCGGCGAACTCACGCAGCCCGTCGCGATGAATCGACAAACCGGCCGCCATGGCATGGCCGCCGAAACGGCGCAGCAGACCGGGCGAACGCGCATCGATCGCCGCCAATGCATCGCGCAGATGAAAACCCGCGATGGAGCGGCCCGAAGCCTTCACTTCGCCATCGTCGGCCGGAGCGCATGCAACGACCGGACGACGCAATGAATCCTTCAGCCGCGATGCAACGAGGCCGACGATTCCGTGATGCCACGCGTCGTCGAAAAGTACGACACCGCACGGCAGTTCGTCGCCGCTCGCGGATAACCATGCAGCGACGGCAGCCTCGGCCTGCTCGACCATTGCCGATTGAAGGTCGCGCCGCTCGCTGTTGATCGCGGAAAGCTTTTCGGCAAAATCGCGCGCGCTTAGCGGATCGTCGGCGAGCAGGCACTCGATGCCGATGCGCATGTCGTCAAGCCGTCCGGCCGCATTGATGCGCGGCGCGACAGCGAACGCCAGATCCGTGGCGACGATGCGGGCGGGATCGCGTTTCGCCACTTCGAGCAACGCGCGGATGCCCCACACTGCGCGTCCGGCGCGGATACGTTTGAGCCCGGCACTGACCAGCGTGCGATTGTTCTCGTCGAGCGGAACCAAATCCGCGACCGTTCCGAGCGCAACCAGATCGAGCAGACTCGACAGGTCCGGCTCCTCCGCAGCGAACGCGCCGCCGGCCCGCATGCGCGCGCGCGTAGCCAGCAAGAGATAGAACATCACGCCGACGCCGGCGAGCGCCTTGCTCGGGAACGGATCGCCGGAGACATTCGGATTGACGATGGCATCGGCGTCGGGAAGCGTCGCGCCGGGCAAATGATGGTCGGTCACGATGACCTGAATGCCCAGTTCGCGTGCTCGTGCAATGCCCGCATGCGCGGCAATGCCGTTGTCGACGGTGACGATAAGATCCGCGCGTTCCGGCGAGATTTCGTCGACGAGCCGCGCGCTCAATCCATACCCGTGCACAAACCGGTTCGGTACCGCGAAATCGACGTTGCGTGCGCCGAGCATGCGCAGGCCTCGAACGGCTACGGCCGTTCCGGTGGCGCCGTCCGCGTCGAAATCACCGACGATGATGATGCGGCGATCCTCGCGAATCGCCACGTGTAGCAATTCGGTCGCGCGGTCGATTCCGCCGAACGACGGCGGCAATAATGTGGTCAAGCGATGTTCGATGCGCGCCGCATCCGATATGCCACGCGCCGCATACACGCGGCGCAACACAGGATGCATGCCGCCTGGCCACGCGCACGATTCCGCGGGGAGCGAACGGCGTTCGATCCGGACAGGCGTCATGCAGGCATTCTGACCGGACGCCACACGCGCCACCTGTGCGACGGTCGGTAGACCGCGCGCGTGCCGTCCGTGCTGACGATGTGCAGGGATGTCACATAGCGCCTCTTCAGCGCCGAATCGAGATTGGACAGATGCATGTCGAGGCTCTGCGCATCGCTCGCGCTGCCGAGATCGAGCAGGATCGTATCGGCGCGATTGTCTGGATCCTCGGCATTCCATCCGCTGTCGATGTGCGGCACCTTGGCCAGCCGCGCCAGTGCCACCAGCGAATCGTCGCCGGAAATCACGCGCGTCAGTGGCGTGCGCACCCAATCGGGCAATGCGCCTTCGCCCCAGAACCAGACGCTATTAACCGGCGAAAGCCCACTCTGCATCCGCGCGGCGTTGAGCGGATGGTTGTGCAGGATCACTTGCGCTTCATTGAGCAGATGGCGCCACTGCCGCTCGTTGTGGCCGCGCGGTAAATGACGCGCCATGTCGTCGCCGAGAACGGCTGATGGCGGTGAAAACTGGGGAAGGCGAGACGATTTCGAACATCGCAGCTGCCAGCGTCCCGTCGGCGAAACTTCCAGCGCAAAACCCGCGTCGCCGAACAACAACTTGAGCGGTTTCGCAAGTTCGCTGCTTTCCTCCGCCGTGAGACCTAGATTGCCGCACGCCAGCATGCGCACCGTCACCGCATCCGCGATGACAAACGCAGGATCGGCATTGACCCAGACCGCGTCGGCCGCATCCGAGCATTGCAGGCTTCGCGCAAGCGCCGCATACGGAAAATGGATCCCGGTGAATTCGAACGATTCACGCAACGCTGTTTCGCGTCCGGATTTCGCTTCGGGCAGACGATCGCCGCGCGAGAGCCATCGCGCGAGACGGCCCTGCGCATCGAGCGGAGTTACACGGTGCAGCTCGGGCAGGACGACATACAGCGTGCTCACAGCCGCTTACTGATAACGGACCGAAACGATCTCGTAGTGCTTAACGCCATTCGGCGCGCTGAATTCCACGTTGTCGCCTTCGCTCTTTCCGATCAGCGCGCGCGCGAGCGGAGAAGTGACCGAAATCAGGCGCTGCTTGATGTCGGCTTCGAGCTCGCCGACGATCTGATAGGTCACTTCGTCGCCGCTGTCTTCGTCGGTCAGTTCGACGGTCGCGCCGAACACTATCTTGCCGTTCGGCGTTGAGGCGGCTCACGTCGATCATGTTCGGCAATTGCTCAGCGCCGCTTCGAGTTCGGCGATGCGTCCTTCGATGAAACCCTGCTGTTCGCGCGCGGCGTGGTATTCGGCGTTTTCTTTCAGATCGCCGTGCGCACGCGCTTCGGCGATCGCGGCGATGATGCGCGGGCGATCGACCGATTTCAGTTTCTCGACTTCCGCTGCGCAGACGCTCGGCGCCTGCTTCGACGTCATCGGTGCGCCGCGTCTCATGCGCTCAATTCCTTGTGTAGATTCCTGCAAGCTGTGCACGTCGCCGTCACTGCGGAAATCCAGCGAGTGCAACAGCGCGCGCGCGCCTGCAATGGTAGTCGAATACGTGATGCGATGCTGCAGCGCCTCGCGGCGGATCGAGAACGAATCGGCGATCGCCTGCTTGCCTTCGGTCGTGTTGACGATGAAGACGATCTCGCCGTTCTTGATCAGATCGACGATATGCGGACGGCCTTCGAGCACCTTGTTGATGCGTTCGCAGACGATGCCGTGTTCGGTGAGGAACTTCGCCGTGCCCGATGTCGCCACCATGCTGAAACCGCGCGCGAGCAATTCCTTCGCGACGGGCAGCAGGCGTTCCTTGTCCGGATCGCGCACGGAGATGAACGCCTTGCCCGCGCGCGGCGGATTGATGTTCGCCGCCTCGTGCGCGCGCGCGAACGCCGCGCCGAAACTGCGGCCGACGCCCATCACTTCGCCGGTCGAACGCATTTCCGGGCCGAGGATCGGATCGACGTTCTGGAACTTCAGGAACGGGAAGATCGCTTCCTTGACCGAGTAATAATCGGGGATGACTTCGCGTGTCGCTCTCTGCTCGGCGAGCGTCTTGCCGACCATGCAGCGCGCGGCGATTTTCGCGAGCGGGACGCCGGTCGCCTTCGACACGAACGGCACCGTGCGCGATGCGCGCGGATTCACTTCGAGGATGAAGATCGTCTCGCCTTGCGACCGGCGAACTGCGTGTTCATGAGGCCGACGACATTCAGCTCGCTTGCGCCATCTGCGTGACCTGCTCGCGCAGCTCGATCCTGGATTTTCTTCGGCAGCGAATACGGCGGCAGCGAACACGACGAATCGCCGGAATGCACGCCGGCTTCCTCGATGTGTTCCATGATGCCGCCGATCAGCACGTTGCCTTGCGCGTCGGCGATGATGTCGACGTCGACTTCGACGGCGTTGTCGAGAAAGCGGTCGAGCAGCACCGGCGAATCGTTCGACACGCGCACCGCTTCGGTGATGTAGCGTTTCAGATCGGCATCGGCGTGCACGACTTCCATCGCGCGTCCGCCGAGCACGTAGCTCGGACGCACGACCAGCGGATAGCCGATCTCGCGCGCGAGCGCGAGCGCTTCGTCGGGATTGCGCGCGGTGCGGTTCGGCGGCTGGCGTCAGTTGCGAGTTTCTCGATCAGTCTTCTGGAAGCGTTCGCGATCCTCGGCGAGATCGATCTAGTCGGGCCTCGTGCCGATGATCGGCACGCCGTTCGCCTCGAGCGCGCGCGCGAGCTTCAGCGGCGTCTGTCCGCCGTACTGCACGATCACGCCTTTCGGTTTTTCCTTCGCGACGATTTCGAGCACGTCTTCGAGCGTCAGCGGCTCGAAGTACAGGCGATCGGAGGTGTCGTAATCGGTCGAAACGGTTTCCGGATTGCAGTTGACCATGATGGTCTCGAAGCCGTCCTCGCGCAGCGCGAGCGCGGCGTGCACGCAGCAATAGTCGAACTCGATGCCCTGCCCGATGCGGTTCGGTCCGCCGCCGAGCACCATGATCTTGTCGCGCGTACGTCGGATCGGCTTCGCACTCTTCCTCGTACGTCGAGTACAGGTAGGCGGTGGTCGTCGCGAATTCGGCCGCGCACGAATCGACGCGCTTGTAGACCGGATGCACGTCGAACGCGTGACGCAACCGGCGCACGGCATTTTCGTCGGTGCCGACCAGCGCGGCGATGCGCGCGTCGGAAAACCCCTTGCGCTTGAGCGCGCGCATGCGCGTCGCATCGAGCGCGCTCGAGGCCGCCGGACTTGATCTGCGCTTTCGATTTCGATCAGCTCGGCCATCTGGTCGAGGAACCAGCGATCGATGCGCGTGAGGTTGTAGATTTCTTCGAGCGACAAGTCCGGCGCGGAACGCGTCGGCGACGTAGAACATGCGATCGGGTCCGGGCTCGCTTCAGCTCGCGCTTGAGCGTTCACGACGATCGTCGGCGCTCGCCGCATCGTAGCCCGCGTCGGATCGAGCCCGGTCTTTGCCGGTCTCCAATCCGCGCAACGCTTTCTGCAGCGATTCCTGGAACGTGCGGCCGATCGCCATCACTTCGCCGACGGATTTCATCTGCGTGGTCAGGCGCGCATCGGCCGACGGGAATTTCTCGAACGCGAAACGCGGAATCTTGGTGACGATGTAATCGATCGCTCGGCTCGAACGATGCGGGCGTCTTGCCGCCGGTGATTTCGTTGCGCAGCTCGTCGAGCGTGTAGCCGACAGCGAGTTTCGCGGCGACCTTCGCGATCGGAAATCCCGTCGCCTTCGACGCCAGCGCCGACGAACGCGACACGCGCGGATTCATCTCGATGACGACGACGCGGCCGTCCTCGGCGTTGACGCCGAACTGCACGTTCGATCCGCCCGTATCGACGCCGATCTTGCGCAGCACCGCGATCGATGCATCGCGCAGGCGCTGGTATTCCTTGTCGGTGAGCGTCTGCGCCGGCGCGACGGTGATCGAGTCGCCGGTATGCACGCCCATCGGATCGAGGTTCTCGATCGAGCAGACGATGATGCAGTTGTCCGCCGTGTCGCGCACGACTTCCATCTCGAATTCTTTCCAGCCGAGCACCGATTCTTCGATCAGCACTTCGTGCACCGGCGACAGTTCGAGACCGCGCGTGACGATCTCGACGAACTCTTCCTTGTTGTAGGCGATGCCGCCGCCGCTGCCGCCGAGCGTGAAGCTCGGGCGGATGATCGTCGGGATAGCCGACCTTGGTCTGCGCGTCGAGCGCCTGCTCGAGATGTGCGCACGACTTCGGCCTTCGGGCATTCCAGACCGATGTCGATCATCGCGCGGCGGAACAGTTCGCGGTCTTCGGCCATGCGGATCGCTTCGCGCGACGCGCCGATCAGCTCGACGTTATACTTTTCCAGAATTCCATTTTCGGCCAGATCGAGCGCGCAGTTGAGCGCGGTCTGGCCGCCCATCGTCGGCAGCAAGCGCGTCGGGTTTTTCTTTGGCGATGATGCGCTCGACCGTCGCGCGGTTGATCGGCTCGATGTAGACCGCGTCGGCCATCTCCGGATCGGTCATGATCGTGGCCGGATTCGAGTTGACCAGCACCACGCGATAGCCTTCCTGCTTGAGCGCCTTGCACGCCTGCGCGCCCGAATAATCGAATTCGCACGCCTGGCCGATGACGATCGGACCGGCGCCGATGATCAGGATGGTCTTGAGATCAGTTCTTTTTGGCACTGTCGCCACTCTGGGGTTCTTCCGGCGCGATCGGCACGCTCACGCTCATGATCGAATCGCGCGCGAAGGTGAGTTGCGCACCGTTGCCGTCGAGGGCGATGTCGATCTGCGATTGCGAGTAGTGCGTCAGGGTTCCGCTGCGCACAGTGCCGAGATTGCTGCGCACGATCACGTGCTTGTTGAGATATTGGCCGAGGTCGGCGTAGGCAACCTCGCGTTCGACCGGCTTCGGCGGCTCGACTTTTTTCGGCGCGGTCTTGGTCGGCATCGATTTCACCGGCGCCGGCTGAGCGGCGAAAGCGCCGCCGCTCGTCGAGATGAGAGCAATGAGCGCGAGCAGAAGAATCGTCTTCAACTGTAGTTTGATCATGGTGTCTACGCCGCGGCAGCCGCGTGCTCCTCCATCGAACGGATGAATTGATCGAACAGACCATCCACGTCGTGCGGACCGGGGCTGGCTTCCGGGTGACCCTGGAAACTGAATGCGGGCGCGTCGGTGAGACGGATGCCCTGCTTGGAACCGTCGAACAGCGAACGGTGCGTGATCCGCACGTTCGACGGCAACGTCGATTCGTCGACCGCGAAGCCATGATTCTGGCTCGAGATCATCACGCGTCCCGTGTCGAGATCGATGACCGGATGATTGGCGCCGTGATGGCCGAACTTCATCTTCAAGCGTCTTCGCGCCCGACGGCGAGGCCGAGAAGCTGATGACCGAGACAGATGCCGAACAGCGGAATCTTGCGGCGGATGAATTCGCGTGCGGCGGCGATCGGCGTAGTCGCACGGCTCCGGATCGCCCGGGCCGTTGGAGAGGAAAATCCCGTCGGGTTTGTGCGCGAGCACATCGGCCGCCGGCGTCTGCGCGGGCACGACGAGCACGTCGCAACCGCGATCGACGAGCATGCGCAGGATGTTGCGCTTGACGCCGAAATCGTAGGCGACGACCTTGAATTTTTTCGCAGGCTTCGCGAACGACGCGCTATCCAGATCGTAGCTGCCTTCCTCGAAGCGATAGCTCTTGCTTCACGCTGACCACTTTGGCCAGATCCATTCCCTTCAGACCCGGCAACGCGCGCGCGGCGGCGATTGCGTGATCGTCGGAAATATCGTTGCCCGCGACGAGGCACGCGTTCTGCGCGCCCTTGTCGCGCAGGATGCGCGTGAGGCGGCGCGTGTCGATATCGGCGATGCCGACGATCTTGTTGCGGCGCAGGTAGTCGCCGAGCGACTCCGTCGCGCGCCAGTTGTTGCAGAGACGCGGCACATCGCGCACGACCAGACCGGCGGCGTACACGCCATCGGCTTCTTCGTCCGGCGCGTTGCAGCCGGTGTTGCCGATGTGCGGATGCGTGAGAGTGACGATCTGCCGCGCGTAGGACGGATCGGTCAGGATTTCCTGATATCCGGTGATGGCCGTGTTGAACACCGCTTCGCCAACGGTTTCGCCATCCGCGCCGATGGAAATGCCGCGGAAGAGGGTGCCGTCTGCGAGTGCAAGAAGTGCTTCGGTCATCACGTCGCCTGAGGTGAAAAAGTTGTGCAAACTTCAGGTGCAGGCCAACCCGCGGGCTGGCAGTGCCGGTCCGTGGGTGAAGTGTGCGGGCGAGTGCGAATTTTACGGCGACCGGGCATTTCTGTCCACCGCCGCGAGGTGGCGCTAGAATATTCGCATGAACGCCGCCGTGCCGCTGCCGAGCCCTTCGCGCCTGTTCGATCCGGCCCGTCTCGACCGGCCCGAAACGGTCATCCGGCGCGATCCGTTTCCGTTCCTTATCGCGCAGGGTCAACTTGCCGGCCGATTCAGCCGCCGAACTGGTGCGCGATTTTCCCAAATACAGCGGCGCCGGCTTCTTTCCTTATGAAGAAAAGGATTGCGGCGCGTCGATCAATCGGCTGGTCGACGACCTGATCGATCCTGCAGTTGCGACGGCCGTCGGCGAAAAGCTCGGCATCGACAACCTCGGTAAATATCCGACATTGGTCACGCTATGCCGCGCGCTGAACAAACGCCACGGCACGATCCATACCGACAGCCGCTCGAAAATCGCCACCGCACTGCTCTATCTCAATGAAAGCTGGCCCGACACGAGTGCCGCGTGTTTCCGCTTCCTCAACCGCATCGACAGCATCGACGACATGATCGCGCCGGAAGTGAGACCGCTGTACGGCAACTTCGTGGTGTTCAAGCGCGCGGAAAATTCGTTCCACGGCCATCTGCCGTTCGAAGGCGAACGCCTGGTGATTCAGGTTGCCTGGCTCACGAGCGAAGATGAAAAACTGCGCAAGACCAAGCGCGGCAAACTGTCGCGCCTGTTCAAGAAGTTATTCGGCTCGGTCGACAAACGTATCGGTGCCGGTCGCGCCGACAACGATTCGCACAAAGGCTAGAGCGCCGTCTCCTTCATATCCGACGCATCGCTCTGCCACACCAGGTGGCGATCGCCCATGTTCGCCATGCCGCCGATGATATGTGCGTCGTTGGTGCCGTCGGAATCGATCACGACGAGCGTGTGCCCTGCTTCGATCTCGTTGCGGAATTTGCGCTGCAGTTTGTGCGGCACCGAGCCGCCCACCATCGACGAGAGCCAGATGCCGAGCAGCAATCCGCCGACCATGAATCCGACGATCTCGAATACGCTGATGGCTACGTGCGCGACGGGAATCATTGGAACGACGATCGCCAGCAGAAGTCCCGTCGCCGCGCCGAACACCGCGCCGCGCTTCACCGACGGGTTGAAATCCATGGAAACGTTGAGCAGGCTATCGGGCAGCTCGTTCTTGTTGATGTCGCTGCGTGCCACCAATGACACGTGTTGACCATTGAGCCCGTTCGCGCCGAGATATTCGACGGCGGACATGGCCGCATCGGACGTGTCGAACGCATACACATAACGTTTCATGGCGCACCTCACCCGTAAATTACAGTGTGCTGATTCCATTTCTGTGCCAGCCGCAGGCTGTGCGAAAGTCGCGTTCGACGTTCAGAGGCGAGGCAAAATGCAAACCGCAGCGCACGCTATCCCGCGTTTTGCGAAACTCAGCCGCGCCGCGCCTTCGCACGTTTGCGCAGCAACCGGCGCAGCGCCTTTTCTTCAGCGGAAAGCGCCGTCTTCGGACGCTTGCTGGGCGGCGATGGCGGCGGCAACCGCAACAGGCCTTCGGCGTACGTATCGAGCACGGTCGGATGCACATAACAGTTTCGGCACACGCTCGGCGTGTTGCCCAGGCGCTGTGACACATCCGTTATCGCCGCAGCGATGCGCTGCTTTTCTTCCGCCTTCGTTTCGGCCCGCGCGACCGCACTCAACGCCCGCGCCGCGAGCAGCGTGCCCGCCCATGTGCGGAAATACTTCGCGCTGAATTCTTCGCCGGCGATGGCGCGGATGTATTCGTTCACTTCGTGCGAATCGATTTCCTCTACGCCGCCCTCGTCGTTTTGAAATCCGAAAAGTTTCTGTCCGGGCAATTCCTGACAATTGCGTACCACGCGCGCCAGACGCTCATCGTCGAGTTTGATCGTGTGGAATTTTCCGCTTTTGCCGCGAAACGAAAACTCGATCCGTTTGCCGCGCACGCTCACGTGGCGATTGCGCAGCGTCGTCAATCCATACGAGCCGTTCGCGCGCGAATATTCCTCGTTGCCGACACGGATCAGCGAGCGCTGCAGCAACCGCACAACCGCGGCGAGCACTTTGCGGCGCGGCAATCCTGGAAGTTTCAGATCGGCGTTGACGGCGCGGCGCAGCGCCGGCAGCTTGTCGGCGAAATCCGCAAGCTTCTCGTACTTCGCCGCGTCGCGCACCATGCGCCAGCCGGCGTGATAGCGATACTGCTTGCGACCGCGCGCATCGCGGCCGGTCGCCTGCAAATGACCGTTCTCGCGACTACAAATCCACACGTCGGTATACGCCGGCGGAATTGCCAGCCGACGAATGCGCGCGATGACTTTTTCGTCGCGAATCCGTTTGCCGTCCGTATCGAAGAAGGCGAAATGCTTGCCGGCCTTTTTGCGCCGGAAGCCCGGTTCCTCGCCGCTGACGTAAACCAGCCCCGCTTCTTTCAGCGTGCGCGGCTCGACGGCAATCGCCTGCGCGAGTTCGCGCGTGGCGTTGCGAATCTGTGTTGGTGTTGCGGTCATGGATCAGTCGGGCAGCCGCTTCATCTTCTTCAGGTCGGCTACGAAACCCGCATACGCTTCGTCGTAGCCGCCGCCGATGCGAGCGCGGATCACCGCCGACGGATGCACCGTCGCCATCGCCCAGCGTCCGTTGTCCAACGCGGTCCATCGTCCGCGCTGGGCCATCAGCTTGAATTCGCGTCCGAACACGATGCGCGAAGCGAGCGCTCCGAGGCAAACGATGTAGTGCGCCTTCACCGCATTGAACTCGCCTTGCAGCCACTGCGAACAGATGTCGATCTCCGCCGCGTTCGCGCGTTTGTGCAGACGCCGCTTGCCGCGCTGTTCGAACTTGAAGTGCTTGATGACGTTCGTTACGTAAATATCTTCGCGCTCGACGCCAACGGCACCGAGCGCTTCATCGAGCAGCCGTCCGGCCGGGCCGACGAAGGGTTTGCCGGTGCGATCTTCCTGATCGCCCGCCTGCTCGCCGATCATCAGGAAACGTGCACCCGCCTCGCCTTCGCCGAAAACGGTCTGCGTGGCGTCGCGCCAGATCGGACACGCCCGGCAATCGCGCGCAGCACGGCGCAGCGTCGTCAGCGATCCTTGCGTTTTCGGTTGCAGCGTCGGCATTTCAGGGTTCCGGATACGAATGAGCCTGAGCGGACGATAATCGTCACGCTCAGGCTCGCGCGGTCACGTGTCAATCCTTGGTGGCGGGCGTGTGATTGTGGGTGCAGGTTTTGAATTCGTCCCAGGTCATCTTGCCGTCGTGGTCCGCATCGCATCGGCCGAAATTCTGCGAGACGAACGGATCGCCGGATACGTCGTCATTGCTGAGGTAGCCTTTGCTGCCGCGGTCGAGGCTCTTGAAATAGGTCTTCTGGCGCGCGGTCACGTCGCCGTCTTTGCTCATCCGCTCCTGCGTGTTTGCGTTGTCGCGCATTTGCGTTTCGGTCGGCTTAGGTGATTGCGCGAACGAAAGCGACGCAGCGAGCGCGAGCGATGCGCCGATCATCAGCGGGAATGTCCTTTTCATGGTCTCTCCTTTTCGCGGTTGGTGCCAGAGAAAGGCACAGGCTGTGCCAATACGGCACCGAGCAAACAACTCGCGCTTCGCCATGGACCACTTGCATTTTGCCCACCTGCGGTGTGGAGAATGGGACATTTGCACAATGACGCAGCGCAAATTCTTCACATTCGCACGCAGCTAGCGTATTCGTCGTGGCACGTTCGTTGCGACAAGCAGCCGCGTCGCAACGACAGGAGAAAGCACGATGGCACGCGGAAGCAAAGCTTCATACTCGAGCAAGCAGAAGCGCCAGGCAGCGGAGATCGAAAAGAGCTACAAGAAGCGCGGCACCTCGACGAAGACGGCCGAAGCGCGCGCGTGGGCCACGGTCAACAAGCGCACCGGCGGCGCTAAAAAGAGCGCGGCGAAAAAATCCTCGGGCAGCAAGAGTGCCGCGAAGAAGAGCGGCGGACGCAAGACCGCGGCGAAGAAAGGCAGCGGACGCAAGACGGCGGCGAAGAAGACCGGCGGCAGAAAGACGAGCGCGGGGCGCAAGTCCGCGTCGAAGAAATCGTCGTCGCGCCGACGCTGATATCCTTCACGCATGGCGCTCAACGAGTACCGCCGCAAACGCAATTTCACCAACACGCCCGAACCGAGCGGCGGCGGTTCGCGGCAGAAATCGCTCATCTTCGTCGTCCAGCTGCATCACGCGTCGCATCGGCACTACGACTTCCGTCTGGAATGGGACGGCGTACTGAAGAGTTGGGCAGTGCCGAAAGGGCCGAGCTTCGACCCGTCGGTGAAACGTCTCGCGATGGAAGTCGAAGACCATCCGATTTCCTACGCCACCTTCGAAGGCGACATCCCGAGAGGCAACTACGGCGCAGGCCACGTCGACGTGTTCGATCACGGCACGTGGGAGCCGCAAGGCAGCGCGCGGGAAGGTCTGGCCAAAGGCGACCTGAAATTCACGATGCATGGGGACATCCTGCGCGGCTCGTGGGTGCTGGTGCGCACGCGGCGTCAGGGCACCAAAAACCAGTGGCTGCTGATCAAGCACGCCGACGGCTATTCCGGACCACGCGAAGCCGACGATTTCCTCGACAAGAAAAAGGATCAACCCTTGGCCGCAGCCAAACGCGCAAAAGTGTGGCCCAAGGAAAAACCCAAAAAGATCGCCGACGTCAAAGCCGACGAAAGCGCCGGCGAAAAAGAAGTGATCACCGGCGAAGCATTCGCGCCGGAGCTTTGCCGCACGCAGGCCAACGCGCCCGCCGGCGAGGACTGGCTGCACGAAGTCAAATGGGATGGCTATCGCATGCTGGCGACCCTCGCCAAGGGAAAGGCGCGGCTGTGGTCGCGCAACGGTATCGAATGGACGCATAAACTTCCCGAACTCGCGCAGGCGATTTCGTCGCTTAAGCTCAAGAGCGTGCAACTCGACGGCGAAATGATCGTGCTGCGCGACGGCCGCGACGATTTCAATGCGCTGCAAGGCCGCCTCTCTTCGGAAAACAAGGACGCCGCGCTGCTAATACTGTTCGACATGCCGCACCTCAACGGCTATTCGCTGCGAAACCTTCCGCTCGTCGAACGCAAGCGTCTGCTCGAAGCGCTTTTAGAAGAACACGACCATCCTCTCCTGCGTTTCTCCGCACATCAGGTCGGCAACGGCGACGCGGTTTTCAAGGAAGCCGTCGAAGCACAACGCGAAGGCATCGTCAGCAAACGCGTGAACAGCGGCTACGTCGGCACGCGCAACGGCGACTGGGTGAAAGTGAAGGGCCGCCCGTCCGACGAATTTGTAGTGATCGGTTTCACCGAACCGAAAGGCAGCCGCGCCGGCATTGGCGCCCTGCTGCTTGCGAAGCCGAAAGACAAAACACTGGTTTACGCCGGACGCGTCGGCACCGGATTCAACGACGAGATGTTGCGCGACTTGCGCAGACGTTTACTGAAACTCGAAATCAAGGAACCGAAGGTCGACATCGGCATCCTGCCCGCGAAGGATCGTTACGGCGCGCACTGGGTCACACCGCAAATGGTCATCGAAGTGTTCCACCAGGGCATCGGCGGACAGGGACTATTGCGGCAGCCGGCGTTCAAGACAATCCGCATCGACAAAACCGTCGATGATCTTGGCGACTCGCCGCGCGCAAAGAAGGCCGCAACCAAAAAACCACTCGACAAGGCGGCGAAGCCCGAGAAGAAGGCGCCGCCAAAAAGATCCGCGCCGCTGAAAGTCTCGCATGCCGAACGCACGGTCTATGGAACGGCCGGCGTCACCAAAGGCGACGTCGCCGCGTACTACGAAGCCGTCGCGCCGCGCATGTTGCCGGAATTGATCGACCGTCCGCTCTCGATCCTGCGCTGCCCCAACGGCGCGGCCGCGAAGTGTTTTGTGCAGAAGCACGTCAAGCCGGGCATGGGCGATCACATCCATCCGGTTCGCGTCGAGGAAGAAGACGAAATCCGCGACTACATCAGCATCCGCGACGAGCAGGGTCTTATCGAACTCGTGCAGATGAACGTGCTCGAATTCCATCCGTGGGGCGCCAAGGCCGACGACATCGAACATTGCGACCGCATCGTGTTCGATCTCGATCCGCATCCGACGGTGGAATGGAAACGCGTCATCGCCGCCGCGCGCGACATGAAAGTGCAGCTCGGGAAAATCGGCATGGAATCGTTTGTGCGCACCTCGGGCGGCAAGGGTTTGCATGTCGTCGTGCCGCTCAATCCGCCGTGCACGTGGGACAGCGTGCGCCACTTCACGCAAAGTGTCGCGCAGGCGATGACCGCGCTGCGGCCGAAGGAGTACGTCGCGGTGATGGGCGAACGCAATCGCGAAGGCCGCATCTTCATCGACTGGTTGCGCAACGGACGTGGCGCGACGAGCGTTGGTTCTTATTCGCTTCGTGCACGCGAACGCGCGGGCGTGGCGATGCCGCTGTCGTGGGCGGAGCTCGGTCGAATCCGCAGCGGCGATCAGTTCACGATCAAGAATGCGCTCGAGCGGGTGCAGGGTAAGCGCGACCCGTGGGAGAAAATCACCAAGCTGTGGCAATCCCTGCCGGAATTGTAGGGGCGCGATTCATCGCGCCCGTATAACCGACGCGGGCGCGATGAATCGCGCCCCTACAAAAAGCTTGTTAGCGTCAAGCACGTCGCCGCGCATGCGCCCTCGCCCGCTTCGCAGGCGTCTTCTTCGTCGCCGCTTTCGTGCCGCCGCCTTTCCCGCCCGCCAGACTCTTCTTCAGCAACGAGACGAAATCCACCACGTTCGTCGTCGCGTCGTCGGAATGCTCCTCGGTCTCTTGCGGAATCGTGAGCGTGCCCTGCTCCTTGTCGATGCGCTGCTGGATCATCTTGCGCAGCTTGTCGCGGAATTCGTCCTTGTAGCTGGTCGGCGCCCACTTGCCCGCCATCGACTTCAGCAGATCCTCCGCCATCTTCATCTCGGCCGCGGTGATGCGGAATTTGGCGAGCGCGCCGGACGGAAACGCAAACTCATCCGGCTCGACGATTTCCTGCGGGAAACGCAGCAGATTCAGCACGAGCGCATCCTCTTTCGGGAACATCATCGCCAGGTATTGCCGCGTGCGTATGACCACGCGCCCGATGGCGACCTTGCCCGTCTTCTTCAACGCTTCGCGCAGCAGGACGTAACCTTTCTCGGCCTTCTTTACCGGCACCAGGTAATAAGGTTTCTCGAAAAACATCGGATCGATCGAGGTCTGATCGACGAAAGTTTCGATGTCGACGCTTTCGGTCGCTTCAGGCGCGAGCTTGCGGATTTCTTTTTCGTCGACGACAACGTAGTTGCCTTTCGAATATTCGTACGCCTTGACGATTTCCTTCCACGGCACTTCGTCACCGGTTTCGGCGTTGACGCGCTCGTAGCGGATCGGCTTTTTGTTGCGCGCATCGAGCATGCGGAAATGCACATCGACATTACGCGCCGCCGTGAACAACTGCACCGGGACGTTTAGCAGTCCAAATGAAATCACGCCATTCCATACCGGACGAGCCATCGTCTGCTCCTCTCGATTAGTGGTGTTTGAAATATTGTACGGCGCGCTCGTGATTTTCGGCCGCCGCGCGGCTGGAAAATGTGCCGAGATTGCGTCGCTTGCCCGTTTTCGGATTCGTCTTGCGCGAATACAGACGGTATTCGCCGGATTTTAGTTTGCGGATCATGTTGGTGGTCGTCAGGCGCTCAGCAACGCATCGGGCGTGATCGGCAGATCGCGAAAGCGCTTGCCGGTCGCGTGATAAACCGCGTTGGCGATCGCCGCCGCCACGCCCGTGATGCCGATCTCGCCGATGCCGCGCGCGCCGAGCACGTTGAACACCTGATCGTTGTCGTCGATCCATGCGACATCGATGTCGACCGACATCCGCATTCACCGGCACGTGATACTGCGCGAGGTTGTTGTTGAGCACGCGTCCGGACGGCGAATCGACCAGCGTGTGCTCCATCAACGCCATGCCGATGCCCCACACGATGCCGCCGATGAACTGGCTGCGCCCGGTTTTCGCGTTGAGGATTGTGCCCGCGTCATAGGTTCCGACGATGCGTTTCACGCGCACCTGCGCCAGCGGTTCGTCCACTTCCACTTCGACGAACACGGCGCCGAACGAATGCGTGACGAATTGTTTTCTTGCGCCTTCGCTTTCCTTCGCCTCGCCGTTGCCTTCAACCGGTTTGCCGCCCGCGCGCGCGATGAACAGCCGCAAAAGGTTCGCGCTTCGCGTTGTCGGTTTTGCCGCGCAGCCAACCATCGGCGGTTTCGACATCGTTTGCCTTCATGCCGTGCAACGGCGAGGCGGCATCCGCGATCGCCAGCGCGATCAGCGCATCGCGCGCCTTCTTCGCGGCGTCCTGCACCGCGGGTGTGGTGCTCGCCGCCGACATCGATCCGCCGGAAACCGGCGCCTGCGGGAACGACGAATCGCCAATTTCCACTTTTATACGATCGATCGGAAGCCCGAGCGCATCCGATGCGACCTGCGCCAGGATCGTGTACGTGCCCGTGCCGATGTCCTGCGTGCCGCACTGGACGAGCGCCGTACCATCGGGATTGATGCGCACGAGCGCTTTCGCCGGCATGCGGTTGGCGGGATACGTCGCCGTTGCCACGCCCCATCCGATGAGCTTGTCGCCGTTGCGCATCGAGCGCGGCTGCGCCGAGCGGCGCGACCAGCCGAAACGTTGGGCGGCATCCGCGTAGCATTCGCGGAGCTTTTTACTCGAGAAAGGTTTTCCGGTCGCCGGATCCTTGTCGGCGTGATTGCGCACGCGCAATTCCAGCGGATCGATGTTCAGTACGACCGCGAGTTCGTCCATCGCGACTTCGAGCGCGAACGTACCCGTCGCTTCGCCCGGCGCGCGCTGAAACGTCGGCGTGCCGAGATCCAGTTTGACCAGCTTGTGCGTCGTGCGTCCGTTCGGCGATGCGTACAGCATGCGCGTCACGGCCGCCGAGGATTCGGTCCAGTCTTCAAATGTGGACGTGTGGCTGATCACATCATGCGTGATCGAAACGAGTTTGCCCTCGCGATCCGCACCGAGCGCGATGCGCTGTTCCGTGCGCGGACGATAACCGACCGGACCGAACATCTGCGTGCGTTCGAGCACCAGCCGCACCGGACGGCGCAGTTGCTTCGCCGCCATCGCCGAGAGCACCACGTGCGACCACGCCGAGCCCTTGCAGCCGAAACCGCCGCCGACGTACGGCGAAATCACGCGCACCTTTTCCGCGTCGACGCCGAGCTTCTTCGCGAGCGCACCCTTGGTTCCGGCGACACCTTGCGTGGAATCGTAAACGGTCAGCTTGTCACCGTCCCACACCGCGAGCGTTGCATGCGGCTCCATCGGGTTGTGGCTTTCCATCGGCGTGGTGTAGGTCGCTTCGTGTTTTACAGATGCGGCCGTCATCGCGCTTTCTGGATTGCCCCACGAAAGATCCGGATCGCCGTGCGCGATACTTTTCGGCGTATAGGCCGACGCTTGCGCCGCTTTGAAATCCAGAGTCGGTTTCACCGGCGCGTATTTGATGTCGATCAGCCCCGCTGCGAATCGCGCCTGTTCGAGCGACTCGGCAACGACCACGCGATCGGCTCGCCGTTGTAGCGCACCGCTGCTCCTGCAGCAGCGACAGCGCGCGTTCGCTCGGCGGATCGGCTTTTTGTGCGGACTCCGGCAGCTTCGGCGCGTTCTCGTGCGTCATCACCATCAACACGCCCGGCTGCGCCGTGGCGCGCGATGTGTCGATCGACACAATGCTGCCCTTGGAATCGTACTCTGCACCAGCCACGCATAAGCCGTTTTCGAGATATCGAAATCGCCAGCGTACTTCGCCTTGCCGGTGACCTTTTCAAGCCGTCGACGCGCGTAACGGTTGGCCGACGGATTCATGCGACCTCCGCAGCGGCGCGCAGCGCGCGCTCGACGGCATTTTTCGCCAGCGGAATCTTGTAGCCGTTCTGCGCGAGCGGCTTCGCACCTTCGAGCGCAAGCGCGGCGATGGCGGCGTAATCGATCGCTCTTTCGACTTGTCCGGCGAGCGCCGCGACGCCTTCTCGGCGAACCACGGCTTATGCGCCACGCCGCCGAGTGCGATGCGCGCGCCTTCGATGCGGTGATCGGGAACATTGAGCGCGACGGCCACCGAAACGAGCGCGAACGCGTAACTGCTGCGCTCGCGCACTTTGAGGTAATAGGCGTTTCGCGTCGCGGTGCTTTTCGGCAAATCCACCGACGTGATCAGTTCGCCACGCTTAACGTGGTGTCTATCTCCGGGTGATCGCCAGGCAGCCGATGGAATTCCATGATCGGAATGCGACGCTCGCCCTTCGGACCTTGCACGTTGACAGTGGCGTCGAGCGCCATCAGCGCGACGCTCATGTCGGACGGATTGACCGCCACACAGTGATCGCTCCAGCCGAGAACCGCGTGCGTCCGGTTGTAGCGTTCACGCGCCGCACATCCGGAACCGGGATTGCGTTTGTTGCACTGTTCGAAACCGACGTCGACGAAATAATCGCAACGCGTGCGCTGCAACAGGTTGCCGCCGACGGTCGCCATGTTGCGCAGCTGCGTCGATGCGCCGGCGAGGAACGCCTGGCTCAGCAGCGGATAATCGGTGCGGATTAGTTCGTGATTCGCGGCATCGGTGTTGCTCACGCCCGCGCCGATGCGCACGCCGCCGTCGGCCGCACGCTCGATTCGATCGAGGCCCAGATGATTCACGTCGACGAGCTTGCGCGGCTTCTCCACACCGGCTTTCATCAGGTCGAGGAGATTCGTGCCGCCGGCGATGAAGTACGTGTCGTGAGCCGATGCCGCCGCGAGTGCGGCTTGCACATCGGCAGGTCGGGAGTAAGTCAGCGGCTGCATGCGCTCACGTCGCGTTCGCCGCCGTCTTGATGGCTGCGACGATGTTCGGATACGCGCCGCAACGGCAGATGTTGCCGCTCATGCGCTCGCGGATTTCCGCGTCGGACAATTCGACGCGCGTGTTCTTTGCGAGGTCCGCGGTCACTGCGCTGGCTTCGTTGCGATGGATTTCGTCGAGCAATGCCGTCGCCGAACACAATTGTCCCGGCGTGCAGTAGCCGCACTGAAACGCATCGTGTTCAAGAAATGCGGCCTGCATCGCGCTCGGGTTGCCGAGCGAGGCAAGACCTTCGACGGTGGTGATGTTCGCGCCCTCATGCATCACGGCGAGCGTGAGACATGAATTGATGCGACGTCCATCGACGATTACGGTGCACGCGCCGCACTGACCGCGATCGCAACCTTTCTTGACGCCGGTCAATCGCAAATCCTCACGCAGCGCGTCGAGCAGTGTCGTGCGTGTATCGACGCGCAAATGATGGTCGGTACCGTTGACGCGCAATTTCACTTCCGTTGTCGGTGTGGTCTGCGGCGCCGACTTCCGCGTTGTCCGCGCGCGGTTTTTCCTGCGCGGCAGACGACAACGGCAGGCCCATGCCCGCCGTCACCGCACCACCCGCCATCGTTCCGAGGAAAACGCGGCGTTGTCCATCAAAGCCGGCAGCATCACGCGTCGGCATCCGTCAGTGGCCCATGCAAACCGACACTTCCGATTGCGACAGTCGGCCGTCCGAATTGGAATCGCAACGCTTGAAGTTGTCCGTGAGGAACTTGTTCGACGCGACATCCGCCGTACTGAGATAGCCCTTGTGGTTCGGATCGAGCGTGGCGAACACTTGAGGTGTCGTCGCCGTCTTGCCCGCCGAGTTCAAGTCGAGGCTGTTCATCGAGGTCGCAGTCTGCGGAACAGCGGATTGCGCGCCAGTCACGCCATTCTGTGGCGTCGTGACGGGAACGCCCGATGGCGTCATTGCCGGCAGCTGATTGTTGGTTGTCGTCGAGGTGTTCGGCGATGTCGTCGGATTCACGATCGGCGACGAATTCGGATTCGGCGTCGGCGTGTTCGATTGCATTCCATTCGCGGTCGTCGTGGCCGTGGTCGGATTCACGATCGGACTCGACGTCGGATTCGGGTTGGGATTTGAATTCGGATTCGGCGTCGGGTTTGTGGTGATCGGCGTGCCGCTGGTCGCGGCCGCATTGATCGAATTGCTGGATGTCGCCGTGCCGTTCGTCGCCGCGGCGGGATTCGTGCCCGATGAATTCGAGCCAGAAGAATTCGAGTTCGCGGACGCCGAATTGCCGGCGGAATTATTCGAGCCGTTCGAGCCGCTCGAATTCGTTGCAGTGCCGCTGGAGCCGCTCGATCCTGCGCTGCCGCCCGTCTGAGCGACGGATACGGCAGCCACGGAACCGATCAGCAGCGCGGCGATAGTTTTTGCGAGAGAAACTTTCATATCGCCTCCGTGCGATCGCGCATCTCAGAAGATATGCGTGAACAGGTAAATGAGAACGAGCAGGCTGGCAGGAATGCCGAGCAACCAAGCGATGAAGTACTTACCCATATATCCTCCGTGAGTATGATTGTCGTGGTGCCGATACAACGGATAGCAAAGCGCGTGCCGTGGAGCTTTTTTCGCGCCCCTGTTGACATTTCCATCGCGTGCTCCGCGCAGCTCATGCAAATTGCATCAACCGATACTGCGAAGTGTGCAGAATCGCGGAAGTGACCACGCGACGATGGAGCACGGTCACACTCCATTCGCATGGCATGTTTGCTGCTCCGCACGTGCGTTCATGGACGCACCGATCCGTGACCGTCGAATGGGCGTGATGCAACGGCATGAGCCAAATCTTCGGACGGCATTTCGATCTCGTGTTCCGGCTGGCACTCGCCGGCGCGGTCGTGCTTGTCGCAGGACTGATCGCGATCTGGCGCATGGCCATCGCACCCGCGATCGGCGCGCCGGTCGAGCAGCCGGTTCCCTTCAGTCATAAGCATCACGCCGGCGATGTCGGACTCGATTGCCGCTACTGCCACAGCACGGTCGACACATCTGCCTATGCGGGAATGCCCGCGAGCGAAGTCTGCATGAACTGTCATTCGCAGCTTTTCACGACCTCGAACATGCTCGCACCGGTTCGCGATAGCGCCAAAAACGAAAAGCCGCTGCACTGGAATCGCGTCTATCGACTCCCCGATTTCGTCTACTTCAATCACGCGATCCACGTGAACAACGGTATCGATTGCGCGAACTGCCACGGCGACGTCACGCGCATGCCGCTCACCTGGCAAGCCAGTTCGCTGGAAATGCGCTGGTGCCTGGATTGTCATCGCCATCCGCAAACGGCAGTGAACGTCGCAGCGAATGCACCGACGAAGCCGACGCTGCGCGACGCCGCGCAACTCACCGAATGCTCGACATGCCACCGCTGAACGACGCCGCTCTGGAATCGCGGCGCGATTTTCTGAAGGCGCTCGCGTTGTCTCTCGGCGGCAGCGCGCTGGTCGGCTGCGCGAAAACGCCGGACGATCCGATCGTCCCTGCCGTCGCCGATCGCACCGGCGAGGACGTTCCAATCTTCTACGCAACCGCGCTCACGCGTGGCGGCTATGCGAACGGCGTGCTGGTGAAGACACGCTACGGACATCCGGTGAAAGTCGAAGGCAATCCGTCGCATCCGGCGAGCCTCGGCGGTTCGGACATCTTCGCGCAGGCGAGCATCTATTCGTTGTGGAGCGATCAACGTTCCAAGACTGTGCATCGGCGCAGCCGTTTGTCGAACTGGTCGGCATTCGGCGCGGAACTCGCTGAGCGTCTACGTCGATCAGGCGACGGAACCGGCGTGCGCATCCTCGCCGAGCCGAACACATCGCCGACGTTGCAGCGGCTGCGCAAGGCGTTCCTTGAGCGATATCCTGCCGCCGTCTGGCACGCGTATCACGCCCTTCCGCGCGACAATGTATACGCCGGCACGCAGCTCGCCTTCGGTGAAGCGCTCGAGCCGCATTACGATTTCACGCAATGCGATACCGTCGTCGCGCTCGACGCGGATTTCCTTACGGCGATGCCCGGAAGCATTCGCTATGCGCGCGATTTTTCAGCGCGGCGCGCGCAGTCAGCGACGCGTCTCTACAGTGTCGAAACGCCACCGAGCCCCGTTAGCATCCTCGCCGATCACAGGCTCGCTTTGCGTCCCGCCGAGATTCACGCATTCGCGGCCGCGTTGTTCGATCGTCTCGATGGCAAGGCCGTCGATAGCAAGTTAGAAAAATGGCTCGTCGCAATCGCTGCCGATCTCGAGCATTCACACGGCCGTAGCATTGTCTTATGCGGCGACCATGCACCGCCGCAACTGCACGCCATCGTGCATGCGATCAACGCGCGGCTGGGCAACATCGGCAAAACCGTTTCATTCGGCGCTCCGCTGCTCGACGAAACGGCGCAGTTCGAATCGTTGCGCACGCTGACCGACGCGATGCGCAGTGGCAACGTGAACGAATTGATCATTCTCGGCGGCAATCCGGTTTATTCCGCGCCCACCGACATCGGATTTGCGGATGCGCTCGATCGCGTCGGCTGGAGCGCACATCTTTCCGGGGAAGACGACGAGACGTCGCTGCACTGCGATTGGCACCTGTCGATGTCGCACGAACTCGAAACGTGGGGCGACGCACGCGCTTTCGATGGCACCGCATCGATCCAGCAGCCGACGATTGCGCCATTACACGACAGTAAATCGGTTATCGAGCTTCTCGCCTTTGCGCTCGGCGAGACAGCCGGCGCGCGTGACCTGATGAGACAGACATGGCCAACGTTGGATCAAGAAGCGTGGACGCGATCGTTGCGCGATGGCGTGGTCGCCGATTCAATAGGATCGGCGAAGCAGCCAAGCCTTCGTTCGATCGATACGAATTCACCTTCCGTCTCCTATGACTCACTCGATTTCGTCTTCCGCGAAGACGCGACGATTTCAGACGGCGCCCACGCCGCGAACGCCTGGCTTCAGGAACTCCCGAAACCGCTGACACAACTCACGTGGAGCAACGCCGCGCTGATCGGTCCGGAAACCGCGAAGCGATTCGCGCTGGCCGATGAAGACGTCGTCCGTCTTACCGCGAACGGATCATCCGTCGATGCGCCGATCCTGATGCAGCCCGGTCACGCCGAACACTGCGTGACATTGCCGCTCGGCTACGGCCGCACGCGTGCGGGCGAAACAGGTTCGGGACTCGGATTCAACGCGAACGCGTTGCGCACTCTCGCTTCACCGTGGACCGCGGCTGGCAACCTGACGAAGACGGCTTTCGTTCGTCCGCTCGCCCGCACGCAACGGCCTGTCACGGTCGGAAGGGAGTCGCCGGTGCGCGTCGTCAGCGCGGGCGCGAGCGTCGAATCCAACGAAAATCACGCCAGCTTTTTCCCGCAGCGCGAAGCCACCCACGGCTACGCGTGGGGCATGACCATCAATCTCGATGCGTGCATTGGCTGCCACACATGCACGATCGCATGCCAGGCCGAGAACAACATCCCGACGGTCGGCGGCGATCAAGTCCGCCGCGGACGCGCCATGCACTGGCTGCGCGTCGACAATTACGTCGAGGCGAGCACGCCGCCGCGACTGCACGCGCAACCCGTGCCGTGCATGCACTGCGAGAACGCACCGTGCGAACTGGTGTGCCCGGTCGGCGCGACCGTCCACGACAGCGAAGGACTCAACCTGCAGGTATACAACCGCTGCGTCGGCACGCGCTTCTGCAGCAACAACTGTCCGTACAAAGTGCGGCGATTCAATTTCCTGCAGTTCAGCAGCGAAGCATCGCGCGATTTCGCCAACCCCGATGTCACCGTACGCAACCGCGGCGTCATGGAGAAATGTACGTACTGCATTCAGCGCATCGAGACCGCGCGCATCGAAACCGATCGCGACGGACGCACGCTTCGCGACGGCGACGTCGTCACCGCCTGCCAGGCGGCATGTCCGACATCGGCGATCGTGTTCGGCGATCTGAATGATCCCTCGAGCGCCGTGTCGCGCGCGAAATCCGATACGCGAAACTACGCATTGCTCGGCGAACTCAACACGCGCCCGCGCACGACCTATCTGGCCAAACGCCGCAACGCGCATCCGGAACTGGACGAATGAGCGCGCAGAACGCCATCGCCGCGCGCGTCGCCGATATCGCTCAGCAGACGCGGTGGCAACGTCCGGGACGCATCGCCGTCTGGATTTCGATGATCCTGCTCGTCCCGTTCATCGCCGCAGTGGGAATGCTGATCGCGAAATGGCCCGGGCGTGTGGGGCATCAACCGTCCGGTGATGTGGAGTTTCGCGATCGCCAATTATGTGTGGTGGATCGGCATGGGCATGGCGGGAACGTTCATCTCCGCCGCATTGCTGTTGCTGCGTCAGGACTGGCGCGCATCCGTCAATCGTTTCGCCGAGGCGATGACGGTGTTCGCGGTGGCGGTGTCCGGCGTGTTTCCGATTCTCCATCTCGGCCGCCCGTGGTTTTTCTACTGGGTGGCGCCGTATCCGAACGCGATGGGCGTGTGGCCGCAATGGCGCAGTTCGCTGACGTGGGATTTCTTCGCCATCTCCGTGTATCTCATCGTTTCGGTGCTGTACTGGTACCTCGGCATGCTGCCCGATCTCGCCACGCTTGCGTGACGCGGCGACGAAGCGCTGGCAGCGCTATTTCTACGGATTCATCGCACTCGGCTGGCGCGGCGCCGGTCGACAATGGCAGGCGCATACGACAGCGGCGCGCCTGCTCGCCGGCATCGCCGTGCCGCTCGTGTTTTCGGTGCACACGATGGTCGCGCTCGATTTTTCCCAGGCGATCGTGCCGGGATGGCATTCGAGCCTGTTCGGCCCGTTTTTCGTCAGCGGTGCATTGTTTTCCGGATTCGCGATGACGCTCGTGCTCGCGATCATCCTGCGCCGCGCGTTCGCACTCGATCGCCTTATCACCGATGGCGATCTCGACAAGCTCGCAAAACTGCTACTCGCCGTCGCGTTGTTCGTCGCCTACTGCTACGCCGTCGAAATCTTCATGCCGTTCTACAGCGGCAACGCACAGGAAATCGCAACGACATCGGCGCGCTTCCACGGCGCGTACGCGTGGGTGTTCTGGCTCACGCTGATCTGCAATGTCGCCGTTCCGCAGGCGTTGTGGTGGCCATCCATTCGTCGCAACCGCGTTGCTTTACTCGGTGTAGGCATCGCCGTCGTCATCGGCATGTGGCTCGAACGCTTCATGCTCATCGTCACCAGTTTGTACCGCTCGTATCTGCCGAGCGCCGAAGGACGCTTCTCGCCGACGCTGTGGGATTGGCTCCTGCTGTTCGGCTCGATCGGACTATTTGTCGCACTGTTCCTGCTGTTCGTGCGTCTGTTGCCGGTTCTCTCCGTCTACGAATTGCGCAAACGCCGCAAGGAAGCCGCATGAACTCACGCGCGCTCCTCATCGAATTCGATAGCGACGTTGCACTACAACGCGCACGCACGGCTTTGTCCGACGAAGGCTGGAGTGCGCTCGACACGTTCACACGCACGCCAGCGGCCGAAAATGAAACCGCTCCTGCGCTGTATCCGCGATCACTGCCGATTGCCGCATTGCTCGGCGGCGCGGTCGGCGGACTCGGTTGCTTCGCGATGGAGTGTTACGCGGCGATGTTCGACTATCCGATCGATGTCGCCAGCAGACCCGACGCGAGCTTGATCGCATTCGTTCCGCCTGCGCTGGAAACTACCCTGCTGGGCGCTGCACTCGGCGTCGTGATCGCCTTTCTGTTTGCGGCGCGGCTGCCGCGTTTCCATCATCCGCTGTTCGACATCGAAGACTTCGCGCACGCCAGCGATCACCGTTATTTCTTGTTGGTCGATGCGAACGAGGGACGTCGCGAACGCCTGCACGACACGTTGCGCGCGTTACGCGCCGTCTCGGTTCACGAGGTGCGTGACGATGCTTAAGCGCCTCATCCTGCTTGCTGCCACGTTCACGCTCACGGCGTGCGAGCGCGATATGCGCGACATGTACGATCAACCCAAACCGCACGCGGACGCGTCCGCGCCGCGCTTCGCCGACGGACGCGATTCTCGCCGCGCTCCACCCGACACCGTCGCGCGCGCGAGCGGCGTATTGGCGGCATCGTCGAGTGGACGCAACGAGCGCACGATGGAGTCTCTCACGCCGCGCGCGCGTCTGGACCGCGGCCGCGAGCGCTACGACATCTACTGCGCGCCATGCCACAGCCCGACCGGCGATGGCGACGGCATCGTCGTTCGTCGCGGTTTTCCGCGTCCGTCGAGTCTTCACACCGACGCGCAACGCGCGCTCACCGATGCGCGAATCGAAGCGGCGATGGTCGATGGCGTCGGCACGATGCGCCCGATGGGCGGACGCATCGATGCGGAAGATCGCGCAGCAATCATCACGTACATCCGCGCCTTGCAGCACAGCCAGCACGTGGACGCGAACACACTCGACGCCTCCTCGCGAGCGCTGCTCGATCGGAGCGCTCGCTGATGCGCTTCAACGCGATGCACGCGATTGTGCTGGTGATCGCCGCGCTGATTGCGCTCGCGTTCGGATGGCTTGCACCGCGCGCTCCGTTGCTGGGTTGGCTGACCGTTGTCGCACCGCTCGCCGCGGCCGTGCTCGGCGCGGCCATGCTCACCTGCATCCTAAGGCTCGGCCGCAGTAGACTTCTCGACGCTTGGAACGCACCACTGTCGATCGCCGTGCCTTGGCTGTACGCGCTCCCGCTGCTGTGCATCCCATTCGTCGCCGGAGTCGGCACGTTGTACGGCTGGAACGACGCCGCATTCGCCGATCAACGCGCATACCTCAACGCGCCATTCTTCGTCGTGCGCGCGCTTGTGTACTTCGCTGCGTTCATCGGCATCGCCATCGCGTCGCCAACTGCACGGCGCGAAAGCCGTCTGGCCGTACTGTTGTTGATTGCGTTCATCGCCACCAACATGATCGGCTTCGATATGGTCATGGCCCTGACGCCGCAATGGCATTCGTCGGATTTCGGACTGCGCTGGTGCGTGAACGGTTTGTTGACCGCGGCGTCGTTTGCTGTCGCGTGGCATGCAATCCGTGTTCGAGGCGCAAATGAGGAGGAAACACGATCGCGTATCGACGGCGCAACCTTGTTGTTCGCTCTCGACCTCGGCTGGTTGTATCTGATGTTCGTGGATTACGTCACCGCATGGAGCGGCAATCTGCCGGATGAAGTCGTCTGGTATGCACCACGCATGCACGGCGCGTGGGGAATCGTCATTGTGTGTGTCGTTACGGCGCACCTGATCGCCGGCCTCTTATTATTGTCGCGGACGATCAAACGCTCGTCTTTCGCATTGCTTTGGATCGCCGCGCTGATGCTCGTTGTGCAGTGGATCGAAGCGATCTGGACCATCGTTCCGGGAACCGCTGTCGGCGCGGGAGTTGCGATCGGCGATTCGATGCTATCGATCGTCGTGCTCGTCATCGCCTCTTTTGGATGGCTACACTTTGCGCCGCGCTTTTCGCGGAGGTTGATGCATGGCCAAGCGTAAGCCGTCGCCTCAGCACGAACCGGCCGAGTTTGCCGCGCGACGCATCGCCTGGATCGGCACGGGTATGGGCGTAATACTCGCCCTCTTGTCGGCGATCATCCTGGCTGTCGTTCATCAGCCGCGTTCGGCGCAACGGAATGCATTCGTTGCGGGAGGCGGCGAGGTTCCATCGCCTCGCTTGCAGACAGAACCGATCGAAGACTACGCGCAGTACGTGGCGAAAAAGCGTGCGCAGCTCGAGTCGAGCGGCTGGATCGATCGCGAACACCGCATCGCGCACATTCCGATCGAACAGGCAATGGACGACGTCGCGCATCAGGAATCGAAACCATGATGCGCGCTATCGGCTTGCTCTTCTTACTCGTAGCGGCTTCCCCATTCGCGGCAGCAGACGATATCGCCGGTTTCGATGATCGACGCGGCACAACGCTGCCCGACGCAACATTCATCGACGACGACGGCAGCGCCGTGCATCTGTCGCACTATTTCGGAAAACCGTTTTATCTCGCGTTCGCCTATCACACCTGTCCCCAGCTGTGCGGACTGGTGCTCGGTCGCTTCGCCACGGCATTGCGCGATGTTCCCGGCCGCGCGGGCGAGGCGTTCGATGTCGTCGTCGTCAGCATCGATCCGCACGACACACCGCAGCGCAGTCGCGACGCGAAACAACGCTACGTCGCGCGCTACGGCAGCCGCGGCGAAGGTTGGCATTTCCTCACCGGCGACGACGCGGAAATCCACGCGCTCGCGCAGGCCGCGGGTTTTCGCTATCTGTTCGATCCGATGCGCAATGTCTTCGTGCATGCGGCCGGCGTGTTCTACATCGATCGCGGTGGGATCGTTCGCGGACACGTGGAAGGCACCGACTTCACCGCCGCTTCGCTCGCTGCCGCGAGTGACGCGCCTACATCGACGTGGAACCGCCTGTGCGGTGCGCTCGGCGTCGGCAACGGCGTGCATTCGGCGGGCGTCATCGCGATGCTGCGCGCCGCGATCATCGGCATGCTCATCGTGGTCGGCGGTTTCGTCGCCTGGCGCGTCGGCAAGGCGGGAGCGGCGCGATGAACGATCAAGCCAGCAATGGTTTCGATTTTTCCGTTCCCGCAGCGACGACGTTGGCGCCATCCATCGACGGCCTGTTCTATACGCTGCTGGCGCTGAGCCTGTTTGCGACGTTGTCCATCGTCGCCGCGATCTTCTACTTCGGCGTGAAGTATCGCGCGGGGTCGCCGGCGGATCGCACCGAGTCGCACGCGAGGCGACTCAACATCGAGTACATCTGGATCGCGGTGCCGCTGCTGCTCTTCCTGGGCGTGTTCGTGTGGTCGGCCGTTCTGTACGCGCGCATCTTCACGCCGCCGCCGAACACGACGGACATCTTCATCGTCGGCAAGCAGTGGATGTGGAAAGTGCAGCACGGCAGCGGTCGTCAGGAAATCGATGAAGTCCACGTGCCGCTCGGGGTTCCAGTGCGACTGGTGATGACATCGCAAGACGTGATCCACGCCTTTTTCGTGCCGGCGTTCCGGCTGAAACAGGATGTGCTGCCCGGTCGATATACCGCGCTGTGGTTTCAGGCGACGAAGGCCGGCGTGTATCCGTTGTCGTGCACCGAATACTGCGGCACCGACCATGCGCGCATGGGCGGCACCGTCGTTGTAATGTCGCAGGAAGACTACGAACGATGGGCCGCGCAAAAGCCGCCCGCCGTGGAGGAGACAACACACTCATGAGCAGCTTCCACAGCGATGGCGTTTCGGTGCGATCGTGGCTGATCACGCGCGATCACAAACGCATCGCGATCCTGTTTTCGATCGCGATCACCGCGTTCTTCTTCGTCGGCGGTTTGGCGGCGACGGTGATCCGCATCGAGCTCGCCACGCCGCAGGGCGATGTCGTGTCCGCCGACACCTACAACAAACTGTTCACGCTGCACGGCATCGTGATGGTGTGGTTTTTCCTGATCCCGTCGATACCGACGACGCTTGGCAATTTCCTTTTGCCGATCATGATCGGCGCGCGCGATCTGGCGTTTCCGCGCCTGAATCTCGCGAGCTTCTACATCTACGTGCTCGGCGGCGTCTTCACACTGATCTGCGTGATCGCGGGTGGCGTCGACACCGGATGGACGTTCTACACACCGTACAGCACGCTGTTTTCGAACAGCTACGTGCTGCTCGCAGCGGCAGGCGTTTTCGTCGCCGGATTTTCGTCGATCTTCACCGGACTCAATTTCATCGTCACCGTGCACACGATGCGTGCGCCGGGCATGAAGTGGTTCCGCATGCCGCTGTTCGTGTGGGCGATCTATTCGACGAGCATCGTCATGGTGCTCGCCACGCCGGTGCTGGCGATGGTGCTGATCCTGATCGCGGTCGAGCGCATCGCGGGCGTCGGCTTCTTCGATCCCGCACTCGGTGGTGATCCGATATTGTTCCAGCACCTGTTCTGGTTCTATTCGCATCCGGCCGTCTACATCATGGTGTTGCCGGCGATGGGCGTGGTGAGCGAGATCATCACCTGTTTCGCGCGCAAGAAAATATTCGGCTACACGTTCATGGTCTACGCGATCGCCGCCATCGCGGTGATCGGCTTCATGGTGTGGGGGCATCACATGTTCGTGTCCGGGCAGTCGATGTATTCGGGACTGGTTTTCTCGCTGCTGAGTTTCCTCGTCGCGGTACCGTCGGCGATCAAGGTGTTCAACTGGACGGCCACGCTGTACAAAGGTTCGATTTCGTTCGAAGCGCCGATGATCTATGCGCTGGGCTTCGTCGGACTTTTCCTGATCGGCGGATTGACCGGCCTGTTCCTCGCCGCCGCAGCTGTCGACGTGCATCTGACGCAGACTTACTTCGTCGTCGCGCATTTCCACTACATCATGGTCGGCGGCGCGGTGATGGCCTATCTCGGCGGCATTCACTACTGGTGGCCGAAAATCACCGGGCGGATGTATCACGAACGCGTCGCACAGATTGCCGCCGCGCTGATGTTCTTCGGATTCAATCTGACATTCTTCCCGCAATTTTTGCTCGGTTATCTCGGCATGCCGCGGCGATATCACGAATACGCCGACCGCTTCCAGATGCTCAATGTGCTTTCGAGCGCGGGCGCGGTGATCCTGGCGCTCGCGTATCTCGCTCCGATTTTCTATCTGACGTGGTCGCTGTTCCGCGGCGAGCGCGCGCCGGCGAATCCGTGGAAGGCCAACGGATTGGAATGGACCGATTTCATCGCCGCCGCCGACGCACAACTTCGCGCATCCGCCGCGGGTCTCGGGTGAACCGTACGCGTATTCGCCGGAGACGCGATGAATACCGCCGCGAACATGCCGCACGAGCAATTCGATACGTCGCGCCAGCAGCTCAAGGCGTCGAAGCTCGGCATGTGGACGTTTCTCACCACCGAAGTCCTGCTGTTCGGCGCGCTGTTCTGCGTGTACGCGTACTACCGTTTCGCGTTTCCGCAGGGCTACGCGCTCGGCAGCAAACACACCGACGTGATCCTCGGAACGATCGAGACCGTCGTGCTGCTCACCAGCAGCCTGACCATGGCGCTCGCCATCCGCGCCATCCGACTCGCGCAGCGGCGTGCCGCGCTATGGCTGCTTCTCGTCACCGCCGCGTTGGGGTCTTTCCTTCCTCGGCATACACGCCAGCGAATATGTCCACGAGTGGCACGAGCATCTTCTTCCGGGACCGCACTTCGATGCGTCGCTGCGAACGGTCAACGGAACAGAAATGTTCTTCACGCTCTACTACGTCATGACCGGACTGCATGCGCTGCACGTTACCATCGGCGTCTGCGTGCTGCTCGCGCTCGCCCTGCTCACGTGGCGCGACAACTTCTCGCCGAACTATTTCACGCCACTCGAACTCGGCGGACTGTACTGGCATCTCGTCGACATCGTCTGGATTTTCCTGTTCCCGCTGTTCTATCTGGTCTCGCGAACATGAACACGCCATCGGTTCGCACGTTGCGACAGTATCTCGCCGTGTGGCTGGCGTTGATGGTGCTCGTCGCACTGACGGTGGCGAGTTCGTTCGTGAAACTCGGCGCGTTCAACCTTGTCGTGAGTCTGGCTATTTCTGCGGCGAAAACGGCGCTGGTGATGATTCTGTATATGGAACTGCGGCGCGAGCGCGGAACCATTCAGGTGTTCGCGATCACTGGATTTTGCTGGCTCGGTCTGATGATCGTGCCCGTCGTCGCCGACATTGCGACGCGCTAAACATTCTCGCGCGCTTAGTCAGCGTAAACGTCGTGCAGGTTGCGGCACACGCATCACCACTTCCCGCAGATTGCACGTGGACAGAACTTCGGTGCGAGAAAAGGCCTCTTCTTTCATCTGGCAGAGTGCTTGCTGCCTACGCAGGACTCAAGGAGGACGTCATGCCATCGAAACCCGAAACCGCGAAAACCGAAAACTCTGTGGTCGAAAAGCAGCACAGCCTGCAGGCAGAAGTTGCCGAGGCCGATAAGAACCGCGGTGCTGCCAAGACGACAAGCCCGCTCAGCTGGGCAAACGCAAACAGCCGGAGAATCCGCTGCCGGCGCAGCATCAGCAAAAACCCGGTTCGAAAGCGAACTCGATCCGGCGCCGCGTTTTCTAGGCGCCCGACTACAAAGGCAGCGAGAAGCTGCAAGGACAAAGTCGCGATCATCACCGGCGGCGATTCCGGCATCGGCCGCGCGGTCGCTGTGCTGTACGCGCGTGAAGGTGCGGATGTCGCCATCGTCTATCTCGAGCGAAAGCGAAGACGCCGAAGAAACACGACGGCACATCGAGAAGGAAGGCCGCCGTTGCCTGCTGATCGAAGGCGATGTGCGCGACGCGGCATTCTGCGAATGAGGCGGTGCAGACGAACGCGTCGAAGAATTCGGCAAGCTCGACATCCTGGTCAACAATGCCGCCTTCCAGTTGCACACGAAGAAGCTCGAGGATCTCAGCGAAGAACATTTCGACCTTACGATGAAGACCAATATGTACGGCTATTTCCACATGGCGAAAGCCGCCGTGCCGCATCATGAAGAAAGGCGGCGTCATCATCAACACCGGATCCGAAACCGGCATCTTCGGCTCGGAAGAATTGCTCGACTACTCCACGACCAAAGGCGCCATCCATGCCTTCACGCGCTCGCTGGCGGGAAATCTGTTGCCGCGCGGCATTCGTGTCAACGCCGTGGCGCCGGGACCGGTGTGGACGCCGCTCAATCCGTCCGATCGCGATGCGAAAGACATACGCAATTCGGTCGCAGACCGGCATGAAGCGGCCCGCGCAACCCGAGGAAATCTCGCCCGCATACGTGTATCTCGCAGCGCCGCGTGTTCAAGTTACATCACTGGAACGGTTCTGCCGATCATTGGCGACGTCGCGCCCGGCGGCTATTCGGAAATGCAAATTGCAGTACGTTCGCAACGGCGTATTGCAGCCTGCACGGCGGATGAAAACATGAATTAAACGTATCGTGCACATCGGCGAATCGATGTGCATACTCCGCCGCCTGTCCTACGTTCGGGCACGCTATGCGGCGTCGTGTTTTGTTGGTCGAAGACGATCAAAGTCTTCAGATTGCGCTGCGCTATCTGATGGAAAATTTGGGGTTCGATCTCGATCTGCGGCCGAAACGCACGAGGATGCGGCGCGCGAACATTGCCGATGGTCCCTACGACATCGCTATCGTGGATTACTACCTGCGCAATGTCCCCTCATCGGATCTCATCGCCGATATGCGTCGTCGTTTTCCGCGCATGCCGATCATCTGCTCGACCGCCGCGCGGCGGGAAATCTGCAATCTCGACGAGCGATGCCGCCGCCGGACGCCTTTCTCTACAAACCTTTCGAAGCGCGCGAGTTGCGCGAGCTGATCCATTCGCTGCGTCGCCGTGAATACTCAGGCGGCGACGGAAACCTTCGCGTCCGTCCATCACGCACACGCTATTGAGCGCGCGCAGTCGCGGATAGGCGCCGACGGCGACGGCAAAACGCCAGCGGCCGGGTTCGGTCGTTTCGCATTCGAACCAGATGCCGGCGTCGACGAGCGCGGCGGCGAGTCGTTGCGCGTGTATCGCGCGAATACGGCGACGACGGAACGGTTGCCGGTGTGAGCATGATCGTGGAGTTCATCGATGGCGCGTGCGACATCGCCGCCGGCGACGGTCAGCGCGTGAACCGCTTCCATTGTCGACACAGTGAGTCCGGCTGCGCACTTGTTCGATGCGATCGAGGCTTAGCATATGAATTCCCTGATTGGCCGCGTCTGGCCCGCATGGGTACATAGCAGACGTTATGCCAAATCCGCTTCAGCAGCGCGCGCCGGGCAAACGCAGCTCGACATGCAGCCCGTTCGGTGAATTCGCACGAATCGTGACGGATCCGCCGTGTTTTCGCACGAGTTCGCGGGTGAGTGTGAGGCCCAAGTCCCAAGCCACCGGCGGCGCGCTTGGTCGAATGGAACGATGTCGAAACGCGCTCGATGCCTTTCGCATCCAGACCGGTGCCGTTGTCGCGCACGTCGATGACGGCATCGCCGGCGTCGTCACGCGCGCTGATGTGCACGTCGCTGGCGCCCGCTTCGGCCGCGTTGCGCAACAGCGCGACGACCGCGCGCTCGAGCGCGGCGCGGTCACCGGTGAGATGCAGCGATCGGCGCATCGACCGTAAACGCCGGCAAGCGCGCCGCTGTATTCGAAGACGATATTCGAGGTCGATCCTTCGATGAGTTCCTGCACCGACATGTCCGCATGCTCGCGCGTTTCGACGCCGGCGCCGAAGTTCTGCATGCCGCGCATCAGTTTTGCGCAGCGCGCGCAATCGTTGACGCAGCCGCGTGAGCGCTTCGGCAGCGCGCGGGATCTCGCCGCGATCGACGAGCGATTTCGCCATCTCGGCATTCATCATGATCGCGTTCAGCGGATTGGCGATTTCGTGCGCGACGTGACGCACGAATCCGCCCAGATCGAATTCGCTTGCTCTCGCCTTCGCGATTGCATGGATCTTGGTCGGCATGGTTCGAACTACCCCCAGTCTGTTGGATCGCTTGTCTATTTCGGCGACTGACATTGTTTTGCTTCCTGTCAAGTTTTCTAATCAATTTTTTTCGGCAGCGGCTGGCGCAACGCCGCGAATCCCTGCCACGGATCGCGACGCTGTCGCTTCAGCACGCGCGGGCACGTTGGGCAGCGTGAAATCCGCTGCGCTTTTCAGTTTGCGCAATTCGTCCCAGCGCAGCGGCACCGCCACTGGCGCGCCCGCGCGCGAACGCAGCGAGTACGAAGCCACACTGGTGGCGCCGCGCGAATTGCGCAGGTAATCGATGAAGATCACGCCGCCGCGTTTGGCCTTGCTCGCGGTGGCGATGTACGCATCGGGTTCGGTCCGCGACGATGCTGTCGCTCAGCTTGCGCGCGAAATCCTTTGCCTTGTCCCACGCCACGCGGCTTGAGCGGCACCACCACGTGCAATCCTTTGCCGCCCGAGGTGCGCACGAACGATTCCAGATCGAAATCGCCCGAGTCGTTTGCGCAACAGCTCCGCGCCGGCGACGACGGCTTTCCAGGAAACGTCCGGGCCCGGATCGAGATCGAACACGAGATAGTCGGTCAGCTCGGTATTCTTGATCGTGCTCGCCCACGGATGGAATTCGATCGCGTTGAACTGCACGAGTTCGATCACTTCATCGGGCGAACGCACGTACAGATACGTGCCTTCGCCGCCGCTTTCTTCGTGCAGATCGATAGTGTGCACGCGTTTGAGTCCGCGAACGTGTGCTTCTGGAAAAAACAGCCGCTCGCCACGCCGTCGGGACAACGGATGATCGACAGCGGCCGATCGCGAATACCTTCGAGCAGCGGATCCATCACGGCGCGGTAGTAATCGACAACGTCCTGTTTCGTGTACGCCATCATCGAACACAACGCGATCGGGATGCGTGATGCGCACCTCATTGCGTCGCGCGAGTTTGGCGCGGTCGACGGCAACGAGCTCATGCGCCTCGCCGCGATCTGGCAACGGCGCGATAGCGCGCGAACGAAATCTCGCTCGCGCCGAATCGAGTCTGCAGTTCCTGCAACAGATCGCTGCGCACGGGCCCATCACGGAAGATTCGGTCCAGACCTGGATAGCAAAAACGATACCGCTTTCGGTGATATCGCCGATACGCGACGAGTGGCGTCGGATCCTTCTTGATGCGTTCGGTCCGCCTCGACCGCACGCTCCTGGCGATTTCGAAAACATGTTTCATGTCGCCATCGTGCGCCAGAAGTCAGCGTGATGTCATTTCGACGTTGCGCGCATTGCGAATAGTTGAAAATCGGACCGGCGACGACCGACTGTTCAAGAACACCAGCACGCGATTGTCGAAGGTGTGCAGACGCGTCTGGAAAATGAAGACGCCTTCGACGACGCCATCCTGTCCACCGATTTTCACCGCATCGCCGACACGAAACGGCCGCAGCACGATCAACAGCACACCCGCGGCGATGTTGGCGAGCGAATCCTTCAGTGCAAGGCCGACCGCGAGGCCCGCGGCACCGAGCGCGGCGAGCAGAGAAGTTGTCGGGAAACCGGTGAATTCCAGCGCGCTGACGATGATCAGCGCGAGAAGAATCGCGTAGCTGACGTTGCGCAGGAATTCGGCGAGGATGCGATCCACATGCGCGCGCAGCAGCACCTTGCGTTCGAAATTCGCCAGCCACTTT
This sequence comes from uncultured Gammaproteobacteria bacterium, assembly GCA_963814225.1. Lineage (GTDB taxonomy): Bacteria > Pseudomonadota > Gammaproteobacteria > Xanthomonadales > Rhodanobacteraceae > Rudaea. Next base: position 54,431 of record CAWFCC010000014.1, on the reverse strand, counting down.
CCGATGCGCATGCCGATGATGAGCAGCAGCAACCCGCCGACGATCTTCAGCGCAGGCTTCACGTACGGCCGCTGAGCAGTTCCTGATACGCATCGCGCACCGGCGCGGGCAAATCAGGCGGTCGACGACCGCGCTGACAACCGCGCCGATCAGCGAGTTGAGCCGCTCCAGCACCATCGCATCAGGCCCCACTGCATCCGGCACCATCAATCATGCGCGATCGATCTCGGCTGGGACACCGCTCGCACGCCTCACGACGACAGCGCATCGAGCGCCATTGCGAGCCAGCGTCGCGTCGCCGCGGGACCGCTCAGCGCGTAGTTCGCTTGCGTGTGAACGATCGACGCCCACGCCGATACTGATGCCGCCGAGCGTATTCACCGCGGCAAAGGCCGATTCGTCGGCGAAATCATCGCCGACGAACACCGGCGTTCTTCCGCTGAAACGGCGCTTCGGCGAGGAACGCGCGCACCGCCGCGCCTTTGCTGCACGTCGATGGCTTGATTTCCTGCACCAGCGCGCCGGGTTGCACTTCGTAGGCGCCTTGCAGCGGCGCGACGATGGCCTCGGCTGCCGCAGCGATCGCATTGCCGAGATGCGGCGCGGCGCGATAGTGCAACGCGATCGAATAACCCTTGTCCTCGACCTTCAAACCGGGGAAGCGTGCGAGCAGTTCATAGGCGCGTTCGCGCACCACTTCTACCGTTGTCGTATCCGGCAGGATCACACCGTGCATTCCACCCAGCGCATCGCGGCGTTCCATGCCGTATTGCCCGGCGCTCGGCAATTTCAGCGGAGCGAACAGGTGATCGAGCTGATCGAGCGTGCGTCCGCTGACGAACGCCACCGCGCCGTCGAGCACATGATGCAGTTCGGAAAGATTGCGCAGCAGTTGATCCGGGATGCGCACCATCTCCGGCAGCGGCTGAAATTCGACGAGACAGCCGTCGACGTCGAGGAAAAGCGCCCAGCGTTCGCCGCGCGCCGGCAATGGCGCCGCGGCCCAGCGCGGAAATTCAGCAAGCATCGGTTTCACCGCCGCGTTCATCGCCGTAGCGCTCGCGCGAGGGTCGTCCGTGATTCGTGTCGGCGATCGGGTGTCAGCATCATCGATAATCGCGTTCGCTATAAAAACAAGAGCCGGTGCCCGGACAGACACCGGCTCCTATGCGGCGGCTACCTGCTGGGGAAGGTAATTGCAGGTCCACCGTTTAACCATCCTTGGTTGATCCCTGTTCCCTCCGGAACCTAGTCGTACCGCTCCTTGAAGCTCGAGAGTCCGTTCAATCCATGCGCAATCCATTTCGCGCTGGGCCAGAGGAGTCCAAGGACTGTGCCAACGCCATCTTCGCGAAAAATGGCTTCGCAGCTCGATGTCTCGCGTCTGCGGCCTTGCAGGATGCAGCGACGCGCTTTGCCGGCAATGCGACTTGCACGACTCAGGACATGAAGCCGTGGCATGTGAGATGCACTGCACGCGCCGCTCGTGTTTTCCCCGAGCGTTTTTCACCATGGAGGAACACCATGAAACGGACCACGATGATCAGTGCGCTTTTGCTCGCCCTGCCCTTCGCTTATGCGCAGGCCCAGACTACGACGTCAAACATGCCGCAGCAGAAAGGCGAAAGCGGCGACGCCACCTTCGTCCAGCAGGCCGCCGCGGGCGGAATGGCCGAAGTGGAACTGAGCAAAGTCGCCGAAAGCAACGCGAAGGCGCCCGATGTGAAGAAGTTCGCCACGCAAATGGTCCACGACCACACGGCGAACAATAAGGAACTCATCACGATCGCCGCGAAGGAAAACATCCAGGTGCCGAAGTCGCTCGATTCGGAACACGCCGCGCTGCGCGACAAACTCAAATCGACCAAAGGCGCCGACTTCGACCAGCAATACATGGAAGCGATGCGCACGGATCATCAGAAGATGGTCGATCTGCTGAAATCGTCGCAGAGTACCGTGAGCACCGAAGAGCTGCGCACGTACATCAAGAAGACGCAGCCCGTGGTCGAGCACCATCTGTCGATGGCGAACAACATCAAGGATTGACCATGCCGGACAAAGCCACCCTACGACGCGTACAACGCGACCGCCGCCAGGGCAAGTCTGCGAGCACGCAGGCCGGCGAGTTCGTCAAACAGGAGATGGATCACATCCGGCAAGGCAAACACGGCGCGCGCAGCGCCAAGCAGGCAATCGCAATCGGCCTGTCCGAAGCGCGGCGCGCCGGCGTGAAAGTGCCCGCGAGCAAATCGGCGAAAAAATCGACGCGGCGAAAAGCCGCAGAAGATACCGCCGCGGGTCGGCATCCGCATAAGCCGTCGCCGACGCGTTCGCGTGCGACGAAAAATGCACTCAAACGCGAACCGCGTCGTGCAGCGTCGAAAACCGCATTGTCGCGACAAGGGCATCGTGCGGCGTCGAAGCGAACGGCGTCTAGCCGTTCGGATGCAGCGCGCAAGGCTGCGCGCACGCGGAGTCGTGAGCGTCGATAACGTCGGAGTGGTTGCAAGCAATGATGGCGGCGGCGCCGATACGCGCCGCCGCACCGTGATTGATCGCACCATTGCATCGCTAAACGGTGCGCACCGATGCACGCGGTCTCGTTACACCCTCCGGGAAAATGTTTCAACGCGTTCGTGCGCGAAGCTCGCTCACTTGATCGCGAATTTCGTCGCATGCGATTGATGCATCCTGCGAATGCGCGCTCAAATTAAAAAAACATTCGTCGATCGCGCATCGCTCTTAACATTCGTTGCAATTCGCGCCGACGCGATAACGCGTCCGTGCAAAATACCGAAGCACACGACAGGAAAAACCTGTTGCTGCTTAGCATCATTGATTGGCACATCCCTTGCGATAAGCAATCGCAACCAAGCGTTCGACGCGCGAAATCGCGTCGACGCAAACGATCCCCAGGGAGCGGATGATGACCAAAGCAACACACGGCGAAGCACACATTTTGGAACGCCACGATGTCGGCGCCGCACATGAGTACACATCCCGATCCGTATCGCTCGAAGGCGCCTCGACGCATCGCGACGGACGCGCGAGTGTCACGAGTTTTCTGCATCCGAATATCGGAACCGTAGCAACGGAAGAAGGCGGTGAGGACGGCGGCAGACTCATCGTCGTGTCCAATCGCGTCGCGTTGCCGAAAGATATTCGCGCGGGCGGACTCGCTTCCGCGCTGAAAGGTGCGCTCGCCGAACGCGGCGGCATCTGGTTCGGATGGAGCGGCGAAATCGCCGAGGAACCGCGCTTCGACGTGCAGAAGGATCCGGTCTATCCGATCAAATACGCGACGCTCGATCTGAATCGTGAAGACTACGAAGGCTACTACACCGGTTTCGCCAACCGTGTGCTGTGGCCGCTGTTTCACTATCGATTGCACCTGCTCGACTTCAATCGCGAAACGCTCGCGGCTTATCGCCGCGTCAGCGCGAAGTTCGCCGATAAGCTCGCGCAGCTCATCAAACCCAACGACACCATCTGGGTCCACGACTATCACCTCATTCCGCTCGGCGCGGCGTTGCGTTCGCGCGGCGTCACCTGCCGCATCGGTTTCTTCCTGCACACGCCGATGGCACCGCCGGAACTTCTCGCCTCGCTGCCGCATCATCGCGATCTGATGTCGTGCTTCAGCTCGTACGACCTCGTCGGCTTCCAGACCGATAGCGACGTGCGCTCCTTCTCGCAATATTGCGAACAGGAACTCGGCGCGTTCGTCGAGAGCGACGGCCGCATCGAAGTGAACGGTCACACCTTTCGCGCCGCCGCATTCCCGATCAGCATCGATACCGCGCACCTGGAAACGCTCGGTCAGCGCGCAGCGGCGTCGCTCTCGAATAAACGCTTCGGCGAACACAGCGACAGCCGCGTGATGTTCATCGGCGTCGATCGACTCGATTACTCCAAAGGTCTGCCGGAACGCTTCAACGCCTTCGGACGTTTGCTCAAGGAGCATCCCGATCTGCAACGTCACATCAGCCTGTTGCAGATCGCGCCGACCAGCCGCGAAGAAGTGCCCGAATACATCGAACTTCGGCGCAAGCTGCAAAACATCGCAGGCTCCATCAACAGCGAATTCGCCGAACCCGATTGGGCGCCGATCCGCTACGTCAACAAGAGTTATCAGCAGGCGCGCCTGGCCTGTTTTTATCGCGCCTCGCGCGTCGGCCTGGTCACGCCGCTGCGCGACGGCATGAATCTGGTCGCCAAGGAATACGTAGCCGCGCAGGATCCGAACGATCCGGGCGTGCTGATCCTCTCGCGCTTCGCCGGCGCCGCGCATGAAATGACCGATGCACTCCTGGTCAATCCGTTCGACGAAGAACAAGTCGTCGGCGCGATGCAGCAGGCGTTGATGATGCCGCTGGGCGAACGCAAACGTCGCTGGCAGCGCATGATGGATTATCTGCGCAAGCATGACGTCAACGCGTGGCGCAACAAGTTCCTGACCACACTTGCGCAGTGTTCGCCGGAAACCAGCAGCGCGGATTATCGCCCGGATGCCAGACATGGTCTCGCCCAGTCCGGCGCCGCGTGAACGCCCGGTGGTCAAGGGAAAATCAAGCGCCGGCCGCACGTCGCCGCCGGCCGATATCAAACGCACACCGTCACGGCAGAAAAAGGTCGTAGCCGATTCTACGTTGCGAATTCTGCAAGGCGCCGCGTCGGAAAACACTGTCGCGCGCGCCGATGCGCTCGGATTCAATCACGTGTTGTGCAGACTCGGCGACGGCACCACAGCTTTCGACGACGTAGTCTTGCGCGCACTCGGCAAACGCGCCGCCGCAAGTCGTGTCGGCGTATTGCTCGATATAGAACTGCACCGCGTCGGCGCGGACTGGCCGGTCGTGCGAGCGCAACCGACATGGTTCCAGCGCGTGGTCGCCGGCGGCTGGCCCGTCGATCCTCGCCATGATCTGCACGCGCGCGAATTCCTGCCGCGCTTCGACAATGCGAAAGCCGCCGATGGTCTTGCCGCCGCGATGGTCGAACAACTCGTCGCCGCCATCGATCACGGCGCCAGCGGCTTTGCGATCAACTGGCCGCAACGAATTCCCGTCGCGCAGCTCAAACGCATCGTGACCGAAACGCGCCGCGCAAAACCCACTGCGCAATTCATCGCGTGGACGCCCGGATTGAACCGCACCGAGCGCGCTCAACTGACCGACGTCGGTTTCGATGCATGTTTCTGCTCACTCGCGTGGTGGGACTATCGTTCGCCCTGGTTCATCGACGAACTCGCCGACCTTCGGCGCATCGGAAAAATCATCGCGCCCGTTGCGCTCCCGAACGACCCGGATCGTGAACGCGCGCACCGGCTGCTCACACGCGCCACCGCCACCGCGGCTTTATGCGCGGATGGCTGGATGTTGCAAGGCGAGCCTGACGCAAGCATACGAAGCGTTGGTCACAACGACGAACGCCACATTTTCGCGTGCGCCGCGCAGCGCACCGACGCCGGTGAGCGCGCCGTGGTCGCGCGTCACCGCGTGGCTGAGCACTTCCAGCGCACCGCCCTCCATCGCGCTCGTCAACAGCGATGTCGATCATCACGCGACGGTGTCGTTGTGCGCGTTGCAAAACAATGTCGGCGCGACCGTCGATGCGGATTCGATGGTGCTCGGGCCCGCCGAAGTCTGCGCGGTTCCGTTGCACGAAACCAAACCGATATCGATTGCGCTGCCGGATAACGCGGTGAAAAAAGCGATTGCGGCGCCGCGCGTTGCGATCGAATCGATCACGCCATCCGCCGACGACGGCACCTTCCCGATCAAGCGCGTCGTCGGCGACACCGTGATCGTCGAAGCCGATGTCTTCGCCGACGGCCATCCCGTGCTCGCCGTGCGTCTGCTGTGGAGCACCGGCGATTTCGAGGAATGGAACGTCGTGCGCATGCGCGCGCTCGGCAACGACCGCTGGCGCGCCGAATTCACGCTGCGCCGCGAAGGGCTGCACTTCTACACCGTCGAAGCCGGCATCGACGAGTTCGCCGGCATGCGTTCGGGCATCGAGAAGAAAGTGTCGGCCCGACAGGATGTCGCGCTCGACGTCGAAGAAGCGCGCCGCTTCATTGTCGATGCGCAAAAGAAAGCGTCGGCCGCCTTCCGTTCGCAGCTGCGCACGCTCGAACACGAGATTTCCGCCGCGCGCGATCCCGCCGCACGTCTGCTCGCACCCGACAGCGCGGAATTGATGGCGCAGGCGAGCGAACCCGCGTTCCTCTCGCGCGCGTCGAAAACCTATTCGGTGATCGCCGAGCGCCGCGCCGCGTGTTTCTCGTCGTGGTACGAACTCTTTCCGCGCTCGCTCGGCAAAAACGGAAAGCACGGAACTTTCGCTCGACGTGATCGGCGAACTGCCGCGCATTCAGTCGATGGGTTTCGATGTGCTGTATTTCCCGCCGATCCATCCGATCGGTGAGAAAAACCGCAAGGGCAAGAACAATTCGCTGACGACGCAACCGGGCGAGCCCGGAAGTCCGTACGCGATCGGCGCAGAAAGTCGGCGGCCACGACGCCATCCATCCCGAACTCGGCACACTCGACGATTTCCTCGCGCTCGTCGACGCCGCGCGCAAGCACGGGCTCGAACTCGCGCTCGATTTCGCGGTGCAGTGTTCGCCCGATCATCCGTGGCTCAAGGAGCATCCGGAATGGTTCGCGTGGCGTCCGGATGGTTCGATGCGTTATGCGGAAAATCCGCCGAAGAAATACGAAGACATCGTCAACGTCGATTTCTACGCGAAGGACGCAAAGCCCGCGCTGTGGATCGCGCTGCGCGATGTCGTCGCGTTCTGGCTGAAGAACGGCGTCAAGATTTTTCGCGTCGACAATCCGCACACCAAGCCGCTGCCGTTCTGGGAATGGCTGATCGCCGAAATGCGCGCGATCGATCCCGACGTGATTTTCCTCTCCGAAGCCTTCACGCGGCCGAAGGTGATGTACCGGCTCGCCAAGATCGGTTTTTCGCAGTCGTACACCTACTTCACATGGCGCAACACGCGCAGCGAACTGGAAACGTATCTGACGGAATTGAATGCGGCACCGGTGCGCGATTTCTTCCGCCCGCACTTCTTCGTCAACACGCCCGACATCAATCCGTATTTCCTGCAGACCTCCGGACGCGCCGGATTCCTCATCCGCGCCGCGCTCGCGACCACACTCTCCGGATTGTGGGGCATGTACTCCGGCTTCGAGTTGTGCGAATCAGCGCCGATACCCGGCAAGGAAGAATATCTGGATTCGGAAAAGTACGAACTGCGTCCGCGCGACTGGAATGCGCCCGGCAACATCACCGCCGAAATCACGCGGCTCAACCGCATACGGCGCGAGAACCCGGCGCTGCACACGCATCTGGGTATAACTTTCTACAATTGCACAAATAGCAACATCATCTATTTCGGCAAGTCGACGGCGATCGCGCGACAACGTCGTGCTCGTCGCGATCAATCTCGATCCGCACAGCGCGCAGGAAGCGGATATCGAAATCCCGCTGTGGGAATTCGGTCTCGACGACAACGCCACGCTCATCGCCGAAGACCTCGTCGGCGGCAGCGCCTTCGACTGGCGCGGAAAGAATCAGCGCATCCGCCTCGAGCCTGCGAATCCATACCGCATCTGGCGCGTGCGTTCGGAGAAGGACCGCTGATGGACACACGGACGAAACTCGACCTGCTCTGGTACAAGGACGCGGTCATCTATCAGCTGCACGTGAAGTCGTTCTTCGATTCGAACGACGACGGCATCGGCGATTTCCCCGGCCTCACCGCAAAGCTCGACTACATCGAACGGCTCGGCGTCACCACGCTGTGGCTGCTGCCGTTCTATCCCTCGCCGCGCCGCGACGACGGCTACGACATCGCCGATTACACCGACGTGCATCCCGACTACGGCACGATGGACGACGTGCGCGCCTTCATCGACGAAGCGCACGCGCGCGGCATCCGCGTCATCACCGAACTCGTCATCAATCACACCTCCGATCAGCACGCATGGTTCCAGCGCGCGCGGCGCGCGCCGGCGGGATCGCCCGAGCGCGATTTCTACGTGTGGTCCGACACCGACCAGAAATATCTCGACACGCGCATCATCTTTCTCGATACCGAAAAATCGAACTGGACGTGGGATCCGGTCGCCGAATGCTTATTTCTGGCATCGCTTCTATTCGCACCAGCCCGATCTGAATTTCGACAATCCGCTCGTGCTGCAGGAAATCCTGAAGGTCATGGAGTTCTGGCTCGATCTCGGCATCGACGGACTTCGTCTCGATGCCGTGCCCTACCTCGTCGAGCGCGACGGCACCAACAACGAGAACCTGCCCGAAACGCACACGATCCTGAAACGCATCCGCGCCGCACTCGATGCGAAATATCCCGGCCGCATGCTGCTCGCCGAAGCGAACCAGTGGCCGGAAGACACGCAGGAATATTTCGGCGCAGGAAGACGAATGCCACATGGCGTTCCACTTCCCGCTGATGCCGCGCATGTACATGGCGATCGCGAAAGAAGACCGCTTTCCGATCACCGACATCATGCGGCAAACGCCGCAGATTCCCGCGACGTGCCAGTGGGCGATCTTCCTGCGCAACCACGACGAGCTCACGCTCGAAATGGTCACCGACAGCGAGCGCGATTATCTGTGGGAAGTCTACGCATCGGATCGGCGCGCGCGCATCAATCTCGGCATCCGCCGCCGCCTGGCGCCGCTGCTCGAACGCGATCGGCGCCGCATCGAACTGATGAATTCGCTGCTGCTGTCGATGCCCGGCACGCCCGTCGTCTACTACGGCGACGAAATCGGCATGGGCGACAACATCCATCTCGGCGATCGCGACGGCGTGCGCACGCCGATGCAATGGTCGCCCGATCGCAACGGCGGTTTCTCGCGCGCCGACGCCGAACAGCTCGTGCTGCCGCCGATCGCCAATCCGCTGTACGGCTATGCGTCGCTCAACGTCGAATCGCAGACGCGCGACGCGCATTCGCTGCTCAACTGGATGCGGCGCATGCTCGCGCTGCGCAGTCAGCATCAGGTGTTCGGACGCGGCACGCTGCAATTCCTGTATCCGAGCAACCGCAAAGTATTCGCGTATCTGCGCCGCGACGAAAACGAAACCATCCTGTGCGTCGCCAATCTCGCGCGCTCGCCGCAGGCCGTCGAACTCGATCTGCGCGAATTCAACGGCCGCGTTCCGATCGAGATGACCGGCGGCTCCGCATTCCCGCCGATCGGCGAACTCACCTACCTACTCACATTGCCGCCTTATGGTTTCTATTGGTTCGAACTCAGCACCGCCGGCAGCGCGCCGGAATGGCGCATGGCGCCGCCTGAAATGTTGAGCGAGTACGCCACGCTCGTCGTTCGCCGCGGCATGGCCGACATCGCGAGCGACGCGACGCTCGCCCAACTCCAGCGCGACGTACTGCCGGGATATCTGCAGGCGCGGCGCTGGTTCGCGGCGAAAGACCGTCGTGTCGATGAAATAAAACTCACGCCGATTGCCGCGCTCGACAACACGCCCGAAGCGCCGGTGCTGTTCCGCGTCAGCGCACGCTTCGGCGACGAGGAACAACATTACCTTTTGCCGCTCGGGCTTGATGTGGGAGAACCACGACATCCCCGTGCTGGCGCGGCAACTCGCGCTCGCCAACGTGCGGCGCACCTCGCGCATGGGCGTGCTCACCGATGCGTTCGCGATTCCCGCGTTCGCGCGCATCCTGATCGATCTGCTCGCGCGCAACGCGACGGTGACGACCGGCGAAACCAAACTGCACTTCCGCGCCGAACCCGATACCGATCTGTCGGGTCTCATCGACGCGCCGATCCGTTGGCTGTCGGCCGAGCAATCCAACAGCTCGCTCGTTTACGACGATCGCGTCGTGCTCAAGCTGTTGCGTCGGCCGCAACCCGGCGCGCAGCCCGAATCCGAAATGGGACGTCAGTTGCGCCGTGAAGGTGTGGCACACGTCGCGCCATTCGTCGGCGAAATCGTCATCGGCGATGGCGACGACGCGATGACCATCGGCATCCTCAACGGCTTCCTGCGCAACCAGGGCGACGCGTGGCAATTCACGCTCGACTATCTGAGCCGTTTGATCGACGAGCACGTCATCGCCGCGCAAGCCGAACCGCAGGACGACGAGTTCTTCGCCGAATACAACGCATTCGCCGCCGCGATCGGACGCGCGCTCGGCGAAGTGCACCGCGCCCTCGCCGCGCCGAGCGACGATCCGGCATTCGCGCCGGAGCAAGCGACGCGACAGGACGTCGATGGCTGGCGCGATCACGCGTTGTCGGAGATCGATCGCGCGTTCACGATGCTCGACGGCGCCAAGACGACGCCGGCCATCGAGGAACTTTCTTCGCGCCTGCGCGCGCAACGTCAGCGTCTGGTCGACAGCGTGCGCGCCCTGCATCACGGCGGCGCGGCGATCAAGACGCGCGTTCACGGCGATTTCCATCTCGGCCAGGTGCTCGTCTCGAGCGGTGACGCGATCATCGTCGACTTCGAAGGCGAACCGCACGTGCCGCTGCAGCGGCGCCGCGCCAAAACCAGTCCGCTGCGCGATGTGGCCGGACTCCTGCGTTCGCTTCCACTACGCCGCGGCATCGGTCGGCGCGCGCGACGACACGCGGCTTACGCCGGTGATGCGCGAGTCGCGCGACGCGCTGCTCGCGCGCTTCTTGCGTGCATCGCAGTCCGCGTTCCTCGCCGCCTACAAATCCATCCTCGGCGTGGACGACATCGACGAAAGCCTGCTCACGCTTTTCGTCGTCGAGAAGGCCGCGTACGAGTTGTGTTACGAACTCGCCAACCGTCCGGACTGGGTACACGTTCCGCTGCAGGGACTCATCGAAATCATCGACACGGAGACGCCCGCATGAAAGCGCCCCGCCCTGCCGATGATTACGGCCTCGACACCAGCGCCGTGGAGGCGATCGTGGCCGGGCGCGCGGGTGAGCCGTTCGACGTGCTCGGTCCGCACGATGTCGGCAAATCACGCGTGGTGCGCGCGTTCCTGCCCGGCGCGAATGCCGTTGCGGCAATTTCCACAAGTGGAGAAGTGCTCGCGCAACTGCAAAAGATTCACGCCGACGGTTTCTTCGCCGGCAAGCTGCCGCGCAAACAGCCGTATCGTCTGCGCATCCACTGGCCGAACGCGATCGAGGAAGTCGAAGACGCCTACGCGTTCGGACCGCTGCTCGGCGAACTCGATCTGCATCTGATTGGCGAAGGCACGCATCGCACATTGGCCGATGCGCTGGGTTCGCACGTCACCACGATCGACGGCGTGCAAGGCACGCGCTTCGCCGTGTGGGCGCCGAACGCGCGGCGCGTGTCGGTGGTCGGCGATTTCAATTCCTGGGACGGGCGTCGGCATCCGATGCGCGTCCGTCACGGCTCGGGCGTGTGGGAAATCTTCCTGCCGCGCGTCGGCGCGGGGCAACGCTACAAATACGAAATCATCGGCGCACATGGCGAATTGCTGCCGTTGAAAGCCGATCCCTGCGCGCGGCAGGCCGAAATTCCGCCGGCGACCGCGTCGATCGTCGCCTCGCCCGAACCGTTTGCGTGGACAGACGCGACGTGGCTGATGGAACGCGCCGCGCGGCAGGCCACCGATTCGCCGATGTCGATCTACGAAGTGCACGCCGCTTCGTGGCTGAAGGCCGACGGCGATCTGTGGCTGATGCTCGCGCAGCGCCTCGTGCCTTATGTTCGCGCGCTCGGCTTCACGCATATCGAACTGATGCCGGTGACGCAGTACCCGTACTCGGGATCGTGGGGTTATCAACCGCTCGGCCTGTTCGCGCCGGCGGCGCAATACGGATCGCCGCAGAATTTCGCCGCGTTCGTCGATCGCTGTCACGCCGAAGGCATCGGCGTGATCGTCGACTGGGTGCCCGCGCACTTTCCGACCGACGCGCACGGTCTGGCGCGTTTCGACGGAACCGCGCTGTACGAACACGCCGATCCGCGCGAAGGTTTTCATCAGGACTGGAACACGTTCATCTACAACATGGGCCGCAACGAAGTGCGCGGATTTCCTCGTCGCGAGCGGCCTGGAATTCGTCGAGCGCTTCCACGTCGACGCACTGCGCGTCGATGCGGTCGCCTCGATGCTGTATCGGGATTACAGCCGCAAAAGCGGCGAGTGGATCCCGAACGTGCACGGCGGCCGCGAAAACTACGAAGCGATTCATTTCCTGCGCGAGATCAACACCGTGCTGCACGAGCGCGTGCCGGGCGCGATTACGATCGCGGAAGAATCCACCGCGTTTCCGCAGGTCAGCCGGCCGGTAGCGCAAGGCGGACTCGGCTTCGGCTACAAGTGGAACATGGGCTGGATGCACGACACGTTGAGCTATTTCGAGAAAGATCCGATCTATCGCAAGTGGCATCACAACAATATTACGTTCGGACTTCTATACGCTTTTACGGAAAACTTCGTCCTGCCCTTTTCGCACGATGAAGTCGTACACGGCAAACGTTCGATGCTCGGCAAGATGCCGGGCGATCGCTGGCAGCGCTTCGCCAACCTGCGCGCCTGTTACGCGCTGATGTGGGGCCATCCCGGCAAGAAACTGCTGTTCATGGGTTGCGAGATCGCCGAAATCCGCGAATGGAACTACCAGGGCGAACTGGACTGGGGCCTGCTCGGCGATCACGCACACGCGGGCATGCAACGGCTGGTCGGCGATCTGAATCGAATCTATCGCATGCACAAGGCGCTGCACCGTCGCGACACCGAAAGCAGCGGATTCCAATGGATCGTCGGCGACGACAGCACGAGCAGTGTGTTCGCGTTCGTGCGCCACGGCAACGAAGACGACACCGACATTCTCGTCGTCGCCAACCTCACACCCCTTCCGCATCGCGGCTACCGCATCGGCGTGCCGCGCGGCGGGCGCTGGTCGGAAATCTTCAACAGTGATGCGGACATCTACGCAGGATCGAACGTGGGCAACGGCGGCGGCGTCAGCGCGACGCCGAATGCCGCGCACGGATTCGCGCAATCGCTTGACCTCACCCTGCCGCCACTCGGCGTCATCTTCCTGCGGAACGATCGATGAAAACAGCAAAGCTGAACAACGCTCAGCTCGAAACCGGGCGGCCTTATCCTCTCGGCGCACATTGGGACGGACTCGGCATCAATTTCGCCGTCTATTCGGCGAGCGCCGAGGCGATGGAATTGTGTATATACGATGTGGCCGGCCGGCGCGAAACGGCGCGCTTGCGCCTGCCCGAATGCACCAACGACATCTGGCACGGCTATCTGCGCGATGCGACGTTGCCGCTCGTCTACGGCTACCGCGCGTTCGGACCGTACGATCCCGAGCACGGCCATCGTTTCAACCCGCACAAGTTACTGCTCGATCCGTATGCGCGCGAACTGGTCGGCGACTGTGCGCTGGTCGGATGCGCTGTTCGGCTATCGTCTCAATTCACCGCGCGCGGACCTGAGTTTCGACCGTCGCGACAGCGCCTCGGCGATGCCCAAGGCGGTGGTCAGCAACGAAACCTTCAACTGGGGCGACGACCGTCCGCCGCGCGTGCCGTGGACCGATACCGTCATCTACGAAGCGCACGTGCGCGGATCGACCATGCGCCGCAAAGGCGTGCGCAATTATCAGCGCGGCAGTTTCGCGGCACTCGGCGATCCCAAATTCATCGATCACATCCGCCGGCTCGGCGTCACTGCGGTGGAGCTGCTGCCGATCCATGCGTATCTACAGGATCGCTTCCTGATCGAGCGCGGGCTTTCGAATTACTGGGGCTACAACACGCTCGCTTTCTTCGCGCCGGAGCCGCGCTATCTGTCGAGCGGAAGTCCGCAACGAAATCCGCGCGCTGGTGCGCCGACTGCATCAGGCCGGCATCGAGGTGATCCTCGACGTGGTCTACAACCACACCTGCGAAGGCAACGAACTCGGGCCGACGTTGTCGATGCGCGGCTTCGACAACGCCGCCTATTACCGGCTGATGCCGGATCAGCCGCGTCATCACATCAACGATACCGGCACCGGCAACACGATCAACATGGCCAACGGAAAAGTCGTGCAGCTCGTGCTCGATTCGTTGCGGCATTGGGTGCAGTCGTATCACGTCGACGGTTTCCGTTTCGATCTCGGCAGCACGCTCGGCCGCGAACCGGAAGGCTTCGGATCAAGGCAGCGGTTTCTTCGACGCACTGCTGCAGGATCCGGTGCTATCGAACGTGAAGCTGATCGCCGAGCCGTGGGATATCGGACCGGGCGGTTACCAGTTGGGCAATTTTCCGCCGGGATTTTCCGAGTGGAACGATCGCTACCGCGACGGCGTGCGCCGTTTCTGGCGCGGCGATCCGAATCAGGTCGGCGATCTCGCCGCGCGCCTGTCGGGATCGGCGGACATTTTCAATCATCAGCATCGGCGGCCGATCGCGTCGATCAACTATCTCGCTTCGCACGACGGCTACACGCTGGAAGACATCGTCTCGTACGAACAGCGCCACAACGAAGCCAACGGCGAAAACAACAACGACGGCCACGGCGAAAACTACAGCAACAACTGGGGCGCGGAAGGCCCGACCGAGGATGCGAACATCCTCGCCCTGCGCGCGCGCGTCAAACGCGCGATGCTGACCACGCTGTTCAGCTCGCAAGGCACGCCGATGTTGCTGGCCGGCGACGAATTCGGCCAGACCCAGCACGGCAACAACAACGCCTATTGCCAGGACAACGACATCACCTGGCTCGACTGGAGTCTGCTCGACAAGGACGAAAACCGCGCGCTGGTGAGTTTCGTGCAGAAGCTGACGCGCGTGCGCAAACGCTATCCGGTACTGCGTTCGCGAAACTTCCTCGAAGGCAATCGCGAGATCGCGCCCGGGCTCAACGAGATCGCATGGTTCGACGTCCAGGGCCAGCCGATGCACGAAGAAAGCTGGCACGACGAAGCCAATCGCACGCTCGCGTTGCGCCGCGCATCGCGTCACGGCGCCGACGCCGAAGCGTTGCTGCTGCTGCTCAACGCCGGCGCGGACGAGATCGAGTTCGTATTGCCCAAACCCGATTACGCATGGAAAGCGGTGATCGACAGCGCCGATCCCGATGCCGACGAGCGCACCATCGACGGCGACCGCATCAAGATCGGCGGCCGCGCCGCCTTGCTGCTCGCCGCCAACTTTACCGTCGAGGAGACAGCGGCGTGAGTTCAATCATGTTTGATTTCGGTTTCGGCGCGCAGTTGCAGGCAGATGGCGCAACGCGTTTTCGACTGTGGGCGCCGGACTGCAGCGCGCTCACGCTCGAACTCGGCGATGGCCGCGCGATGCCGATGCACTCCGTGGAAGACGGCTGGTTCGAAATCGTCGCGGATGCGCCGGCGGGCACGCAATATCGCTTTCGCCTGAATCGTCCGGACGGCGATGTCGTCCCCGACGTCGGCTCGCGCGCGCAGTTTGGCGGCGTGCATGGCTGGAGCGTCGTCGTCGATCCGCGCCAGTACGACTGGAAGAACGCCGACTGGAAGGGCCGCCCGTGGCACGAGGCGATCATCGAGGAAGTCCATGTTGGCCTTCTAGACGGCTACGACGGCGTGCGCAAGAAGTTGCCGTACTTCGTCGAAACCGGCGTGACCGCGATCGAGCTCATGCCGATCGCCGAATTTCCCGGCACGCGCAACTGGGGCTACGACGGCGTGCTGCCGTTCGCGCCGGATGCCGTGTACGGGCCGCCGAATGCGCTCAAGCGCCTGATCGACGAAGCGCACGAACTCGGCCTCATGGTGATGCTCGATGTGGTCTACAACCACTTCGGCCCTGACGGAAATTATCTCGGCAAATACGCGTCGGGTTTTTTCTGCAAAGACGCGCCGACGCCGTGGGGCGAAGCCATCGACGTGCGCAAAAAGAGTGTCAGCGAATTCTTCATCGCCAATGCGCTGTACTGGCTCAACGAATATCGTTTCGATGGCCTGCGCTTCGACGCCGTGCACGCCATCATCGATCAGAACTGGCTGATGGCGCTCGCTGCGCGCGTGCGCACGAATACCGATGGCCGCCATTCGCATCTCGTGCTCGAACACGATGGCAACGCCGCGAGCCTGCTCACGCAGGGTTTCGATGCGCAGTGGGATGATGATTTCCATCACGTCATGCACACGCTGCTCACCGGCGAGCGCGGCGGCTACTATTCCGAATACGCGGATTCGGCGATCGAAATGCTCGCGCGCGCGTGGCGCGACGGTTTCATCTGGCAAGGCGAAGCCTCGCCTTACCGCGAAGGCGCCGCGCGCGGTGAACCGTCGTCGCATCTGCCGTCGACATCGTTTGTCGTATTCCTGCAGAACCACGACCAGATCGGCAACCGTGCCTTCGGCGAGCGGCTTATCGCACTGACATCTGCCGAACGCCACCACGCGGCACTCGCCTTCCTGCTGCTCTCCCCGTTCGTGCCGATGTTGTTCATGGGCGAGGAATACGGCGAGACGAATCCATTTTTATACTTCACCGCGTACGAAGACGGCCTGGCTACCGCGGTGCGTGAAGGCCGCCGCAAGGAATTTGCGAAGTTCCCCGAATTCAGCGACGCCTCGCGACGCGCCCGCATCCCGGATCCCAACGATTCGGCGACGTTCGCCGCCTCGCGCCTGCGCTTCCCCGCGCACTCGCCGGTGCGCGAGGTGGTGCGCAAACTCATCGCGTTGCGCAAGCGTGAAATCACGCCGTGGCTCGACGGCAAATCCGAGCGCCACGCCGACGTGCTCAACGACCACGCGCTGTGCGCGATGTGGCGGCGCGAAGACGGCCTCGCATTGCACGTCTGCATCAACTTTGGCGACACGCCATGCGCGGCACCCGCCGTACACGGCACGCCGCTCTACGCGACATCCGACGCAGCAGCCGATGCGATCGCCGATGGGCGACTCGAACCGGCGAGTCTCGTCGCCTGGATCGGCTGACGTGCGCGACCGCGACATCGAACGCATCGCCGCGCGCGCCGGATTGCTCACGCAATGGGTCGACGCGTTCGGAAAACCGCAGCGCGTCGCGCCGGAAACACTGCGCGCGTTGCTCGACGCCATGCATGCCGACGATGACGAAGGAAATTCTGTTCCGTCGCTCGTCGCCGTCGATGCGGCCTCACCTTCTTTTTCGTTGCCGTTGCGCGGCACTTCGTCGCGGGCGCGGCTCCATCTCGAACAGGGCGACCGCATCGATTGCACGTTAGTGCGTCGCGGCGATCGCCTCGCGCTCGACACCGCATTGCCTCCCGGCTATCACACGCTTGAAATCGGCGAAACGCGCGTCGTCCTCGCCGCCGCGCCAGCGCAATGTTTTTCGATCGCCGACGCCGTCGGAGACCGCAAGAAGCGTTGGGGCGTGGCCGCGCAACTGTACGGGCTGCGTCGCCCCGGTGATCTCGGCATCGGCGATTTCACCGCGCTCGCGCTGTTCGCACAATCGGCGGCGCGCCATGGTGCGGCCGCTGTTGCGCTCAGTCCCGTGCATGCGATGTTTTATGCCGATGCTAAACGCTTCAGTCCGTACAGCCCGTCGAACCGCATGTTTCTCAATGCGCTGTTTTCCGATCCGCGCGCGCTGGGTATCGAAAGCGACGATGCGTCGAATTCGGCGCTGATCGACTGGCCGGCAACGGCGGCGCTGCATCGCACCGCGAGTGAAGCGGCGTTCGCGCGACTCGTCGCCGGCGAACTGCCGGGCGCGGGCGACTTCGCTGAATTCCGGCGCACTCATGGCGAAGCACTCGAACGCCACGCATTGTTCGAGGCGCTCGACGAACGCGGCGGCCGCAAGCCGCTGGTGGATTCGCGCGATGCGCAGCAGTTCCGCGACGAACACGGCGAGCGCGTCGCGTTCCACAGTTTCCTGCAGTGGCGCGCTGCGCACGATCTGGGGCTGGCAAAATCGCGCGCGAGTGCGATGCCCATCGGTTTCATCGCCGATCTCGCCGTCGGCGTCGATCCGAACGGCAGCGAGTGCTGGACACATCCGCACGACATGCTGATCGGCGCGACCATCGGCGCGCCGCCCGACGTGCTCAACGCGATCGGACAAAGCTGGGGCCTCACCACTTTCTCGCCGGCGGCGCTGCGCCGCCACGGATTCGCCGCGTTCCTGCGCATCCTGCGCGCGGCCATGCGCTTTGCCGGCGGCGTGCGACTCGACCACGTGATGTCGCTGATGCGCCTGTGGCTCGTTCCCGACGGCGCGACACCTGCCGACGGCGCGTACCTGCGCTATCCGTTCGACGATCTGCTGCGGCTCGTCGCGCTGGAATCATGGCGACATCGCTGCATCGTGATCGGCGAAGACCTCGGCACCGTCCCGGAAGATTGCCGCACGAATCTGGCGACGGCCGGAATCCTCGGACTCGACGTCCTGCCTTTCATGCGCCAGGGCGCCGGATTCATTCCGCCGAAACGCTGGCGCCGCAATGCGGTGGCGATGACCTCTACGCACGATCTCGCACCGGTCGCCGGTTGGTGGGTCGGGCGCGATCTCGACTGGCGACGTCGTCTGCATCTGTTCGGCGATCGCAACGAAGCGGACGAACGCGACGAACGCACGCGTTCGAAAGCACAACTCGCTAGCGCGCTGTCGCGCAATCGTTCGCGCGTGTCGACGCGATCCATGAACGAACGCGTCGTCGACGCATCCATCGACTACGTCGCCGCATCCGCTTCACCACTCGCGATCGTGCCGCTCGAAGATCTGCTCGGTGCCGTCGAAGCGCCGAACCTTCCCGGCACCATCGATGAACATCCGAACTGGCGCCGCCGCTATCGCGCGCCTGCCGCGAAACTGCTGGACACGCCGCGCATCGCAAAACGATTGCGGCGCATCGCGCAACGAGGAAAACGCTCATGACACCCCGCTCCACCGCGCGACTGCAAATGACGCGCGAATTCACCTTCGACGATGCGCGCGAGCGTGTCGATTATTTCGCCGCGCTCGGCATCAGTCATTTGTATCTCTCGCCGATCTTTCGCGCACGTGAAGGTTCCACGCATGGATACGACACGGTCGATTTCTCACATGTGAGCGACGTGCTCGGCGGAATGGACGGCCTGCACCGCCTCGTTTCTGCGCTGCGTGCGCGCGGCATGGGCGCGATCCTCGACATCGTGCCGAACCACATGGGTGTGGCCGGCAAAAACAATGCGTGGTGGAACGACGTACTGGCAAACGGACGCGACAGCAAGTACGCGCGCCACTTCGACATCGACTGGATGCCCGAACAGCGTTCGCTGCACGGCAAGGTGCTGTTGCCGTATCTGGATCGACCGCTGGCCGAAGCGATCGAAGCCGGACTGCTCACGATCGTGCGCGAAGACGATACGTGGAAAATCGCGCACTATGATTCGCGCTGGCCGCTTTCGGGCGACGGGATTTCCGAATCGTCCGACATCGCGGCGCTGCTCGAACAGCAGCACTATCGCCTCGACGACTGGCGCACCGCGCCCGATCGCATCAACTGGCGGCGTTTTTTCGACATCAGCGAACTCGCCGCACTGCGCATCGAAGACGATCGCGTATTCCAGGATGTCCACCGCACCGTGTTCGCGTTGTACGAGGAAGGATCGATCGACGGCGTGCGTGTCGATCACGTCGATGGTTTGTCATATCCGATCCAGTATTGCCACAAATTGCGCGATGAACTCGATGCGCGACGTGCCAGGCGCCCAGCGGAACTGCGCGATGCGCCGCCGTATATCGTCGTCGAAAAAATCTTCGCGTCGAACGAACCGCAGCGCGATTGGGGCGTAGCCGGCACGACCGGTTACGACTTCATGGATCAGGTCGCCGCCTTCCTGCACAACCCGGCCGGGCAAGGCACGCTCGACGTGTTGTGGCGAAAAGTCAGCGGCCGGCCGTGGGAATTTCGCGCCGCGGTATCCGATGCACGTCGACAGGTGCTGAGTGACAGTTTCAATGCGGACCTCGGCCGCGTCGCGCGGGGATTCCATTCGCTGGCGACGCAGGCCGAAGCGGGCGCACATCTGACGTACGCATCGATCAAGCGTGCGCTCGTCGAGCTGATCGTCGCGTTTCCGGTTTATCGATCCTATGGCATGCCGGGCGAACTGGCGCCGGCGGATGCACGCATTCTCGCCTTCGCGCTGGAACGCACCGCGCGCGAACTCAAGCCCGAGGATTACGAGGCGCTCGATTTCATCGGCCGCGCGCTGCGCGAGCGGCTCGACGAAAAAGTGCAGGCTGCGCAAGCCGAGGCTGCCGTTCGCTTCCAGCAACTCACCGCACCGATCGCTGCGAAAGCGATCGAAGATACCGTGTTCTATCGCGAGGCACGTCTGCTGTCGCGCAACGAAGTGGGTTCCGATCCCAACGCGTTTTCGACCGGCGTGCACGAATTCCACGCCGATTGCAGCGAGCGTTTCCGCCGCTTTCCGAACAGTCTGCTGGCGACGGCGACGCACGATCACAAGCGCGGTGAAGATGCGCGCATGCGCATCGCATCGATCAGCGACGATGCAGACCGCTGGTCGGAAACGGTGTCGCGCTGGATGGGCATGAACGTCGCGCACAAGCGCGTGCTCGGTGGTGAGGCGGCGCCGGACGGCGTCGACGAGTTCATGCTGTATCAGACGTTGGTGGGCGCGTGGCCGCTGGACGACGACCGCGCGGATTTCCGCGAACGCGTCGGGCAATGGTGGACGAAAGCGTTGCGCGAATCGAAACGGCACACGAGCTGGATCGCATCGAATGCCGCGTACGAGGAAAGCTGCATGAGTTTCCTGGACGCCATTCTCGGCAACGAGGCGTTTACATCCGATGTGTCGAGCTATGTCGATGCGATCGCCGCAGCGGCGGCCGTGTCGAGCCTGTCGCAAACATTTCTACGCCTCACCACACCCGGCGTGCCGGACCTTTATCAAGGTTGCGAATTCTGGGATTTCAGTCTCGTCGATCCGGACAATCGGCGGCGCGTCGATTTCGATGCGCGCATCACCGCGCTCGGCGACGCGAAATCGGCCGATCGGAAAACGGCAGCGGACTTGTTGTCGGATTGGCGCAGCGGTGCGGTCAAGCAGCGCCTCATTGCGCGTGTGCTTGCATCATCGCGCGGAATGGCCGGCGTTGTATGCGTCCGGCGATTACGTGCCGTTGGCGATCAGCGGATCGCGCGGCGCACATGTGATTGCATTCGAGCGGCGGCTCGAAAACGCGCGGCTGGTCTGCGTCGCTTCGCGCTGGGTGCAATCGCTCGCCGGTGGCGCATTGTCGCAACCGCTGATCGATTCCGCGGTCTGGGAAGATACGTCCGTCGCGCTCGATGACGGCACGTTCGTCGATGTGCTCAACGGCGGCAAACTGACGGCGACGGGCGGTACCTTGCCCGTCGCCGCAGCGCTGTCGCGTTTTCCGGTCGCGTTGTTGTTCCGCGCCGGCTGAGCTTACTTGCGCTCGGCGGCGGTCGCGTCGCGCGCGGCGCGGAATTCCGAATCCTGCGACCAGTTCGGCCACTTCGACGAATCCGCGAGTTCCATGCCGACCTTGTAAAGAATCGCGAGGTCGTGCTGCATGCCGGCGAACGTCCAGCTCGCCTGCCATTCGTCGGACGGCTGATGGTAGTGCTTCGAGTTGTATTCCTTGTGCTGCGCCTCGCCCGCCGCCGTGCCGCCGTTGACCAGATCGTTGCCCGATTCGAACGACAGCGCCGGCACGCCGCGCTTGGCGAACGAGAAATGATCGGAGCGGAAGAAGCTGCCGCTTTCCGGATGCGTGTCGGGGGAAAACGCCAAGCCGCCGGCCTTCGCATCCGTGATCAGCAGATCGAGCAGTTCGGATTTCGCACTGCCCGACTGCGACCAGTTCTTCGCCGGACCGATCGGATCGAGCGAATCCATGTTGATGTCGGCGACGGTTTTGGCCAGCGGATACAGCGGCTTCGCGGCGTAGTACTCCGAACCGAGCAGGCCCTTTTCTTCCGCGGTGACGTTGAGGAACAGCACCGAGCGTTCGGGCTTCGGACCGTTGCGCGAACGCGCGGCCGAGTTCGATCAGCGCAGTCGGTGCCGGTCGCGTTGTCGACCGCGCCATTGTATATTTTGTCGCCTTTTGCATCCGGCGCGCCGACGCCGAGATGATCCCAATGCGCGCTGTAGATGACGTATTCGTCAGGCCGCTTGGCGCCTTCCACTTCGCCGACGATGTTGTGCGAGACGATCTGTTTCTGGTCGACGTTGAAGTCGGCGGAGAACGTCGTGTCTTTCAGCACCACCGGCTTGAAGTCGCGCGTCTGCGCTTCTTTCTTCAGTTTCTCGAAATCGAGACCGGCTTTCTTGAACAGGTCGACGGCGAGATCGCGCTGGATCCACGCCTCGACGGTCGTGTGCACCGCTTTCGGATCGTCGCGCACGATGTCGAACATCGCGTTGGTGTTGGAGTTGCGCACCGTCTGCCCAGCCGTACGATGCCGGATCGGTTTCGTGGATCACGAACACGCCCGCCGCGCCCTGGCGCGCGCCTTCCTCGTACTTGTAGGTCCAGCGGCCGTAGTAGGTCATCGCCTTGCCGCCGAAATCGCCCTGCCCGGTTTCGAAAGTCGGGATCGTTGACCAGCACGACCATGATCTTGCCTTTCAGGTCCACGCCTTTGAAGTCGTCCCATTTGCGCTCCGGCGCGTTGACGCCGTAGCCGCAGAACACCAGCGGCACGTCCTTGAGCGAAACGGTTTTCGAGCCATCCATCGACGCGCGCACGGCGATGTCGTCGCCCTGCGCGAGCTTGCGCTGCCGTGCCGTCTTCCTTGATCGACAACTCCGGCGTGCCGGTGATCTCGGCGCGCGCAGCGGCACGTCCTGCGTCCACGCGCGCTGGCCGTTCTTCAGATCGCCCGCCGGCTGCACGCCCGCCGTCTTGAATTGCTCGATGACATAGGCGATGGTTTTCGTTTCGCCGGCGGTGTCGGGGCCGCGGCCTTCGAAGGCGTCCGACGAGAGCGTCTTGTCGATTTCCGACATGCGCTTGGCGTCGATGTCGGGCGCTTTGTCCGCGGCGAATGCGGATGTCGCGAGGGAAAGAAAAATGGCGGCCGACAACACGTCGGCGCGTAGCGATGACTTCACGTGAAACTCCTTGATCTTCGGTTGCTTCGCAATGGTAGGTTTTGGACGGCTAGACGTCTACATGTTCACAGGTCAACGATCGGCCCTTGACGAATCCCATTGCGTAGGTTTCGGATTGCGCTCGCCGAAATCGCGCTGGTGCCAGTACGGATACGCGGGCGTGCGATGGCTGGCGTCGTCGAGGCGCTGGATGTGTTCCTGATCGAGCGTCCAGCCGATCGCGCCGAGGTTTGCGCGCAACTGTTCCTCATTGCGCGCGCCGACGACGATGTTCGCGACCGTCGGACGCTGCAGTAGCCAGTTCAGCGCGATCTGCGGAACGGTCTTGCCGGTATCTTTCGCGACCGAATCGAGCGCCTCGACGACATCGTACAAATAATCGTCTTCGACGATCGGACCGCCCGCCGCGCCGCCTTCCTGGATGCGGCCGGATTTCGGCGCTTCGCCGCGACGGATTTTGCCGGTTAGCCGACCCCAGCCGAGCGGGCTCCACACCATCGTCGCCACACCCTGATCGAGCGCGAGCGGCATGAGTTCCCATTCGTAATCGCGGCTGATCAGCGAGTAATAACCCTGATAGGCGACGTAGCGCGCGAGGCCGTAGCGCTCCGACGTCGCCAGCGACTTCATCAGGTGCCAGCCGGAAAAATTCGAGCAGCCGATGTAGCGGATTTTGCCGTCGCGAACGAAATCGTCGAGTGCGCGCAGCGTTTCGTCGACCGGCGTGAGCGCGTCGAATCCGTGCATGAAATACAGATCGACGTGATCGGTGCCCAAACGTTTCAGGCTCCCGTTCAGCGCTTCGACGAGGTGATAGCGCGACGAACCTTTGTCGTTCGGGCCCTGACCGGTGGTGAACGTCGCTTTGGTCGCGATCAATGCCTGATCGCGGCGGCCTTTGACGGCTTGCCCGAGAATTTCCTCCGAGGCGCCCGACGAATAAATATCCGCCGTATCGAAAAAGTTGACGCCGGCGTCGAGGCAGATGTCGACGAGCCGGCGCGCCTCGGCGGTATCGGTTTTGCCCCACTTCGAAAAACTCGAGCCGACGCCGCCGAACGTGCCGGTGCCGAAACTCAAGACGGGAACTTTAAGGCCAGATCGGCCGAGCAAGCGATATTCCATATCCATTCCTTTGTATTTTGAATTCGATCAGGCGCTGCGCAGCGGCTTCACTGCGGACGGCGCCTCGTCGCGCATCGCTTTGAGATATTGACGGTCGAACGCGGCGAGCTGGCTTTCCAGTTCCGAATACGGTCCGGCTTCCCACGCGCGCGAGATGACGCCGCGGAACGCGTTCACGCACAAATCCCAGTCCTGGCGATTGGTCATATCCCAGAATTCGACGGCCGGCGAAGGATCGAATCCGGGCGCGGCCATCGCATCCGGATGGAAATACCATTCGCAGACGATGCGTGTCCTGTCGATCGCGAGCGGCTCGACGCGATGCACCATCACGTAGTCGGGATGGAACGACAGGAAGGCGCCAGGGAACAATGTGTAATAGTATACGCGGGCGCGTTCTTCGGCCGACAGTCCCGGCAGCGGCGCCGCGCAGCGTTCGCCGCCGAGCGTCATGCTGCCATCGCGATTGCTCATCCACATCGGGCCGCCGAGTACGCTGCCTTCGTCGAGATCGTTTTCGGAATTGCGGAACGGCGTCAGCTTGTTGAGCTGCGGATGCGCCAGCGGGCAGTGATAGCACTCGCTGAAGTTATGCACGAACATCTTCCAGTTGGCGTCGACGTCGTACACGCGGCGATCGGCCGCGCGTAACTGTGCGCACTGCCATTGTTGGAATCGCCCGGCGAGACCCGGCAGCGCCTGCTCGAACGGCAACGGCTGCTTGTCGAAATTGAGGAAGACGAAACCTTCCCACTCGTGCAGCGCAACGCTGTGCAGCGGATAGTCTGCGGCATCGAATCCCGGCGACTTCACTCATCGCAGGAACGTTGCGCAGTTTCCCGTCGAGGCTGTAGCTCCAGGCGTGATACGGACACACGAGCGCAGCGCCGATGGTGCCGTGTGCTTCGCGGCAAAGACGGCTGCCGCGGTGGCGGCAATGATTGTGGAACGCGCGCACCGTGCCGTCCTGATCGCGCAGCACGATGACGCTTTCGTTCTCGAGTTCGTAGAGGAAATAATCGCCGGGCTTCGCGAGCTGCGACACATGCCCGGCGAGCAGCCATGACCGGAAGAAAATGCGTTCGTGCTCGAGCGCGAACACGTCGTGCGAAACGAAGCTTTCGCGATCGAGCGTGTGCTGACCGAACGAGGAGCGATTCTTCATGGGCTGCCGGCCTCGGTTGAGGCCGACAGCGTAACGCACTCACACGGCCAAATCGATTACGCCGCTTTCATGTTCGATCAGCCGCCGAAGCCGTCGCGGAAGATGACGTCGGGATCCGTCGCGCCCGCTTCGTAAGCGCCGATGTCGGCGATCGGTGGCGTGCCGCCGCCCACCGCGCGCGCATAGCCGCGTTGATCGGTGGCGACGCTCAGCATGGTATCGGCGCCGTCGATGGCGCACGAGCCGCTGCCCAACGCCATGGTCTGGGTCGGACCGCCGTTGTCGGCCAGCGCGGCTAGCGCCGGATCGCAATTCTTGGTGCCAGTCGGGACTACGGCCGTCGTGGCGCCGATGATGTCGTGATCACCAGTGATCGCGGCGGCGCCGGCGATATCGTCCGGCGCAGCACTGCCCGACGTGTTGCCATACAGGATCGTCGAATCGACTTGCGCCGATGAGGCGAAGCTGGCCCCGCCGCCCTGCGCCTGTCGACTGGTTCTGGACGATGGTCGCGTAGTTGGTCATCAGCGAGATCGGCCTGCACGGCGCCGCCGGTGCCGCTCGCCACGTTGCCGACGAGCGTGGAATTCTCCAGACCGACCGTGCCGCCCAGCACGGCGCCGCCGTTGCCTTGTGCGGTATTGCCGTTGAGCGTGCTGCGGCTCACTTCCAGCGAACCGCCCGTCGTTGCGGGATTCATGTAGAGACCGCCACCGGAACCGGCCATCGCCATGTTGCCGCTGATCGTCGACTGCGCGACGTTCATTCCGAACGCAGAATAGACGCCGCCCGCGGCCGAGGCGGATGTGTTGTCGAGAATGTCATCCCGAAGCAGACTGACGCTCGCGCGTCCAAATATGCCGCCGCCGCCCTTGATGGACGACGTTGCGGCGGTCGTCGAATTGTTCTTGATCGTCGAATAGTCCACTTCGACGCCGGACGCGCCATAAAGACCGCCGCCAGCGTTACCCGCCGTGTTGCCGCTCACGATCGAATGCTGCACGGTGAGCTGGCCGGTCGAGGCGACCGCACCACCGACGCTATCGGAACTGTTGCCGGAGAGGACGCTGTTGGTGATTGTCAGATTGCCACCGGAAAGAACGGCACCGCCGGGATATGGTCCCGACGCGCCGTTGGTGAGAGCCAGCCCGTCGATCGTCGCGCTAGCGCTCAAATGGATGAGGCCGAACGACGGCGTTCCCGATACGGTGCTGCGCGTGAGCGTCACCAGCGGCGCGCCGGTGGCGTCAACCGGTGCGGAAATCTTCACCGGTTTGGTCAAAAACAACGCGTGACTTTGCGGCGCTGCGAGCGAGCTGAAAATAATCGTGGTCGGCGACGTGAAGAAATGCAGATCGATCGTGTCGTTGTTGCTGTCTCCCGCCACGCAGCCGTTGACGGGCGTTGCATTGTTTACCGCCGCGACCGCATCCACGATCGTGCACTGCCCCGCTTCGGAGTCGGTACCCGCGCTGTTGACGACGATGGTTGCCGCATGCGCGTTGAAGCTCAGTGCGATCGCAAGCGCCAGTGGAGCCGGCGACAACGCCTTGCGAACAGCCGACATATTTGTAGTTCTAGTTGTAGTCGTGCGACGAATCCCTTTCATACCGCCCTCCTGAAAAATTCAGATGTATTTGACATCACCCTAACGAGCGGCGAGGAGCATAGCGGCGTTATCTGTGCCGGGTATTAAGTGGGACACTCAACGGTTCAGCGGGATTCAGCACCCCGACTGCCACCTAAACGGCCATTGTGGAAATTTAGGATGGGTACAGCGAATCATCGCTCGTTAACGCGCAGTTTTGGTGAGCGCGATCACAAAATCACGCGCGCCACTAGTGAAGTTCAACGTTGAAGCTGAAGGCGCGGCGAATATCCGCGAGAAAAGGCTATTTGCTGTCGAAACCGTAACTCGCGAGCACGGGCTTCAGTGCATCGATCCAGATCGCGTAACCGGCCGGCCGCATGTGCAGGCCATCGTCGAGCAGCAATTCCGCGCGCGGCTTGCCCGTCGCATCGAGCATGCGAGACGCCACATCGACGACGCGCACATCTTTCTGCGTTTTCGCGAATGCGGCGATGCCTTCGTTCGCCGCATGCATCTGCGGCCAGAGTTTCCAGCGCGACGTGCTCGGCTTGATCGTGATGTAGACGATCGCCGCGTGCGGCAAATCCTTGCGCACACGCGCGACGAACTGCTTGAAATCATCGATGACCTGATCGGCGCTGCGGCCATCGTTGATGTCGTTGTCGCCGGCGTAAAGCACGACGACGTTTGGATGGTAGGGAACGATGATGCGATCGGCGAAACGCGTGGAGTCGGCCAACTGTGATCCGCCGAAACCGCGATCGATGACGGGAATGTGCGGAAAATCCGACGCCAGCGTGGGCGTCCAGTTCTTGATCGATGAACTGCCGACGAACACCACGCCGTGCTGCGGCGGCGGATGCGAAGCGTCGTTCGCGGTGAGCGCATCGATGTCCGGTGTCCATTGCGCGATGCGATCGGACTGCGCTGTCGCCGTGCCGGAAAGGATCAGCAGGAAGGACAAAAGCCGCGTGCGCAATCCACCCATGTCAGCGCAGCTGGCTGTCTTTGCTGCCGCGGCGGTTGTAGCCGCTGAACGCAGCTTCTTCCTTGTCATGCTCGGTCTGGCACGGCACGCAAAGACGAACGCCGGGCACGGCCTGACGGCGCGCTTCCGGGATCTTGGCCTCGCATTCTTCGCAGTGCGTCAGGCTCGGACCTTTCGGCGCGCGGGCGCGCACGCGCTTGATCGCGTCCTTGACGGTTGCGTCGATCTGATCGTTGACGGCGTTATCGCCTGCCCATCCGGTAGCCATAGCTTAAATATGGGGTCGGCGACGTTCCGGCGCAAGTTTCAGCAACTGTGAAAGTTGCAGTGCATTCGGCACGGCGTGACTGTGCGCTGTGTTGTCGAAGATGCACCAGACCTCGCGCGCGCCGCGCGATGCGTCACGCATGCGTTGCGCGACCGTGGCGAGGAACGCGTCGTCGTACGACGAGTAGTACATGCGCGGCGAACCGTGCAGGCGGAAATAGGCAAGGCGCGGATCGCCACCTGGGAGCGCGGCGGCATCATTCAGTGCAGGATCGGCGGCGACGCGGGCGATGGAAAATTCGCTCAGCACCTTCTCGGCGCGCTCGTCGAACCAGCTGAGGTGACGCGGTTCGATGACCACGCGACCATCGAATCTATCGCGCATTACCGTAAAAAACCGCCGCGCAACGGCGCGCTCGAAAGCGAGACTGGGCGGCAATTGCACGAGCACCGCACCGAGCCGACGCCCGAGTCCGCCGGTCTGCTCGAAGAAATCGTCGAGCAATCGCGCACTCCGGCGCAGCCGCAGCGTGTGCGTGATTTCCTTCGGCAATTTGACCGAAAAGCGGAACGTCGCCGGCACGCTGCGCGCCCAGCGTTCGTATGTTTCGCGCCGGTGCGATTTGTAAAAAGACGAGTTGATCTCGACAGCCGCGAACACGGCGGAGTAACGTTGCAGATGCGAGCCGTCGCGCGGAAACGCGGACGCATGCGCGCCGGGCAGTGTCCAGCCCGCGCAACCGATTCGGAATACACAGCGGCTCATGGAGGAGCGCAATGCCTGAAGGACCCAGCATCGTCATCTTGCGCGAAGAGACGCGCAAATTCGTCGGCAAGATCATCCGCAGCGCGGAAGGCAACAGTCGGCTCGACAAGGAACCGCTGCTTGATCAGCGCATCCGCTCGATCCGCAGTTTCGGCAAGCAGTTCCTCATTGAATTGCCCGAACTGACCATCCGCATCCATTTCATGCTGTTCGGCAGCTATGCCATCGATGCGCGAAAGGAAAACCGCGTGCCGCGATTGCAGCTCGGCTTTGCGCGCGGCGCGGAAATGAATTTCTACGCCTGCTCGGTGCGCTTTCTCAGCGGCGATCTCGACGACCTGTTCGACTGGCGCACCGACGTGATGTCCGACGCGTGGGATGCGCGCCTCGCGCTGAAGCGTCTGCGCGCAAAACCCGACGACGCTCATCTGCGACGCGCTGCTCGATCAGGACATCTTCGCCGGCGTCGGCAACATCATCAAGAATGAAGTCCTGTTCCGGCAGCGCGTGCATCCGTTGTCGAAAGTCGGTGCGTTGCCGGCGGCGAAGCTGCGCGCGCTGGTGAAGGACGCGCGCGATTACAGTTTCCTGTTCCTCGACTGGAAGAAGAAATTCGTGCTGCGCAAACATTGGCAGGCGCACAACAAATCGACCTGCCCGCGCGACCACGTCAAGTTCACGTTTGGAATGCTCGGCGTCCGGCATCGGCGTTCGTTCTATTGCGAGCTGTGCCAGAAAAAATATTCGTGAGCGCTCACGACGTTTTCGCCTCCGCCTTCTGACGCATGGCCCACATGTTGTCGACGAGATTGGGATAGCGGCGCCCTGCCGCATCGGCGCGTTTCTTCGCGGCCGCTTTTTGTGCGGCGGTCAGTTTCTTCGGCGCCTTGAGGTTTTTCGGCCGAGGCTTTTTCCAGGGCGGTGCGCGTTTGGTGGCCATGACTCACCTTCCGTGGCGTTGCGAGGATCGTAGCGCCGGCTTTCTGAATCGCGGATGTCGGCGCAACGCTAGCGTGTCGCTTGCATAGCCAGTTCGAACGAGCGCACGCGCAAGGCGTGATCGAACACGTTCGCGGTGAGGATGAGTTCGTCGGGCTTGTGCTTCTCGATGAATGCGTCCACGCCCCGCTTCACCGTTTCCGGCGAACCGATCACCGCACACGCGAGCGCGCGATCGACGTTCGCCTTTTCGTCCGGCGAACAATAGTCGTTGATCGCATTGCCCGAGGCGAGCGGCGGCGGCACCAGACCCGGCTTTCCGCGCCGCAGATTGACGAATGCCTGTTGTTGCGTCGTGAACAACCGCTGCGCTTCCGCGTCGGAATCCGCGGCGACGACATTCATTGCCAGCATCGCATGCGGTTTTGCCAATCGCGCGGACGGTTTGAACGTGCGTCGATAAATCGCACAACGCCTGTTCGAGCGCGTCCGGCGCAAAGTGCGATGCGAACGCATACGGCAAACCGAGCGCCGCGGCGAGCTGCGCGCCGAACAGGCTCGATCCTAGAATCCACATTTCCACATCGATACCGGCGCCGGGCACGGCACGAACGGTTTGACCCGGCTGGACGGGATCGAAGAAGCGCATCAGTTCGACGACATCCGCCGGGAATTCGTCCGCGCTCGCGTAATAGCGGCGCAATGCGCGTGCAGCGGCCTGATCGGTTCCGGGCGCGCGGCCGAGTCCAAGATCGATGCGGTGCGGATACAGACTCGCGAGCGTGCCGAACTGCTCGGCGACCTGCAGCGGCGCGTGATTCGGCAACATCACACCGCCCGATCCGACGCGAATCGTATTCGTGCCGCCAGCGACATGACCGATCAGCACCGCCGTCGCGGCGCTGGCGATGCCCGGCATGTTGTGATGTTCGGCGAGCCAATAGCGCTTGTAGCCGAGGCGTTCGGCGGCGCGCGCGAGATCGAGTGTATTGGCGAAGGTCTGCGCCGCCGTGCTGCCTTCGGTGATGGGCGCCAGATCGAGAACGGATAATGGAATCATCGGGCAATCTCAAAGTGATTCCCGTGATGTGGGGGCGGCCACGGCCGTTTCACCGGTAAC
Source organism: uncultured Gammaproteobacteria bacterium (assembly GCA_963814225.1). Taxonomy (GTDB): domain Bacteria; phylum Pseudomonadota; class Gammaproteobacteria; order Xanthomonadales; family Rhodanobacteraceae; genus Rudaea. Next base: position 23,362 of record CAWFCC010000014.1, on the reverse strand, counting down.
TATTTGATGATGGGTTCGATGCGCAGGACCGTGCGCTGCTCGTCCGATGTCATCGCGACCTGTCTTGCACTCAATCGATGTGCGGCGACGCCCGCATTTGCCAGACATTGCGTTACCGCCGCAGCGCGCGTTCTGGCGGATTTGAGCGCGGCTTCATCCGCGCCGGTCGCGCTCACGTCGGCGACGATCCGCGTCATCCGGTATTCGATAAGCGCCTTGGCGACCGGCGTCAGCGCGCTGCATTCGCGCGCGGGCAATGTTGCGTCGTCGCTTTCGAAATGCACGCGGCGCGTGACATCGACGCTGATATGCCCATCGTTATGCGTGACAATGATCGACGGATCGACAAGCTGACGCAGGCGCCCCTGCAGCGTATCGAAATAGTAGCCGACCTGACTGCGTTCGATCCCTTCCGATGCAGCGGCGGCCGGGGCTGGCGCCACGTCCGTGTCCTTGCTATCCGGCTTCGCAACAGATTTCGGTTTTGCTTTCGGTTTCGGCACCGCCGCAACGACCGATGCAGCCGGTGCGGGTTTGCTTTGTTCGACGACCGGCGCCGGCTGCGGCGGACGCACCGGTTGCGAACACGCGGCGAGCAGCACGACGGCGCCGCCCAGCCACGCGCGGGATGTGAAGACGCGCATTCGATCAATCCTTTTTGCGCCGGGCCAGAAAGAATACAAGGAAGTCTCCTACGGGAAGCGGTTTCGCGTAAAGATAACCCTGCGCGTATTGCACATCGTGCTCGATCAGCCACTGCGATTGCTGCACGGTTTCGACGCCTTCGGCGACGATGCGCAGTCCGAGCGATTTGGCCATGTCGATCACGTGCACGATCACCTGACTCGTCGCCGCGCCGGTGCCGATCGCATCGACGAACGATTTGTCGATCTTCAGCACGTCGAGCTCGAACGATTGCAGATACGACAAACTCGAATAACCCGTACCGAAATCATCGACCGCGACTTCGTGCCCGCGGCTGCGCAATTCGCCAATCAGCTTGCGCGCGGAATCGGCGTTGACCAGCGCGCGTTCGGTGATTTCGAGCTTGACGGCGTTCGGCGGAAGTCCCGCTTCAGCGAGCGCCTTTTCGAGTTCCTGGCCTACGTGATCGTTCTGCAAATCATCCGGCGAAAGATTGAGGTTCACGCTGATCGGCGCACTTCGGAAAATATGCGTGAGGTCTTTCACCAGAACGCGCATCACCGCCAGCGTCAGTTCCTGGATGATGCCGGCCTTCTCGGCGATCGGGATGAACACGTTCGGACTGATCCACTCGCCCGCACTGTTTTTCCAGCGCGCCAGCGCTTCGGCGCCGACGCATTTTGCCGTGCGCAAATCCATCACCGGCTGATAGAACACGCTGATCTGCCCGGCAGCGATGGCCTGCTTGAGTTCGGTTGCGGGCGCGAGTTGCCGGCGCGACAGGCGCGTCACGATGTCGATCCAGCCGAGCACCGTCATGATGCCGAGCACGATGCCGATGGCGAGCAGCGCACCGTGGCGCGTCCAGAAATTTCCGATGGGTTCGCGCGCCATCACGTCGATGGGTAGGATTTCGTTGCGCGTGTAATGCGACAGCACCACACCGTTATCGCGATCGACATTGACGCCGATATTCACGGACGCAGGCGCAGGAAACGGCGCATCCCACGGCACCGCCGACAGTCGCAGGTTCTCGACCCACAAACTCGCCTGCCGCGACGGCGACGATGACAGATCGAGCAGCGAGCGCGGATCGATGGCGACGTCGTGATTGCCGTAGCGGATCAGGAAAAGCTGTACGCCGCCGACTTCAGTTTCCTTGCTCGGCCACCACGCCACGAACCCGTTGTCGTATATACGGTCGGCATGCGAGGGTTTGAGTCCTTCCTGCGGCAGGAAACCGACGCCACACAGGCGCTCGGTCGCTTCCCAATAACCGATGCCGCGCACGTACGGCCGCGACACGGCCGCATCGCGCAGCGCTTGCAGATGTTGTGGCGAGCAGCGCTGCGCATCGAGCTTGTCGAAACCGTCGAGCATGTCGCGCAGGTCGGCGAAAATGGTTTCGGTGCGCTCGCCGAGGAGTGCGGCGAGTCCGCCTTCGTACGCTTCTTCCGATGCGACCGATTCGCGCCAGAACAGCCAGACGATCACGGAAAAAAGCACGGTCACGCCGAGCAGTGCGGCGAGAACCCCCGCGGTCAGGACTTTGTCGCGACGGCGCATCATGATCGGCATCCGCGGAGCGCCGCGTGTCGCGGACTGCTCCGCTTCCTGCGACGACCCGAACCCCCCGGTTCCTGTTTCAGCTAATGGCCACCATCATAGACCGCGGGGCGGCGGGTCCTGCAAGTCCGGCCGGCTTTATTCTTCGTGCGTAAATAATTCTCGCAATTCCGTCGCGCGGCATTCAGCTAGCATCGACGCATGGCCAAACGCAGCTGCGGTATTCTTTTGTATAGACGCGTCGAGGGAAAACTCGAAGTGCTGCTCACGCATCCCGGCGGACCGTTTTGGCGACGCCGCGATGCCGGTGCGTGGACGATTCCCAAAGGCGAGCCAGACGGCGACGAAGCCGATGAAGCCTGCGCGCGCCGCGAATTCCGCGAAGAACTCGGCGCCGACATCGATGGACCGCTGATGCCCCTCGGCGAGATCACGCAAAAAGGCGGCAAGCGCGTGACCGCCTTCGCGGTGGAAGGCGATTTCGATGTGAACGCGCTCGTCAGCAATCTGTTCGAGATGGAATGGCCGCCGCGCAGCGGGAAAATGCAGGCGTTTCCGGAAGTCGATCGCGCGCGAGTGGATGTCTCCCGAAACGGCGCGCGAGAAGCTGCTGCCCGCGCAGATCGAGTTGCTGGATCGCCTCATCGAACATCTCGCGCGCAGGATAAGACCTCATTACGTCTGGCGCATCGCCAAGCCGGGGCGATTGGGTATAGTTGGCGATTCGCAAAACGGAGGATTTCGCGATGCATGTTCGTCGTCTGGCAGTTGCCGTTGTCGCAACGCTCACGTTCACCGCCGCCATCGCGGCCGACAAAAAGCCCGAAGCCAAAGCCGCACCCGCTCCCGCCTGGGTCGAGCGCAGCAACGCGAACGCGCAGGTGCTTGCTGAAGACGCTGGCGCAGTTCAATCCCGAATTCGCTTCGTTCACCGGATTTCCCGGCTATGACGAAAAAGCGCTCGATCTGAAGTCCGGCATCAGCGAACGCTCGCGTGCTGCATTCGAAGCCGCGCGCGCGGAGTTGCAGAAGAAACTCGACGCCGAGAAAGACGCGAACGTGAAGCAGGATCTGGAAATCCTCGTCGCCGCCACCACGCGGCGCATCGAGGACAGCAAGATCAACGAAAAATATCTGCTGCCGTATTTCGATGTCGGCCAGACCATTTTCCAGGGCGAATTCACGCTGCTGCAGGATCAGGTCGCCGCCGATCGACGCGCGCACGCGCTGGCGCGCCTGAAGTGCTATGTCGGACAAGGCGCAGGTTGCACGCCGCTCACGAAAGGATGCCGAAGCGCGCTTCGAAGAAAAACTGTCGGACAAAAATCTGCTCGGTCCATACAAGGCCGAAGTCGAACAGCATCTGTCGAACACCGGGCGCTACGTCGACGGCATTCGCAAACTGTATGAGAAATACAAGATCACCGGCGCCGACGCGACGCTCGCCGAACTGCAGAAACAGCTCGACGCGCACGACGCGTGGGTGCGCTCGACCGTGCTCGCGCACTCGCGCACGGATTTCCGTCTGCCGCCGGAGGTGTATGCGAACAATCTGAAAGATGTCGGCCTCGACATCGCGCCGCAGGAACTGATCAAGAAAGCGGAACTCGAATTCGTCGAGACGCGCGCGGCGATGCAACTGATCGCACCCGCGGCGGGCAAGGAAGCCGGCATCGAGACGACCGATTATCGCGAAGCGATCAAGGCGCTGAAAAAACAGCAGCTCGACAAGGATTCGATCGAACCGTACTACCACGAGGTCATCGGCAAGATCGAAGCGATCATCCGCGATCGCAAGATCGTCGCGTTGCCGCAGCGCGCGATGATCATGCGTCTGGCGTCCGAAGCCGAGAACGCGTCGCAACCCGCGCCGCACATGCAGCCGCCGCCGCTGATCAACAACAAGGGCGAACGCGGCAGCTTCATCCTGCCGCTCGGCAATCCGCCGACCGGCGACGGCAAGAGCGAGCAGTACGACGACTTCACCTGCAAGGCGTGTGCGTGGACGCTCACGGCGCATGAAGGACGTCCCGGTCACGAACTGCAGTTTTCGGCGATGGTCGAACACGGTGTTTCGCTGGCGCGTTCGCTGTTCGCGTTCAACAGCGTGAACGTCGAAGGCTGGGCGCTGTACGCGGAATTCATGATGGTGCCGTATGAACCCGCCGGCGGCCAGATGATCGCGCTGCAACTGCGTATGCTTCGCGCCGCACGCGCGATGCTCGATCCGATGCTGAACCTCGGACTCATCACGCGCGATCGCGCGCACGACATCCTCGTCGACGACGTCGGACTTTCCGAAGCGTTCGCGCGCGAAGAACTCGATCGCTTCACGTTCCGTTCGCCGGGCCAGGCCACCGCGTATTTCTACGGCTATACGCGCCTGCTCGAATTGCGTGAGCAGGTCGAAATCGCCGAAGGCAAATCGTTCGATCTGATGGCGCTCAACGATTTCATGCTCGCGCAGGGATTGCTGCCGCCGGATCAGCTGGCGGAAGCGGTGTCGGCGAAATTCATCGCGAAGAAAGCCGCGAAGTAAAACGGGATGCGCCGCGTCATCGATCGGTTCGGTGACGCGGCTCTAACCCAACTTTCCTGCGCGGATGTTCGCGCGCAGTGATGGTTCGAGCAGGCGCGGTGGGGACAATGTCGCGTCGCGCGTTGTACGGAACGCGATGTACTCGCTTTCGCTGGTGCGTTCGTTGAGCTGGATGTTGCCGGCCTTCTGCGCGCCGATCGTGGTGTGCGCCGTCGGCTCGGCGCCTGCGGGCGGATAGTCGTGGCACAGGAATACGCGTGTTTCGTCCGGCAGCGCGTATAGACGTTTGATCGAGCGATATTGCGTGGCCGCGTCGGCGCCGGGGAAATCGCAGCGGCCGGTGCCGCGTTCGGGCGCGAACAGGGTGTCGCCGACAAACAATGCATCGCCGATGCGATACGTCACGCCATCGCTGGTGTGGCCGGGTGTCGCGATCACGTCGATGTCGATCGCACCGAGTGCAATGCGTTCGCCGTCATCGAACAGACGATCGAATTGCGAACCGTCGGCGCGGAAATCCGCGAGGTCGAATTGTTTTGGCGAAATGCGCCTGCACATCGACGATGCCTTTGCCGATGCCGACTTTCGGCGCGCCGCCGAGTTTACGTTTCAGCCAGTCGGCCGCGGTCAAATGATCGGCGTGCGCGTGGGTCTCGAGAATCCACTCGATGCGCAGGTTGTGACCGATCGCGTGATCGAGCATCCACGACGCCGACTCGACGCTCGCTTTGCCGGACTCAGGATCGAAATCCAGCACCGGATCGATCACGACGGCCACGCGCGTCTCGAAATCGCTGACCAGATGGCTCCATGTGCCCGTCGGCGCATGGAAAAACGAACAGACGGCGACGGTCATCACGGCGCTCTCATGGGACCGGCGGCAGTCTACTCGATACTGTCGGCGCGTAAGGTATCGTCGCGTGGGCCGTTCTGGTGTCCTGTATCTATCCAATGCAAGGAGGAATGTCATGAAAATGCTGCTCAAGTTGGCCGTCACCGGTGCCGTTGGCGCCCTGTCGTTCGCGTCCGTTTCGATGGCTTCGCTGAAAACCGGCGAAAAGGCGCCGGATTTTTCCGCGCCGGCGTATCTGGCCGGACAACCGTTCACGTTCCATCTCGCCGATGCGCTGAAGAAAGGTCCGGTGGTCGTGTATTTCTTCCCGGCCGCGCATACGTCCGGATGCAATGTCGAAGCGCATCTGTTTTCGGAATCGATCGACAAGTTCAAGGCGGAAAATGTCACCGTGATCGGCGTGACCGCCGGCAACACCGATCAACTTTCCGACTTCTCGAAGGAAACCGAACATTGCAGCGGCAAGTTCGCGGTCGCCGCCGATGCGGATGCGAAGATCGCCGGCGAATACGATGCGCTGCTGAAAATGAAACCGGGCTGGTCGGATCGCACGTCGTATCTGATCGCGCCGTCGGGCACGATCGCGGCGGCGTATTCGGCGTTGAAGCCGGACGATCACGTCAAGGAAATGCTCGCGGCGGCGAAGTCGCTCAAGAAGTAGTCATGAAATCGCGGCGGCGTGATGCATCGCCGCCGCGATAAATCTTCCGATTACGCCGTGCGCGGCTCTGCGCGCAGCCGGAACAGCACGTTGATCGCGAAACACAGCACGCCGATCGCGACAACGATGCCGCCGATGCCAGCGATCGGCGCCATCGACATCTCGCCACGCATCAGCATGAACAGGCCGACCATCGACACCGGCAAACCGAGACTGTGCAACCAGAAATGCGCCGGCGCGAGCCAGTGATTGCGCAGACGCGGGAAAATCTCGTACGCGAATCCGCAGAGCGCCATCGAAGCCCAACCGAGCAGATTGACGTGGGCGTGAACCGGAATCTGACCGTGATTTTCCGAAACCGCCATATAAATTCCGAAGCCCAGGCCGATAACGAAATACACCACCGCCTGTTGCAGCAAACGAATCCCCATGACACTCCCCAGTGCGGTTGGCGGCGGACTTGCCGCGGCGACATTGTATCTACAACGCGATTGATAGAATCGCCGCGCGCACCCACATAGGCCGACATGCAAGCCGCTGTTCTCGAAACCACACGCAGCCGCGGGCATCCTGCGCGATTGGCTCGATGCGCATCGGCGCCTCTTCGTGCTGACTGGCGCCGGCGTCAGCACGCCATCGGGCATTCCCGATTACCGCGGTCCGGATGGTGTCTGGAAACGCAACGCGCCGATCACGTATCAGGCGTTCATGCGCGATGCGGCGATGCGCGCACGCTATTGGGCGCGCAGCTTCGTCGGCTGGCCGGTGGTTGCGCGAGCGCAGCCCAATCGCGCGCATGATGCATTGGTTGCACTCGAACATCGCGAACGGATTTCGGCGCTCGTCACGCAGAATGTGGATGGTCTGCACACACGCGCCGGTCATCGTGACGTGATCGATCTCCATGGACGCATCGATTACGTCATCTGCATGACCTGCTCCTCGCGCACGCCGCGCGCCGAGGTGCAGACGCGCCTGGCCGAGATGAATCCGGCGTGGTCGGAAATGAACGCCTCCACCGCACCGGACGGTGACGCCGATCTGGAGCGCGTCGATTTCTCCACCTTCCGCGCGCCCACCTGCGGCGACTGCGGCGGACTGCTCAAACCCGACGTCGTTTTCTTCGGCGAAAACGTGCCGCGCGAGCGCGTCAATGCCGCACAGGCGGCGCTCGCGCAATCCGATGCGATGCTCGCGGCGGGATCGTCGCTGATGGTCTATTCGGGTTTCCGTTTCGCGCGCATGGCTCACGAACGCAACCTGCCGATCGCCATCCTGACGCGTGGCGTCACGCGCGCCGACAGTCTGGCGATTCTTAAGCTCGACGCGGACTGCGAAGAGACGCTCGATAACGCGATCTTCGACGCCACGATGGCGGCCTGATCGACCGCTCGTCGGCGCAGTTCGCGTATCTACACATTTGCTTCACAGCACAGCTGCTTTGCGCCGCTGCGAACTTGCTACACTCGCGCCGCGAGGATCCAGACGAACGTGACCACAGAAATCGAAGAACGCCGTATCGATGCGGCCGACTTGCGCGTCGGCATGTACATCTGCCGCCTGGATCGGCCTTGGGAAGGCACGCCGTTTCCGCTGCAAGGCTTCGAAGTTCGCGACGAGGACGACATCCGCACCGTGCGCGAGTGGAGCCTGCACGTCTACATCGATGCGCTGCGCGATCTATCGCGTGATCCCAAACGCAAGGTGATTCAGAAACCCGGCGGCTGGAACCTGCGCCGAGCGAGCACGACGCCTTCCGCGCTGCGCTTCGATCGCGTGCGCAACTACTCCGATTCGCAAAGCGTCGCCGAGGAATTGCCGCGCGCGCGCGAGGCTCTGCAGACGGCGGTCGACAATCTCGAACGTATCCACACCGACATTGCGGCGGGACGCGATTTCAACGCCGAGGACGTCGAACTGGCGGTGCGTCCGCTGGTCGCCAGCGTGCTGCGCAGCGCCGACGCATTCCTGTTCCTCGAAGGCATGCGCAGCCACGACACCTATTCGTATACGCATGCGCTGAACTGTTCGGCACTGGCCGCCGTGTTCGGACGGCACATGGGATTGCAGGAAGAAACCATCATCAGCCTCGCCGCCGGCGGCCTGCTGATGGACATCGGCAAAACGCGTGTCGCCGAACCGTTGCTGCAGGCGCCGCGAGCGCTCGATGAAGACGAGATGCGCGACGTGCGGCAACACGTTGAGCACGGCCTGGCTCTGCTTCGGCAATCCGGAATTCAGGACATCGACGTCATCGACGTCATCAGCACGCATCACGAACGCCACAACGGAACCGGTTATCCGCACGGACTTTTCGAAGTCGGCATTCCGATCGCCGGACGCATGCTCGGCATCATCGACACGTACGATGCGATGTCCAGCCCGCGGCCGTACCGTCCTGCGATGTCGCGGCATCACGCGTTGCAGCAGATTTATGCCGCGCGCGATACGTTGTTTCAATCCGAACTCATCGAACAATTCCAGGTTTGCCTGAGCGTGTATCCGACCGGATCGCTGGTCGAACTGAGTTCCGGTGAAGTCGCCGTCGTGATGATGCAGAACCAGGCGCGCCGTCTCAAACCGCGCGTCCTCGTGCTGACCACGCCGGAAAAGGAACCGTTGCCGGATTTCATGCCGGTGGATCTGCTCACCCAGGGCGATCATCAGCCGCCGCGCTCGATCGTGCGCGGACTCGCGGCCGGCGAATTCTCCATCGACACGTCCGGCTACCTGCGCGCATGAGCGCCTCGTGCTGAACCGCACGGCCATTTTCGGAGCGGTGGGGCGTCTGATCGAAAGCGGATCGGATGGATTCGCCGTGCTGAGCGTGCGCATGCGCGGCCTGCGCGAACTCGGACTTCGTTTCGGCATCGAGCGCGCCGAGCAAGCCATCGAACAGGCGCAAGGCATGATCAGCGCGGCGAGAACCGACGCGCTCGTCTTCGGCGCCGGCGATGAAACCTTCGCCGTGATTTTGCCCGGCGTGCGCACACCCAATCACGTGCTGCTCGCCGCGGCACAAATCATCGGCGCGTTCGAAATGCCGGCAACCGGCGGCGCCATTCCGTGGCATCACCGTCCATCGATTGGTGTCGCGTTTTATCCGATGCACGGCCGCGATGCCGATGGACTCTGGCGCCGCGCCGAACTCGCGCTCGACGAAGCGCACCGCCGCGGCGAATCGTATGCATTCTTCAGCGCTGAAGGATCATCGGGCGACATCGCCTATCACGACTTGCGCGAAAGCATCGAAGCCAACCGTCTGCGCACGTATTTCCAGCCGATCTGGGATTTGCGCGAAAACCGCCGCGTCGGTGTCGAGTCGCTGACGCGGTGGCGCAGTCCGGCGAGCGGCGATGTGAGTCCCACCGATTTCATCGCGTTCGCCGAGCAGAGCGATCTCATCGGCGCACTCACGCGATGGAGCGTCAATTCCACGCTGCGCCACGCCGCGATGCTGCGCGACATCACCGATCTCACCTGCGCCATCAACTTTTCGCCGCTCGCGCTCATCACGCCCGGCATGACCGAACAGCTCACCGATGCGATGGCGATCTGGGGCGTGTCGCCCAAATCGGTAGTCGTGGAAGTGACCGAGACCGCGCTCGTCGACGACTATCGCGCCACGGTTGCGGCGCTCGAACGCATCCGCGATCTGGGACTGCGCATCGCCATTGACGATTTCGGCACGGGCTACGCGTCGATCGCGTATCTGAGCCGCTTTCCCGCGACGGATCTGAAGATCGACAAATCGCTGGTGGCCTGCGTACGTAACGACGCGCGCATCGCGACGCTGGTGCGGTCGATCATCAATCTCTCGCACGATCTTTCGCTGCAGGTCACCGCCGAAGGAATCGAAGATGATGAAACGCTCGCGCTGATGACGGAGATGGGCTGCGATCTCGGCCAAGGTTATTCGCTCGGGAGGCCGGAACCGGCGTCGGATTTCATCGCGAAAGTAAACGGGAATGCGCGAACCGTGTAAGCGTGAATTCGGCTCACGCCTCGCGTCAATAAATATCGCTTCCCCTCGCGCGTTTGGACACCTATTTTGGTCCGCATGAACCGCATCGAAAAAATCAGTTTGCGTGACCAGGCGCAACGCGCACAGGGCGATTGGGAAAACTGGCCACTCGCGAGCGTCAACGATCACGTGGTCCGCTTGAGCGTGATGCGCCGCGATTTCCACTGGCATCGCCACACCGATTCCGACGAAGTACTGATGCCCGTCGAAGGCAGCCTGATCGTCGACTTCGAAGACGAAACACTGACGGTCGACGTCGGTGAATTCGTGCGCGTGCCGCGCAACGTGTTGCATCGAACGAGGCCGGCGGGCGACAAGGTCGTCACCGTGTCGTTCGAGCACAAGGACACGTCCGTCACCGGCGGCTGACGCAGCGCGTCTTTTCCTCGCGGCGCGATCCGTTACTATCGACCGGTCTACCACCGACTGGGAAATTCCGATGATCGCCGCGCGCCTTCCGCTTGCCATCGCTGCCGCACTGTTCGCCATTTCGTCGTACGCCGCCAGTCCCGACACGAGCGCGATCCAGCGCGAGGTCGCCAAGCGTCACGACGAAGCAGTGAAACGTCTGCAGGACTGGATCGCCCTGCCCTCCATCGCTGCGGAAAATCGCAACTCGCGCGAGGGTGCCGAGTACATGGCGAAACTCGCGCGCGAAGCGGGATTCCAGAAAGTGGAGATCGTCGATACGTCGGGGAAACCCGGCGTGTTCGCAACGCTCGACGCGGGCGCGAAAAAAACCGTCGGCCTGTATTTCATGTACGACGTGAAGCAGTTCGATCCGGCGGAATGGACCTCGCCGCCGCTTGAAGCGAAGATCGTGGACAAGCCCGGCGTCGGCAAAGTCATCGTCGGCCGCGGCGCGGTGAATCAGAAAGGTCCGGAGTCGGCGTTCCTCGCTGCGCTGCAGGCGATTCGCGGCGCCGGCAAGAAGATGCCGGTGAACCTCGTCATGGTCGCCGAAGGCGAAGAGGAAATCGGATCGCCGCACATCGCAGAACTCGCGCTGCGCGCAGACGTGCAGGCGGCGCTGAAGAAAACCGTGGGCGTGTTCATGCCGTCGGCGACGCAGGATCTCGACGGCGGCGTCACCGTCTCGCTCGGCGCGAAAGGCGTAATCGAACTCGAACTGGTAGCGAGCGGCGAAAAGTGGGGACGCGGCCCAGCTCACGACGTCCATTCATCGCTGAAGGCGATGGTCGACAGTCCCGCGTGGCGGCTGGTGCACGCGCTCGACACGCTCGTCTCCGCCGACGGCAACACGATAACGATCGACAACTATCCGTCCGCGCCGCCGATCAGCGCGGAGGACAAGGCGATGGTCCAGGCCGCGTCGAAAGCACGTGACGAGGCCAAATCGAAATCGCAGCTCGGCGTCAAAAACTGGATCGACGATCTGAACTGGGAAGCGGCAAACGAACGGCTGGTGTCGCAGCCGACGGTCAACATCGAAGGTCTCGTCGCCGGCTACACCGGACCGGGCGGCAAGACGGTGCTGCCGCATCGCGCGGTCGCGAAAATCGATATGCGTCTCGTGCCCGGCCAGACCAAAGACGCAGCCGTCGCCGCGCTGAAAGCGCATCTGGCGAAACACGGATTCGGCGATATCGAAGTTAACGTCAGCGGCGGCTACGATCCCACATCCACCAAAGCCGACGCGCCGCTTATCAAGGCGCAGATCGCCGTGCTCAAGCGCGCCGGACTCGATCCGATGCTATGGCCGCGCAATGCCGGTTCGTATCCCGGCTTCGTGTTCACCGGTCCGCCGCTGAAACTCGCGTCGGGACATTTCGGACTCGGCAACGGCAACGGCGCCCATGCGCCGGACGAGTATTACCTGATCGAATCGAGTAATCCGAAGGTGCAGGGATACGACGGCGCGACTATGTCGTTCGTGGATTATCTCTACGCGCTCGCGGAGTAGCCTGCGCTCTGTGCCGGCACAATGAGCCTAAGCGGCTCGTTCTGGAAATTACCGAACACGCCTCAATCGACGATTACGCGCACTCGCCGAACGCGTGTTCGTGCTGAAGCGCCTCGGCGTGCGGCTCGCCTCCGATGATGCAGGTGCCGGATTCGCCAGCTTGCGTCATGTATTGCGGCCGCAGCGTGATCTGATCACGCTCGATGCATCGCTCACGCACAGCATCGATTCGGAAAGCCGCCAGCAGAATCTCGCCGCGGGTGCACTTCAATAATTACGTCCCACACCCCATAATATTGGGAGGATGTCAGTGACGCTGTCGGATGTTTGCGCGGGACGTCACTTCATGCCTACAGCAATATTGCAAACACGATGCACGCTGACACTGCGACGTGCCGACATCGACGGCCTATTCAACTTAAACGTACCCAATCGACACGCCATCTACTGCCGCCGTCAACAACTGAAGTTCTGACGTGACCGCTTCTCCTTCCGTAGATGCAGCCGCGATCGCCGACCTGCGTAACCAGGGCCGATTGCAGGAAGCGCTCAGCGTCGTCGCCGGCACCGCTTCGCGCGACCCACACATCGCGGTGGAGGCACTGAATCTCGGCATCGCATTCGAACGCGCCGCAGACATCGGTGCCGCACGAACTTGTTATGACAAAGCTGTCGAACTAGCTCCGAATTTCGTGCCCGCAAGGCAGAATCTCGGTAGCGCCATGTTGCGCCTTGGGGATCCGTGGGGCGCTTCCATCCATTTCGATCACGCGGCGCGATTGCAGCCGGCGAATGAGCAAGTCTGGATCGGTCTGACGCTCGCATTGTTGAACAGTGGCCGCGGCGGTGCGGCATTGGCGAGCATCGAACGCATCCGCGGACCTTTCGCCGAGACCGCGCAGTGCTGGGCGTGGCGCGGCTCGGCACGCGCACAACTCGGACAGGATGCCGCCGCGCTCGACGATTACGCTCAAGCGCTGCAGCGCGATGCACGCTGCTACGACGCGGTTTTCGGCAAGGCGCTGATTCTCGAACGCGCGAAACGTACGCGCGAAGCAGCCGAACATTATCGGCTCGCCGTTGCGCTAAACCCATCATCGAACTGGGCGCTGGGGAATCTCGTGTACTGCCTGCGTTCGATCGACGATTGGGCGAATCTCGCCGAGCCCGAGGCGCTTCTGTGTGATCGCCTGAGTCGCGGAGAGATCGGCGACTACGCCACGCAATGGCTCGGACTTCCGTTAACCGCCGCGACGTTCCGCGCGATCGCAGCCACGCACATGCGACGCGAATCGTCTATCCGCGTCGGCAACGTGAAGCCCGCGCCTTTCGCAGCACGCAAACCAGGACGCATACGCGTCGCGTACGTGACGTCGGAATTTCGCAAGCATCCGCGAAGCTATCTTATCGTGCGCCTTCTCGAACGGCACGATCGCGAAACGTTCGAGGTCTTCGCCTACTCGACGGCGCCGAGCGACGGATCGGATATCCGGCACCGGATAGAGGCAGCGTGCGAACATTTCGTCGATGTCAGTGGATTGTCCGCATCGCTATTGGCCCAGCGTATGCGAGATGACGGTATCGCCATCTTGGTCGATCTGAACGGACACACCAACCGCGCCGTGTATGGATTGGCAGCGCTGCGGCCGGCTCGGGTGATCGTCGCTTTTCTGGGATTCGCCGGGACGCTTGGCGCGTTCACTGACTACATCATCGCTGACGCGCAGGTGGCACCGCACGGCAGCGAAAATGAATTCAGCGAGGCGGTTGTTCGCATGCCGCACAGCTATCAGCCCAACGATGAATTGCGCTCGATCGGACCGGCGACAACGCGCGCCGAGCACAACCTTCCGACCGACGCGATGGTGGCGTGTTCGTTCAACGTCTCGTGGAAATTCACCGCGCCGATGTGGGCCTGCTGGATGCGCGCGATGAACGCCCAGCCGCGCATGGTGTTGTGGTTGATCGACAACAACGCCGACGCAACCGAAAACCTGCGTCAGGCTGCGCGATCGGCCGGTGTCGATCCATCACGCATTGTGTTCGCGCCACGCATCGCGCACGCGGAGCACCTCGCGCGCACGGCATTGGCCGACATTGCGCTGGACACGAGCCCATTCAACTCGCACACGACCGGTTCCGATGCCCTCTGGATGGGCGTGCCGATGCTCACGCTGCGCGGCGACACGTTCGATGCGCGTGTTGGCGCGAGCCTGCTCGCCGCCGCCGGATTGCCGTCGTTGATTACGACATCGGCCACCGAATACGAAGAAAAGTTGTTGCAACTGCTGTCTTCGCCCAGCGATCTAGCCGAGCTGAAGGCTCAATGTCTTTGGGCGCGTGAGGCGTGCGCACTGTTCGACAGCCGACGCTACGCGCAGGCGCTGGAATCGGCTTTCTCGCGTATGCACGCGCGGTGCGTTGCCGGTCTACCACCCGAAAGTTTTGATGTCGCTGATGCGCGGGATTGATCGCTACGGTTGCGCCTGCGGCACTAGCCCTCGCCACGTCGGGATGAATACGGTATTCCGCGTTCAGCGACGTTCGAGATAATGGACAGCAGCCGACCGCAAATCGTGCACTTCGCATTCCGCTCAGCTCGTGCGCCTGCATTTTACGCGTACATTTTGCTCAAAAATATCGCGTAACCCGTTGAATTTATTATGACGGCACATCTGGCACAAACCTTGGAACATAAACGCCGTGACTCCTCTCCCCAAGGATCACAGGACAGATACGGAGCGTCGCGAGACGCACCAGGCAACGACACAAGGAAACTGCGCCAGGGATTGGCGATAGCAAGCGGAGATCTCCCCACTCCCTTGCTCAAAAGGCCGACATAAGTCGGCCTTTTTATTTTCCGGGGTGCGGCGATAATCGAACTTTCCCGAAGGATTCGCACATGTCGCGGCTTCGCCTCGCGGTAGCCACGTCGCTGGCCCTGCTTGCCTTCGCGGGCAACTCGCTGCTGTGCCGGATCGCGCTGCGGCAGACGCATATCGATGCAGCCACCTTCACGACGGTGCGTATTGTGTCCGGCGCGTTGGCGCTGTGGCTGATCATTCGATTGCGATCGAACGCCGCGCACGGCAGCGGATCGTGGACGGCAGCGGCAGCATTGATGGCGTATGCGGCGTGTTTCTCGCTCGCCTACAACAGTCTTCCCGCCGCGACGGGAGCGTTGCTGCTGTTTGGCGCGGTGCAGGTCACGATGATCGGCTATGGACTCTCAAACGGTGAACGCCTGCGCGCGGTGGGCGTCGTCGGCGTCCTGTGCGCGTTCGGCGGATTGGTCGTGCTGGTCTTGCCCGGCGTTGCCGCGCCGTCGCTGGCCGGCTCGGCGCTGATGCTCGCTGCGGGTGTGGGTTGGGGCGTGTATTCGTTGCTGGGCAAACGCGCATCGGGTGATCCTACCGCGACGACGGCTGGCAATTTCTTGCGTGCGATACCGATCACGTGTGCGTTCAGCGCGTGCGCATTGCCGTGGCTGTCGATCGACGGCGTCGGCGTCGCATACGCGGTGGCATCCGGCGCGATCACGTCGGGCGTCGGCTATGCGATCTGGTACACCGCCCTACCCGGCCTGCAGGCGACGCAAGCGGGCATCATGCAATTGAGCGTGCCGCTCATCGCGGCGCTTGGCGGCATCGTTCTGCTCGGCGAGCCGGTGAATGCGCGCATCGGCATCGCGGCGATTGCCATTCTGGGCGGCATCGCGCTCGTCATCGTCGGAAAGAAACGCGCGGCCTGAAACGAAAACGCCCGGCACTTGGCCGGGCGTCGTCTCGCGCTCGATCTGTTGCGATCAGCCGCCACAGCCCTTGTCGCGCGCGGCGCGATTGCCGCCGGCCTTGGCTTGCGCTTCGGTCATGTAGGAACCTTCCTTCGTCTTGCCGTACCACTGATCGTCCTGGCAGTGATAGACCTTCGTGCCGGAGTTGACCCACACCTTGCCCGCGCCGCCACCCGGTTGAGCCTTGATCTCCGACGACGGTGTCGGCGGCGAAGCGGTCTTTGCGGCCGACGGCGTGCTGCTCGGCGCCATCGACGGCGCGCTGGCCGGTGCTGCCGGTGGCGGAGCTTTCGCGGAGGTCGATGTCGTCGATGTCTTCGGCGATGCGGCAGCGCCGCCCGCAGCCGGTTCATCGAGCCACGTATCTACACCTTTGTGACCACGGCACGCGCCGCGATGCGAGGTGCCGTTGAACGTGGTGCCGTCTTTGCACTTCGCGATCGGTGTGCCGCTGGGTGAATCGTTTGCGGCCGCAGTCGATTTAGCGCTGCTCGTCTTGCTGCTTGCCGCGGTCGCCTTGCTGCTCGACTTGGCACTCGCCGGCTTCGTGGTCGACGCTGCATCTTTCTTATCGAGCCACGTCTGCACGCCCTGATGGCCCTTGCACGCACCCTTGTGCGATGCGCCCGAGTAGTACGTGCCGTCCTTGCATTGCGCCGTCGCGCCGGCCGGTGCATCGGCGGCGTAGACGCCGGTGGTCGCGAGCAATCCGATCCCTAAAACGGTTGCGAAAAATAATCTTTTCATTGCTATCTCCCTCTGGAAAACATCGAGAACGACGCGCTGCGATACGCGCCGGAGCAGCATCGCGACACGGTGCGCGGAAGTCAATTGAACGAAGTGCGAAATCGCAGCGAAAACGATTACTGGACGGATTGCCAGCCGAAGCGGTCGAATACCCACATGCCGACGCGCGCGCGTCCGACTTTGACGAAACCGTGGCGCGACGCCGCGCTCCACGGCAGTGTGACGATGACGTGACGTTCGTGATGTTCCAGCCGCGCCGCGCCGACGGTCGCCTCGGAAATTCGATCCACGATCGCTGGCGCATTGCCGTGCAGCGCAACGGTGCGGCGCACGACGCCATCGGACGTGTCGGCCGCGATGAAAAGATGCAGGTCGCGCACCGATCCGCGCCAGCCGCGGCTGTCTATACTGACGACGAGATTTCCCTCATTCGCCTGCGCACGAATCGGAATCGCAGGATCGGCCGCCGGCGTCTGCGCAAGCCAGCGATAGCCTTCGCGCGCTTGCGCGAATTTCAGGAATCGCGACTGGCTCAGACGCATCTGGCTCGCGTGCGCGCGGATCGCCTCGTATTTCACGCGCTGCTGATCGGGCGTCAGCACAACGGCTACGTCGGCGTCTTCGACCGCATCGCCGTGCACGGCGAATGCGAGCACACGCACGTCCGCATTCGCCTGCGCACACGCGCGCGTCGCGAGCAGGAACGCGGCACTGTGATCGGGATGACGGTCGGACGGCGCGGGCGTCACGAGCATCGTCGGCTTGAATGATTCGGCTTGCGCACGCAGCACGGAAACCACCGCGGCATCGTCACGCATCAACAGATCGGTGACGCCCATGTCCGGCAGCGCGAGAAAGTGCACGTCGCCCAGATCGATGCCGAGCAAGCGCAACGCCGCTTCGGCTTCCACGCGTCGCCGCGCGCCCCAGCGCGCACGCGCGGCGGCATCGATGCGCCAGCGTTTTTCGATCCAGCGCTGCGGCCACGGGTTGTTGTCGCCATCGGTGAGGACCAGCACGCGCACAGCCGCGCCCGCCGCCTTCGCCACCTGCAGCACACCGCCGGCGGCGATCGATTCGTCGTCGGGGTGCGGTGCGATGATGAGCAGCCGGTCGGAAGCCGCGAGCGACAGCGTTTCGCGCAAGTCAGGCCGTCCGGTGGGAATGCGGTCCGCGCGGTGGCGCGATGCAGGAAAACACGTTCATGCACGCACGATAAGGTGCGCCGCCCCTGCGCGCAACCCGATCAGAGGCCGGCGAGACGGTCGCGCAGAACCTTAAGACGCAAGTCCGCGGCTCCACCCGGCGACACACGCGCCTGCAAACTCGCCTCCGGCGTACGCGCAGGCGCGGTGTCCTTCGCTTCGGCAGCTTGCCGATACGCATCGCGGAACGGCACGCCGGCGCGTGCGCTTTCGACGGCGATGTCGGTCGCGTGCATCGACGGATCGATGGCAGCGCGCATGTTTTCCTCGCGCCAGCGCACTGAGGCGAGCAGATCGGGCAACAACTCCAGCGCCGCGAGCCCGCGCGAGAACGCGTGGAAGATCGCACCTTTGCTGAATTGCAGGTCGCGCTGATATCCCGACGGCAGCGACAACAATTGTTCGATTTCGGTTCGCGCCGCGGCGGCGGAAGAATACGTTGCGCGCATCAGTTCGATCACGTCGGGATTGCGCTTGTTCGGCATGATCGACGAACCGGTGGTGAACTGCGACGGGATGTCGACGAACGAAAATTCCGTCGTCGTGAACAAGCTCAAATCCCATGCGAGTCGGCGCAGATCGAGCAGCGCGCTGCACAGCGATTCGATGGCCGCCATCTCGAACTTGCCGCGCGACAGCTGCGCGTAGACCGGCGAAATTTGCATGCGCGCGAAACCGAGCGCCTGCGTGGTGTGATCACGATCGAGATTCAGGTTCACACCGTAACCCGCGGCGGTGCCGAGTGGATTGGCGTCGATCCATCGCGATGTGTCGGCGACGCGAACGGCGTCATCGATGAACGCTTCGGCGAATCCCGCGAACCACATCGCCGTGTTCGACGGAACCGCGCGCTGCAGATGCGTATAACCGGGCATCGGCAAGACGTCACGCTCGGCGCGATCGAGACTCACCGTCGCGATGCGTTTGCAGTGGCCCGCGAGCGCGGCCAGTTGTTCCTTAAGCCACAGACGCGTCGCGACGAGGATCTGGTCATTGCGACTGCGGCCGGTGTGCACTTTGCGGCCGATGTCGCCGAGCCGATCCGTCAGGAAATGTTCGATGGCGGAATGACCGTCTTCGAAGCGATCGTCGAGGATGAATATTTTCTTTGCGAACAGATCGTCAAGCGTGGCCAATTCGCGTTTCAGTGCTTTCTCTTCATCGGCCGTCAATAGATCAATGCGAGCGAGGCTCTCGACGTGCGCAATGCTCGCGGTGATGTCGTGACGAAAGAATTCGCGGTCGAGCACTACATCGTCGCCGGCGAGGAATTTCATGACGCGCGCATCGATTGCGATACCGGCTTTTTGCCAGAGCGGTTCAGTCATGTGGAATTCCGGCGAATTCGTCAAACCCGAGCGCGATATTGAGATTCTGCATCGCCTGCGTCGCGGCGCCTTTGAGCAGATTGTCCAGTGTCGCAACGATGACGACGCGCTTGCCGCCCGGCGCGACGCCGAATCCGCCGATTTCCACATGATGGCGATTGGCGATGTTGCTGACCCACGGCGCGTCGTCGATCACGCGAATCAACGCTTCGCCGCGATAAAAATCGCGATATTTGCGCTTGATCACGCTTTCGTCGAGCGCGCGAGCGAGCCAGAGATTTACCGTCATCGTGATGCCGCGGAAATGCGGCGCGACGTGCGGCACAAACTCGACCGGAATACCCAGATGCCGCGACACCTCGCGTTCGTGCACGTGGCCGGTGAGCGAATACGGCATCAGGTTGTCGCGCAGCTTTTCCGGGTCGTTGCGATCCGACGGACCGGTGCCCGCACCCGAATAACCCGACACGCCGAAACACGCCGGCGGAGAAGCCAGGTCCTGCAGCAACGGCGCGATCGCGAGTTGCATCGCCGTCGCGTAGCAGCCGGGATTGCTGATGCGGTTTTGCCCGTCGTAATCGCGGCGCGTGAGTTCGGGCAGACCGTAATACCAGGCGCGATCGAAACGGAAATCAGCGGAAAGATCGACGACAACCGCCTGAGGATTCGTCGCATCGATCGCCTTCACGTAATCGGCGGCTTTTCCGTTCGGCATGGCGAGCACGATCGCATTGGCCGCTGCGTACGGAATCATTTCCAGATCGGTCGGCGTGTAGCGCAGATCGCCGCCGACGTCCGGTACGTGATCGCTGACGCGCTGTCCGTCGAGTTCGCGCGACGACACGAATGCGAAATCGAGTTCCGGATGCCGTTCGATCAGGCGAATCAGTTCCGCGCCGGTGTGTCCACGCGCGCCGATGATGCCGATACGTTTGCGAGTCACGCGGCCTCCTGCGACGGTGTTACGTCGATCAGCGTTGCCGGTCGGCGGTGCGCGTGTTGCACACACCGTTGAATCTCATCGAAATCGCTGATGCCGTACCAGAACATTTTCCATCCGTTGATCCGATAGCTGCCATCGGATTCGGCAAAATAAAAATCGTTGACCACGTTCGTATGCCGCGAGCGCCAGAACACGCGCGGATTTTGCTCGCGCATCTCCAGCCAAACGGCGCGGCCGAGACCTTCGCCCTGCGCGTCGTCGAGCACGGCGAACTTGTCGAGATAAATTCCTTCGGCTTCCTGCGTGAGGATAATCGCCGCGCGATAGTTTTCGGAAATGTAGGCGCGGTGCAGTTTGGTCTGCGTGAAATAGTCGTCGACCAGATGGCGCCCGAAGCTCGATTCGATCAACTCGCGCAGCCGCTGCAAATCGATCGAATTCCACGAGGTGAATGTCTGCACTCGCTCGCCGCGCTTGACCAGCGTGCCCGAACCTTTGTGCGTGAACAGTTCCTTCGCCAGTTCCGACGGACGCGTGATCGACACCGACGATGTCTGCGGCAGCGTATCGAGCAATTGCTTGATCTGCTCGATCTTCAGTCGCATGCCCGAGTGCAGCCACGGCTGCGCCATCAGATGGTCGTATTCGCTCGACAGGTTGATCGAATCGATAATCGTGCCGTCGCCGTCAAGCAACCCGCCGGTTTCGGTCAGGAACACGATCTTGTACGGCTGTAACGCGCGCACGAGTTCATTCGCGGCGAAATCGGCGTTGACGTTGAGGATCTGGCCGTCCACCGTTTCGCCCGTGCTCGCGATGACCGGAATCGATCCCGCATCGAGGCTCGCTTCGATCGGCGCAAGATGCACGTTGGTCACTCTGCCGACGAGTCCGAATTTTTCGCGATCGACGAACTCGGATTCGAACACGCCCGACACGATCGACGTCGCACGCACATCGACTTCGCGCAACGCCGCGACGAGTTGCAGATTCTGCGTCTGGAAAACGCGGCGCACGATCGCGAGCGCTTGCGGCGACGTCACACGCAATCCATCGACCGTCTGTTTGAAGATGCCCGCCGCCGACAATTCCGTATCGAGCTGCGGACCGGCGCCGTGCACGACGATCGGCGTCAGACCGACTTGCTGAAGGAACGCGAGCGACGATGTCAGCGCTTCCAGATCGTCCCGCAGGACCGCGCCGCCGACTTTTACGACGGCAAATTTCTTCGCATCGAGTTGCGAGAAGCGTTTGAGATATTGCGAGATTTCCTTCGTGCTGCCCATGCTCGACAGCAGCCGGACGATGGTCTGGCGCGTCTGCTTATGCGCGTCCATGGCGCTCTCCTTCGATGATGCGCACGTAACTCTCCGCCGCGTGTTGCAAGTCGCTCAGTGCAACGAACTCGTCCGCCGAATGCGCTTGAGCGATATCGCCCGGACCGTAAACGAATGCGGTGTAACCCGCCGCCGAGAACAGCGATGCTTCGGTCCAGAAATCGACGGCATTGCCGATGTCCAGCCCAAGTGCATCGGCCGCATCGCGCGCCGCGAGGCGGCGCGTTTCGGCTTGCGCGACGTCGCCCGACGGCAGCGACGGACCGCGGAACGTTTCGACGATGCTGTCGACATCGCGATCGGCGCATTGGCGAAAATCGCTCAGGAGTTCGTCCGTGTCCATCGACGGAAGCGGACGAAAACCGAATCGA
Organism: uncultured Gammaproteobacteria bacterium; assembly: GCA_963814225.1. Taxonomy (GTDB): domain Bacteria; phylum Pseudomonadota; class Gammaproteobacteria; order Xanthomonadales; family Rhodanobacteraceae; genus Rudaea. The sequence goes on along the minus strand of CAWFCC010000014.1, from coordinate 1,426 downwards.
ACTTCGGCCGACGGCGCGATCACGTTCGCCTTGATGCCGCCTTCGACGCGGCCGATGTTGAAGCGCAGCCCCGTCAATCCGCCGAAGCGTTCGTGCGAAAGACTTTCCGCGTACGCCAGCGCTTTCGCGCCCCAGCGCATGGCCTGATGCACGGCACTGTTCGGCGCAGCCGACGATGCATGGCCTGCGTCGCCGGCGAATTTCAGCAATACCGAACTGATGCCGCGATGCGCGAGCACGGCTTCGCAACGGGTGGGTTCGGAGACGATCACAGTCTCGAATGGGAGCTTGCGTTCGAGAAACGCCGCGATGCAGCGCGGGTCGTTCGCCTCTTCGTCGCTGGAAAACAGGAACGCGATGTCCCCATCCGTCTGCGCCGCTGCCGCGACAAGTCCCGCCGCAGCGCCTTTGATTCGCACGCGCCCAAGCCGATGGCGCGATCGTCGGTGACGAGCAACTCGAACGGATCGCGTGTCCACGTCGGCGTCGCCGGCACGGTGTCGAGATGCACGTTGAACAGGATGGTCGGCTTACCACGCGCGGCAAAAGGCTCACCGCGCCGGCGCCGTGATCGACGATCTCGCAGACGAAGCCGGGCAGATGATCGCGCAGATAGGCGAAGATGCCGCCCGTGTCGATGGCGCGCGGCGGATTGCGCGTATCGAAGCGAACCAGTGCGCGCAAATGATCGAGCGTGGCGGCGAGAAGCGGCGTCATTGCTTGCGGTTGACCTCCGCCCACAGCGTCGAGCTTTGGCCGTAAAGACGGATAAAACCTTCCGCCTCTTCGACGCCCCAGTCGGCGGATTGTGCGTACGTCGCACCTTTCGCATTCAGGATGTGCGGTGAAGAGATGGAACTGCGTAGACGGAACCGCCTCGGGTTTCGACGACGACTTCACCGTTCACGCACCGCTGCGACGATTGCAGGAACGCTTCGAGATCGGCTTTAAGCGGATCATGGAAAAAGCCTTCGTAGGCGAGTTCGACCCATTTGCGCGCGACTTCGGGCTTGAAGCGGTTTTGCAACTTCGTCAGCACGGCTTCTTCGAGTGCGCGATGCGCGGTCAACAACGCGATCAGTCCGGGCGCTTCGAAAATGATGCGTCCCTTCAGACCGATGGTGGTGTCGCCCGTGTACAAACCGCGGCCGACGCCGTATCTGGCGAACGCTGTGTTGAGCGATCCGAGCAGCTTGGCGCCTTCGATCGCCTTGCCGTCGAGCGAAATAGCTTCGCCGTTTTTGTAACCGATCGTCGCGCGCAGCGGCTCGCTCGGCCATTCGGCACGCGATGCACACCAGCCGCGCGCGCCGTCGCCGGGTGATTCCCAGCGATCGATTTCGCCGCCCGACATCGTCAGCCCGAGAAGATTTTCGTTGATCGTGTAACTCTTCTGCTTCGCGCGCACGGGAAAACCGCGCTGTTC
>CAWFCC010000013.1:0-27309 GCA_963814225.1 uncultured Gammaproteobacteria bacterium | reverse complement strand
GGTCGGTTTCTCGATCATTCGCTATCCTCCGGCGAATGGCACAAAACGGCGCGGTTTGTCGTATAACCTTGGTAGACGGGATGATTGACGGGAGACAATCATGTTCGAAAGGCAACGACAGGCGATCGATCTGGCCGGCCAGCGTGTGGAAATCGTTGAGCGTCGCGAATCGGTTGCGGCCGAATCCGCTAATGACCCGGCGCCCACATTCTTCGGCCCCGACGGCCTGCCCTTGGCACCGGAAGGTGGCGACTTTTATCGTGCCCGCTGGGGAGTTCTCTACAAGCTTGTCGACTGACGCCAACCGCGACGCCGAACGTATATCGTCGATCATGCCGCGGCGGAGCAACTGGCGCGCGATTTCCTGATCCATGTTTGAAACTCTACCTATCACAGGGTGTAAATCTGTCCAGCTAAAAAATGGCTTTAGTTCCAGACAAGCGGCTTTGGCAATTTCGTCATCGGATTGAACAGGTTCGTCAGATTTCTGACTAACCTGGTGCAAATAGCGCACCTTGTAACGTTTGGCGCTGGCCTTTAATTGCTTCCGGAACGTTCTCCGGAAGCAAACTTACCAGCCTGGCCTTGAGGCGCAGCTTCCTTGAGCACGCGGGCTGCTTCGCTAACGGACTTACCGCCAACGCCCATACGGTCGCCGGCGCGGTCACGAGTTTCGCCCTTTTCCCGTTCCCGGAACGTTTTCCGGAACGGCGATTCCCTCTTCAGACCTGAAATTTGCCGATCGTGGAAACTGAAACAATAAACATCCTCCAGATAGGCGCTTTGGCTTTTGCTCTTTCTCCTGGGCGCGCTCTTCGTCGGAGGCGTGACGCCAAGTGGTCTACATAGTTCGATGTAGTAATAGTCGGATGCTGTCATTTTTGTTCGCCAGGTGGCGCATTCGCCAGAATGCGCTAGTTATTACGGCTTTTACCTTGATAACCCTTGATGTCTGTTCTTACGGCCCTTTCTTTTAAGAGCATTGATAACCCTTGATAACCCTTGATGTCTGTTATGCAGCATTTCGATATTCGCCACGGCTGAGCAATTCGTATGTCTCTGCGAATCGCTTACAGCTGTCGATATGCTTCGCCATCCACGCGCCAGTCCGCGACGTTTTTGGGCGGTATGTAAGCCTGCACACGCCAACGACGGCAGCGTTTGACATGTGACTGAGCACGGGGATGACGAAGTCGTAACCATCAGCCTCGTGTTTGAAGCCGCCCGGCAGTTCTTCAGCGAAGCTGGCCGCGGCATCGGCCACGTTCTGCGCCCACTCGTCCCCACTGAGCGCATGGATCAGCTCGGCGTACGGTCGATCGCTCTCAGCGAGGTACTTGACCGATTGACACAGCCCCAGCCGCTCGATCGCGCCGAGATGATCCCAAACCTTGCCCTGTCCCTTGAATCGCTCCAGCAGCCGCGCATTCGTTGCGAAGCGTTGCTCGGGGGCCCTGAACCCGTACACGGTGTATTGCGCCACGTCCATGATCTTTGTCCGCACGTAGTGTTCGTAGAGCAGGTCTCGCGCGACACCGCCATCACCAACCAGATCCTGCTCGGCGTACAGCCCGACGAACACCCTAAGCGTGTCGACCTCGTTCGTTTGCCGAAGCCGCGCGATAGGAGGTACTTCCTTTTCAGCCCCGGTCACGAGTTCATTGGGCAACCAGATCAAGTCGTCGATCGCCTCTGGACGCGCCAGTTTGTATCGGGGGCGGCTGTCGCATTTAGTACGGTCGGCAATCCGAGCGGCCATCAGTAATTCGACCGCGTCGCGCGCGCGACGCCACGTAATACCGGCGTAGTTCTCGATGGCGTTCATGCTCCATGCCGTCGTCGAGTTATCCACGCCGGTGCCGCGCGCCATCACGAGAAACGACACCGCCGGGTTCAACCCGAGATCGCATGCAGCATTCCATTGCTGCTTGCCGATCGCGAAAAAGTTGCCCCCGCTTTTCGACTGTCGAATTCGTGATGACGGCATGCTCACGCGTGCTCAGCCTTACGCGAATACACCAGTCGAAGGCCGCGATCGGCGCGAGTGTGCGAAACGTCACGACGTCGTGAGGTTTCATTGCGTTTAAGTTGGCGTAGCAGGCGCATCTCGCGTTTGTGCTGACGCTCGATAACTGCAAGGTGTTCGGCGAGGATGGCGTAGTACTCCGGATTCATAGCTGGCCATCCGGCACAAGGGAGGATAGTTCCAGCGCCATCGCAGTGATGAAGGTGGCGCCAAGCTGCGCGTTCGCGATCAGGTGCTCGATATCGTCGGTATGTTTGATCTCCTGAGCCAGTAGCTGCTGGACGGCGTGAGAGCACGCCAGAAGCGTTCTGACGTGCTCGGGAAGGTTGTCCACCTCGTCATCGGGAATGACGAATGCGAGACCGCGGGAGCCGAATAGAGCGACGTTTACCTCGCTCATGGTGTCACCTGTCTGGCGCCGGATACTTCTCGATCAGGTTCTTGAAACGCGTCATTCGCGCGCCGAAGTTCTTCGTGCAGCAACCAAAGGACACCGTCCTGAACCTTGGTGCCGCAGCCGATGAAGTTTTTGAGACCTTCACCGTACAAAAGCTGAGTGAGCGCCGTCGCGCGGTAGAGACAGTTTTCGAGGATGCCGGCGTTCATCACTTGAACTCCGCGCAGTCGATAAGGGTGGCGACTTCGCCGATCGTTTCCCAGAGTTGGAACTTGAGGGTGTCCACGGTCTCTTCGTCGAGACTGTCCGGCATATCCTTTTCGAAGCAGATGATGTCTGCCATCGCGCGGCAGGTGTGGAGCTTGCTGAAGGCTTCGTTGAAAATTTGATAGCGGCGATTGCTGATCGACGACTCGTCTTCGACATTCGAAGGCGTGGGTTGCGATGCCGCAGTTGATTCAAAACGGGATTTGCGTACACTGCTCATTGAGTTCGATTCCTTGGTCGGTTGAGAATTCACGAAACACGACCCGCTGTTTGCGCAGCGGGTTTTTCATTTCTGCATTCGCGATCGCAATTCGATCAGGCCCCTCCTCACCCCTTCGTCTTGGTTGGCCATCAGCATCGACCTCGGCACGATGTCGTTGGTGGCAGAACGCCCCACGAGCGAGACGCAACCGCCAACGTTTCCGCCGCACTGCTGCAATCTGGACGCTACCTCGCCGACGTGCGGCTCTCGCGCGCCAGCAGATTTCGCGGACGGTGGCGTTCATTAGGCTGCCCTGCCCTGGCTCTCGCGAACCAGCAACTCGACACACTTCTCGCACGCCTTGCGCGTGGCGAAGCGGCGCTTGCCGAGCTTGAACGTTTCGAGCTTGCCGTCGGCATCAATTTGTAGCCGGCCGAGCGGTTCACGCCGATATTCGCGAACGCCTCTTCGAGTGGATACGACAATTTGTCGGTGTTCTCTTTCACCCTTACCTCCTGTCCAGTTGAATTCTGTTGACACTGTTTCAGGTGCATCCTTGCATGCACCTATTTCAGTGTCAATAGGTTGATTGCAACTGCCGCAGTGGCATACTTCGGAAATGAGTGACGAATCCGTAAAAACACAGCTTCGAATGCCTTTGAGTCTGCAGCGCAGATTGACTTCGATGGCGAAGGCGTCGGGACGATCCATGAATGGTGAGATCGTCCAACGCTTGGACGAATCGATGCATTGGGCGGGCTCCGCCGACCGCACGAAGGTCTATGCGAGCGGCTACGTTTCCGCCGCTGTTGACTTGTTACGGATCGAAGAACCGCCAAAGGGATTCCGCAATAAGGCGGTGATATTGGCGTTGCGCGCCCAAGCATTCGCGCAACTCGATGACCAAGAACCTGCCGTCCGCGAGCTGATGTCCATCATCGCTGGAATACCGCCGGAAGAACTATCAATGGCCAGCGCGAAGCTGGTTGCCGAAGAGGCAAAGCGTCGGAAGAAGAAGTGACCTGTAAATTCGGACTTACGATATGACCATCACGACGCTGCTTGCCACGCTGCTGTTCCCAATCGCTGTGCCGTTCATCGCGACGGCCGTGTTCTGGAGAAAGCTCGATCGTCGCTGGCTGTTTCTGGTTGTTTCGTTCTTCTCCATAGTGGGCATGGACTACCTGGCATTCGATGTCCTGAACAACGCACTGGATCCGCACATCGTCACCGCGGAGTCCGGTAACGTCGTCGCTTCAATGACGGAATTTGCCCATAGTCGCCACATCTCGATGGTGCTTACGGACGCTGTTGTCGCAGTTGTTGGACTTCCGCTGCTCTACTGGTTGTTCACGGCTTTGCGCCGCTCACCCAGCCCAGCCGTTTCTGCCTGACCTGTCAGTTCTACCAGTAGTCCTCTACGCCGGCTGGCACGCGAGTTGAATAAGTCTCCGGCACGTGGCGTGGCCGATTTTGTTCTCATGTAACGCGAACATGCACTGATTGCCTTTTCAGACGCGCAGAGGCGTCAAGCGCGGTGGTCGTCGATTTTGTGCTTCCGGGCGGGTGCCCGAAAGCTAGGGCAGTCTCATGGAAGCGTCCAGACCGTCCGCCAGAACTTGCACCCTTCTCCGCAATCTTTTCCGTTTGGATAGATCGGCGCGTACACAGGCTCGAAGGTTTTCGTCGCAATTTGTCTGCCGTGATCGGAAAGCGTGATCGATATTTTCGAAGGCTTCCCGAAAACGGCGATGCTATCGCCACCGGTTTGGTTGCCGCTCAATTGGACCCTTGACCTGCTTCCGCAGTTCGGAAGTTCCGGTAACTCATCGTGGACAAGTCGGCACCGCTCTTTCGTTCCATCGAAATCAATGACCAACTCGTAGTCAGCCTGAAATCTGTCCTTTCTTTGAATTTCGATCACTGCTTCGGTGGGACACGCGAGCAGCGTGCACAGCTTATGCGACCGCCCTTTCTGCGAATCTGTTTGGTCCGCGATTTGGCCGACGAACGCGGCGGTGAAAAGGAGCGGAACGAAGATCATTGGACAAGCCTCTCAACGGCCGCTGCTTTGTGCTCTGGGGCGAGATGCGCATACCGCTGGGTCATCTCGAAATCACTGTGACCGAGCAACTCCCGCACTGTATACAAATCCACGGCTGCCATCACGAGCTTGGAAGCGAAGTGATGCCGTAGGTCGTGGAACCGGAAGTCTTTCAGCTTCGCTGCGGCCGCGATCGAGGCCCAAGATTTGTTGATGTTCGTCATCCTCTCACCACCGGCGCCGGCGAAAACGTGTCCCTCATCGCGATGAGTACGTCGCCAACGTTTCAGCACGTCGATCGCCTCGGCGTTCAGCGGGATGTGGCGCGTGCGGCCAGACTTTGAAGTGTTGGCTCGGACGGCAATCATTTTGCGATTCAAGTCGACCGCCGACCACTCAAGGGAAAACAACTCACCGCGGCGGAGGCCCGTATTGATTGCGAGCAGCACCAGCGGCTGCAGATGGTCAGCGAAGTCATCCTTGCCAAATGCAGCGAGCGCCTCTCTGCCGCGATCTGCGCGCCAGGCGTTGCCACTCGCGCGCGCCTTCTTCAACGCCGCGTCACGCTTCGTCAGCGCGTCCCTGAGCGACTTCTCCTCCGCAGGCGACAGGAACCTGACGCGGCTATCGTCTTCGCCCCTAGCGCGTTTGACAGCGCGCAGTGGATGCTCGGCGATGACGCCCCACTCCACCGCCTTAGCCAAGCAAGCCTTTATGCGCACGAGATCTCGATTGACAGTCGCTGGCTTCGTGCCGCCGCGCAGCCTATCGGCCTTGAACTTCTCGATGTTCCAAGCCGTGATGGCGCCAATCGGTTTGCTGAGGTACGCGCCGAACTGCGCTTTGATGTTTGCGAGCGTCGCCGCGCCGGCCTTCCGCTCCTGCAGAACCCATGGTCCGTACTTCTGATCCACGTAGTCGCCGAATGTGGTCGCCTTGACCTTCTTCGCCGCAGCGTCAACGGGAGCGCCCAGGAGGCGTTTTGCTTCCGTGCGCGCAGCATCGAGCGTCATCACCGGGTATTTGCCGATCGTGCGCGTCTGGTTGCGCGCATAGACCACGCAAAACGACTTCACCCCCGACGGTTGGACGCGAAGGTGCAGCCCACGGACGCCTTTCGGGCCGTCATCGTTTATTCGGTAGGGTTTGTCGCCCGCGCGAGCCGCGGACGCGGTGTGGACCGAGAGACTGAGCTTGCCCATGTAAACCCCGTAACAGCATCGGTAACAGCAAACGGGAGCGTATCACGGGATGCAACGGGACACAGAGACACAGTAGTTATGCGGTTCCCAGCGTATCCTGTTGATCAGAAAAGGCTTCAAAAGCCCTTCGGGAGGTAGAAGTCGCAGGTTCAAATCCTGTCTCCCCGACCAAGATATTCAGTAACTTAGGCCACTCCGCAACGAGTGGTCTTTTTTGTTGGTAGCAGCGCCCCAGCACAAACGAAGCCTTTCTACGCAATCGCTCGCTATACAGCGCAGACGATTCGCGTCCACACCTCCGCCATTGCGACGTGTGGCAAGATGGGCATTCACTCAACATAGATGCGTATGCTATGGCCGGCGGAATCGCTGAAGCAGCGGACATTATCAAAGCATTTGCCGCGTGCTGGAACCGCCACGACATGCAGGCATTCGCGTCTCTTTTTGCGCCGGATGCCGAGTTCGTCAACGTCGTTGGCTTGGGTGGAAAGGCCGCACTGAAATCCAGAAGGCGCACGAGTTCGCGCACTCGACATTCTTCAGTCATAGCCGGCTCACAATCGACGAGACCGACATCCGGACCGTCGGTGAAGGTGTCGTGATTGCACGGAGCCGGTGGACGCTTGATCGGTCACACGGCGGACGACGGCACAGCGCTTCCGCCTCGCAATGGAATCCTCGTCAACGTCCTTGCAAGAAGCAATGATGAGTGGCTGATCGTCGACTCCCAGAATACGGACATCGTCGAGAATCATCTGTCTCGGCCTCAGTGACGCAGCGAACCTCGCCCGATCGCGCGCATCGCGGAGCCGAATAGCGTTGTCACCGATGCCCAAGCGACCCGAGCGCGAAGAGCTCAGCCGATACCGGCCTTCCGAACAGAAATCCCTGCAGTTCGTGGCATCCCAGTGCTGTGAGTTCCGCGGCTTGCTCGGCGGTTTCGATGCCTTCAGCGACTAGCGTGAGTTTGCCCGACAGACCGATCGAAGCGATGCCGCGCACGATCTGCCGCATGCGATCGTTGCGCGACAGGCCTGCCACGAAAGATCGGTCAATCTTCATCACGTCGAATGGCAGTGAGGCCAGCATTGCCATCGACGAGTAGCCGGTGCCGAAATCATCGAGCGCGATGCGCATGCCGTCCGATCGAAGTTGGGCCATCTGAGCGAAGGCCGATTCCGTGTCACCCAACAGGACGCTTTCAGTCACCTCGATTTCGAGCGAATCGGCAGGCAACTGATGACGAACGAGGGCAGCTCGAAATTGCTCCACGAGCGTTCCCGTCGCGAATTGTTTTGGAGACACGTTGACCGCCACGCGCACCAGAACGCCTCTGGCTTTGCGCCAAAATGCGACTTGCGCCGCGGCAGCTTCGATCGCCCATTCGCCTACTTCGTAGATGGCGCCTGTCTCTTCGGCGAGTGCGATGAAGTCGTCAGGACCGATCAGTCCGCGTTGCGGATGGTTCCAGCGTATGAGCGCTTCGGCGCCGGCTATTTTCAGATCGTCCGGACGTACCCGTGGCTGATAGTGCAGCACGAGTTCTCCGCGGGACGCTGCTCCGCGAATATCGGTGGAAAGTTGGACGCGCTTCTGCTCGGCGACGTCGAGGGTGATGTTGAACAGACGAAATGCGTTGCGACCGCCCGCTTTGGCTGCATAAAGGGCGACGTCGGCACAACGTAGCAGTCCCTCGCGCGAGTGAGCGTGCTGCGGAAACGCGGCGACGCCGATGCTCGCGCTCACCGCACACGGCCCACTTTGCAGGACCACCGGATGCTTGACGGCCGGCAGAATCTTCCCGGCAATCGCGCACGCTTCATTCAAGTCCCGACCGATCAGTACTACTGCGAATTCGTCCCCGCCCTGACGCGCGAGCAGGCTTCCGTCGGGACACCATTCACGCAAGCGGTCTGCGATCTGGCAAAGGAGTTCGTCGCCGGCCTGGTGGCCGCGGCTGTCATTGACGTCCTTGAAGTGGTCGAGGTCGATAAAAAGCAAGCTGCTGCGCTGTGTATGGTCCGAAGCGGCAACCGCCTCCAGCACCTGGTGAAGCTGATAGCGGCTGGCAAGGCCAGTCAGCGTGTCGTGCGTCGCGAGATGGACGAGTGCGGTTTCGCGGTCTCTTGCGGCGAACGCGACAGCCAGCCGGTCGCGGAGATTGAAAGACGCGAGCAGGGTTTTCTCGTCGATGCCGTTCGACGAACGCCACACGATCGCGGCGCGTGTCTGGCCGTTGAGCACAATCGGGATATCCGTCTCGATTGTATTGCCGCAGCTCGCGGACACCACGCCGTGGTGCATAGCCGCTCGCTCGCCGAGTGCGAGAAATTCTGTAAGACGCTCTGCGCCCAACGCCTCTTGCGGGGCCTCGGAGTCTGCAGCGACGCGCGCTCGCTTTCCGTCCCCCTGCAACCACTCGATATGCACTGTCGCATTGCGCGACTCCGATGCCAGTTGCTTGACCGCACGTGCTCCGAGCGTGTGTATGGATGCACCTTTTAGGATGTCCTGATCGATCGCCGCCAATTCCGACAGCGTCTCGAATTGGGCAGCTATGCGCGCGGCCATTTCGTTGAAGGCGGAGGCCAGTTCGCCGATTTCGTCGTCGCGCTGTACATCGACGCGCACCGGCGTTTCGCCTTGTCCAAGCAGTCGCGTCGATGCAGTCAGCGCGGTCAATGGAGCAAGTGCCTTGCGAATTCTCCATAGGCTGAACAACGCGATCGTCAGCAAGGTGGCCGTGGCGACGAGCGCGAGCCAGCCGACGACGGGAAGGCCTTGCCACATGACGATCGGATCAGTCACGTCGCTTTCGAATACCCAATCTTGTGTATCGAATTCCGCGCCAAGGAATATGCGCGAACGCACCGGCGAGAATTTATCCAAGCCCGCAGATGACGAAGCAAACAACGGTGATCCGGACGAATCCACAACGGCCCAAGCGTTGTCCTCGCTCGCGTCGATCATCGGAGACCAGAGATACGCTGGATCGATTTCCGCAACCCACAACAGTGAGCCATCACGCAACGTGGCCATCAATATCCGCGACGCACTGCCGTCCCGCACTAACCGCATGGCCACATCGAGGTTGAACGATGCCCTGACGCGAAATTGCCGTGACGGCAGTGCAGGTTGCGCCACACTGTTCCACGCGACGATCAAAGGATTTGTCGAGTCTTCGCACCCGCCGCAAAAACTCGCCGACGCGAAAACGACTCCGAAACCGGGCACATTCGCGCCATCGACGGAGTTCGGCGGGAAATTCCCGAGCAATAGTTTTGCGTTGAGCAGTTTGTCGAAAACCTGCCTGCCCACCAAACGGACACGCTGCGATTCTGACTTCTCTTGCAGGCTGCCGTTGACGTCCCTCGTGGCGTACATCGCCAACCAGTCCGACAACACGAGCGGAACGAGACTGACCACGATGAACAGGAAAATAAGCCGTCGCGCTAACCGGCCATAGCCGAACGATGAAGAAGCAGGCGGCCCGGCCACGCCTTAAAAATCCGCCGCGATACCGATGAAGGCACCATTGTTCGCGCGAATGATGTCGTCGAGACTGTCCTTCTGCGTGATCTGCGATTTGGACTTTCCGTCGGGACCCACGCTGTATAGATCAAAATCGCGATTGAGCGGTTCAGCGCATGGTCTTTGCGCGCATGTCCTTTGCCGTTCGCGGCGATGTTGTAGTAAACATAAGGCCGACCCCACGGATCGAGTTTCGTGTCCAGATGGATATCCGCTAACGTCTGCGGATAGTTCCCGGAATCCGTATAAGCCCTTTCCACCGCAATATTGATCCTGGCGATATCCGCTTTCGCCACGGCGGATTTCGCACGCGCAACGTATTGTTTGTACGCCGGGAGCGCGATAGCGACCAAGATAGCGACCACCGCGACGGCGATGAAAATCTCAATAAGCGTGAACCCGCGCTCTACCGCACGGCCGCCCCGCCGAGATAGCAAAAATCGGTCCACGCGCTTCGCCCAAACAACAATGCTGTGGGAATTATTAATGCAATAAGCACGCCGTTCTGTCCAGCGATTCCGGTCGCGAAACGAAGAAAAATAACGAGCCGCTAGACGGGATTGCCCGCCCACAGGCGTCAGTTTCGCGCTTTGTGCGGCGGCGGCAGACGTTGCGATTGCCGCATATGATTGGCTGGGCTGCCGTACACCGAGAGTGCGGATACCCGCACCGGAACTCGCCGCGTTCGATGAATACATTGTCAGCCTGACGCGCGAAAGCTCAGTTTAGATCGTTGGTCCTAACCACAATGACAGAGGTGTGTGCATGAAATCGCTACATTGGCTTGCAGCTGCAGTGCTGGTCTGTTTCGCAGGAACTTCTTTCACACTTCGTGCCGAACCGACCGTCGATTCAAAAGATCCGATCGTCACGAACGATCCCGCGTTTATGGCGGTGTTCAATCAGCAGTACAAAGCCGCGTTCGGCGAAGGCGCCGTGCCGGCAAAGTACAAGCAGCTTTCAGGAGCGACTCTTTCGGTCGTCGTGAAATGCGAAGAGTGTTTGAAGTATCACGTGCAAATGGCGATCAAACTTGGGGCTACCAGACAAGAGATCGTTGAGTCGCTTCGTGTCGGATTGCTTACGGGTGGCTCTGCGGGAATGCCGACGATGGGGGCCGCGTATGTGGAGATGGATCGCGTCAAGCTGAAATGAAGTGTGCTGACGCAGAATCGCAACGATCAAGGTGAAACCATGAAATTTGTACTACTAGTTCTCATAGCCACGGTGAACGCGCTCGCTTCCAGTGCGTTCGCCGCCGACACCACAGCAAACCAAAGGTCACGTTCCTGTTGATTTATCGTCCGGGACCATCGTGGCCGGCCGGCAAACACGTCGGCGAGTTGCCATTGAAGGATCATGGCCGCTACATGCTTTCGCTCTTCAAGAAAGGAACGATGAAACAAGCAGGCCCGCTCACCGATGATGAGGGAGGCGCCGTCGTTTTCGAGGCGCACGATCTCGCTGAAGCCAAAACAATCGTAGCTGACGATCCGGCAGTCAAAAGTGGAATTTTCGTATCCGAATTGCACCCCTGGGCGCCGGTGCACTGGGAGAGACTCTGAAGTAATTCGCTGCGTCTCGTTGGCTCACGACCGCGATCATTTTCCCGGAATTTTTTTGCGAATGCGCGACGTGACCGCAATGAACTATGCCGAGGCGAAGGTGCTTCCCACAGCGTAGGCCACGCACATCGCACCCAGAAGAACCGCACTCAATGCGAGCAGCGGAATGAACCAGGAATTTCTCTCCTGCATACCGCTGGCGGCGATGGCGAAAGGAAAGGCGGACATCGTGTAGCGGCTCATCGACGTAATACTTCCCGTCATCAGCGGCGCAAGAATGCATAAACCCAGAAACGCAGCGAAAGGCCGAAGTTGTCTTTTCCATAAAGATACCGTCGCTGCTATTGCTGCGAGCGTGACGGCTGTGTTTAGGGGTCGCAAATTCCAGTCCGTCGCCCACACCCACGGTTTCACGAAGATGATACCGAGCGCTTTGAATGGAGCGCGTAGCCAACGTCCCCACGCCTGCTGGATGTCGATAAAAGCCAACGCGTTACCGCACACGTCGTGCAGATGCCACATGAACGCAAAAAGGCCGAGTGGCGAAGCGGCAAGCGCTATCCAAGCTCGCAACGGCAATTGGTGACGGCGCTCCCACATGTGCAGCCCGATCGCGACGACAAGAAAAATGCCGGCGAAACGAGTTACGCAGGCGCCGAGTGTAGCGATCGCCATCAACGGCCACTGCCTGCGGACACTGGCCAGAAACGCACCCACAGAGAGAAAAAAGAACAGCGACTCGCTTAGCGGCAAGCTGAAAAAATAAGATGTGGGGAAGAAGCAGATCGCAGCGACGGCCCGCTCGCAGACTTCATACGAAAATCCGTATTCGCGCATCAGCAGCACGAGAAAATACAAACCACATCCAAAAAGCAGATTCGACGCGAGAACCGCTGCAAACGGAAAATGGCTGTTTGCTCCGAGTAGACGCCAGAGAATGGGAGTCAGCGGGAAAAAAGCCCAGTTGGCTTGATGCGTGGGCTCAAACGGCCTTCGCTCATATCCATCGGATGCAATGCCCAGATACCAACCCGCATCATTTTGAGAAAGTATGTGCACGAGTCGCTCCGACGCGGCGGGCGCGGTCAAATCAATCGTCACTTCCCCTGTCGTCGCGAAATTCGCGCTCGGTTGTAGCGCGGACGCTGCCGTCCAGATCGCTAAAATCAGGAGACGCGAGATCAGCCAATAGCTCGCGCAACGAAGAAGCATAGACCTGGCTTCGAAAGCGATTCTTCTCATGTATGGAGAAACGATTCCGAGGAAAGTCGCCCATGTTACAAAAAACTCGATCAGTCCCCACATGCCTCTCCGAGAGCACGCATCTATTTCGTCAGATAGAGTGGCGACACATCACCAAGCATGCATGCGCTGGTCACGTTTGCCGAAGGTGCGTTGGCGAGCATCATCGCCGAGGGAATCGAGACCGAAGGTGAGTTCGAGACCCTGCGGCATCTGTGCATTCCTTACGGGCAAGGTTATTTTCTCGGTCGTCCCGGCGTGTTGGTTTAACCGCGTCGTGACGTCGTTACCGGATTCGAAAAGTAGACGCTAGCCGTCGACGCCGTAATTTTCCTTCTAGTGTCCGTTCGTTGTCGCTTTCTCCTTTCGGAAATTCGCCAGTATCGACGTGCCGGCGAAAAGGCCGGCTGAACTCATCATCTGGAGAAGAAAGCGTGAAGAATGTAGTCGGTTGTTTGCTGTTCGGAGTGGTAGTGCTGTCGAGCGCCACCGTGATTACATCCGAGGCATCGATGATGTCGGCGAAAGCGGAAGACCGCGTCGGCATTAAAGAGTGCGATGACTATATCGAACGATATCAAACGTGCGTGAATGAAAAAGTACCGAAGGAAGCACGCGATAGTCTGGCTGCGTCGCTGGCTCAGATGCGTACGACGTGGAAGGCCGCAGCCTCCACGCGGCGAGCAGAGACAGCCTCGCACAGGCGTGTATGCAAGCCACTCAGATGGCGAAGTCCAGCATGTCCGCGTATGGATGCGACAGCTTCTAGATCGTGAACGCGTTGTAGCGAATAGCTTTCTGCTGCATATCGGTAAAAAAAGGGCCGCGCCCTTTCGAGCGCGGCCAGCGTTGGAGTCTTGAAATCTACTAGAACTTGACGGTCACGCTCGCGTGGTAATAGCGGCCGAGAAGATCGTACGTGCTGACGTCGGTGTTGGCGTTCAAGACGTTATTGAGATACAGCAGTGGCGGCTGTCTGTCGAACACGTTGTCGACGCCCAGGCTCACGAAGGTGTTGATCGGTTCGATGTTGTAGCCGACCGACGCGTTGTGATACGTGATCGCACCCGTGTGGATGCTGGCGGCCGCCAGGTTGATGTAATCCGAGCAACCGACCGCGGCATCGTTCTTCGATGCGGATGGGCCGAGGCACGGATTGGCATAACCGGTGGTGATGCGGCCGATGTAGCGCGAGGTCCAGTTGGCCACCCACGGACCCATGCTCCAGTCCAACGTGGCGAGAGCGCGAACGCGGGCGAAGTTTCCGAACGTCTTGTCGAAGTGGCCGGCGAGGTGCTGCGTGAAGCCCGGCTCGGCGATGTTGTATGCCTGGATGTACGAGGCATCCGCACCAACGCGGAAATTGCCCCAGTCGGTCGTGGGCAGACGGTAATGCGCACCGATGTCCAGACCCTCGTCGACGAGGTTACCCGCGTTGAATGGGGCTTCGACGACGAACTTGATGGCACCCGATGTAGGCGCGCGAACGATGTTGCCGCAGATCGCGCTTTGCGTATTGAAGCAGTCGGTAAGGATCGTTTGAGCGATTCCGACGCCGGACACGATCAGGTTGTTGAGCAGGATGCGGTAGTAGTCCGCATTGACCGACAGCCCAGGCAGCCATTCCGGATCGTAGACGAAGCCGTAGTCGAACGACTTGCCGAATTCCGGTCCGAGAATGGCGTTGCTCAACCCTTTCGAGTTCGCGAAGTTCGAACCCATCACGTAACCCGTCAGCTGGCCGTTGGCCTGCACCGGCACATTGTGTCCCTGGCATGCGCGGTTGCCCGATACGCCCGCGACACCGGCGCACGGATCGGACGCAGTCGGCGCGTCGGCGGCAGGACCTGCGAACAGGTTTGTCGGCGTCGGCGCACGGAACACCTTCGACACGGTAGCGCGCAGCAGCAGGTCTTCGATCGGACGATATTCAATCGCGACCTTCCAGTTGTTGGTGCTGCCGAAGTTCGAATACTTCGAGTAACGATCACCGATATCGACATTCAACGAGTGAACGAACGGCACATCCTTGAGGATGGGAACGAGCAACTCGGCGTACGCTTCCTTGATGTTGAAGCCGCCTTGAGCCGCCGAACCGCAGATCGAACTCGGACCCGGGCACGTGATCGTCGGCGTGCCGGTGGCATCGACGCCGTACGTGTTCAAGGTCAGCGGGTCGACGTTGGCGTTCAAGTATTCCTTGCGGTAATTGCCGCCGAAGGCGAGCTGCACGTCGCCAGCCGGCAGCGCGAACAGTGCACCGTTCGCCGACGCCGACCATTCTTTCATCTGGTACAGACCGTTGGCATACGGATTGATCGCCGCCGCCTTCAACGCCGCGGCCGTGTTCGGATCGCTCTGGTTGAAGATGTCCAATGGCGTACACGCCGCATTCGGATCACCCGGCGTGGCCGTGCAGGACAGTTGCGGAAGGAGTTGGCTGAAGTTGACGTAGTTGAGATTCTGCGTTTCCAGCGTCAGCTTGCCGTAGCTGAAATGCGCATCCCAGTTCCAGCTCGTCTGACCGATGTTGCCCTTCAAACCGGTGTTGACCAGTTCGGTGGTGTTGGCGATTTTCAGGCCGCGGTTGCCGATAGAGGTCAGACGCAGCGCGATGGTCCGGGCCGGATCGCCTTCCGTTCCGAACTCGACGCCAAACGGGTTGTAGAACTGATTGGCCGGAACGACCACGTTGTTGCTGGACAGATCGAACGGATACGGTGCGAGCTGCTGATGCGCCACCATCTTGTGGTACAGCAGCTCCGCGTACGCTTCGACACTGTCGTTGAGCTTGTAGTTGCCCAGCGCGAACGCACCGGTGCGCTCGTTCGGGATCAGGTCGTAGTTACCGACCGCTTGGAAGTTGAAGCCGTCGGCACCGGTGTAGCAGCGGAAATCCGAGGCCTTCGGCGGCGTGGTAGAGCTAGGCAGCTTGTTGCCCGACAACGTCACCGATGTACAGCCCAATTGCGTAGCGATCGGCGAATCACTTGGCAGGAAGAAACGGCCGCCTGGCGTACGCGACGATCCGCCCTTCTGGACATGATTGTTGTATAGATACTGCGCGGTGGCCGAGATCTTTCGATTCGCCGCCGACACAGGATCCTGCCTGTCGTACTGCACACCGAACAGGATGTTGCCCTTGTCGCTGGACTGACCGAACAGCATGTGGATCGCGCGGCGTTCGCCGTCGTCTTTGTCGGCGATGCCGTAATCGGCACCGAATTCGGCACCTTGGTAATTCGTGCGCGTGATGATGTTGACCACGCCGGCGATCGCGTCGGAACCGTACACGGCCGAGGCGCCGTCGTTCAGCACTTCGATACGTTCAACCGCCGATACCGGCAGCAGGTTCAAGTCCTGCAGCTGGAACGGAACGCGGTGACCGTTGATGAGGAGCAGCGTGCGGTTGGAGCCTAAGCCGCGCAGCGAAACGCCGGCCGTGCCCGCGCCGCCGTTGTTGACCTGCGGGTTCATGGCGGCACCCGCCATCGACGGCAACTGCTGGACCAGATCTCCCAGATTGACTTTGCCCGAAGCCTGTATCTGCGCGCGGTCGATGGTGACGACCGGGCTTGCCGTTTCGATATCGACACGGCGGATGTTCGAACCGGTCACCACGATCGTTTCGAGGGACTGGCCTTTGGTATTCGGACTGGTCTGTGCATCCTGCGCGTACGCAGCGACAGAGCCAACCGAAGCGGCGGCACCCAGCGACAAAGCCAGGCGAACCGCCGACGATAATTTATTCACGTCGAGTCTCATTACTCTCTCCAAACACGTCAGGTTGTTTGTACGGATTTCGGGACAGGTCCCATCCTAAGGACCACGCGGGGTTCCACCTCCCCGCCAGCGGTACATTGCGACATCGGCGTTACGCGCCGAAACCCCAAGTGGAGGCTGCCGGCATTCCCTCTTGCGAGGCATGCGGTCAGAAGTTGACGGCGTTGCGCGTCTCGTTCGGCATTACCGCAAGCTTGCGGTGGATGTGCGCCGGACTCGCGCCGGCGAAGCGCTTGAACGCGCGCGTGAGCGACGACACCGAACCGAAGCCGACCGCCGCGGCGATCATGTGCATCGGCTGATCGGTGAGCGCCAACATGTGGCGCGCGTGATCGACGCGCACCTGGTTGAGATAACGATACGGCGATACGCCGAACGCATGCTTGAACGCCTTGATCAGATTGAAACGCGACATGCGCGCGATGGCAGCGAGGCTTTCGCACGACAGCCGCGTGTAGTAATGGCGATCGATTTCGATCTTGACCAGCACGACGCGTCCGACCACATCGGCCGATGCATCACCCTCGCGCAATTCCTGGATGTTGTCGTCGCGCTGCACGCGCAAACCGCGCGATGTATCGAAGCGGCCGACGATGATGCGTCCACTGCTTTTCGGCAGCGGCTGCACCGTCATCACCGCACGCGCAACGGACATTCCGGGCAGCAGCCGGTCGAGCGCCGACCGCACATCGAATCCTTCGCGCTCGCACGCGGTGACCAGTTCATCGATGCGTGCGCGTTGTTCGGCGGAACGCTGCGCGGTCCAGCCGCGCGCGAAAACCGTCGCCTCATCGCGCCGTTCGAAAATCCAGCGGTACATCGTGCTGACCGGAATCGACAGCGCCGCGGCGACGTGGCGTCTGTCCATATCCAACGCCAGCGCGACGGCGAATTCCACGAAGGCGTCCGGATAACTCAGACGAACCTGACGAAGCTTGTGCATGCGAACTTCCCGGCAACGTTGCGACAGGTGCATTGATGACAAATCCCGCGCGCGGCCAAAACCCTCGAAGAGAGGTCCGCTTATTCACTCGTTGGAGGCGCCGCGCGCAGCGCGTCCCTCCACAGAGGCATGCCCTCCTGACACCGGCGGGCCTACAATGCGCGGCATGAGGCCGATCGCTCAGGGGATAGCGTGGCGCCGGTTGGCGGCGAGATGGGCGTTCGTGTGCCTGATGGTGGCGAGCTTGTCCGCACACGCGCTGAGTCCGGGCAAATCCATTTCGCAATTCGCGATGGACACCTGGCAGACCGACGCGGGACTTCCCGAACTCGCCATCCAGACCATCGTCGAAACCTCCGACGGATACATGTGGATCGGCACGCAGGAAGGTCTCGCCCGTTTCGACGGCGCGCAGTTCACCGTGTTCGATCACGTCAACACCCCTGCCCTGCAATCGGACTTCATCACCGCCATCGTCGAAGACGCCGATCACTCACTGTGGATCGGCAATACGCAAGGACTCGTCGTGCGCCGCGCCGACGGAACGTTCACGCGTTTCGGCGCCGAGCAAGGTCTTGCCCTGACGCGCGTCGGGATGGGCGTCCGCGACACCGATGGCAGTGTCTGGATTGGCGGACGCGGCGGAATTGCGCACATCGTCCACGGCAAGCTCGAGCACATGTTCGGCTTAGCGGACGGCTTGGCCAACGATTTCATCTGGGATCTTGCGCTCGATCACGACGGCTCGCTGTGGGTAGCCGCGCGCGGCTACCTGCATCACATAAAAAACGGGAAAGTGGAGAATCTCTCGAATGCCGAAGGCCTGAAAGGCCATTTGATCTCCCGCCTCTACACCAACCGTCGTGGCGACCTGTGGGTGATGACCGCCGGTTCCGGACTGTTCCGCCGCGACGGCGACAAATTCGAACCGTGGTGGCCGAACGGCGTGCCCGAAAGCGTGCACATCCGCGACATCCTCGAAGACCGTGACGGCAACATGTGGGTCGCCACCGATGCCAACGGTGTTTACCGCACCTGGCAATACCTGTTGAACGGATCGACATCCGAACAGGGATTAGCCGATCTCGGTTTGCAGACGTTGTTCGAAGACAGCACCGGCAGCTTATGGATCGGCACGCTCGGCCGCGGCCTGATCCGTCTGCGCGACGGCAGCTTCACCGCGTATACAAAAACCGAAGGCCTTTCGGCGGACACCGTTTTTTCGGTCATGCAGGATCGTCACGGTGACGTCTGGACCGGCACGCTCAATGGTCTCACGCGCATCAGCATCGACGAAGTGCATCGCTACTCGCGCGCGAATGGTTTGTCCGGCAACTACATCTCCGCACTCGGCGACGACGATGCCGGCGGCATATGGGTCGGTCTCGGCGGCACCGGACTCGATCACTTGACCAACGGCAAACCCGATCGCCACATCAGCCTCAAAACACCGCTGCCGACGTCAACGGTAACGGCGATCATCGTCGACGCGCGCGGCCGTCTGTTGGCAGGCACCGACGGCGCCGGTGTGGCGCGCATCGACGGCGACAAGACCGACTACCTCACCACACAGCAAGGCCTTCCCGATAATTTCGTCAGCGCGATCGCCGAAGATGCGCACGGCACCATCTGGATCGGCACCAACGGCGGCTTCGGCAAAGTGGTCGGCGACGGCTTCGATGCCGATGCACTGCACGACGACGAACTGCGCCGCACTGCCGTGCTGTCGGTTTATGTCGACGACCGCGACACGTTGTGGGTCGGCACGCTCGGCCATGGACTGTGGCGTTACACCAGCGGACACGTCACGCACTACACGATGCGCGAAGGCTTGCCGAACGAAACCATCAACAGCATTCTCACCGACAGCGACGACAACGTCTGGCTCGGATCCAACCGCGGCATTTTTCGCATCCGGCGCGGCGACATGGACGACGTCGCCGCAGGCCGCCGCAGCACGCTCGATGTGTCTCGCTACGGCCAGGCCGACGGTATGAAAAGCGCCGAGACCAGTGCCGGTTCGCAGCCGAGCGCGTGGCGCAGCAGCGATGGCCATCTGTGGTTCGCGACCGTGCAAGGCGCCGTCGTGGTCGATCCGAACCGCGTCGCCGCGGCGCGCATTCCATTGCGCACGTTCATCGAATCCGTTCGCGCGAACGACAAATCCGTCGTGATCCGCGATGGCGTAGCCGATCTGCCGGCGAGCACCGCGCGCCTGGAAATCCGCTACACCGCGCCCGACCTCATGGCCGCGGAGACGACGCGCTTCCGCTACCGTCTCGATGGCGTGGACAACGACTGGATCGATGTCGCCGACGAGCGCATTGCACGCTACGCCAACGTGCCTCCCGGCGCGCACCGCTTCGAAGTGCAGGCTCGTCGCGACAACGAAGGCTGGAGCGGCGCCGCCACCGCGCTGACGTTCGATGTCGCGCCAATGTTCTACCAGACGTGGTGGTTCGTGGTGCTGTGCGCGGCGATGCTCAGCGGCGTGCTCTGGTTGCTGCATCACCTGCGCGTGAAGTGGCTGCACATGCGTTCGGCGGTCGCCGACGAACGCCGCCGCATCGCAGGTGAAATCCACGACAGCCTCGCGCAGGGATTCAGCGCGATATCGGTGCAGATCGAAGCGGCGCTCGGACGACTCGATCGCGCGCCTGATCTCGCAGTCGGACATCTGAAACTTGCGCGCGACGTTTCGCGCACGAGCCTCTCCGAAGCGCGGCGCTCGGTGTGGAACCTGCAATCGCCCCCGCCGTCGCAGACCAGTCTCGTCGCCAGCATTTCAGCGGCGTGCGAACAGATCGCCTACGGTCACGGCGCGAGCATGTCGGTGCAGGCGCACGGCCACGCGTGGGCGCTGAATCCGGCGGCGGAAAATCATCTCGTGCGTATCTGCCAGGAAGCCGTATCGAACGCGATCCATCACGGCGGCGCCGCAGAAATCCACATTGACGCAATGTATACGTTCAACCAGCTGGTGTTGAGCGTGGCCGACGACGGCGCCGGTTTCGATCCGTCCGACGTGCACGCCACGCCCGGTCGCGGTTTCGGATTGTCGAGCATGCGACGACGCGCAGCGGCGACGGGCGGACGGCTGGAGATCGCCTCCGCACTCGGTGTCGGCACGCGAGTTTCCGTCACTCTGCCGCGCATCGCGATGCTCAACCGACTGTTTCGCGTGCAGAGGGCGTCATAGTGAATAGGGTTTTGCCATGAGCTCGACGAGAACGCGCGTGATGATCGTCGACGATCACCCGATCGTCCGATCGGGACTGGCGGCAATCATTTCCGACCAGGACGACTTCGAGCTGGTCGGCGAAGCCGCCGACGGCGCACAGGCGATCGCGCTGTTCAAGGCACAGCGGCCGAACGTCGTGTTGGTCGATCTGTCGCTGCCGGACATGGATGGCATCGACCTGATCGCCACGCTCGGCCGCACCGGCACGTTGGCGTACTACCTCGTACTGACCACGCGCACCGGCGGCGACGACATCAACCGCGCCCTGCGCGCCGGCGCGCATGCATATCTGTTCAAGGACACGGGCAGCGAGGAATTGCTCGCGGCGATTCGCACCGTCGCGCAAGGCGGACGCTACGTGCCGCCCGTAGTTGGACGCAAGGCCGAGCAGTTGCCGAATGCGACCGAACTCACGACACGCGAGCGCGAGGTTTTGTTGTGGCTTGCGCGCGGGTGCAGCAATGATGCGATCGGCGAGGCGCTTGGGATCACTACGGAGACGGTGAAGTCGCACATGAAAAGTATTTTGGGGAAACTTGGGTTGAAGAGTCGCAGCGAGGTGGTTACGGTTTGCTTGCGGGCGGGGCTTGTGCATCTCGAGAATCTTTGATCACGACGGTCATTCCTCCAGCTTTTGATCTTCCCCCTCTCCCGCTGGCGGGAGAGGGTTGGGGTGAGGGTGGCGCTCGTCGTTTCTGTGCGTTCGAAAATCAAGAGCTTCCGCGATTGAATATCGCGGGTTACTTCTTTGCTGGTGCAAAGAAGTAACCAAGAAACA
The DNA here is from genome assembly GCA_963814225.1 of uncultured Gammaproteobacteria bacterium. Classification (GTDB taxonomy): domain Bacteria; phylum Pseudomonadota; class Gammaproteobacteria; order Xanthomonadales; family Rhodanobacteraceae; genus Rudaea. The sequence goes on along the minus strand of CAWFCC010000013.1, from coordinate 6,088 downwards.
CCTTCTTTTCTCCCATAGGTCCCGTCCGCGAGTGGACATCCCTGATCCACGCGCGGACCGCGCGCTTCCTGCGCGCGATCACCCTCGATCTGTGCCTGCGCGTGACCGGTATAGAGAGTCTTGTAAGCGCATCGTCACTAAGCGACTGGCGATGGGGCCGCAGGAGCTTTTTCTTTTCCAGCCTCACCGCCTTTGGCTTAGTGCAATCGTGAGTTACAAGACTCTTTCGACCAGTTACATGCAGGCTTGTATCGAGGTCCCACGCGCGCAGGGATGCGCGCGTCCGCAGCCAGCAGCACGGACGTGCTGTCTGCGGACAGCGTCCACTGCGAGAAAAAAGGTGGTTTCTTTGGTTACTTTCTTTGCACCAGCAAAGAAAGTGACCCGCGATATTCAATCGCGGAAGCTCTTATCTTCAAAGACAAACAAAGCAAAGTCGCTGGATTCCCGCTTCCGCGGGAATGACGAGCTAAGAGCAAAAAGCTGGATTCCAGCGTTCGCTGGAATCACCACCTCTTCAACCTCGACTACGCCCAAACTTCCAATTCACCTCAACCCAATAAGCCCGCCCATACGGATTGTAATTAGCAAACCCGTAATACGGATACGGACTATACGTCGCATCGAACGGCGGCTTCTTATTGAACAGATTGTTCGCAATCGCACTGACGCGGATGTCGTCCGTAACGTCGTACGCAACGCTGCCGTTGTAGATGATCCATGGCGCAACCGTGCCCGCATTCGGTCCACCGTATCCTGCGGCGGTGCGCCCCGCTGCGTAGTTCGGCGTGCGGCCATAGCGGGTGACGAGCAGCGTGCTGGAGAATCTGTCGATACTCCACGTCGCCGATGCATTGGCGATGGTCTTGAATTCGCTCGAATCCTCGGGCTCACGCAGATAGTCGAGCGTCGGGTCATCCGGATAGGTTTGGAAATAGTGATGCAGGATGACGTTGTAGGCGCTTTGCAGCTGCAACGATCCCCAATGGCCGAAATCGTGACGCCAGTCGGCCGAGGCGTAGATGCCGGTGAGATGTTCGTTCGCGATGTTGATCGGTAGTAGATTGACTTGCGATATTGTGCCGCCGGAGTTGCGCGTCACCTGTGACAGCGCAGCCTGACAGGTGCCCGAGTTCGGATCGAGAACCCCGAGCAGGCAGTCGCTATTCTGACGCAGCAGCAGATCGCTATTCTGCAAAGAGACTTCGTTGGATATGCGGATGTTGTAGTAGTCGACTTTGAGGTTGGTCTGCTCCAAGGGCGACCACACCACACCTAGGCCGTATGACTTGGCGGTTACCGACTTCAGTTCCGGATTTCCGTGATGCAGAACGAAGATCTGCGTGTTGTCGAAGTACGTGCACTGCGAGGTCGGCGTGTTCGGCTGGCGCGTCGCGCAGAGGTAATAGTCGGTTTGTCCGGCCTGGTAAAAGCCTTGCTGGCCGCCGAAGGTGTAGGCCATGTCCGGCGCGCGGAACGCGGTGGCGTAGTTGCCGCGCAGGAGCAGTGTGTCGACCGGTCGGTATTCAAGTCCGATCTTGTAGGTGGGCTTGCTATCGCCGCCACCGACGTTCTGGTTGCCATAGTGATCGTAGCGGACCGAAGCGTCGGCCGTCAGCGTACTCAGCAATGGCACGCGCAGCTCGAGCGCACCTGCATAGTTGTTGCGCGTGCCGGCGCCCGACGTTCCGGTCAGTCCGAAGAATTCGCCGGCCGTCACCCGCGGATCGATCGGATTGTGCCAGGCCTGATCGCCGACCTGCACCAATGCCGCGACACCCGCATCTCCCGCCGGCATCGAGAACAGATCGGTGTTGTTCACTTGCACGTTGAGGTTCTGCGTCCACGCTTCCGATCGCGTTATCGCAAAGCCGGCCCAGGTCGCGTATTGCTCGGGCGTCACCGGTTTGTACAGATTGGTCAAGTTCGGCGTGCCGTAGATTGGGTACGGACCGGTCGTACCGAGTAGCGGACCCAAGACCTGGCTGGTGAAAAACGCTTCGAGCGGTCCGGCCAGCGGCCAGCCCTGCTTGTCGTTCACGTTGGTCTGCGAACGTGCGTAGTACAGATCGTATTGCCACTGGTTGTCGCGGCCCACTCCACCGCGCACGCCGCCGAACGCGTTGTAGGTGCGCACGAAATTGTGGTCTTCGTAATCGCCTACGTTGCCGATTTCTTCGGGCGAAAAAATGTGCTGCACCGATTCGAACCGGTTGGTGTCGGCGTTGATGAAATATCCGCTGGTCGCGATGGACGACTCCCAGAAATACGGACCCGCGCTGCTGACCTGCCGCGATACGTTGTAGAGGATATCGCCGTACAGTTCCGCCGAATCGTTGAGCTTGTATTTCAGATTGAGATAAGCGGTCGCACCCTGCGAATCGTTGAGGATCGTCGTATAGCCGACGTTGTAGCGGCTGCCGCAGAAATTGCCCGACCCCGGGCGGAAATCGTAAATGGTGCGTCCGCCGTTGAGTTGTGAAACCGGTGCGCACGCATTCGCGCCCGGATCGATGTAGTGGCTGCCGCCGCTCGAATCCAGATACGAATACAGAAAGTTGCGTGTGCCGTAACGCGTGTTCGGATTGGGGCTGGAATTCGTCGATGCCGTCAGGCTGCGCTGATAACTCCAGATGGGCTTCTGCTTATTCACCTGCAGCCCGTACAGCGCCTGCAGATCGCCCCAGCTCGTGCTGCCGATGAATTCGATGCGCTGGCTCGCGCCGCCGCCATCGGAATATCCGCCTGCGCGCACATTGAGTTCATAGCCGTCGATATGATCTTTCAGAACGATGTTGACCACACCCGCGATCGCCGCCGATCCATAAATCGACGATTGGTTTCCCGGAAGTATGTCGATGTGATCGATCATGCCGATCGGCAGATTGGCCAGATCGACGAAGTTGCTGACGCCGTTGTACAGCAGCGGATAATCCGCCATCGGATGACCGTTGATCAGCGTCAGCGTAAACGCCGGATCCAGTCCGAGCAGACTGATGGTTTCCGCACCCGGCGTGAAACCGCCGGTGAACTGGTTGTCGAGCACCGCGCCGGTTGCGACGGGCGACGCGCGCAACGCGTCGTAGATCGTTGCGAAACCCTGCTTTTCGATCTGCGACGAAGAAATGGTGATGACGGGCGAGGCCGTTTCGATCTGCGCCTGCGGAATGAGCGAGCCGGTCACGGTGACCGTCTGCAGTTTTTCGGCGTCCTTGTTCGGCGGGGCCGTCTGATCGGCCGTCTGCGCCGAAGCGCCGTTCATTCCCGCGAGAGCCGCAAGTACCGTCGCTGCCAGCAATTTCATTCGCATTGTTTCGTTCCCCATGCGTCATCGTTAAAAATTCGAGAAACGATGATTGCAGGGGCGAGTTGGCAACACATCGCTCGATGGAGTCGCGATGGCTTGCCTCGATGGAGTGAACGCGATTACGGCGGAATTTTCGTTTCCACATCGCGTCATCGGCGATGTGGAAACGTTCGCGGCAATGCTCGCGGCGTCGCCGGATTCAGTTCCGCTCTTGCACGCGAAGCAAGTTGCCGGCCGGGTCGCGAATGGCGCAATCACGCACGCCGTACGGTTGCATGGTCGGCTCTTCGACGACTTCCGCGCCGCTGGCCTGGATGCGTTCGAAATCGGCGTCGAGCGTTTTTGTCGCGAGCAACAACATCGCGTAGGTGCCTTTCGCCATCATTTCGGCGATGGTGCGGCGTTCGTCGTCGGTGATGCCGGGACTCGCCTGCGGCGGAAACAGCACGATCGACGTGCCGGGCTGACTTGGCGGGCCGACCGTGATCCAACGCATGCCGTTGTAGCCGACATCGTTGCGCACTTCGAAACCGAGCACGTCCCGATAGAACGCGAGCGAGGCGTCAGGATCGGTCTGCGGAAGGAAACTGGCGTTGATGGTGATGCTCATGAAGCGGGCTCCGTGGTGAACGAGCCGTCATGCTAGCTCCGGCTCGTGCACGGATGCTTCTCGATTCCTGATCGGTCGCGTTACCTGACGGGCGATGCACGATGGCATGCCGCGCGTGGCGCCCGCCGCTTGCTCGCGGTAAACGCTGGGCGACATGCCGACCAGTTCCGTGAAGCGCGTGCTGAACGTGCCGAGCGACGCGCAGCCGACGCTGAAACAAACGTCGGTGACGGTGAGATCGCCCCGGCGAGCAACGACATCGCGCGCTCGATGCGACGCGTCATCAGATAGCTGTACGGCGATTCGCCAAATGCGAGCTTGAACTGGCGGCTCAGATGTCCTGCCGACATATGCACGCCGCGCGCGAGCGCGTCCACGTTCAGCGGTCTGGCGTATTCGCGGTCGATGCGGTCGCGCACGCGCGCAGGCGCGCCAGATCACGCAGGTGTACCGCATCGGCAGATTTACCGGTCATTGCGCGATGATCCTACTTCGCGGAAATGGCTTCAAGACCGCGGAGATATCGTGATCGCGCGTGGAAGATTTATATTGCCGACACACGCAGGAAATTACCTATGACAGCCAACGCCGACATCGCGCGCCTCATCCGCACCATCGCGGATTTTCCGAAACCGGGAATCCGGTTCCGCGACATCACGACGCTCCTGCTCGATGCGCGTGGTTTTCACACGACGATCGAGCGCCTCGCCGACGCCGCGCCCGACGGTGTCGATCTCATCGCCGGCATCGAAGCGCGCGGTTTTATTTTTTCCTCGGCACTCGCGACGCATCTCCGCAAAGGCCTCGTGCTCATCCGCAAAGACGGCAAACTGCCGGGCGCGACGATCGGCGTGGACTATGCGCTCGAATACGGCACCGATCGCGTCGTGATGCACGAAGACGCCTGCGTTCCCGGACAGAAAGTGCTGCTCGTCGACGACCTCATCGCCACCGGCGGCACGGCGCTCGCTGCCGTTCGCCTGTTGCGCCAGGCCGGCGCGGATGTCGTCGGTGCGCAGTTCGTCGTCGATCTGCCGGATCTCGGCGGCGCCGACAAACTGCGTGCGGCAGGCGTGGCGGTCACGACGCTCGTCGCGTTCGACGGCGACTGAGATTTCGCACGCACGCCGTTCTTGCTACTGCGACGATCCGACAAAGTCGACCGTCTTTCCAACGGGACACGTGATCCAGTGGTGACAACTCGCGCGAGAGAACGACCCATCGTTCCCTCATGACAGGAGGCTGGATGAAGATCATTTTGATGTGCGCAGTCGCGCTGTGCATCGCTTTCAGCGCACCGGCTACGGCTGCGGATTCGCAGATACCCGGTTATATCGTGAAAGCGATCGCGAATCCGAAGCGGTCGCCCGGCGAGCGCGACGCCGACCGCGTGCGCATGCCCGCCGAAACCATCGCATTTTCCGGCGCCGCGCCCGGCATGGTGATCGGCGAACTGCTTCCGTTTTATGGTTACTTCTCGCGTTTGCTCAGCGATGTCGTCGGACCGACCGGCAAAATCTACGGTATCGAAAATTTCAATTGGTCGAACACCGCGTTCGACAAGAAGCTGACGGGCCAACGCCGCAACATCATTTTGAAGCGATCGAAATGGGGCGAATTCGATCTGCCGGAAAAACTCGATCTGTTCTGGATCACACAGAATTACCACGACCTGCACGTTCCGGAATACGGACACGTCGACATCGCCGCGTTCAACCGGCGCGTGTGGGATGCACTCAAACCCGGCGGTATCTACATGGTGGTTGATCAGGCCGGAAATCCGGGCATGACCGATCAGCAGATTTCCGATCTGCACCGCATCGGCAAGGAACAGGTGATCGCCGAAGTCACCGCCACCTGATTCGTGCTCGTCGACGAATCGAAAGCGCTCTACCATCCGCACGACGATCACACGAAAAGTGTGTTCAACGCGCTCGTCAGGGCGCAGACCGATCAGTTCATGCTGAAGTTCCAGAAGCCCGCGACGGCTCCGTGATTCTGGCGACTCGATGAGCCCGGGCTCGGCAGCGGCGCGGTCCCGCTGAAAGTTGGGCCGCGCTGGCCTACAATCGCAGCGGGCAGTCTAAGGAAAGACAAACCGATGCGACGGATACTCATGCTCTTCGCGCTCTTGTTGCTGGCAGGATGCGCCACGCCGCCGCCGACGAAAC
>CAWFCC010000012.1:0-25337 GCA_963814225.1 uncultured Gammaproteobacteria bacterium | reverse complement strand
ATTTTCCACCGAAAAAGGGGGTCAGGTTCATTTTCCACAAGTGGGATCAGAGTGCCTTATCCTGTCAGCCCGTAAGTTACTCTGACCGCATTTCGGGAGCCGACAATGACGATCGCGGAGTGGTGCCTGTTCGCAGCCGTGCTGCTGTTTCTGCTGACCATCGCACCGTTCAAGCCTCTGGGCTGGCGCGAGTTCGACAACGCGCGCCCGCGCGACTCCGGATTCTGGTCCACGCCTCTCCGTGCGCGGGCGCTTGGGGCTCATCAGAACGGCATCGAGACGTTTCCGTTCTTCGCGGCGGCCGTGCTGCTGGCCGAGTTCCGGCACGTGCCGCAGGGTACGATCGACGCGCTCGCCGTTGTTTTTGTGCTCGCGCGCATGGCGTTCGTCGCCGCGTATCTCGCGAACTATGCGTGGACGCGCACGGCAATCTGGAATGCCGGTTTCGCCGTGAATATCGCTTTGTTCTTTTCGCCTGCGTGGACATAGTCAGAAAGGAAAAAGGGGTCAGCTTCATTTAACCCTCACGCAGACTGCTCCTCGGCCTCCCGCGCGGCCTGACCTGCACAACACGATCGGTCAGCGCCTCAATCTTCGCCCGAAACGATTCACTTCCATACGCACGCTGCTGTTGCGTATGTGCACGAAGGGCCCGGATCTCCGAATCATCAAGGCGTTCGGCCACGAGATTTCGATAGACGCTTCTTCGTTTATCGGCGGTCTGCGCGAGCCGCAGATAGTCACGATGCTCGGATGTCCTCGGATCGATGTCGCCGAGCGCATTGTGCCGGTAGCTTGACCATCGGTATGCCGATGGATCGTCAACCATCCGTGCACGCACCGGATTCAATTCGATGTAGCGATAGCAGGCGAGCGTGTACCGCGCGTTCCCCACCAGCGCTGCTTTGAACCGGCCTTCCCACAGTGTTCCTGTTCGACGATATCGCGCGTTGAAGCAGGCGACATACCGGCGCCCGATGGCTTGCATCATGCGTGAAACAGCGCCCGCTTCGGCCGGCGTAACGAGCAAATGCACGTGATTGGTCATCAACACGTAGGCATGCAGCGAGCAGCCGTGCTTGCGTGAGGCTTCGGTCAGCTCCTGGAGATAGTTGCCGTAGTCGCACTCCGTGGCGAAGCAAGGCTGTCGATCGACGCCGCGTTGAACGATGTGTTGTGCGATGCCGGGCAAATCGAGACGAGGTTGGCGAGCCATGAAGCCGGTTCCTGCGGATACGGCATCTTCTCGCGTCGCAGTAAATGGCAATGTAGTCGTTCGATGTCTGTCGACGTACGAAATCGTCTCGATCAATCGTCAGGGAAAATGAACCTGACCCCTTTTAAAAAGCCAGTCGATGTCATACACTGAACCATATGGTTCAGTATCAGCACGCCCGTTTCGATACCTCTTTCGCCGCGCTCGCGGACGCTACCCGGCGAGGCGTTCTGGAGCAGCTCGGGCGTTCGGACGCTTCCATCACCGAACTCGCCGACAAGTTCCAAATGACGCTCACGGGCATGAAGAAGCATGTCGGCGTATTGGAGCAAGCGGGGCTGGTCGTCACGCGGAAAGTCGGGCGCGTGCGGACCTGCAAGCTCGGCTTGCGCCGCCTGGAAGAAGAGGCGGCATGGATCGAAAAGCACCGGCAACTTTGGGATGCACGCTTCGACGAGCTGGACAACGGTCGTCGAAGAACTAAAACGAAAGGAGAAAGTTGATGGACGCAAGAAAAGAAAGTAACCCTACATCCGGCAAAGGCCGCACGCAGGTGGAACGCAAGTCCGATCGCGAACTCGTCATCTCGCGAACCTTCGACGCGCCAGCGCGCATCGTCTTCGAGGCGTGGACCAAGCCCGAACTGATCAAACGGTGGTGGGTGCCGAAATCGTTTGGCATGGAACTGCTTTCCTGCGAGCAGGATGTTCGCGTCGGCGGCACGTACCGTTTAGTGTTCCGCCATGGCGAATCGGGATCGATGGCGTTCCATGGCAAGTATCTCGAAGTAGTGCCGCCCTCGCGCCTGGTCTGGACGAACGAAGAAAGCGCCGACGGCTCCGTCACGACGCTGACCTTCGAGGAAAAAGACGGCAAGACGCTGCTCGTCATGCACGAACGTTATCCGTCGAAGGAAGCGTTCGAGGCGAACGCGGGCGCCGCGGACGGCTTGTCCGAATCGTTCGATCAGCTGGACGAACTTCTTGTCACGCTGGTTCGTTGCATCGATAAGCACATGACAAACGGGCAGTGCGTAGTCGGAAATGTTGCTGTTATGCGAGAGCCATTCCGACTCCGTAAAAGGCACCGCCCTGATCCTATGCAAGTACAGGGGGTTTGAAAGCAGCAACGCGCCACGGAAACTGCCGGTCGCGTCTTTGATAATGGCGAAATTCACGTACCCGAAATAGGTCGCGATGTGGCGATCATTCAGATCGAGAATCGCGCGGCGCCCGTGCATGAAGCGTGTGTTGTCCAAAATTATGATGTCGCCCGGTTGCCACGCGAGTGGACTTTCCACTCGGTCACTCACGGCTTTCACCCCGGCAACCAGATCATCGGGGGGCGGTTTCCCCATTCGCGAAAGTTGGGAAAAATCGCTGGCGATTAAAGTAGCGTCCAAAAAACAGAAAATTTCCAAATGCCGGTTCGTCGCTGAACATCGGCTTGTGGAAAGCAGGCCTCAAGAAGTAGCGATGGATTTGTCCGCCGATGCGCTCAAACGAATAGGGGCACTTCGCGGGAGGATTCGCCATGGTTGTGTCATCCGGCGCGCTCGACCCCAACCAGAAAGCGCACTCGGCCGCCGTTGCCGCTTGCTGATAGCGCAGCCGCCTTCTGCTAAACGCATCCCTGACCGCCGGCGGAAGGCGCCGCACGATTTCGACACCGTCGCAAACGGTGGTCTCGCCGCCCTTCCCTGGCGCTTTGATGCACCAGAAGAAACAGATGTCGGGTTTCCAGGGTTCGCGCGAAAGTTCGGGATGTTGCGGAAACGGTTCGTAACCGAGATTGACGGTTTGGATATTTTGCTCTCGGTCGATCACTATGCGACCGGGACTCTCGTTGAAAACCGATCCACTGCACAGACTCCGGGTGAGGTCGCGGAATTGACCGAGATCGACCTCGAAGCCGCGAAGCAAACTGCACCGTAGCGCTTATACGCAGCGATGAACTCCGCGATGGGGAGCGTGCTGAGGGCCTGACGATGAGCCAGGAGCGTCGCGTAGGGCGTGCTGGGATTGGGTGGAACGAGAACAGTCATCGGGAACGAGATTCACTACAGGCGAAAAAAAGCGAAAGGGTACGTCGAAATTATCCGAGAAAACGAGGCGAGGAAAAAGGGATTGGGCTCGAAAGAAAAACGTAAATCTTGTTCCTTTGGAATAAACATCGCATTACAGTACCGGCTGCGTGCTCAACGGGGAGTTGCAGCGCGCGGTCATTCTGAAACAACGAATAGCTTTCTTTCATGTTGCGTAACGCCAGGCTGCGCACACGTCAGCCATGTGCGCCTTCGAACCACAACCAAAAGGGGACTACATGATCACGTATTGCAGACAGATTGTGCTCGTCGGGTTTCTGGCGCTGATATCGGCGTGTTCGTCGATGACGACGATCAGTTCGCCGCGCACCGGAACCACGCTCGCGTTGAAGGACAGAACCGTCAACCTTCCTCTCACCGAAAAAATGAAAGGCACGAGTTTCGGAAACTATCAGTTCAAGGCGGCCGAAGACGGCGCCGATCCGTTCTACGGAATTCTGCCGCTGCGTTTCAAAGGCGGGCATCTGGCCGTCAACATCATCCTTTTCGCGCCGGCCGCATTCTTCAATCTGCGCGAAGTATTTCCGTATTACGAAATCGACGTGAGCCAGCGCGTCATCCGCTACAAGAGCACGCCGACCGAAGGCTGGACCGAGTACAAGCCCAAGCCCGAGGAATCCGAGCACGCACGTACGTTCTTCGAAACGAAACACGCGCCGTAGAATTCGACGGGCTCGTGCTGTCGTATCGAGCCCGTTCGATCTGGCGTCACATTCGTGTTGGTTCGCTCAATGCGCTTGCTGCTGCACCACTTCTTTGACGTGTTCGTTGTTTTCCAACGCCTGAATTTTCGGATTCGCCAGAAGGCTTGCGTAGTCACCTTCCTGGATGGCCTTGGCAATCGCCGGATCATTCAGGACGGCTTCGATCTGCGGATCGGATTCCAGGCTCATGATCGATTGCAGCGCGGCGGGATCTTTCGCCAAACTCGTCTGAAGTTGCTGCATCTCGCGCGTCATCGTGTCGTCGCGCGCCGGCGATTTGTCTGGCGAACGCGCCACTGGCGGCGCGTCGTCAACGTACACGATCCGCACGATGTTCGATTGCGCGATATGCACCGTGCCGATGCTCGCCGAGTGAACGGCATACACGCCATTGTCGATGCTCTGGATGTCGCCTTGGATGCGGCTACCGTCCTTGAGCTCGATCGTCGGCGATGAAATCGCCGACGTGGCCCAGCCGAGCGAGGCGGCAGCGAAGCAGGCCTGGATCAGGATTTTCATGTGCATCGACCTTCAGGTATCGGTTGACGATGCATCCTACTCCTCGCAAACTTGACCCGCGCGAAGACCAACGGACGATGTCACTCCGATTCGTTCGCTCGCCGCAAAAGCGCGCGCCGGGCTGACGCAGAACGCCAGTTTTCTGCGCCGCAGGCGGCTATTCTCTGGCGCTCGTTCATCAGAAATCCCATGAAATGGCTCTACAACGCCGCTTCGTAGCCTTTGGCACCCGCTATGCAACGTAAGGTGCGCGCTCAAGCGCCACGATAGCGAGAAAGGGGGATTAGCATGAACACCGTTGAGCATATCGATTTGCGAGGCACGTCCGACGAAGATCTGGCCAAGCAGTATCTGGAATTCGTTCATAGTGGAAAACGCGGCAGCGCCATGTACCAGGCGGTCGAACTGGAAATGCGCGCACGCAATCTGATTCGCCAGTCGCGCCTGAACACCGACTACACCGCATCGCGTTCGTCATTGACGCCGCGGTCTTCGATGTTCTCATCGTTCCGGTAAAAAGAGCAGGGATCAGAGTGCCCGTTGCAACAGCGCACTCTGATCCCGGTTTCGAACATCCGCGGCTAGACAGCCAAGTTGTCGGAGCGGGTCATCCGAAAATTTTCTGCAGACTCGTCGCCTGCGGCAGCAATAGTCGTGCGCCCTCGTCGGTGATCAGCATTTCATCTTCCAGCCGGATGCCGAACTCGCCGACGATGTAGATGCCCGGTTCGTTGCTGAACATGTTGCCGGACATCAGCGGTCGAGTATTGCCGCCGACGAGGTAATACCACTCGTGTCCATCCATGCCGATGCCGTGACCGAGCCGGTGCGTGAAGTATTTGTAGCCCGGACCGAATCCATGATCGGCGATGTGATTCCGCGCAGCGGCATCGACTTTTTCCGCCGGCACGCCGGGCCTGGCGGCTTTCAGTGCCGCGTCTTGCGCGCCGCGCACGATCTCCCACACCTGTTTCATCTTTGCACTCGGCTCGCCGAGCACCATCGTGCGCGTGATGTCGGATCCATAACCCTCGACATTGCATCCGCCGTCGATCAGTACGTTGTCGCCTTGCTTGAGCTGCACGTCGCGCGTCAGCCCATGCGGATAAGCCGATGCCTCGCCGAACAGCACGAGCGCGTCGCCCGCGACGCCGAACTCGCCGAACAACGCCGTGAGTAACGTGCCGAGTTCCTTCTCGCCCATGCCTTCGCGCAACTCGCGTTGTACCTGCGTGTATACCTTGGCGGTGATGTCGTTGGCGATCTGCATCAATTCGATTTCATGCGGCGACTTCACGCTGCGGCATCCGCCGGTGACCGGCGTGGCGCTGCGAAGCGTGAGCGTCGAGAGGCGCTGCTGCAACTGCTCGACCGCGTAGTAACGCGTTGTTTCCTCGATGCCGATCGTGGCGTTGAGCAATCCGCGATCCTGCATGCCCTGACGAATACGATCGATCGGCTTTTCGTGTTCTTCCCATGTGTAGAACTTCACGTCGTTGCCGAGCTTTTCGCGCGCACGTCCTTCCTCGAACTTCGGCGACACAAAAAACGGATCGCCTTTCTGCGGCATCACCATCGCGAACAGGCGTTCGCTCAACCACCAGTGCAATCCGGTGAAGTAGGCGAGCGATGTGCCGCCTTCGACGAAGATGGCGTCGATCTTGTTGTCCTTCATGAGCCGGCGCGCGTGTTCCTGTCGCGCGAGATATTCGTCCGCACCGATGGGACGGATGCGGTCGCGCATCGTCTTGACGGTCGCCGCATCGAACCGCGCGGTTCGGGTGGTGCGATCGTCAGCGAAAGCGTTGTCGGTGCCGAGCGCGGCGAAAGCGGCGGTGCTGCCGGCGGCGGTGAAGAAACGACGTCTGTCCATGCCCATCCTCGTTCGCGGAAGGCAGTCAGAATAACCGGGAACAAGCCGCCGTGCGCCACGAAGTCATTTGCCGCCAGCCCAGCCTATAATCCTTTTGTCCTCGCCGCAGGTACGCCACGATGTTGTCGGAGCTTCTTTACGCCATCGTCGAAGTGGGATTTCCGGTCGCCGCGCTGAGCTGGCTGCTGTTTTATCGGCTATATAGCCGCGGCGTGCTGGCGCGCGATGCCGACCGCAAGGCGATCGACGAGCGCCTCGCCGCCATTCGCAAGGACGAGAAAGAATCCGAGCACGCGTCCGATAGCGTGCTGCACACCAAGTGGATGAAGTTCGGCGGTGGATTTTATGGCGTCGCCGCCGCGTGGACGCTCATCTATATCGAAGTGAGCGGTATCGTCGGCGTGATCCTGCATCCCTCCGTCGTGCAGGACATGTGGCACAAGGGCATCGTCAATTTCATCACTCAGCAGATAAGCAGCCAGATCACGACGCTCGTCGACGCCGCGATCTGGTTCACCTGGTGGCCGCAGAAAGGACATGGCCCGCTGGTCTGGTTTGTCGTCGCGTATGGCGGCTACATCGCCGGGCTCAATCTCGCGCGCTACGAAACCCGTTTCGGCAGTCGCGTCGTCGAACTCGATTCGCGCGCGCGATGGCGTTCGCTGATTCCGTTTCGGAAGAAACAGGTTCAAGTCTCCGGCGACGACGCGAGGAATGTCGATCCGCCATCGCCGTGAGCAAAACGCGCTGGGAATTTTTGTCCGCTGTCTGAAGGAATTGGACGAACGACCACGACCGCCGACTAGCGTGTATTCACCGCCAACTGCGCATCGAACGCGCGCCGGTAGGCGGGCCGCGCTTCGCCGCGCGCGACATAAGCAGCGAGATTCGGAAATTCGTCCAGGATTCCGGATGCGCGCAGCCGCAGCAGCACCGACACCATCATCAGATCGCCGGCACTGAATGCGCCGTCGAGCCAGTCGGCATCGCCCAATCGCGCGGCAAGCGGCGTGAGCCTGTTTCGAATGCGGTCCTGCACCAGCGGCAAACGTTGCGCGGCCCACGGCTGGTCGCGCTCGATGGTTTTTGCGACGGACAGATCGAGAATCGGCGGCTCGATGGTATTGACCGCGGCGAACATCCACGCGATCGCACGCGCGCGCGCATTTGCATCGGCAGGCAATAGTCCCGCGTGCCGCTCGGCAATGTGGAACACGATCGCGCCGGTCTCGAACAGTGCGAGATCGCCTTCCTCGTAAGTCGGGATCTGGCCGAACGGGTGAACTCGCAGATGCGCCGGTTCCTTCATCGCCTCAAACGTAACCAGGCGGACATCGTAAGGTTGACCGGTTTCTTCGAGCGCCCAGCGCACGCGTGTGTCGCGCGCGAGTCCTTTTCCGCCATCGGGCGAGCGGTCGAAAGCGGTGATCGTGATCGTTCCATCGTCAAGTTTCCGTTCGAGAAATCATATAAGACGAGAACTATAGCCCGCTCAATGATCTTTCGATGGCAATTGTGTCTGCGGCTGTCTCAGCAAGTCGCCGAGCGCGTTCTGGTCGCGTCGCTGGCGTTCCATCAATTCACCGTGCGTCTTGCAGCTGGTGACGTGAATGCGCGAGCCGGTGTGCGCGCCGCTCTCGCACTCGAGCCGGTTGTTGTCGTTCTGCAGCAGCAGCGCGTTGAGTTCTTCCTGTGAATTGAAAAGCGCGATGCGGTCGCCTTGCGATAGTTCGCTTTGCGTCGAATGCTCTTGCAGCAACCGATGCATCTGGTCGAGACGATCTTCCACGCGGCGTTTGTCGCCTTCGTTGATGTAGCTGTACACGCCGCCGGGCTGCATGCCGTCGCGCACGGCGGTCGATTGCGTTTCGAAGTCGGCGAGCGTCTGCGCGACGACGGGTTTTTCGTTCGCTGCGCTCTTCGAACCCGCTGAGCAGCAAATAGGAAGCGCGATGAGCAGGGCAATCGACAGGTATCGAAACATGCGAACGAACTCCTCGTATGGGCGGAACGTGCGCTGCCGATCCTGCATGCGCGGCGAGGATGTGTCAACGATGATCCTCGTACTTTCTTCGTCGCGCTAAGTCCAGACTCGTTCTTATGGCACATTGCTGCTCGCTCGACCTCTGCCTACAATCGAGTGCGGCACCGAAAGAGATATTCGCGCAAACACTTGCAGCCCGGGGCGACCTAGTCTTGAAAAAAATCATCCTGTTCGTTGTCGCGTGTGCGTTGACGCTTTTCCAGCATTCGACGCGTGCGGAGCAGCCCGCCCATCGACCGGTGCATGCGCTCAAGATCACCATCCTTTCCACGATGCTTGCCGACCCCGGCATCGGCGAGTGGGGTTTCGCCGCGCTGGTCGAAACGGATGGACACAAAATCCTGTTCGACACCGGCGCGCGTCCGCGCACGGTTCTCGACAACGCGCGTGATCTGAAAATCGATTTGAGCGACGTGGAAGATGTGGTGCTCAGCCATTTCCACCACGACCACACCGGCGGCCTGATGACGTTGCGTCAGGAGTTGATGAAGACGAATCCGCGCGCGCTCTCACGCGTGCACGTGGGCGAGGGCATTTTCCTGCCGCGCCGTTTCAAGGAAAAAGAAAACGCCAACCAGATGATCGCCACGAAGGCAGAATTCGAGGCGACCGGCGGCACGTTCGTCGTGCACGGCAAGCCCGAAGAAATCGTTCCGGGCGTCTGGATCACGGGTCCGGTGCCGCGGCCGAATCCGGAAAGGAACTGGCAGCCGGGCGTGGAGATGAATGTCGACGGCAAATGGATCGACGACACGCTGCCCGAAGACGAGTCGCTGCTTTTCCAGACCGACGACGGACTCGTACTGCTGTCAGGCTGCGGGCATGCCGGCGTGATAAACACCATCGAGTACGCGCGCACGTTTCTCGGCGCGCAGAACGTGCGCGTCGCCGTCGGCGGATTTCATCTTTACGAATTGCCGGACGACAAAATGGCGTGGACGGCGAAGAAGCTGAAAGCCTACGGCGTCGCGCAGATTCTCGGCGCGCATTGCACAGGCATCGAAAGTCTTTTCAGATTGCGCGAGCTGATGGGCCTGACGAAAAAGTCGGCCGTCGTCGCGACAGTCGGCGCGACATTCGATTTGTCGAGCGGCATCCAAACCGGATCGATCGCGCGCTAAAGAAATGCGGAGGCGGGGACTCTACTCCTCGCATTCCCGCTTCTCACCGCACCGTCACTCCCGCGCGCGACAGACACGTGCGATAGCGACCCTCGACGCGATCCGCGTACCACTGCGTCGTAAGTTTGCGCGTGATCTTCGGACTGGCAAGATTGATTTGCGGAATCATCGCGCGCGGCAATGTGGCATGTCGTTTCTTCTCGGCGATCGTATATACACGCTCATAAAGCGTGGTCTTCTCGAAGTCGATCGAATCGCCGCGTTCCAGCGCATCGTGGATCTGCGAATCGCTTAGATCGAGATCATCCTTGATCGAACGCACGGCCAGTTCGGTTTTGCCGACGTCGCCGCTGAAGTCGACGAGGTCGCCATCGAGCGCAAGCGAACGGCCGCTCGCGATGACCACCGCGTTCTGGAATGCGGCGTTGCGGCTCGCGTAAAAGCCTGCGTTGAAATCGGCGAAACGGAAAATCATGCGGTCGTACGACACCGGATAGCCGAGCAGATGCGCGATGCCGAAGTACACGCCACCGCGCAGCGTGAACACTTCGTGCCGGATCGCCTCGTGCGGAAGCAGTGGGTAGGGATACGGATGCTCGGCCGCGTAGCGTTCCGCGAACGCGATGCTGACCTGCATCGGCCCGCCGGTCTTGACCGGATTGGCATCGGCGAACAGACGCTCGCCTAACGGAACGCGGTCGATCAGATCTTCGTAGATCGCGCTCAGTTCGCGTTCGGTCCGCGCGGCGGCGATGCGTTGCGCATAACTTTTTCCGTTCGATGACGCGATGCCGAGCGTCGCATTCACCATGAATTGAGGTATGTGATGAGCTGCGGCGCGCCGGTCGATTTCGCCGCGCGCGATCTTGCCGAGCCCGGCCACCGGCGGATCGATCGCGAAGCCGGATTCCTGCTCGGCGACCGCGAGCGCAGCGCACAGATGCGATGCACTGGCATCGAGTTGCAGCGCGACGAACGCATCGGTCACCGCCGACGCCCACGCATCGCGGTTTTCCGCGCGTGCGGGAAGAAGTTGCAGAACCTGCGCTTGGATCTGATCGGGTGAACGCCCCGGTTTCGTCGGCGGCGGCGTGGCGCATCCTGCCAACAACAAGAGCGCGAAGAGGATGAGTATCCGTCGCATCGGTTTGTCTTTCCTTAGACTGCCCGCTGCGATTGTAGGCCAGCGCGGCCCAACTTTCAGCGGGACCGCGCCGCTGCCGAGCCCGGGCTCATCGAGTCGCCAGAATCACGGAGCCGTCGCGGGCTTCTGGAACTTCAGCATGAACTGATCGGTTTGCGCCCTGACGAGTGCGTTGAACACACTTTTCGTGTGATCGTCGTGCGGATGGTAGAGCGCTTTCGATTCGTCGATGAGCACGAATCCGGCGGCGGTGATTTCGGCGATCACCTGTTCCTTGCCGATGCGGTG
Source organism: uncultured Gammaproteobacteria bacterium (assembly GCA_963814225.1). Lineage (GTDB taxonomy): Bacteria > Pseudomonadota > Gammaproteobacteria > Xanthomonadales > Rhodanobacteraceae > Rudaea. Next base: position 14,324 of record CAWFCC010000012.1, on the reverse strand, counting down.
CAGATCGGAAATCTGCTGATCGGTCATGCCCGGATTTCCGGCCTGATCAACCACCATGTAGATACCGCCGGGTTTGAGTGCATCCCACACGCGCCGGTTGAACGCGGCGATGTCGACGTGTCCGTATTCCGGAACGTGCAGGTCGTGGTAATTCTGCGTGATCCAGAACAGATCGAGTTTTTCCGGCAGATCGAATTCGCCCCATTTCGATCGTTTCAAAATGATGTTGCGGCGTTGGCCCGTCAGCTTCTTGTCGAACGCGGTGTTCGACCAATTGAAATTTTCGATACCGTAGATTTTGCCGGTCGGTCCGACGACATCGCTGAGCAAACGTGAGAAGTAACCATAAAACGGAAGCAGTTCGCCGATCACCATGCCGGGCGCGGCGCCGGAAAATGCGATGGTTTCGGCGGGCATGCGCACGCGGTCGGCGTCGCGTTCGCCGGGCGACCGCTTCGGATTCGCGATCGCTTTCACGATATAACCGGGTATCTGCGAATCCGCAGCCGTAGCCGGTGCGCTGAAAGCGATGCACAGCGCGACTGCGCACATCAAAATGATCTTCATCCAGCCTCCTGTCAGAGGAAAACGATGGGTCGTTCTCTCGCGCGAGTTGTCACCACTGGATCACGTGTCCCGTTGGAAAGACGGCCGACTTTGTCGGATCGTCGCAGTAGCAAGAACGGCGTGCGTGCGAAATCTCAGTCGCCGTCGAACGCGACGAGCGTCGTGACCGCCACGCCTGCCGCACGCAGTTTGTCGGCGCCGCCGAGATCCGGCAGATCGACGACGAACTGCGCACCGACGACATCCGCGCCGGCCTGGCGCAGCAGGCGAACGGCGGCGAGCGCCGTGCCGCCGGTGGCGATGAGGTCGTCGACGAGGAGCACTTTTTGTCCGGGAACGCAGGCGTCTTCGTGCATCACGACGCGATCGGTGCCGTATTCGAGCGCATAGTCCACGCCGATCGTCGCGCCTGGCAGTTTGCCGTCTTTGCGGATGAGCACGAGGCCTTTGCGGAGATGCGTCGCGAGTGCCGAGGAAAAAATAAAACCGCGCGCTTCGATACCGGCGATGAGATCGACACCGTCGGGCGCGGCGTCGGCGAGGCGCTCGATCGTCGTGTGAAAGCCATGCGCATCGAGCAGGAGCGTCGTGATGTCGCGGAACCGGATTCCCGGTTTCGGAAAATCCGCGATGGTGCGGATGAGGCGCGCGATGTCGGCGTTGGCTGTCATAGGTAATTCCCTGCGTGTGTCGGCAATATAAATCTTCCACGCGCGATCACGATATCGCCGCGGTCTTGAAGCCATTTCCGCGAAGTAGGATCATCGCGCAATGACCGGTAAATCTTCCGATGCGGTACACCTGCGCGATCTGGCGCGCCTGCGCCGCGTGCGCGACCGCATCGACCGCGAATACGCCAAACCGCTGAACGTGGACGCGCTCGCGCGCGGCGTGCATATGTCGGCAGGACATCTGAGCCGCCAGTTCAAGCTCGCATTTGGCGAATCGCCGTACAGCTATCTGATGACGCGTCGCATCGAGCGCGCGATGTCGTTGCTGCGCCGGGGCGATCTCACCGTCACCGACGTTTGTTTCAGCGTCGGCTGCGCGTCGCTCGGCACGTTCAGCACGCGCTTCACGGAACTGGTCGGCATGTCGCCGAGCGTTTACCGCGAGCAAGCGGCGGGCGCCACGCGCGGCATGCCATCGTGCATCGCGCGTCAGGTAACGCGACCGATCAGGAATCGAGAAGCATCCGTGCACGAGCCGGAGCTAGCATGACGGCTCGTTCACCACGGAGCCCGCTTCATGAGCATCACCATTAACGCCAGTTTCCTTCCGCAGACCGATCCTGACGCCTCGCTCGCGTTCTATCGCGACGTGCTCGGTTTCGAAGTGCGCAACGATGTCGGCTACAACGGCATGCGTTGGATCACGGTCGGCCCGCCAAGTCAGCCCGGCACGTCGATCGTGCTGTTTCCGCCGCAGGCGAGTCCCGGCATCACCGACGACGAGCGCCGCACCATCGCCGAGATGATGGCGAAAGGCACGTACGCGATGTTGTTGCTCGCGACAAAAACGCTCGACGCCGATTTCGAACGCATCCAGGCCAGCGGCGCGGAAGTCGTCGAAGAGCCGACCATGCAACCGTACGGCGTGCGTGATTGCGCCATTCGCGACCCGGCCGGCAACTTGCTTCGCGTGCAAGAGCGGAACTGAATTCGGCGACGCCGCGATCCCAACGTTTCCACATCGCCGATGACGCGATGTGGAAACGAAAATTCCGCCGTAATCGCGTTCACTCCATCGAGGCAAGCCATCGCGACTCCATCGAGCGATGTGTTGCCAACTCGCCCCTGCAATCATCGTTTCTCGAATTTTTAACGATGACGCATGGGGAACGAAACAATGCGAATGAAATTGCTGGCAGCGACGGTACTTGCGGCTCTCGCGGGAATGAACGGCGCTTCGGCGCAGACGGCCGATCAGACGGCCCCGCCGAACAAGGACGCCGAAAAACTGCAGACGGTCACCGTGACCGGCTCGCTCATTCCGCAGGCGCAGATCGAAACGGCCTCGCCCGTCATCACCATTTCTTCGTCGCAGATCGAAAAGCAGGGTTTCGCAACGATCTACGACGCGTTGCGCGCGTCGCCCGTCGCAACCGGCGCGGTGCTCGACAACCAGTTCACCGGCGGTTTCACGCCGGGTGCGGAAACCATCAGTCTGCTCGGACTGGATCCGGCGTTTACGCTGACGCTGATCAACGGTCATCCGATGGCGGATTATCCGCTGCTGTACAACGGCGTCAGCAACTTCGTCGATCTGGCCAATCTGCCGATCGGCATGATCGATCACATCGACATACTTCCGGGAAACCAATCGTCGATTTATGGATCGGCGGCGATTGCGGGTGTGGTCAACATCGTTCTGAAAGATCATATCGACGGCTATGAACTCAATGTGCGCGCAGGCGGATATTCCGATGGCGGCGGCGCGAGCCAGCGCATCGAATTCATCGGCAGCACGAGCTGGGGCGATCTGCAGGCGCTGTACGGGCTGCAGGTGAATAAGCAGAAGCCCATCTGGAGTTATCAGCGCAGCCTGACGGCATCGACGAATTCCAGCCCCAATCCGAACACGCGTTACGGCACACGCAACTTTCTGTATTCGTATCTGGATTCGAGCGGCGGCAGCCACTACATCGATCCGGGCGCGAATGCGTGCGCACCGGTTTCACAACTCAACGGCGGACGCACCATTTACGATTTCCGCCCGGGGTCGGGCAATTTCTGCGGCAGCCGCTACAACGTCGGCTATACGACGATCCTCAACGATTCGCAGGGTGCGACCGCTTATCTCAATCTGAAATACAAGCTCAACGATTCGGCGGAACTGTACGGCGATATCCTCTACAACGTATCGCGGCAGGTCAGCAGCGCGGGTCCGTATTTCTGGGAGTCGTCCATCGCGACCAGCGGATATTTCATCAACGCCGACACCAACCGGTTCGAATCGGTGCAGCACATTTTTTCGCCCGAAGAAATCGGCAACGTAGGCGATTACGAAGACCACAATTTCGTGCGCACCTACAACGCGTTCGGCGGCGTGCGCGGTGGAGTGGGCCGCGACAACCAGTGGCAATACGATCTGTACTACGCACGTTCGCAGACCAACGTGAACGACAAGCAGGGCTGGCCGCTGGCCGGACCGCTGAAGCGTTTTTCACCAGCCAGGTCTTGGGTCCGCTACTCGGTACGACCGGTCCGTACCCAATCTACGGCACGCCGAACTTGACCAATCTGTACAAACCGGTGACGCCCGAGCAATACGCGACCTGGGCCGGCTTTGCGATAACGCGATCGGAAGCGTGGACGCAGAACCTCAACGTGCAAGTGAACAACACCGATCTGTTCTCGATGCCGGCGGGAGATGCGGGTGTCGCGGCATTGGTGCAGGTCGGCGATCAGGCCTGGCACAATCCGATCGATCCGCGGGTGACGGCCGGCGAATTCTTCGGACTGACCGGAACGTCGGGCGCCGGCACGCGCAACAACTATGCAGGTGCGCTCGAGCTGCGCGTGCCATTGCTGAGTACGCTGACGGCCGACGCTTCGGTCCGCTACGATCACTATGGCAACCAGAACGTCGGTGGCGGCGATAGCAAGCCCACCTACAAGATCGGACTTGAATACCGACCGGTCGACACACTGCTCCTGCGCGGCAACTACGCCACCGCGTTCCGCGCGCCGGACATGGCCTACACCTTCGGCGGCCAGCAAGGCTTTTACCAGGCCGGACAAACCGACTATTACCTCTGCGCGACGCGCCAGCCGAACACGCCGACCTCGCAGTGCACGTACTTCGACAACACGCAGATCTTCGTTCTGCATCACGGAAACCCGGAACTGAAGTCGGTAACCGCCAAGTCATACGGCCTAGGTGTGGTGTGGTCGCCCTTGGAGCAGACCAACCTCAAAGTCGACTACTACAACATCCGCATATCCAACGAAGTCTCTTTGCAGAATAGCGATCTGCTGCTGCGTCAGAATAGCGACTGCCTGCTCGGGGTTCTCGATCCCAACTCGGGCACCTGTCAGGCTGCGCTGTCACAGGTGACGCGCAACTCCGGCGGCACAATATCGCAAGTCAATCTACTACCGATCAACATCGCGAACGAGCATCTCACCGGCATCTACGCCTCGGCCGACTGGCGTCACGATTTCGGCCATTGGGGATCGTTGCAGCTGCAAAGCGCCTACAACGTCATCCTGCATCACTATTTCCAAACCTATCCGGATGACCCGACGCTCGACTATCTGCGTGAGCCCGAGGACTCGAGCGAATTCAAGACCATCGCCAATGCATCGGCGACGTGGAGCATCGACAGATTCTCCAGCACGCTGCTCGTCACCCGCTATGGCCGCACGCCGAACTACGCAGCGGGGCGCACCGCCGCCGGATACGGTGGACCGAATGCGGGCACGGTTGCGCCATGGATCATCTACAACGGAAGCGTTGCGTACGACATTACGGACGACATCCGCATCAGTGCGATTGCGAACAATCTGTTCAATAAGAAGCCGCCGTTCGATGCGACGTATAGTCCGTATCCGTATTACGGGTTTGCTAATTACAATCCGTATGGGAGGGCTTATTGGGTTGAGGTGAATTGGAAGTTTGGGCGTAGTCGAGGTTGAAGAGGTGATGATTCCGGAGAAAGCTCGAATCCCGCTTTAGTGTTGTTGCTCGTCATTCCCGCGGAAGCGGGAATCCAGCGACTTTGCTTTGTTTTTCTTTGAAGATAAGAGCTTCCGCGATTGAATATCGCGGGTCACTTTCTTTGCTGGTGCAAAGAAAGTAACCAAAGAAACCACCTTTTTTCTCGCAGTGGACGCTGTCCGCAGACAGCACGTCCGTGCTGCTGGCTGCGGACGCGCGCATCCCTGCGCGCGTGTGACCTCGATACAAGCCTGCAGTGACTGGTCGAAAGAGTCTTGTAACTCACGACTGCACCAAGCCGAAGGCGGTGAGGCTGAAAAAGAAAAAGCTCCTGCGGCCCCATCGCCAGTCGCTTAGTGACGATGCGCTTACAAGACTCTCTATACCAGTTACGCGCAGGAGCAGATCGACGATGATCGCGCGCAGGAAGCGCGCGGTCCGCGGCGAGCATCAGGGATGTGCTCTCGCGGACAACGTCCAATGGGAGAAAAAAAGGTGTTTCTTGGTTACTTCTTTGCACCAGCAAAGAAGTGACCCGCGATATTCAATCGCGGAAGCTCTTGATTTTCGAACGCACAGAAACAACGAGCGCCACCCTCACCCCGGCCCTCTCCCGCCAGCGGGAGAGGGGGAAGATCAAAAGCTGGAGGAATGACCGTCGTGATCAAAGATTCTCGAGATGCACAAGCCCCGCCCGCAAGCAAACCGTAACCACCTCGCTGCGACTCTTCAACCCAAGTTTCCCCAAAATACTTTTCATGTGCGACTTCACCGTCTCCGTAGTGATCCCAAGCGCCTCGCCGATCGCATCATTGCTGCACCCGCGCGCAAGCCACAACAAAACCTCGCGCTCGCGCGTCGTGAGTTCGGTCGCGTTCGGCAACTGCTCGGCCTTGCGTCCGACTACCGGCGGCACATAGCGTCCGCCTTGCGCGACGGTGCGAATCGCCGCGAGCAATTCCTCGCTGCCGGTATCCTTGAACAGATACGCATGCGCGCCGGCGCGCAGGGCGCGGTTGATGTCGTCGCCACCGGTGCGCGTGGTCAGTACGAGGTAGTACGCCGACGTGCCGGTGCGGCCGAGCGTGGCGATCAGGTCGATGCCATCCATGTCCGGCAGCGACAGATCGACCAACACGACGTTCGGCCGCTGTGCCTTGAACAGCGCGATCGCCTGTGCGCCGTCGGCGGCTTCGCCGACCAGCTCGAAGTCGTCCTGATCGGAAATGATTGCCGCCAGTCCCGATCGGACGATCGGGTGATCGTCGACGATCATCACGCGCGTTCTCGTCGAGCTCATGGCAAAACCCTATTCACTATGATGCCCTCTGCACGCGGAACAGTCGGTTGAGCATCGCGATGCGCGGCAGCGTGACGGAAACTCGCGTGCCGACACCGAGTGCAGAGGCGATCTCCAGCCGTCCGCCCGTCGCCGCTGCGCGTCGTCGCATGCTCGACAGTCCGAAACCGCGACCGGGCGTGGCGTGCACGTCGGACGGATCGAAACCGCCGCCGTCGTCGGCCACGCTCAAGACCAACTGGTTGAACGTATACATTGCGTCAATGTGGATTTCTGCGGCGCCGCCGTGATGGATCGCGTTCGATACGGCTTCCTGGCAGATGCGCACGAGATGATTTTCCGCTGCCGGATTCAGCGCCCAAGCGTGGCCGCGCGCCTGCACGGACATGCTCGCGCCGTGACCGTAGGCGATCTGTTCGCACGCCGCTGAAATGCTGGCGACGAGACTGGTCTGCGACGGCGGGGGCGATTGCAGGTTCCACACCGAGCGACGCGCTTCGGAGAGGCTCGTGCGCGAAACGTCGCGTGCGAGTTTCAGATGTCCGACTGCGAGATCAGGCGCGCGATCGAGTCGTCCGAGCGCCGCTTCGATCTGCACCGATATCGCGCTGAATCCCTGCGCGAGGCTGTCGTGGATTTCGCCCGCGATACGGCGGCGTTCGTCGGCGACCGCCGAACGCATGTGCAGCCACTTCACGCGCAGGTGGTGCAGCAACCAGAGCACGCCGCTGAGCATCGCTGCGCACAGCACGACGAACCACCACGTCTGGTAGAACATCGGCGCGACATCGAACGTCAACGCGGTGGCGGCACCGCTCCAGCCTTCGTTGTCGCGACGAGCCTGCACTTCGAAGCGGTGCGCGCCGGGCGGCACGTTGGCGTAGCGCGCGATGCGCTCGTCAGCGACATCGATCCAGTCGTTGTCGACCCCGTCGAGACGGTAGCGGAAGCGCGTCGTCTCCGCGGCCATGAGGTCGGGCGCGGTGTAGCGGATTTCCAGGCGCGCGGTGCTCGCCGGCAGATCGGCTACGCCATCGCGGATCACGACCGCTTTGTCGTTCGCGCGAACGGATTCGATGAAGGTGCGCAACGGAATGCGCGCCGCGGCGACGCGGTTCGGATCGACCACCACCGCACCTTGCACCGTCGCGAACCACAGATGGCCATCGCTGCTGCGCCATGCGCTCGGCTGCGAACCGGCGCTGGTCTCGGCGCTTTTCATGCCGTCGGCCTGGCCGTGGCGTGATACATCGAGCGTGTTGCGTCGGCCGGCGGCGACGTCGTCCATGTCGCTGCGCCGGATGCGGAAAATGCCGCGGTTGGATCCGAGCCAGATGTTGTCGTCGCTGTCGGTGAGGATGCTGTTGATGGTTTCGTTCGGCAGCCCTTCGCGCATCGTGTAGTGCGTGACGCGCCCGTTGGTGTAACGCCAAAGACCGTGGCCGAGCGTGCCGACCCACAACGTGTCGCGGTCGTCGACATACGCTGAAAGCACGGCGGTGTGGCGCAGTTCCTCGTCGTGCAGCGCGTCCGCATCGAATCCGTCGCCGACGACTTTGCCGAAGCCGCCATTGGTGCCGATCCAGATGGTGCCCTGTGCATCTTCGGCGATCGCACTGACGAAATTCTCGGGAAGGCCTTGCTGTGTAGTGAGGTAGTCGGTCTTGTCGCCATCGATGCGCGCCACCCCGGCGCCGTCGGTGCCGGCCCACAGCCGACCATGCTTGTCGACGATGATCGCCGTTACGGTGGAAGTCGGCGTCGGTGTTTTGAGGCTGATGTGGCGATCGGGTTTGCCGTTGATCAAATGATCGAGCCCCGTGCCGCCGAGGCCGACCCAAATGCCGCCGGCGTTGTCGTCGCCGAGCGCTGAAATGTAGTTTCCCGACAAGCCGTTCGCGCTCGAGTAGCGCTGCACTTCGTCGATGCTGATACGCGTCAGACCATTGAGCGTGCCGGCCCATACGTCGCCGTGTCGATCCTGCATGACGGAAAAAACGGTGTCTGCGGACAGGCCTTCGGTTTTCGTAAAGGCGGTGAAGCTGCCGTCGCGCAGTCGGATCAGGCCGCGGCCGAGCGTGCCGACCCAGAGGCTGCCGGTGCTGTCCTCGAAAAGCGTCTGCAGACCGAGGTCGCTCAATCCCTGTTCCGATGTCGATCCGCTCAATAGATATTGCCAGGTGCGGTAGACGCCGTTCGCATCGGTGGCGACCCAGATGTTGCCGTCGCGGTCTTCGAGGATGTTGCGAATGTGCACGCTTTCGGGCACGCCGTTCGGCCACCACGGTTCGAATTTGTCGCCGTTGCGGCGGAACAGTCCGGCGCCGTCGCTCATCACCCACAGATCGCCGCGCCGGTTGGTGAACAGGCGGGAATCAGATGGCCCTTCAAGCCATCGGCATTCGAGAGATTTTCCACTTTTCCATTTTTTATCCGTGCAGGTAGCCGCGCGCGGTGACCCACAGCGAGCCGTCGCGATCCAGCGCGAGATAGCCGATGTAATTGTTGGCCAAACCGTCGGCGACGCGGAATACGCGCTCGACTTTTCCGTGACGATATGAGCTAGACCGCCGCGTCCGCCGATCCAGACGCTGCCGTCGCTGTCGGCGACGCCCATCGAGACGCGCGACAGCGAAAACCTTGCTCCGCGCCAAAGCGCGCAAAGGTTCCGTCGGCGTGGCGCACGACGAGTCCCTGCATGTTGCCGATCCACAACGAATGATCGGCATCTTCGACGGTCGAGGTGATGAAGTCAGATTGCAGGGCAGGGGTGTTGACATGATCGAACACGGTGAACTGCGCGCCGTCGAAACGCGCGAGGCCTTCCTGCGTGCCGATCCACATGTATCCGTCGGACGTTTCGACGATGGTCTGGATGGCGAGTTCGGGCAGGCCGGCGTCGGTCTGCCAGGTGTCCATCGCGAATTGCGAAATGGATTTGCTCGGACTCAGCGCGTGTGCGGACAAGCTCAGAAAAATCAGGCACACACGCCCATCTCGCCGCGATCCGGCGCCACGCTATCCCCGAGCGATCGGCCTCATGCCACGCATTGTAGGGCCGCCGGTGTCACGAGGGCATGCCTCTATGGAGGGACGTGCTGCGCGCGGCGCCTCCAACGAGTGAACAAGCGGCCCTCTCTTCGAGGGTTTTGGCAGAGCGCGGGATTTGTCATCAATGCACCTGTCGCAACGTTGCCGGGAAATCGCATGCACAAGCTTCGTCAGGTCCGTCTGAGTTATCCGGACGCCTTCGTGGAATTCGCCGTCGCGCTCGCATTGGATATGGATAGACGCCAGTCGCCGCGGCGTTGTCGATTCCGGTCAGCACGATGTACCGCTGGATTTTCGAACGACGCGACGAAGCGACGGTTTTCGCGCGTGGCTGGACCGCGCAGCCTTGCGACGAACAATGCGCACGCATCGACGCGTTGGTCGCCGCGTGTGAGCGTGAAGGATTCGATGTGCGGCGGCGCTGGACCGCATGCTGCCCGGCATGTCCATCGCGCGTGCGGCGGTGACGGTGCAGCCGCTGCCGAAAAGCGGCGGACGCATCATCGTCGGCCGCTTCGACACGTCGCGCGGTTTGCGCGTGCAGCGCGACGACAACATTCAGGAATTGCGCGAAGGCGACGCGTCGGCCGATGTGGTCGGGCGCATGGTGCTGGTCAAGATCGAGATCGATCGTCACTACTACACGCGTCTGTCGTGCGAAAGTCTCGCGGATCGCGCGCATGTCGCGCTTCAATCTGATCAAGGCGTTCAAGCATGCCTTCGGCGTGTCGCCGTATCGCTACCTCAATCAGGTGCGTGTCGATCATGCGCGCCACATGCTCGCGCTCACCGACCAGCCGATGCATATGATCGCCGCGGCGGTCGGCTTCGGTTCGGTGTCGTCGTTGACGCGAGCGTTCAAACGCTTCGCGGGCGCAAGTCCAGCGCACATCCATCGCAAGCTCGCGGTGATGCCGAGCGAGACGCGCAGCGCCGTCAACTTCTGAACGCATGCCTCACAAGAGGGAATGCCGGCAGCCTCCAGTTGGGGTTTCGGCACGTAACGCCAATGTCGCAATGTACCGCTGCCGGGGAGGTGGAACCCCGCATGGTCCTTAAGGATGGGACCTGTCCCGAAATCCGTACAAACAACCTGACGTTTTGGAGAGAGTAATGAGACTCGACGTAAATAAATTATCGTCGGCGGTTCGCCTGGCTTTGTCGCTCGGTGCCGTCGCATCGGTTGGTTCCGTCGCTGCGTACGCGCAGGATCCAGACCAGTCCGAATACCAAAAGCCAGTCCCTTGAAACCATCGTGGTGACCGGTTCGAACATCCGCCGTGTCGATATCGAAACGGCGAGCCCTGTCGTGACCATCGACCGCGCGCAGATCCAGGCATCGGGCAAGGTCAATCTGGGCGATCTGGTTCAGCAGTTGCCGTCGATGGCGGGTGCCGCGATGAACCCGCAGGTCAACAACGGCGGCGCGGGCACGGCCGGCGTTTCGCTGCGCGGCCTGGGCTCCAACCGCACGCTGCTTCTGATCAACGGCCATCGTATTCCGTTCCAGTTGCAGGATTTGAACCTGCTGCCGGTATCGGCGGTCGAACGTATCGAATGCTGAACGATGGCGCTTCGGCTGTGTACGGTTCCGACGCAATCGCGGGCGTGGTCAACATCATCACGCGCACGAATTATCAGGGTGCCGAATTCGGTGCCGACTACGGCGAGGCCGACAAGGACGACGGCGAACGCCGCGCGATCCACATGTTGTTCGGTCAGTCCAGCGACAAGGGCAACATCCTGTTCGGCGTGCAGTACGACAAGCAGGATCCTGTCTCCGCGGCGAATCGAAAGATTTCGGCGAACGCGCAGTATCTGTATAACGATCATATCCAGAAGGGCGGATCGTCGCGTACGCCGGGCGGCCGTTTCTTCCTGCCAGCTGGTTCGCCGATCGCTACGCAATTGGGCTGTACATCCGTGACCTTGTCGGGCAACAAGCTGCCTAGCACTACCACGCCGCCGAAGGCCTCCGATTTCCGCTGCTACACCGGTGCCGACGGCTTCAACTTCCAAGCGGTCGGTAACTACGACCTGATCCCGAATGAGCGCACCGGCGCTTTCGCGTTGGGCAACTACAAGCTCAACGATAGTGTCGAAGCCTACGCGGAACTGCTGTACCACAAGATGGTGGCGCATCAGCAGCTGGCGCCGTATCCGTTCGATCTGTCGAGCAACAACGTCGTCGTTCCGGCCAATCAGTTCTACAACCCGTTTGGTGTCGAGTTCGGAACGGACGGCGATCCGGCCCGCACCATCGCGCTGCGTCTGAGCTCTATCGGCAATCGCGGCCTGAAAATCGCCAACACCACCGAACTGGTCAACACCGGCTTGAAAGGCAACATTGGCGAGACGAGCTGGAACTGGGATGCGCATTTCAGCTACGGCAAGCTGACGCTTGAAACGCAAAATCTGAACTACGTCAACTTCAGCCAGCTCCTTCCGCAACTCTCCTGCACGGCCACGCCGGGTGATCCGAATGCGGCGTGTATGCCGTTGGACATCTTCAACCAGAGCGATCCGAACGCGGCTGCCGCGCTGAAGGCAGCGGCGATCAATCCGTATGCGAACAGTCTGTACCAGATGAGGAATGGTCGGCGTCGGCGAACGGTTCGCTGTTCGCCTGCCGGCCGGAGACGTGCAGCTCGCCTTGGGCGGCAATTACCGCAAGGAATACCTCCACGGCGACGTCGACCCGCTGACGTTGAACACGTATGGCATCGACGCCAACGGCGCGCCGATGATCACCTGCCCGGGTCCGAGTTCCATCTGCGGTTCGGCGGCACAAGGCGGCTTCAATGTGAAGGAAGCCTACGCCGAGTTGCTCGTTCCGATCCTCAAAGATGTTCCGTTCGTTCACTCGTTGAATGTCGATATCGGCGACCGCTACTCGAAGTATTCCAACTTCGGCAGCACCAACAACTGGAAGGTTGCGCTCGAATATCGTCCGATCGAAGACCTGCTGCTGCGCGCTACCGTGTCCAAAGTGTTCCGTGCGCCAACCGCGACCAACCTGTTCGCCGGTCCTATCGCCGATGCACCCACCGCATCGGACCCGTGCGCGGGTGTGCCGGGCGTGTCGGGCAACCGCGCCTGCCAGGGCAACAATGTTCCGCTGCAGGCAAACGGCCAGCTCACCGGCTACATCATGGGCTCGAACTTCGCGAACTCGAAGGGCTTGAGCAGCGCGGTTCTTGGACCGGAATTCGGCAAGTCGTTCGATTACGGCTTCGTCTATGATCCGGAATGGCTGCCGGGATTGTCGGTCAACGCCGACTACTACCGCATCCTGCTCAACAACCTTATCGTGCAAGGCGCCGGCATCGCGCAGACCATCCTCACCGACTGCTTCAACACGCAATCGGCAATCTGCGGCAACTCGTTCGCGCACCTACTCGGGCGCACTCAAGTTCGTCATCGAAGCCCCGTTCAACGCGGGTAACCTCGTCGACCAGGGTCTCGACGTCGGTGCGCATTACCGCCTGCCGACTACCGATTGGGGCAATTTCCGCGTCGGTGTGGATGCCTCGTACATCCAGAAGTACAACATCGAGGAGCCGGGATTCACGCAGCATCTCGCCGGCCACTTCGACAAGACGTTCGGCAACTTCGCCCGCGTCCGCGCACTGGCAACGTTGGACTGGAACATGGGTCCCTTCATCGCGAACTGGACATCGCGTTACATCGGCCGCATCACGACGGGTTATGCCAATCCGTGCCTCGGACCGTCCGCGTCGAAGAACGACTCGTCAGGTTGCTCCGATTACATCAATCTGGCGACCGCGAGCATCCATTCGGGCGCGGTGACGTATCACAACGCATCAGTCGGCTACAACATCGAGCCGATCAATACGTTCGTGAGCCTGGGCGTTGACAACATTTTCGACAGACAGCCGCCGCTGCTGTATCTCAATAACGTGCTGAACGCCAACACCGATGTATCCACGTACGACTTGCTCGGCCGCTATTACCACGCGAGCGTGACCGTCAAGTTCTGATCGATTTGAAGTCTCCAACGCTGGCCGCGCTCGCGAGGGCGCGGCCTTTTTTTTACCGATATGCAGCAGAAAGCTATTCGCTACAACGCGTTCACGATCTAGAAGCTGTCGCATCCATACGCGGACATGCTGGACTTCGCCATCTGAGTGGCTTGCATACACGCCTGTGCGAGGCTGTCTCTGCTCGCCGCGTGGAGGCTGCGGCCTTCCACGTCGTACGCATCTGAGCCAGCGACGCAGCCAGACTATCGCGTGCTTCCTTCGGTACTTTTTCATTCACGCACGTTTGATATCGTTCGATATAGTCATCGCACTCTTTAATGCCGACGCGGTCTTCCGCTTTCGCCGACATCATCGATGCCTCGGATGTAATCACGGTGGCGCTCGACAGCACTACCACTCCGAACAGCAAACAACCGACTACATTCTTCACGCTTTCTTCTCCAGATGATGAGTTCAGCCGGCCTTTTCGCCGGCACGTCGATACTGGCGAATTTCCGAAAGGAGAAAGCGACAACGAACGGACACTAGAAGGAAAATTACGGCGTCGACGGCTAGCGTCTACTTTTCGAATCCGGTAACGACGTCACGACGCGGTTAAACCAACACGCCGGGACGACCGAGAAAATAACCTTGCCCGTAAGGAATGCACAGATGCCGCAGGGTCTCGAACTCACCTTCGGTCTCGATTCCCTCGGCGATGATGCTCGCCAACGCACCTTCGGCAAACGTGACCAGCGCAT
>CAWFCC010000011.1:0-65347 GCA_963814225.1 uncultured Gammaproteobacteria bacterium | reverse complement strand
TGGATGAGCTCATGACGCGCTTCAAGGTTCTCCGTGGGCCATCGGTGATTGAACCGACGCGCGATGTTCTGCTTGTGCCAAGGCGCAAAATGGAACCTGACCCTTTTTCGCCCCTTTTTCGGAGGGAATTTACCGAACTTTGAAGCACTTCAGTACCGATACTGGCCATCAATGGGATCAGCGAACGCTCGGCAGAATTTCACCACGCGGTCTCGAACCTCGGGCTTCGCGCTTCTTAGCCAAACGCCTGTAAGCAGTTTCCCGAATTGCCGATTGAACTTGGCTTCGCGCTCCACCCGATCTACGTATTCGGGTCCCGCTTTGCAAATGAGATCTTCCAGCGGGCCTGCCGCGATATACGCGAGGCGTTCAGTATCAATAATCTCGTCGCGCCTTGTTACAGTGAGAAGAATTTCCCAGAGTTCTTCCCATGGCCCGTTGCGCGACAAATCCATTACATGTCCGGTCGCCCATCCTAACGATGGCTTAGGGCCACGAGCTTCCTCTAGATATGCGTTCGCGATGTCGGCGCAGGAAGGCGTCATGGAGATAATTTCACGGTGCCAGTCAGGATACCGCAGCTAGCCTGCATCAACATCGCACTGGTTTTGATTCAAATACAATGCTGGTGGACCAGCCTTCCGCGATCCAAGAACTTCTCACAAGCTCTACCGAACGCGGTAAGAATCTACTAGGCGGTGAGCCGCAATACTGACCGTTGCCAAGGCGAGCGCCAAACTGCAACCTATAGATAGCGACGGCACTGCGCTCGTGACGGAACTCACCTGGAACGAAAATGAACCCGTGTTGACTTGGATGCCGGCATCAAGTTCTACGACATTGACGCTATACGTCCCGGGCGCGAGTACCCCGACATGGAAAGGCGCAAAATTAAAACCGGGAGGCTCGAACGGGCAACGTCCTTCCGTAAGCGTGAGGGCGAAATCATTGCCGCTTCGAACGTAAGTTGACGCGATGTCGAGGCAATAGCCGCTGCTGAACCCAACGTACAGTGTGGTAGGCGAAGCGGAATTCGGAGACGTGGGATCAGTGAGAACAACGGTCATGTCCTTAAGCTCCTAGATTGATTTCATGCGGTCGAATTCGCACTGCGGTTCTTGCCGCGGACAGCGTTGTTAGCCCGCAACAGCTACCCGCGGTCGACTCGGCCACGATGCGCGCGATCATGCCACTTATCGATCACATTGTATCGACTGATGCCGTGCTGTCCCAAGATTGAAGTTGCCCGCCATCATCAAACGTCAGTTCGTAGAACACGTTTGACTCTGAGATGATGATCGTCGGGCCTGGGGCAGACTTCATATATAGGCGCACGCCGGCCCAGGTAGTGCGATCGAACAAAAGACCCGCGGACTTCATGCACTTATCCGCGACGTCGATCGTGAGTCCACGCGGAGGCAAGGTTCCACCTTCGCCGCCGTTCGCTTTTGTAAAGCCTGTGGAGAAACGCAGCCACTAAGCATGAGAAACGCCAGAGCAACAGAAAATGTGTGGGGCGTCCGCTTCATTGGTTCAAGCTCACGTATGCACAAGATCATCTCACGTCGCGATCGACGAGACGATCAAAGGTTCTCCGCAGGCCAGCGGGGGATGCCGAGCGCAACGGGGCGCTACTGCCTGCGAGCAGCAGAATACAATTCCAATTCAGTGAGCTCTAGCGATGACTTCTGGGAGGTTTATCGGAAACCTCTGTCGATTTTCTGGGAAAACGTCATAGCCAAGCTGCGAGGCCACCAACCATTCGCACGCGATAAACCCTGCCGCGTCCATTCCGCCCAACTCTTTGACAGTTGCTTGAATAGCCAAGATAACCAAGCTTCTGACTGTCATAAACCGTAGAGATTCGCCAACCGCGCGCAGTTCTCGTTGTGCGTCTTCAACCGCATCTTCCACGTTCTTTCGATAAACGAAGATATTCCGATAGAACTCAACCATGCTGTCGAGAATGGAGCTAGTCATCACAGACGTGGAGAATCCGATACAGGCGATAAACGGCGATGCTTCAGCGGATTGCGCGGAAGCGTAGAGTAATCCGTCGCCGAAGCAGCTTGCGCCCACCGCCAGCAAGTTGAATCTAGATGCGACGTTGAGGCGACTAAGCGCGGGCCGAATCTCGCCCCACGTCAACAACTCGTCACCGCAACCGAAACCTCCGTTGGGACCAACGGCTCCATGTGCCTCCACATGAACTATAGGAACGCCCCTTCTAGGTATATCCATTCTGGCCTCATCGAGCGCGTTGCAAACCTCCGATTTAGAATTGCAGGTGTGCAGTTCGAAGCGATCGGAAAAGCTCTTAAATCTGCTCGCCCGTGCTACTAGTTCAGTTCCGGTTTTCGGCTCTCCCCGTGGTAGCCATTCAATGACAACTACTCGATCACTGCGAAATTCTGCAATGAAACGCTCCGGGCGCGTCGGATCGATTTTGGTTTCTGGACTCGGCATACGGCACGGCGAATTTTAGCCCAATCCCGTGACGGTATTTTTGACGGTATCCCTGCCCCGCTCGTCCTCAAGAATGGCGAAGGAATAGCCATTTTTCGCGCAGATTCGATTCCCTCCACCTCGCCATCCTCTGCTCTGGCAAATGTTCACCGCTCCCAATGACGACGGCCCCACCGACACAAACGCCCCAAACCCATCCGGACAACGAGAATAGCTGCCATTCACCACCGGCTGCTGCGTCCACGAGAAGCTATCAATCGCAATCATGTCCGGCGTATACAAAACCACCGCATCGGACGACCCGAGTCCAAAAGAAAATCCGCTGACTCCAACATAGGCGTGTCCCGAAATTCGGGATCCTGCCGGAAAGGTGTAGCGATGCGTCGGGTCGGAATCGGTGAATGACCATCCGGTCATGTCGGCTGAGCCAAATGTCGGATTATAAAATTCGACGGCATCACCATTGGGGCTATCGGTGATGATTTCGTTTATGACGAAGTAATAACCTTCGTATTGATCAAAGAAAATTTGATCGGTAGGTGTTGCGATAGTGGTGGATGCTACGGTCATCGCAGCGAGGAAGGACGTCAATGTCATGTTAGACCGCTCAAACTAAAGAAGGGACTTTAGCCTTAGTAACGCCGAAATCTTTCCACGAACGACACGTCGTGATCGGCGGAGCGGCGCCGACAAAACCGCTGCCGCACGCGAAACGTGCGGAGCGGTCGATTGTGTCAGCGTGCCATGTTGCGCAACTGACGGTACGCCATGATCCCAACGATCAGGACCAAAACGAATAAACCGTAGTCGCTAAGCGTTGGCAATTGAACCGGAGATATAGTAACCAGGCACCCCCATGTTGAGTAGGACGGTAGCGGGGAGTGGAATCGAACCACCAACCTCCAGCGGGTTAAGCTGGTGAGCTGCCATTGCTCTACCCCGCGATTCACTATAGGCAGCGGCTGGGTAACTGGCAACTAGATGCTTGCGATGAGTCGAACGGCGCTCGCGGGTCGAAGGCATGGCGATCGGCAATCGTGGCATCATCGCGGCCATCGCGGCAGCGGCCGCTCGACTGAGACACGCTTACACGACATGCGCATCGATCCCGCATCGGTTTATGTGAAGGACACCGGCACCGCGCGCGGCCGCGGCGCTTTCGCCACGCGCAGTTTCAAGGCGGGCGAGATCGTCGAAACCTGCCCCGTCGTTGTCATCAACGAGTTCATCAGCGATCTGCCGCCGGAAGTCGGCCGCATCGTTTTCGGCTGGAGCTATCTGGTCACGCGGCAGGTCGGACGCCAGACCGCCATCGTCCTGGGCTACGGAAGCCTGTACAACCACGCGAATCCATCGAGCATGCGCTACGAGGCGGATGGCCAGGCGCAGGTGATGCGCTTCATTGCGGTTCGCGACATCGCCGCTGACGAAGAACTTACCGTGAACTACAACGCGATCGGCGGCGGCTCGGAGTCGAATGAGAATTCATGGTTCGGCGACAAGCGGATCACGCCGATCTGAGAAGGCGGCGTCGCGCACTCGCCCAGCCGCCTCCGAACATACGAAGATCATCGTTGACACGCGCCATATTCCGACCTACGATCGATTTCGTATTGTGCAAGCTGATCAAGCTGGCCTCGACATCGATACCCGGGGAGCGAACCTATGAAGCGATTGATTCCGATAATCATGCTCGGCGCCCTTCTCACTGGCGGCTCGTTATTCGCTGCGGAAGTCATCAAGAACCGCGTATCCGCCGACACGCTGGAGAAATTCCAGACTGTCGCCGAGGAAGTTCGCAGCGACATGAATACCGGCGGCCGTTATGAATACATCAGCGCGGACAACAAGACGCAAGCCGAAAACGATCTGACCGCCATGGCGGCGATGCTGCAAAAATCGGGCTCGGTCGCGGCGATGACGCAACCGGAAAAAGTGAAACTGTTCAACACGCAGGAACACCTCAACGGCATCCTCACGCACAGCGACAGCAATCGGCTGGTCTGCGAACATTCGGCGCCGGTCGGAACGTCGATCCCGCGCACGACCTGCCAGACCGTGGCGGATATCGAGCACGCCCGCCGCACCAGCCGGGACTACATCAAGCAGGCCGGCGAAGTCGGTTCGATTTGCCACAACAACTTCTGCCGCGGCAATTGAGCGATCCGCGTCCGCTACTTGGCGGACGAATGCTTGCGCGGCCGCCGATCGTGCTCGATATGAACCGTCGCATCGCCTTCGCGCCGTTCGACTACGACCTTCGCGCCACACCGGCAGTCCACCTGATGCCTGATGCCTAACTTGGCGAGGTTGTCGAGCTTGGCCCCGCAAGCGGGACATGGAACGGAATCTGCGTTTTTTGGAATGATGATGGTCGGCATGTCCACCTCATGACG
The DNA here is from genome assembly GCA_963814225.1 of uncultured Gammaproteobacteria bacterium. Taxonomy (GTDB): domain Bacteria; phylum Pseudomonadota; class Gammaproteobacteria; order Xanthomonadales; family Rhodanobacteraceae; genus Rudaea. The sequence goes on along the minus strand of CAWFCC010000011.1, from coordinate 60,485 downwards.
AACTGCGGGAGAGATTACCGCACCTCGCGCGCGAAGGCGACGGTTTGCGAGGCGGGGAATTCCGGCGTGCGTCGTTCTCAGGAATCCGCCGACTCGAGCCCGAGATCGGCGAGGTGCAGCCGCATCTGCTCGAGATCCTCATAGACGCGGTAGGCGCCGGCGTCGATGAGCTCGTCGCGGCCGTATCCGCCGCTCAGCAGACCGATGAACAGGAAGTTGCCGCGCCGGGCGCTCAATGCGTCCCAGACACTGTCGCCGACGGCAAAACAGTCGCCGGCGTCGAGACCCAGGCGCTGACGGCAGGTTTCGAACAGGTCCGGATGCGGCTTGCCGCGGGCGACATCATCGCGCGTCACCACGACATCGTTCTTGCGCACTTTCAGCGCGTCGAGCGATGGCTGCAGATCCTTGCGCGCGCCGGAGCTGGCGATACCGAAGCGGATCGCGCGCTTGCGCAACGTCGCGAGCAGTGCGGCGGCGCCGCGGTGCGGAATCTGCGCGGGCAGGATCGCCTTGAAGCGTTTCGCGTGCGCTTTGGAAATCGCCTCGCGGTTTTTCAACGCTATCTGCATTTCCTGCGCGACCGATTCCATCAGCACATCACCGCTCATGCCGACGCGGCGATGCAGCCGCCACGCGTCGATCGCGATGCCGTGCTGCAGAAACGCCGCCTGCCAGGCCAGCGCATGCGCGAACGCGCTGTCGATGAGGGTGCCGTCGAGATCGAAGAGAAGACCACGCATGCGCCGAGCTTAATACGATTCGCGGATTCGGCACAGATAGCGATTTGCAAAAGCGCATCGCGCCGGCGCGAATGCATCAATGCAGCGCTGCCGACGAAGGCCGCTGACCGAGCGGAAGTCGCAGATGCGCGATGCAACCCGCCGCGTCCTTGCGATTTTCCAGCGTGAGTGTTCCATCGTGCGCTTCGGCGATCTGTCGCGCGAGCACCAGCCCGATGCCGGAGCCGCCCGGTTTGGTCGTGAAAAACGGCACGAACAGGTTTTCCGTACCGCCGAGTCCGGCACCGTCGTCCTCGATGTCGATCTCGATCACATCGCCTTCGTGGCGCCAGCGCGCACGCACGCCGCCGCGCTTCGGCAGCGCCGCGTCGACGGCGTTCTTGACGAGATTGATCAACGCCTGTTCGATCTGATCCGGATCGGCGTACACATGCACCGGCGCTGCCACCTTCACGTCGACACCGACGCGTTGCTCCAGCCGCGCCACACGCTGCACCAGTTCGCCGATCTCGACATCGCGCTTGTTCGGCGGCGGCAGTCGCGCGAGCGCGGTGTAACCGACCATGAAACGCGTCAGCGCTTCGGAGCGGTCGCCGATGATGGCCAGACCACTGGCGAGATCCTCGCGCCAGTCCGGCGGCGGCGATGGCTGCGCGAGCAGCTTGCCGAGCGTGCCGGTCATCGAATGGATCGGCGCCAGCGAGTTGTTGAGTTCATGCCCAAGCACGCGCAACAAACGTTGCCACGCCGCGCGCTCCTCTTCGCGCAGCGCGCGGCTCAGATCGGCGACGACGAGCAGATCATGCGGTCGGCCGCCTTCGCGGAAACGTCCGCGCCGAACTTCGAAGCGTCCGCTGCCGCCGGGAAATGTGAAATTGTGGATTTGTGCATCGTCGAGGGTAAAGAATTCAGCCATCGCCAGCTCACCCGCTGTCTGCCCGATCAGCTTCGCCGATTTGGCCGCGAGCAAGCGCTCGCCCGCCGGATTGATCAGGCGCAATTTCCGGTTGTCATCGAACGTGAAGATGGCGATGTCGGTCGCGCCGATTACTTTCGACAACAGCGCGCTCGTCTCCTCGACCTTGTGGCGCTGGTCGCGAAGCGTCTGCGACAGCGTGTTGATTTCCCAGATCACCTCGCCGATCGGATCGTCGCGCCGCGCGCGCGAGCCGCGCAGGCTGAAGTCGCCCTCGCGCAACGCTTCGAGCAGATTCGACAATGTATACAACGGATAGACGACGCGATTGCGCAACCGCATCGCAAGCGCGATCGTGGTCACGCACGCAACGCCAATGAGCACCCCGCGCACGTTCCACGACAGCGCGGGCCAGATACAGGACGACGACAAGCAGCAGCGCACCCGGCACCGCCACCAACAACGCCGAGAACACGATGCGGACATCGTATGTCCAGCGTTCGAAATAGCGCTGCCGCACGGGATATCGCGACGAGCGGCGCGGACCGTCCATCATTCCGGCGCGCGGATGCCGAATTTTTCCAGGCGGCGGTACAACGCGGGACGGCTCAGGCCCAAAAGATCCGCGGTCTTCTGGATATTCCCATGACAACGCTCAAGCGCGTTGCGGATCATGTCCTGCTCGACATCGCCCAGACGCGTCGACGCCGCCGCGCCGCCACCGGCAACGATGGGCAGACTGAAATCGAGCTGCACGATTTCCTCCGCCGTCGCGGTGAGCACCGCGCGTTCCATCACGTGAGAAAGTTCGCGCACGTTGCCCGGCCACGGATAAGCGAGCAGCGATTCGCGCGCGTCGGCGCCGAGATGCATGCCCGTCCGCCCGTATCGCCGCGCGCTGCGGGCAAGAAACGCATCGGCGAGCGCGGGAATATCTTCGCGCCGTTCGCGCAGCGGCGGCAAACGCACTTCGACGGTATTCAAGCGGAACAACAAATCCTTGCGGAAGCGGCCGGCGGCCACTTCCGCGGCGAGATCGGCATTGGTCGCCGCGATCAAACGGATGTCGGCCCTGAGCGTACGCGACGAGCCGACGCGTTCGAACTCGCCGTCTTCGAGAACGCGCAGCAACTTCGCCTGCTGCGCGATGGGAATGTTGGCGATTTCATCGAGAAACAGCGTGCCGCCATCGGCCAGTTCGAACCGGCCGATGCGGTCGGACTTCGCATCGGTGAACGCGCCGCGCACGTGGCCGAACATTTCGGCCTCGAACACGCTCTCGGGAATTCCACCCATGTTGACCTTGACCAGCGGCTTGCCGGCGCGCAGCGATTGCCGATGAATGCGGCGCGCGATCACACCCTTGCCGGTGCCGTTCTCACCGAGCACGAGCACGTTTGCGTCCGTCGGCGCGACCCGATCGATCAACGCGAGCACCGGCTGCATGGCGCGCGAGTCGGCGATGAATTCGTCTTCTTCGCCGCGCAGCAACGAATTCTCCGCGATCAGACGCTGTTCGCGGCGCAGCGCGGCGCCCAGCGAAATCTGGTTGCGCAGCACGCTCACCAAGCGCGCGTTGTCCCACGGCTTCTCGATGAAATCGCCCGCACCCAGACGCATCGCATCGACCGCAAGATTGATCGAGCCCCACGCCGTCATCACGATCACCGGCAGGTCGGGGTCGGCGCGCTTGAGCGCTTTCAGGAGCTCCAGACCTTCCGCGCCTGATGTCGTGTCGCGCGTGTAATTGAGATCGATCAGCGCCGTTGCGAACGACGATTTCTTCACCGCCGCAATCGCCGCCGCCGGATCGTCCGCGGTGGTGCACGCGAGCCCTTCTGATTTCAGCAACAGGCGCAATGCGCCGAGCACATCGCGCTGATCGTCGACGATGAGTACGGGCAATGACGTGTCTTTGGACATTGCGTTCAGTATAGCGACGACTACGCGGCTTTCGCGGCGCCGGAAATCCAGCCGTCGCGCAGTTCGAGCACGCGCCGCGCGTATTCGGCGTTGCCTTGCGAATGCGTCACCAGCACGACGGTCGTGCCCTGCTCGTTCAGTTCCTTGAGCAGGTCCATGATCAGCTTGCCCTGCGACGAATGCAGCGCGCCGGTCGGTTCATCGGCGAGCAGAAGCCTTGGCCGTGTGATCGCAGCGCGCGCCACGGCGACGAGCTGCTGCTGGCCGCCGGAGAGCTGGCGCGGGAACAGATCCTTTTTGCCGACGATCTGGAACCGATCGAGGATATCGCCGACGCGCGCCTTGCGTTCATCGGCCTTGATGTCGCGATAGCTGAGCGGCAGGTCGAGATTTTCCTGCACAGTCAGATCGTCGATCAGATGATAGTGCTGGAACACGAAACCGATCGATTCGCGCTGAAGATTCTGTCGCTGCCGCTGATTGAACTTGTGCACCGCCTCGTCGCCCAGGAAATAATCGCCCTGCCAGTCGTTGTCCATCAGACCGAGCACATTGAGCAGGCTCGTCTTGCCCGAACCCGACGGCCCGACGATCGCGACGAATTCGCCTTCGGCGATGTCGAGCGTAATGTTGCGCAGAATCCATGACCGCCCGCCCTGCAGCGGAATGGATTTTTCCACATTGCGTAGTCGTATCATTTTATTCGTGACGCAACGCTTCGATCGGCGAGACGTTCGCCGCGCGCCGCGCCGGCAACCAGCATGCGAACAGGGCTGTACCGCCGATCAATATCAGCACCAGCGCCAGCGACAATGGATCGACTACGCCGATGCCGAACAGCTGTGATCGCATCATGAAAGCGATGCCGATCGCACCGATCAGTCCGAGCCCGAGTCCGATCATGGTCAGCTTGCCGCCGTCGCGCAGCACGAGCTTTAGGATGTCGCTGCGGTTGGCGCCGAGTGAAAGACGCACGCCGATTTCGCCGGTGCGCATCGCCACGCCGAACGCGAGCACGCCGTAGATGCCGACCGCGGAGAGCGCCAGTGCGACGCCTGCGAACACGATGAGCAGCAACATCGGCGTGCGGCGATCGTCGAGCGACATGGCAATGCGTTCGGTCATCGAGCGGATGTCGAACACAGGTTGTTCGGGATCGATGTGCTGCAGCGCCGCGCGCAAGGGCGCGACGAGGGATGACAGGGCCACGTTCGAGCGCAGCGCGAGCGTCGCCGATCGCGATGGATCCTGCTTGTAGTAGCGGTAGATCGTTTCCTTGATCGTGTGCTCGGAAAGCCGCCTGTGCTTGATGGTGCCGACCACACCGACGATGGTCAGCCACTTGGTCTTGTTCGCGTCGGTCGGATCGTAACTCTGCGCGATGCGTTTTCCGATGGGATTCGCGCCGCGGAAATATTTGTCGACGAGAATCTGGTCGACGATCGCAACACCCTGCGACGCCGCGGTATCAGACGTGTCGAAGCCGCGTCCCTGCAGCAACGGGATCTGCATCGTCTTGAAGAAATCCTCATCAACGGTTTGCGCATATCCATGCGGGGGCGCGCCTTCCGTCGGATCGCGTCCCTCGACCAGATAGCTGCCCGATCCGTCGCTGCCTGAGAACGGCATGTCGCTGACCAGTCCCGCGGATTTGACGCCGGGAAGCCCGCGCACTTCCTGCAGGAGCCGCTCGTCGAACCGCACCTGGCTGGCATCATCGGCGTAGCGGTTCTTCGGCAGGTCGATGGTCGCGCTGAGGATGTTGTCGCTGACGAAACCCGGACTCTGCTGGCGCACTTCGATGAAGCTGCGGATCAGCAATCCGCACACGCCGAGTAGCGCGACAGCCATCGCAGTCTGCACCACGGCGAGCGCGCCGCGCAGACGTCCGGCGGCTGGGCCTGCGCTGTTGCCGCGTCCGCCTTCCTTCAATCCCGACAGCGACGCGCCATACTTCAACGACAGCAGCGGGAACAACGCGAACAGCAACCCAGTGGCCGATGGCGAGCAGCAGCGCGTAGACGAGCACGGGCGTGTCGATGCCGATCGTGAAACTCGAACTCGCACCGCCAAGGCCGAGCGCATCGATGGCCACCACGCTCGCGTAGGCGAAGCTGAGCCCCGCAAGGCCGCCGAGCAGCGAGAGCAGCAGGCTTTCGATCAGCAGTTGCCGCGCGATGCGTGCGCGTCCGGCGCCGAGCGCGGCGCGCACCGACAATTCTTTTTGTCGCGCGGACAGGCGCGTCAGCATCAGATTGGCTACGTTCGCGCAGGCGATCAGCAACACGCACGTCACCAGCGCCTGCAGCAGCCACAATGTCGGACGCAGATCGCCGACCAGCGCCGTGCGCAAACTACGCGCGCGCCCCGTGAATCCGGAAGCCTTGACGAACTGCGCCCAGCCGACGCCGTCCTTGGTGTGCGCCAGACGTTCCAGATTGCGCTGCACGATCGCGTCCATCTGGGCGTCGAGCTGTTCGATCGTCGCGCCGGGCTTGAGGCGTCCGATCATCATCGAGAACTCCTGACCGCGCTGATCGTCTTTGCGCTGATCGTCGGTGAACGCGAACGATGTCCACAACTGCGTCTTGCGGTCGGGAAAGAAGAACGATTCGGGCATGACGCCGACGACGCGATAATTCGCGCCGTTCATCACCACGTCCTTGCCGACGATGGCGGTGTCGCCGCCGAATACATTTTTCCACAATGGGAAACTCAGCACCGCGACATGGTCGTTGCCGAGCTTGCCTTCCTCGTCGTTGAACACCCGGCCGAACACGGCCGGACACGCCCAGCGTGGAAAAAACGCTCGGCGTCGCCACCGCACCGTTGAGCCGCTCCGGCGCGCCCTGCACATTGAGATTGAAGCTTTGCGGATGGAACAGGCCGCTGTCCTGCAAGCGCGTCGGCCTGGCCGTGGCGATCCAGATAATCGGGAATCGAAATGCCCGCATAGATCAGATCATTGTTCGGGTACGTGTTGTACGTATCGACCAGACGTGTGTCTTCCGGATACGGCATGCGGCCGCAGCAGCAATCCATTGATGACGCTGAACACCGCCGTGTTCGCACCGATGCCGAGCGCGAGCGTCAGCACCGCCGCGAGCGTGAAGCCAGGCTTCGACGCCAATACGCGAAAGCCGTAGCGCAAATCCTGCAGGATGTGACTCAACATGCGTTCGTCCTCACTCGTGACGCAAGGCAACCAGCGGATCTAGACGCGCCGCGCGCTCGGCCGGCAACCAGCACGCAAGCAAAGCAAAAAAGCCCAGCACGCCGGCAACGATGGCGAGACTCGCCGGATCGACCGGATCGACACCGAATAGCCTGCTGCGCAGCGCGAAACCGACAATGACGGCCGCAAGCAGTCCAATGGCCAGACCAATGCCGATCAGCCGGCCGCCATCGGCGAGCACGCCACGGCGAACCTGCGATGCACTCGCACCGATGGCCATGCGCAAACCGATTTCGCCGGTGCGCTGCTGCACACTGAACGCAAGCACCGCGTAAATGCCGATGGCGGCGAGCAGCAACGCGGCCGCGGCGAAAATGCCGAGCAATTGCAGCGGCACGCGGCGTCCGGTCAGCGACATCGCGATGCGTTGCTGCAGTGTGGCGATGTTGAATAGCGGTTGTTCCGGATCGATCGCGCGTACGGCATCGCGCATCGCGTCGATAAACGCAGGCGATGTGTCGCGCGTGCGCAGCGCGAGGTAGACACTGTCGCTCGGACGCGCACCCAGATCGAAATAGAACGTCGGCCGAGTGTTCGGTGCGGCGAGATCGGAATGCTTCACGTTGCCGACCACGCCGATGATCGTGTACGCATCGCCGCCGGGCTCCGAACCGAGCGTGATGCGCTGGCCCACTGCATCGCTGTCGGGAAAGAAGCGGTGCGCGAATGTTTCGTCGACGATGACGCTCAGTGTGCGCGCGTTCCAGTCGGCGCTTTCGAACGTGCGGCCGCGCAGCAGCGGAATCTGCAGCGAGGCGAAGAAATTTTCATCGACGCTGCGCAGCGCGGCGTTCGGTATCGAACCATCGTCTTCGCGGCCGTCGACGCGGAAAGCGAGGCCGCCGTTTTCGCCGGAGAACGGCAGCTTGGTGGTCGCACCGACCGTTTCGACGCCGGGCAACGCGCGCAGCGCGTCGAGTATCCGGCGCGCACCGCGCGCTTTCGCGGCGTCATCGGGATATGTCGATTTGGGCAGCGTGAGATGTGCGGTTAGAACATCTGTGCTCGCGAATCCCGGATCCTGATGCGTGGCGTTGGCGAAGCTGCGCAGCAGAAGTCCTGCGCCCGCCAGTAACGCGACGGCGAGAGCGAGCTGCACCACGACCAATGTCGCGCGAACGCGTTTCGCGGCGCGTCCGCTGCCTTGCGTGCGTGCGGATTCGCGCAATGCCGCTTGTGCAAAAGCCTGTGCGGACGCGAACGCCGGCGCCAGTCCGAACAGCACGCAGGAAACGACGGCGAGCGCCAGCGTGAAGGCAGCGGTGCGCGCATCGATCGCGAAGTGAGCCCACGCCGGAAGCAATCCCGATGCCGCCACGATGCGCAAGCCGAACCAGGCGAGCACGAGTCCGACCGCCGCGCCGGCGACCGCCAGCAGCAGCGCTTCGATGGTGAGCTGACGCGCGACATCGCTGCGCCGTGCGCCGAGCGCGTTGCGCATCGCGAATTCGGAACGTCGCGCACTCTGCCGCGTGAGCAACATGTTGGCGACATTCGCCAGCGCGATGAGCAGCACGAGCGCGCACGCGCCCTGCAGCAAAATCAGTTCACCGGCGTTGCGGCCGGAGAGTTGATCGCGCAGTGGACGCGCGCCAAAGCGCAGTCCGCTTTCGGTGACCCAGTGCTTGTACGAATCGCCGTCCTTGCCCGCCGCGGTGCGTTCGATGTTGTGCCGGATAACGGCGGCGGCTTGCGCGTCGAGCTGCGCGATCGTCGCGCCGGGTGCGAGTCGGCCGACCATCTGCGAATCGTTGACGCCGCGCTGGTCATCGCTGAGTTGTTCCTGCTTGAAGGCGTACGGTACGAACAGCCCGGCTTCGACGCGAGGAAACATGAAACCGGCCGGCATCACGCCGATGACGCGATAACTTTCGCCGTCGAGTCGCAGGCTGCGCGCGAGGATGTTGGGATCGGCGTCGAAACGGTTGCGCCATAAGGTGTCGGAAAGGATGACGACGCGGTCGCGTCCCACGACCGCGTCGTCAGCTGCGAACACGCGGCCCGACGCCGCGCCAACCCCGAGCGTGGAAAACAGCGATGGCGTCGCGCGCAGACCTTCGATTCGTTCTGGCGCGCCGCCTTCGGCGAGATAGAAATTCGCGCCGGTATACAACGCGCTATCCGCGAGCGCGGGAACCTGCGTGTGCAGATCGACATAATCGGGGATCGACAGCGTGTCGAATCCGCCGCCGAATTTCGACATGCTCGAATAAACATCAACGAGTGCGCTCGATTGCCGATACGGCAAATCGCGCATGTACACGCCGTCGATCAGCGCGAAGACGAGCGTGTTCGCGCCGATGCCGAGCGCGAGCGTGAGGATGGCGGCAAAGGCAAAACCCGGCCGCGCCATAAGCTGGCGCCAGCCGAAGCGCACATCGCGAAGTGTGTTGGCCATCATCGATTACGATGTCACGCGTTCGCGCGGACGCGTCAGGCGCTGGTCTTCTTCATGACGCAGACGATGCATGGTCGCTTCGTCGACGACGCGGCCGTCGAACATGAAGATCTTGCGCTGCGCGAATTCGGCGTAACGCGGATCGTGCGTGACCATGCAGATCGAGGCGCCCTGCTGGTGCAGATCGTCGAGCAGCGTCATCACGGCTTCGCCGTTTTTCGAATCGAGATTGCCGGTCGGTTCGTCGGCGAGCAGGATGGACGGCCGTCCGACCAGCGCGCGCGCGACGGCGACGCGCTGCTGCTGACCGCCGGACAACTGCGCCGGATAGTGCTTGAGACGATGCGCCATGCCCACGCGTTCGAGCGCTTCGACCACGCGTTCGCGGCGTTCCTGCTTGGTCATGCCGTCGCGATAGGTGAGCGGCAGTTCGACGTTCTCGAACACCGACAGATCGCCGATGAGATTGAACGCCTGGAAGATAAAACCGATTTCCTTGTTGCGGATGCGCGCGCGTTCGTTGGCGCCGATGTCCGCCACGGCGACGCCGTTGAGCTGGTAGTTGCCTTCGCTCGGGCTGTCGAGCAGGCCGAGGATCGACAACAGCGTCGACTTTCCGCAGCCGGATGGACCGGAGATCGAAACGTACTCGCCGGGAAAAATGGAAATGTGTACGCCGGCGAGCGCGTGCGTCTCGACTTCATCGGTGAGGAACACCTTCTTGATGGAATCCAGTTCGATGAGCGGTTGTGTCGTTTCGTTCATGGAAAATCCGTGGTTGTTGTTTCAATGCGCCGCAGTCTTTTATCTCGTCATTCCCGCGAAAGCGGGAATCCAGCGACTTTGCTTCTGATGCATGTGGCAAAGAGCAAGGCACTGGATTCCCGCTTTCGCGGGAATGACGTGCTGAGACGTGTCACTGTCCAACGCGTATTCATGCGAATTCTCAATCGAGGCGGATACGGTCGTACGCGTCCCACGCCGTGGTATCAGACAGCACGACCTGGTCGCCGGGTTTAAGCCCTTGCGTGATTTCGATGGCGTTGACGGAACTGCGGCCGAGTTTTACCGGCACGCGATCGGCGGTGCCGTCGTTCGGATTCACGCGGAAAAGGCGCACGTCGGAATGGGGCTGGCCGAACGCGGGACGGCCGACATAGACGACGTTCTCGAGCTTTTCGAGCTGGATGGTGCCTTCGACGCTCAGGTCCGGACGCGCGCCGGGCGGCAGTTTTCCGGTGATGTCGACATCGACCTGCACGGTGCCGGCGAGCACGGCCGGATCGATGCGCTCGACGGTGCCATCGACGAGGCCGTTGCGCGTGTCCACTTTTACACTTTGACCGATCGTGACGTCTTTCGCCTGCGTTTCGGCGATGTGCAATTCGGCGCGCAGCACGTCAGGACGCGCGACGCGCGCGAGGTTCGTTCCGGCCGTCACCTGCTGACCTTCCTGCACGGGAACCACCTGCAGCACGCCGGTGATGCCGGCGCGCAGTTTCAGCGAATCGGCCTGACGCTGGCGCAACTCGAGCGTGGTCGCGAGCTGGCTCAGCCGCGCATCGTCGGCGGCCATCTGCGACTTCACCATCTGCTGGAATTTCGCCATGCGCTCGCGCTCGATTTCCAGACGCACCTTGCGCTGCTGCGCGGTGAGCTGGATCTGGCGATACTGGATCTCGGGAATGATGCCGCGGTGCGCGAGGTCCTGTTTGGCTTCTTCTTCGACGCGGGCGGATTCGTAGTCGGCTTCGTAGCCGGCGTAGTTTGCCTTCTGATCGAGCACCTGGTTTTCGGCCGTCATCTTTTTCGCGGCGTTGTCGGCGCGCATCGCGTTGAGGTCGGCCTGCGCACGCGCGAGTTGTTCCTGAACTTCGGGATTCGACAATTCGATCAGCACGGTGTCGGCCTGCACCGGCGTGCCGGGCTTGACGACGATGCGTTCGACGTGCGCGGCCGTCTCGGCCGTGATCCAGCGGATTTCCTTCGGCACCAGCGTGCCGGGTCCGCGCACTTCGCGCAGCATTTCGCCTTTCTTCACGGTGTCGAGCCACACGCTCGAACGCTCCACCAGCGGCGCGGCGGGTTTGAGGTGCGCAACGCCGAACGAGGCGCCGAGCAGAAGCACGCCGACCACGCTTCCGATCGTGATTTGTTTGCGGCGTTTCTTGAGTTTCAGATCGTCGCGTTTGATGTCCATACCGTCACCAGAGCAGCTTTGATGCCAGACCCGCAAATGGCGTCGCACTGCGGTTTTTATGGTGTCTGTGGTTTCGGTAACGTCCGATTCCGGACAGTGGAATCGGAAAACGAACAGCTCATTCGTCGCGCAATGCAGCGAGCGGACTCACGCGCGTCGCGCGCCACGCCGGAATCGCACTGGCGAGAAGACCGACCGCCGTCAACATCAGCGAGACCGTGCACAGCGTGAGCAGGTCCGTCGATTGCACGCCGAACACGAGACTGCCGAGCACACGCGCGAGAATCAGCGCGACGACAATGCCGATTGCGACGCCGAGCAATGTCGGCCTGAATCCGTCGAGGACGAACTTGCGCAACAGCGCAAGCGGCGGCGCACCGAGCGCCATGCGCATGCCGATTTCGCGCACGCGCTGGCGTACCGTGTAGGCAAGCACGCTGTATATACCGACGCCGGCGAGCAGCATGGCCAATCCCGCGAACGCGGCGAGCAGGAACAGGGTGAAACGTTGCGACGACAGCGATTCGTCGACGATGGACTGCAGGGTACGCAGATCACGAATGGGCATGTCGGGCGCGATCTCCTTGAACGTCGCGCGCACAGCGCTCGCGGCCGATAGCGGATCGTTGCCGGTGCGCATCGACAACTGCAGCGCGACGGCATGAAACGGTCCCATGCTTTCGGGCATGTAGAACTGCGCGATCGGCCAGTACAGCGTCGAAATCGGCGCGGCGTAGTCGAGTCCGCGCTCCTTGACATCGGCGACGACGCCGACGACTTCGCGCGCGTCCTTCGGAAAAAACGTCAGCGTGAGGCGCTTGCCGATCGGATCCTGTCCGGGCCAGAACTGCTTCGCCATCGCTTCGCTGACGATGACGACGGGCAGCGAATGAGCGTTGTCCTGATCGTTGAAGTCGCGCCCGCGCGTGACGGGCACGTGCAGCGCCGGAAAAAATCCCGGCGTGATCATGCGCACCGACACTTCCGGCTGATGCGACATGTCGACGACTTCCTGTCCGGCGACGGCGACCGGCTGCGTGGAACCGTCCTGCATCGGCAGGCTGTCGGAGAAACCGGCCGCTTCCACACCCGGCACCGCGCGCAGACGGCGCAGCGATTCGTCCATGAAAGCGAGTTCCTGATCGATGGTCTTGTAGTCGTTGGCGGCGACGCCGACGGTCGCGGTCAGCGCGTGCGCGGGATCGAATCCCGGATCGACGTCGCGCAGGTTCCACAACGTGCGCACCATCAGTCCGGCGCCGACGAGCAACACCAGCGACAACGCCACTTCACCGACGACGAGCGCGTTGCGCGTGGCGAGACTCAAACCCGCCGAGCCGCCGCGGCCGCCCTCTTTCAGCGCATCCTGCGGATCGGCCGCCGACATGCGCCATGACGGAATGAATCCGGCGGCGATGCCGGTGATCACGGCGATGAGCAGCGTGAACGCGAGCACGGTGACGTCGAGTTTCACCTGCACCAGATGCGGAAGCATCGCGCCGAGAAAATCGGTGACGAGCTTGACGGCGAAATGCGCGACGACGAGTCCGAGCAAGGCGCCCGCAACCGACAGCGCGACCGACTCGGACAGGATCTGACGCATGATGGCGAAACGTCCGGCGCCGAGCGCGGTGCGGATGGCGATTTCCTTGCGCCGATCGAGCGTCTTGGCGAGGATCAGGTTCGCCACGTTGGCGCATGCGATGAGCAGCACGAACGCCACCGCGCCGAGCAGAACGAACAGCGGTTTGCGCACGTCGCCGACGGTCGCCTCGTGCAGCGGCATGACCAGCGCGCCCCACCCTGCGTTGTCGGCGGGATATTGCTGCGCGAGCGCCGCCGAGATCGCATCGAGTTGCGACTGCGCCGTCGTGACGCTCACACCCGGTTTCAAGCGCGCGACGGCGGAGAAATGATGCTCGCCGCGAACCGTCTTTTCCTGCGCATCCCACACCAGCGGCACCCACAGTTGCGCATAGTCGGGTTTGCGAAAATCATCGGCCATCACGCCGACGATCGAATAGGTTTCGCCATTCAACACGAGGCTCTTGCCGACGATCTGCGCATCGCCCGCATAGCGCGATTGCCACAGACGATGGCCGAGCACGGCGACGTGATCGTTGCCCGGTTTGCTGTCGCTGTCGTTCAGCGCGCGACCGAGCGCGACGTGGCCGCGCAACAGATCGAAGAAACCCGATTCGACGCGGCCGGCCTGCAGGTCTTCGGGCTCGCTGCCTTTTTCGGTCATGCGGAACGACGCCGCGTTGTAGATCGCCGATCGTTCGAAGACGTCGTTGCGCGATTCCCAATCGAGATAGTTCGCCGCGGACAGCGCGAATGTCTTGGTTCCCGGAAACTGTTTCGCCGGCGGCGTGTGCCAGAGTTGCACGAGCCGATCGGGCTGATCGAACGGCAGCGGCCGCAACAGCGCCGCGTCGACGATGCTGAAGATCGCCGTGTTCGCGCCGATGCCGAGCGCGAGGATGACGATCGCAGCGATCGAGAAACCCGGCGTCTTGCTCAGGCTGCGGACGATGTAGCGCAGGTTTTGCAACAGCGACATTCCCATGGCCTCGTCTGTGCGGTCGGCGCGCCGTTTTGCACGCGATGTGCCACGGCCCGGCCGAACGCTTGCTGCGCGCCTGCGGCGTCTGACGCTATCGAAGTAGCAACGTCAGTGTCCGTTATCGTCGACGCGCGTTCGGTTTCGAACGCGCGTCGAGCGAGTGGCGTCTATGAACGCCCAGATGCGGAAACGAGGAAAAAGGTTGCTGTTGCCCGCGCGTCGTCAGGTTTTCGCGCGTTCCAGCAACTGCTGGACTTCGCGCTTGCCCAACGTCCGCAGACGCGCGATGGTCGGCAAATGGGAACTGCGCGGCGTCGCGGTTTTCGTTTCCCAGTTGTAGATCGACTGCTCGCTGACGCCGAGCAACTTGCCGAGCTGCGACGCGGACAATCCCAGGCGACGCCGCATCGTACGGAATCCATCCGCACGAAAACGCAGCTTGCCTTGCGTTGCCGCCGACGGCTCCACCGCAGCCGATTTCGACGAGGACTTTTTCTTGACCTCACGCCGCAGCGTGGCGATCTCGCGTTTGAGCGCGGCGATGTCGCGCCGGTACGCCGCCGACGCGCGCTGCAGGACGGAGGATTGTTTGCGCGACTCGCGCCGGCTGATGCGGGCGATCTCGTCGCGAAGCACTTGACCGATATTAGGCATGGTTTTCTCGCATAAAGATGAAGTCCAGCAATCCGCGTCGAGCCGACCGCGGCGTTTCGGAGCGCATTGTATTTTTTCCGCCTGAATCCGCCCAAATCGCAGCGAAATCCCCCGGCGGTTGTGTATTGTTGCCGCGCCCCGTAAAATTCGCGCCCTTCGACACCCCTCAGCCGGAGAGGTGGCAGAGTGGTCGAATGCGCCGGATTCGAAATCCGGTTTACGGTTTTGCCGTAACGTGGGTTCGAATCCCACCCTCTCCGCCACGACCCATTCTAAGTCGCTGATTTTAGTCCATTTTTTCGGATTTCCACCTGCGGTTCCCAACGCGGAACCCGACGCGAATCAGCGGTGGATTCGCAATGGCGCTGCGCTTTCCGAACTATAACTGTAGACATGAACCACGGGCAATAAATTGGACATCTAAGTAGCGGCCGAAGTTACGGCGCAGACCCAAGATGTCCCAAAGTGCGAGAATTTCCGCATGACATTTGATGACTTCGCGCCAGACCACCAATTGGTGTTGTCACTTGAGCCAGAAGAACTGGCCGGCATTGTGCTGCAGCATCTCGTTCAGACCGGGCAGCATACTCAGATCAATGCTCAAAATTTCGCCAGTCAGCACAATTTTGCGAAGTATCCACACAATGCCGTAGCAGAAGTTCAAAAGGCGGTAATGGAGGCTTGGGTATGGCTCCAGCGCGAGGGAATGCTCGCTCCCTTGCCAGAAACATACGGTGGTGGCTGGGAGTTCGTCACACGCCGCGGAAAGGCAAATGCGACGCCAGAAAAGCTGGAGGCTTATCGGCGAGCGTCAATGCTACCGCAGAAGATGTTGCATGCTTCGATCGCTCAATCTGTTTGGGCGATGTTCGCGCGTGGCGAGTATGAGGCCGCAGTTTTTCAGAGCTTCAAGGAACTTGAAGTTGCTATACGCAAAGCAGCAAGCCTTTCAGCTTCCGACATCGGCACCGACCTAGCTCGAAAAGCTTTCAAACCGAACTCTGGCGTTCTTGCTGACCATGAAAGTTTGGTAGCCGAGCAGGAAGCTCTCTCGAGTTTGATGGCTGGCGCGCTAGGATCCTATAAAAATCCTCATAGCCACCGCTCTGTGACCGTGGAGCCGCACGAGGCGGTCGAAATGCTGATTCTCGCGAGCCATCTCATTGGCATTGTTGAAAGGCGAGCAGGCCGATGATCCAAGCGTGCGAGCCGATCGCGACGTGAGATGATCCAAACATGCGCAAACGTCTCTGGATACTTTCCGAAATCCTCTACTACGGCGGCCTGCTTTCGGTCCTTGGCGGTCCCGCGGTTCTCTTCTTGTCACATGCTTCTGGATCTTTTGCAGGATTCTTCTTGGCGCTGGCGCTTGTCAGCCTGTTCGCAGGCGGATTCATCAAAAAAGCTCATGCTGGGCGCGAGCAGCGCAGCCAACGTGTGGCATGATCGCGCGCATCGCGGCAACGACCGCCCCAGCTCAACAAACATGGCTTGAGACTGCATGAATGTTCGCCCTCAGTTCCGGTGGATACTTTGTGCCTTTGGAGGTCTGGTCCTCGGCGGCGCGACCGCATTACTTCTTTTCGGCACGTTCAATACAAAGAATGAGCCACGCATGAGTGACGCAGTTGCAATCGCTTACGTAATCACGGATTACACTGATGCAACGAATCCTAGAGAGATTGCAAGTGGCACAAAAAGCTATTCATCGCCCAGCGTTCAGGTTGAACAACGAGGCGACGGCAAAAAGACTTTTTTGTCCGAGTCGATTGAACTCGCAGATGGTTATCGGGTAGGTGCCAGCATTTATAGGGAAAATCGGATCGACGGTTTTGGTCTTTGGGCGAAACGTGACAAGCAGTCGTTTAGCTGGGAATGGTTCGATCAACTCGAAGGCGACGAATTTAAGAAGCTCCAAGAAAGCGGTAACGTTCGGGTACTGTTTCGCAACATGCGGGGGCTTCAACAGCTTGCTTCCATCACATTTGAATCTGATGTCTCGCTTCGGATGAATCAAAGCAGCGAAATCGGAAAAGTGACCCATAGAATCCTTATCAAGAAAGGTAGCGTATTCGAGTTCCCGAAATAGTATCTGCTGGATCGCGCTGCTGCGGGCAAGCTGGGGTATCCAACATCTGTGGCATGATCGCGCGCGCCGCGGCAGTGAATCGCGTAGCTCAAATCGGAGAACATCGCTGCATGAGAACGATACAAAATATCGAATGGCATGAGCTGCGTCATGCTTATGGACCAGCGGACGATCTTCCAAATCTGCTCAATGTGATTGAGAATTTTCCTGCAGAGCACGACTGGAAATCAGAGCCTTGGTTTTCCTTGTGGAGCAATCTTTATCATCAAGGCTCAAACTATTCCGCTTCTCTTGCAGCGCTGCCTCACATTGTCTCTGCGCTTTCACAAGCTCCCAGTAAGGCAACTCTTAGTTTCTTTCTGCTCCCGGTCTCGATTGCCATAGCAGACGACGCTAGCCCCATTATGGTTGTTCCGCAAATCCGAGCTGACTTTGTCGAATCAGTTTCGCAGCTTGGAAAAATCGCCGCTGCGGCTCTGCCATCTATTTCGGATATTCATGTCGCTACGGCGGCGCAAGCAGCTGTTTTGGTTTCGCAGGGCCTCTACCGGCAGGCGAATGACCTTCTCGAAATGGATGGCGATCTATCCAGTCAGACCGCTCCGGGCTAGCTGCGGTATCTTAATCCGGTGAATGACTTCACTTTGCTATTTGTCGGCGCGCTCGCTGGCTTTATCGTCTGCTCGAAAATCGCCTTGTCGGCTGCAATCGTTGTCACGGAACGTGCCCAGGCGAAAGCAGCAGGCAAACCGTTTTGGCCGGTGTTCGGGGCAATGATGTTGCATTCCGGTCCGTGGCTTCTAATGATCGTCGTAATCGCCATCACTCTGTTCTCCACAGCTCGCAATCCGCCGGCGTGGGGCTGGCCAATTCTCACCGGATGCGCCTGCGGCTTGTTTTTGTATATCGTTGTTATCGCCAGCATTCAGTATCGAATCTGGTCACGGCGTCGGAAGTCTGCCACAGCCCCGTGAACTCCCTCCACCGATGCCGCAACCACCGCGATAATTCACGCCTCGATAGACAGTGCTGAAACCGTCCACAATCCCGGAACGCCTGAGAGCGTCACCAGCGCGAAATCTCCCCATTGCTGCGCATGAGTCGATGAAAGCTAGTTGCAAAATAACCCTAAGACTGAAACTTGGGCGCGGAGCATCGAAAGTCGATGCAAGATGCGCGAGCGACAGGCGCATTAGCCGTGGCGTGTCGGCGCGCAGTCAGTCTCCGTCAGAGTTCGAAGTACAGCGGTATCCATCGCGCCAGGGCGACTTCGAGTTCAGCCCGCACGTGCGCACCAACTTCTACGGCGAGTCCGGCCAATAAAGCCGACGTGATATCCGCGGCGCGAATGTAGGGACAGGCGTCCATCGACATCATCGCGCCGCCCTGCTTGTGCGAGAGGAACGCGATTTCCTGTCCATCCAGCATTAGAGCGACGTCGCCGGTGTGGTGAGCTTCCAGCGTCCATAGTCCGAGGCAGGCGTCGCATGAGCGGGCGGTCAGCACGTTGTCGACCACGACGACCGCTTCGCGTTTGCGCCGGTGGACGCGTTTGCGTGCGGCGACGTTCGTATGGATGGATTCGTCACGGGCTCGGCCTCCACCGGAACGACGCGCGGGTATGGAAAGTGATGGCGACCGCATCGGAAGACCTCCACAAGTAGCCAGAAAGTTGGACACGAATTTCGTATCCGGGGACGGCATGGCAGGCCGTTGCGGGCCTGCCAGCCGCTCGGATTGCTACTGGATGAAATCACCGCACAGGGCGGGTTCCTGCTCGAATCCATGTGCGAATAGCCGGTCGCCGATCGGGAGATTGGTCATCGGGTACGTTGCCACCTGTTGCGGTGTGCCCAGCGGGCCGGACGACAATGCCGTCAAAGAAGCCGCAACCACGTATGAGCCCGGCACGACGTTGGCCGTCGCGCTCACCGAGGCGATGCCGTTGGCGTTCGTGGTCTCGGTCAATTGCGAACCGGACGTGCTTCCGTCGGTGAGCAATGCCGATGCACCGGCCGAGGGCGAGGTGAAAACGACAGTGGCTCCCGGCGCGGGATCCGCACCTTCGAAGACCTGCACGGCGAGTCGGCATTGGAATCCCAACGTTACCGTCTGGGCCTGCGAAAGATTCCCACCGGCGACACTGGTTATCGCGGGCTGGCTGGGTCCCGTATTGGTCAGACGAAACGCCGTCGGCGTGGCGACACCGGCGGCGGTGGCCACGACGTTGTACGTGCCGGATGTGCCGTTTGCGGCTGCCGTGATTTGCGCGCGACCTCCGACATCGGTCACTACCGTGGTCAAGGACGGTACGGCGCTGGCACCCGTCGACGGCATCGCGAACGTGACGGTCACGCCCTGGAGAGGATTGCCTTCGGCGTCGGTGACGTACACCACGAGCGGCGAATCGAAACTGGTGTTCACCTTCGCAGCCTGTGGTGTGCCGGCCATGCCGCTCACCGCGGCTGGCGGCAAGGGTGTCATCGGCGCTGAGGTCAGTACCACGTTGTCGAAATCGACATTCGAGAGGAGGTCGATGGCAATAATGCCGGTCGGATAGGCGAACAGCGAGGCTTTGAGGTTGCCGAATCGGAGGCTGAGCTGTCGTAAGCGAATGCGACGTGCGAACGGCCGAGCGTCGCGCCCGTGATCGCAACATTCGACGCGGTCGAAGTCGAACCAAGCAGCGCACTGCCTGCGCTGAGAGCGAGTCCGGCGTTGCCGCCATCGAGCAGTGCGATCGTCAACAGACTGTCGGCTCCCATATCGGCCGCGAGTACGTAATGTCGCGACGGCTGCACGGCGACATTGGTGTTCTGGTAAAACGCGCCCTTGTTGGCGATACCGAGAACGCCGACGCCGATTTGGGAAATCCGCGCTTCGCCGTTATCGATGCTCAGCACCGGCGGCGCGAGCAATCCAAGAACGCCTGCGTAGTTTCCCTGCCAAGGTCCCGTGCCGATCGGACCGTCTCCGCTGGCGCCGAGAAGTCCGCCGCCGACGGAACCGTCGTTGGCCGGATCAGAAAAATCATTGTTTGAAAGTGGAATCGGCGAAGCCGATGCGACTGTGAGTGACAGTGCACCGCAAATCAACGCGCACATCGACAACGTCCGACAATTGCTCGGTTTCATGTTCGTCTCCCAGAGACTGACAGATGGCATATTTCCCCACAGCGAATCGGTTGAGTTCGCCGCTCCACGTCAGAATGGGCACAACCCGTCAAGGGTTGCTGCTGTAAATTCTTACAGTCGATTGCGTCTAAGCGACGTTAGCAGCGGCTACTGCAATTCGCAGCGAAACGCTGAGGGAAGTTCCAACATCGTCTGGGGAATGCGCGACGTGAAGGCGCCGTGAAATATGCTCACTGCACGATACACCCGCGTAGCTAATGCGAAATCGCCAATTGTTGGAGACATGCTCCAACTCAGAATTTTTGGTCGCCGCTTGAGTCCATCCACGTCTCAAACGGATGTGCCACCAACTCGGAATTGAGATAACGGCTGTCGTCGGTTACTTCCCGTCCGATCCACGATGGTTTGTTGAACACCTGATTTTCGCTGTCGAGTTCCACTTCGGCGATCACCAATCCCGCATTCTGGCCGCCGAATTCATCGACTTCCCACGTCGTTCCGTCGACGTCGACAACGCGACGCGTCTTCTCGATCGTGTGCGTGCAAAGCGCGAGAAGCTCGCTGGCATCGGCGAGTGGGATTTCGTATTCGAACTCCGATCGTTTCAGTGTATTTGTGCCGGCTTTGATCGTGAGCGTCGCGCGATCGCCGGCGATCCTCACGCGCACACTGTGCCCGCGTTCGCGAGCGAGATAACCTTGCCTGATCGAAACGCCGGCGTAGCTGCGCCATGCGTCGCCTTGCACGAGGAACTTGCGCTCGATCTCAATCGCCATCGCTGTTTCCAAATTTGGACAGGAACATTTTTGGCTTTTCGTCGAACAGTTCCTGCGCTTTCGCAAATGCCTTGCGCTGCAGTTTTTCCTGTCGTTCTTCGATGCGGTGAGACCAGCGTTTTCCCGATTCCTCGCCGATGCGCTCGATACGATCGCGCAATACGGCCAGATCGTGATCCTCGCCGAGCCACGACGCCACCCGGCGCGCGCGATGGCGGGCGTCCTCGTATTCGGGTGCGCCGATTACGTCGAGCGCGACACGCAGATACTTTGCCTGTTTGCGCAATTCGTGGCGCCGCTCCGCGGTATCTTTCTTGCGCGCCCGCGCGCACGCGCGGCGGCCGCTGCGGTAAATACGGCGCAAGCCTTCGCTGTTCGACTGCGCATTGCCGAAACCGCTATCGAATGCACCGCGCACTTGCACGATCATTTCCTGACAGCGCGCGCGTGCGTTGGTCGTGTCGAAGTTCATGACGGGCTTGAGAGTGGTCCGCGTAAAGCGCCGACTCGATGTGCGCACTCTGCTGCGACGTTTCGTCTTCGAGACTGCGGAACAACTGCATCTGCGAATGGCTGTCGCGCAACGGCGAGAGCAACCGGCCCGCGTCGCGCAGCGCCAGATTGTGCGCGCGGAACATGTCGTCAGCCATCGCCGGACGCAGCAGGCGCAATCCGCCTCGCGCTTTCTTCAGCGACTTGCGCGCATCGTGTACGTCCTGATCGGAAACGGTATCGCCGGCGAGTACGTCGAGTGCCGCGCGCAATGCATCGTCGATGTACGCGGCGATTCGCGTAGACAGGTCGGTCGGCGGGAGATCGGGCATCGGAGGCGTCGCTGTCGTCATGTCCAAGTTTAGGATATTGCTCATGACATTGTGCCCTTCAGCGGGCGGACAGCCACGCCGCCCCACAATTCGCTGCACACAACCAGGGAGATGGACATGGCTTACACGAATGGATCCGACAAGGCGCTCGCCGATGACGCCGAAACCCTAGCCCGCGACGTCCAACGCGGTGCGTCGCGCGTGCTCGATGCGACGGCGAAAGGCGCTCGTCGCGCCAGCCGCGAAGTCAAACCGACGGTGCGCGGCAACCTCAAGGATGCACTGAAGGGTCGCGATCCGGAAAATGCGCTCGCCGAGCTGATCCGCGAATATCCGTGGACTTCGCTCGCCGTCGTCGCCGTCGGCAGCGCGTTGCTGGTGCGGACGCTCTTTCGCCTGCGCTGACACGGTGATACGCCTGCGCTGAATCGGCGCCTGCATTCGCGCGGCTGCTAGCATACGCGCACCGTTTACGCAGGCTCGAACGATGCTCGATACCGTAGCCGACTCGCGCGCGCGTCGCGAGCTGTGGCTGTTCCTGTTGTTCGCGCTCGTCATCCTCGCCGCGGGTATCGGGCTGCGTGATCCGTGGCCGTCGGACGAACCGCGCTTCACGCTCGCCGCGAAGCAGATGGTCGAAAGCGGCGACTGGCTCTTCCCGCACCGCGGCACCGAGCTTTATTCCGACAAGCCGCCCGTGCTGTTCTGGATGGAGGCCGCAGGCTATGAGGTGACGCGCTCGTGGCGCGTCGCGTTCCTGCTGCCGTCGCTGCTCGCCGCGCTCGGCGTGCTGTGGCTCACCTACGATCTCGGGCGGCGTTTCTGGAATCATCGCGCTGGTCTGTACGCGTCGATCGCCGTCCTGTTCGCGTTCCAGTTCATGTATCAGATGAAGCGCGCACAGATCGATCCGCTCGTCACCGGATGGATCACGCTGGCGAACTGGGGTTTGCTGATTCACCTGTTACGCGGACCGAACTGGCGGTTGTACTGGCTCGCCTGTTTCGCCGCGGGCGTCGGCGTGATCACCAAAGGCGTCGGCATCCTCGCGTTCCTGATGTTCATTCCATATCTGTTCGCGCGGATGCGTGGATGGGACGTCACGCGAACCTCGCACAGCGCGTTGCGCTGGCTGGGCGGGCTCGTCGCGTTTCTGTTGCCGATTCTCGCGTGGGCGGCCGCCGTGGTGCTCGCCGCGAAGGCGCGCGGCGAGCCGCAATACGCGGCGTACGTCAACGACATTTTCTTCCATCAAACCGCGGATCGCTATGCGCGCTCGTGGGCGCATCCGCAGCCGTGGTGGTATTTCATCCCGATCGTCGTGTTCAACTGGTTTCCGATGTCGCTGTTCTACATCGGCGCGGTGCCGCGCTGGGCGCGCGACCTGAAACTCGGCGAAGCGCGCGTGATGCTGCCGCTGGTGTGGACGCTGATGACGATCGTCTTTTTCAGCATTCCGCACGGCAAGCGCGATGTGTATGTGATTCCGTGCATCCCGATGCTCGCGCTCGCGATGGCGCCGTATCTCGACGAGATCGCCTCGACGCGCTGGATGCGCAAGCTTGCGTTCGCGTTCGTGCTGATCGGCGGATTGTTCTTCATCGGCGCCGGCGTGTGGACGATGCAGGGTCACTCCGCCGCGTTCGAAGCGATGTTGCAGCGACGCGAACTCGACGATCTCGCGCAGGCGGTGTGGGGCATGATCTTCGTGATCGGCGCCGCGTTCCTCGCGGCGGCGGCGATCTTCCGGCCGCGTCGCGGTGTGCACGCCCTGCTCGCGGGCATCGCGGCGTTCTGGCTGGTGTGGAGTTTCTGGGCGTATCCGCTGCTCAACGATTCGAGTTCGTCGGCGGGCGTGATGCGCCGCGCGCGCGAAATGGCCGGCGCGGATACGCAGATCGGACTGGTCGCGTGGAAAGAGCAGAACCTGCTGATGGCGCAAGGACCGGTGCAGGATTTCGGCTTCAATCTTGCGTGGAGCAAACAGTACGCGGCGGCGACGCAATGGCTCGCGGCGGACCCCGGCCATCGCCGCATTTTCATCCTCGACGAGGCGATGGGCGATTGCGTCGACAAGACCAAAGCGCAGCGTGTCGGCGAAGCGAACCGGCGCGAATGGTGGCTGTTCGGCAACGACGCGGTGACCGCGGGATGCTCCCCGCTCCGCCGAAAGACGAAGAAGAAACCAAAGACGGCGCCTGATCAGCGCGCCTCGAGCGGAATCAGCGCAATGGCTTGCGCGCGCATGCGTCGATACAGCCGTGCCGTGTTGCGCGCGTTGTAGCGGCGGCTCATCGAGGCCATCGGGATGATGTTCTTTTCGCCGAAGCCGTCGATCAGAACCAGGCGCGGACCGCCGCGCGAATCGCTGCCGTACACGATGTTCCACGCATGCATGTCGCCGACGATGACGTTGGCGTCGGCGAGTCCGCGATAGAACACGTCGAGCTCGCGTTCGAGTATTTCGTCGAATCCGCGATGTTCGGCATAAAGCGCGGCGAGCGTGCGGGCGAGTTTATTGTCGGGTCCGCAAACTTTTTCCGCGACCAGTCCGAGCCCGAGATCCGTGTCGACCAGACCGATCATCCGCGCGATCGGCGCGTTACGGCTGTGCGGACGCGCCTGCGAGACGATGTACTCCTTTCAGCTCGCGCACGTAGCCGATGTACTCGCGCGTGCGCGGCAGCTTCTTGTACCAGCGGCCTTTCACGATGCGTGCATCGACAGCGTCGGCACGCATGACTTTGATCAGATACGCGGGATTTTCCGGGTGCTGAAAGACATATCTCAGATGTCCGACAGCCATTGGCTCGGTCTTGGAAAGCTCAAGCATGCGCGGACTGTAAGAAACCGGTCACGCCCACGCAATGCCCGCTCCTGGGCCAGTGCGTTCTGCGCGATGTGGCGTCGCACGACCAGCCCTTAAGTCCGGGTAAAGGATGGTTCCGCTAAACGCTGTGGGCCAATGGCCTGAAGTTCACACTGGAGCGTCGCGTGTCGGATCCGAATAGAGCCATCCTGCCCACCGTCTCGCGACCCGTCCGGCCCACCGCCGTCCGGCTGGCGACGATCTCGCGCTGTCTCGTGCTGCTGTCGGTGCTCGCCGTCGTCGGCGCGTGCTACCTGGCGCAGGACATCATCAGCACGATCATGCTCGCGCTGTTGTTCTCGCTGCTGTTCTCGCCGCTCGCCGGGGCCTTGCAACGATTGCACTTGCCGCGCGCGCTGGCGAGCGGGCTGATCGTGCTCGCCATCATCGGCGCATCGGTGGGCGCGTTGTATTCGCTCGCGCAGCCCGCGAAGGATTGGGTGTCCAAGGCGCCGACGGCGATCCATTCGGTGTCGCAGCGATTGAAGGAGTGGCGCGCGCCGGTGCAGCAGGCGCAGAAGGCCACCGAAAGCCTGAGCGATCTCACCGGAACACCGAACACCAACGCGCAGCAGGTGATCGTCAAGGACGGTTCCAGTCCGCTGAGCGCGGTCGCGGCGGGAACGCCGCGCGTGCTCGAATCGATCGCCGCCACCATTCTGATGATCTTTTTCTTTCTGTCGTCGGGCGACAACTTCCTGCGACGACTGGTCGAAATCGCGCCGGGCATGCCGGAGAAGAAAATCGTCGTGAGCATCGCGCGCGATATCCAGAGAGAAATGTCGCGCTATCTGCAGACGATCACGATCATCAACCTCGGGCTCGGCTGCGCGACGGCGCTCGCGATGACGCTGCTCGGCGTTCCCAACGCGCTGCTGTGGGGCGCGATGGTGTTCCTGTTCAATTTCGCGCCGTACATCGGCTCGACGGTCAGCGCCGTCGTGTTGACCATGGTCGGATTCTCGACGTTTGTCGACAGCCTCGGTCACGCCTTCGCGGTGCCCGGCACGTTCCTCTGCCTCGCGTTCATCGAAGGCCAGCTGGTCACGCCCACGGTCATCGGCCGGCGGCTGGCGGTGAATCCGGTGGTGGTATTCGTCTGGCTGCTGGTGTGGGGCTGGCTGTGGGGACTGATCGGCATCTTGCTGGCCGGTCCTCTGCTGGCGTGCTTCCGCATCATCTGTCAGCACACCGAAGCGCTGCGGCCGATCTACGTGCTGATCGGCGAGGCGAAGTTCGACGAAGCCGACGAGCGCGCGACATCGACCACCGACCCACGTGGCGGGCGCAGCTCGAAGCCGTATCGAAATAGCGAGGTGTTCGACGGCGTCCCGGCGCGTGCCGGAACGTCGTCTGGAGATCGATTAGCGCCGATCCGTTATTGCTGCGAACCCTGCAACGCGGCCGCGATGCCGGCGTCGCCGCTGACCACATCCGTCCACTTCAGCTCGATACCTTTGCGACGGCCTTTCTCGGTGAGCTTCAGGCCGGTCGGATCGATGACGACCGTGTAGGTAACATCCTTGATCACCAATTCGCGGCGGATCGCTTTCTCCAGTTTCGTCATAACATGCTCCTTCTTGGACGAGGCGAAAAACTCGGGAATCCTTCAATGCCGACAGTAAAGCTTGCTACTTATAACATCAACGGTATCCGCGCGCGTCACGCCCGGCTGCTCGAATGGCTCGAACGCGAGACGCCCGATATCGTGTGTCTTCAAGAGCTTAAAGCAAACGACGCTGCATTTCCGCTGAACGAGATTCGCGCCCTGGGATATTCCGCGCGCTGGGTGGGACAGGTGTCGTGGAACGGCGTGGCCGTTCTGGCGCGTGGCGCGGATATCAAGGAGCGGCATCGTGCGCTGCCGGGCGATGCGTCGGATGAGCAGAGCCGCTATCTCGAAGTCGAGGTGAACGGACTCATCGTCGCCTGCCTGTACCTGCCGAATGGCAACCCGCAGCCGGGGCCGAAGTTCGACTACAAACTGGCGTGGTTCGAGCGCTTGATCACGCACGCGAAGACGCTCGTCGCGAGCAAGCAGCCGGTGATCCTCGCCGGCGATTTCAACGTCGTACCGACCGACTTCGACATCTACGATCCCACGCACTGGCGCAAAGACGCGCTCCTGCAACCCGAAAGCCGCGCCTGCTACGAGCGGCTCCTGAAACAAGGATGGATCGATTCGCTGCGCCACAAGCATCCCGACGAAAAAATCTTCACGTTCTGGGATTACTTCCGCAATCACTGGAAACGCAACGCGGGTCTCCGCATCGATCATCTGCTGCTCAACAAAACGCTCGCGCCGCATCTCGACGATTCGAACGTCGATCGCTGGGCGCGCGATCAGGAAGGCGCCAGCGATCACGCGCCGACGTGGGTGACGCTGACGATCGACGGCAAACCGAAGGCGAAGAAAGCAGCGAAGAAAGCTACGAAGAAAGCGCCGCCGAAGAAAACGGCAGCGCGCAGTCCAGCCAAAAAATCGGCACGCGCGAAACGCTGAAGCCAGTTCGTCAATCCCGCGCAAACTGGGAGTGACGTCAGCTTTCGTTTGCGCTCACGCCTTCTTCGCGTAACCGGCGCACCAGGCTTTCGCGCTGACCGATTTGCCGGGGAACAACTGGCACGGCGCATAGTCGGTGCCGCCGCCGAAGAAGTTGCAGTTCGCGCAGGCCTGGCCGTCCGTGTGCGGCGGCGGTGCCTTGGTTGCGTCGTGGGTATACTTCAGTGCTTGCGCGGTAGGATCGGCCGGATCCAGATGCGGCAGATCTTCCGCATGCGCGACGCGCGACAACGGACCGCTGAGAACCGCCGCACCGATCGCGCCGCCGGCGATGCCGAAGAAGCGGCGGCGGGCGTTATCCATTTCCTTGGAATCGTCTTTTTTCATTTGTTCATGTCCTGCTGGCTTGAGTTGATTTGGCGAGCGTGGCAATGTTCGCGCCGCATCAAACACGCGTCAAGGCGCGGCTGCGATCGATCCGGTTCGAATGCCGTCCAAACGAATTATTCGCATCGGTTCTGCGCACGGCGTGGATGCCGCGCGAACGATTGCGGGTATACACGTATACCGTCGCGGGCGGCACGTTCCACCAGGCAAATCCCCCGCGGCGCACCGAAAGATCGAGATCGCCCAGGATCTCGCGCGACACCGGCGATTTCGGGCCCGTACGTGAACTGCACGAGACGGCCATCGGGCTTGAGCACTTCGAACGCCGAACGCAGGATGTCGGATTGCATCTGCTTGCTCATCGACAGCAGGCCGAGCCGCTGACCACCGCATCGGCCATGCCGCGATCCGAGAAAACCGTCGTCGCCGGCGATCTGCTTGAGCTTGCGCGCGTCGCCGCAGACCACGTGCGCTTTGGGAAAACGCGATTGCAGATGCTGGAAAAGCGCTTCGTTGAGTTCGAGAACCAGCAGATCGTCCGGCTGCGATGCCGTGCGCGATCAGCGCCCGCGTGAACACGCCGGTGCCGCCGCCGAGTTCGACCACGCGCCGCGTGCCGTGCGGCAATTCGGCGACCATCTGCCGCGTGAGCTGACTGCCCCGACGGCGAAAGCGCCGCCATTGCCAGCGGGTTTTTCAGCCACTGACGGAAGAAGGTCCAGGTATCCGATTCGGCGAGCTTGCGGTCTTGAGGCCCATTGGGCGGAGACATCACCAAGTCCTTGATAAATCAACCGCCATCATAGTGCCCGCAACCACCCCGCACAATAAAAGTTCGCGGACAAGAAAAAGCCCCGCCGGCATGAAGCGCGGCGGGGCCTTGATCTTCCGTGATCAGGCGGTGATCAGACCGCGTCAGACAAGCTGTTCCATCAGCACGAGTAGTAGTAACCCGGATGGTAATAGCCGCGGGCGTCATAGAACGAACCCGAGTAGCAGCTGGCGTACGGACGGCCGTAGTAAACCGGCGCCGGCGCGTAATAGGCCGGCCGATAGTAACCGCCGTAACGCGGCCGCCGTAATAACCGCCGCCAACGCCGACGTAGTAGTTGTCATGTCCATGCCAACCACTGTGATAGCCGACGCTGACGCCAGGAACGGAAACGCCGACGCTGACGTGACTACGTGCAAACGCGGCCGGCGCCGCCAACGCACCGGCGGCGACGCACAAGCCGAGGGCTAAGGAGCGAAAACCGCGAATGGTGGATTTCATGATGCTCTCCAGATTTTTCAGTTGACGACTGGTTTGTCGCAACTATGAGTTTGGGACGAATGCAATGAATATCCACTGAAGTTTCGGCGCGCATCGAGTCATCGTTGCCATTGATTCAGCAGGGTTTTCTGCGAAGTGTGAAGCAATCGACAGCTCAGCGATGACGCAGTTCCCAGGCGCGATGAATACGCGGATTTCGCTCGAAATCGAAGGGAATCGTTTCGCGCGAAATTTCCTTGATCGCAAATTTGCCGAGCGCGGATTCGTCGAGCTTGAATCGGCGGAAATTGTTCGAGAACACGATCAGACCGCCGGCAAGCAGACGATCGCCGCACAGATTCAGCAATGCCGACGTGATCGCGCTGCACGTCGAAATCCTCGGCGCGTTTCGAATTGGAGAACGTCGGCGGATCGACGAAGATCAAGTCGTACATCGCGGACGATTCTTCAGGAATGCCATCGCATCCTCACGCACGAGTTTGTGCTGCTGCTCATCCATGAATTCGTTGAGCGCGAGATTGCGCGATGCCCATTCCAGATAGGTCGACGACAGATCGACGCTGGTCGTTTCGCGTCGCGCCGCCGGCCGCCGCGTACACGCTGACACTGCCCGTGTAGCAAAACAGATTGAGAAAGCGTTTGCCTTTGGCGAGCGAGCGCACCCGCGCGCGCAGCGGGCGGTGATCGAGAAACAAACCCGTATCGAGGTAATCCCACAGATTCACTTCGAAGGTGAGCCCGCCTTCCTGCACCTGCATGAATTCGTGGCGCTCGTCGAAGCGGCCGTATTTCTCGCCGCCCTTGCCGCGCGCACGCGTTTTCACGGCGACGCGTTCGCGCGGAATTTCCAGAACCTCGCCCGCCGCGCGCGTCAGTTCGCGCAAGCGCGTGCGCGCAAGATTTTCATCGACGCTCGACGGCGCCTGATATTCCTGGATGTGCAGGCAGTCGGCGTAGATGTCGATGGCGGCGGCGTATTCGGGCAAATCCGCGTCGTACACGCGCCAGCATTCGATGCCTTCGCGATTGGCGCGCTTGTGCAGATGGCGGAAATTCTTGTCGATGCGGTTCTTCACCATCTGCCCGCCGGACGACAGCGGCTTCACTTCGCGCGTTTCGGTGCGCGGCGTGAGATCGTAGTTGTACAACGTGCATTCGAGCGCGCCGTTGTAGAGCTTGTATTTCTTCTCCGCATGCACGCCGACGGCGCGCGCGAGCTCATCGTCCGAGGTGATCATGCTGGCGTGCCAGCCCGGAAATTCGGACTTGAGCTTGTCGCCGAGCAATCGATACAGATCGCCGAGGTCTTCGTCGAAGTTCAAGCGCTCGCCATACGGCGGATTGCAGATGACGAGGCCCGGCGTTTCCAGTTCGTGCGGCCGATGCAGATGTTCCAGCGACTGCCGGCCGAACTGCATGAAACCCGACAGCAGCGCGTGTTGCGCATTGCCTTTCGCTTCGTTGAGCACGCGCGCGTCGTCATCGAATCCGAAAAAGACGGAACGCAGATTGCTGCAATCCGTTCGTCGCACGTGTCTGCGCTTCGTCATGCAGCGTTTTCCACAATGCCGCATCGTGGCCTTTCCAGCCTTCGAAACCGAAACGCTCGCGGCGCAGTCCCGGCGCGACGTCGGCCGCCATCATCGCCGCTTCGATGACCAGCGTGCCGGAGCCGCACAGCGGATCGACAAGTCCGCCGCCGGACGCGTAAACCGCCGGCCAGCCCGCGCGCAGCAGCATCGCGACGGCGAGATTTTCCTTCAGCGGCGCGAGCCCCGTGCCCGCGCGATAGCCGCGCTGATGCAGCGGCGCGCCGGACAGATCGATGCTGACGATCGCCTTGCCCTTGCGCAGCGCGAGATTGATGCGCAGATCGGGATGTTCGCGTATCGACGTCGGGCCGATCGCCGCTTGCCTCGCGGAACTGATCGACGATCGCGTCCTTGATGCGCAGACGCGGCGTATTGCGTATGCGTGACGCCCTGCGTGCTGCCGACGGCATCGATCGCGAACGTCTTGCCGTCTGGCGAGATGCTCGCTCCACTCGATCGCCTTGGCGCCTTCGTAAAGCTGATCGCCGTCTTCGACCGCGATACTCCGCGATCGGCATGAACACGCGGCTCGCCAGTCGCGACCACAGGCACGCGCGATAACCCGCTTCGAGCCCGCCGCGAAAATACACGCCGGCGAGCGCCTCGTGCACATCCGACGCGCCGAGCGATTTCAGTTCGTCGACGAGCAGATATTCGAGCCCTTTCGGACAACTGGCGAAGAAATCGCGCACGTCAGACGAAGCGTTGCAGGAATTGCGCGAACACCTGCGCGATGAAATCCACATGCGCGCCGAGACGGTGATCGTCGCGCACGAGCGTGATCGCATCGCCGCGTCCGCGCGCGAACGCGATGGCGGCGTCGACCGGACATATTTCGTCGTCCCAGCCGTGCACGAGCGCGGTCGGCACGCGGCGCACATCGAAAGCACGCGCGTATGTCGGAATCGCAACCGGCAACGCGATCAGGAACAGGCCGACGCAATCGACCTGCGTCGACGCGAGCGCCGACGTGAATGCACCCATGCTCGATCCCGCCAGCACGACGCGGCGTGTTCGCCGGCGCCTGTTCGACGATGCGCGCGATGCGATCGTCGATGCGCCGCACGTCGCGCGTGGCGTCGAGATCGCGGAAATCCGGACGCACGCTCGTGAACCCGAGCGGCTCGGCGATTTTCGCCAGCGCGGTGACCTTGGTCGCATCCGGCCCGCTTTCCAGGCCGTGCGAAAGAATCAAGCAAAGGGCTTCATAACGCGATTATCGCATGCGACACTCGCGCGCATGCCCGTTCGACTTCGCCATCCATGATTGGCCGCTGCCGTACGAATCGCGGCTCGATCATCGCGAGCTGAGTTCGATCGATCTCGTCGTCATCCATTGCACCGAACTGCCCGACATGAAGATGACGCGCGAGTTCGGCGAGCGCGTCCACTATCCGGCGAAAGGCACCGGCAACAGCGGCCACTACTACATCGACACGGACGGGACGACGTATCAGATTCGTCGCTCCGGATCGCGTCGCGAACCACACCTACGGCTGGAACCCGCGCTCGGTCGGCATCGAGATTTCCAACGTCGGCCGCTATCCGAACTGGGGCGACAGCAAACATCAGGCGTTCACCACGCCGTACACGAAAGCGCAGATCGATTCGCTGCTCGCGCTGCTGCGGCAACTGAAGAACGATCTGCCGAACCTGAACTATATCGCCGGGCATGAAGATCTCGATCGCCGCCTCGAACCGGCGAGCGACGATCGCGACGATCATGCTGCGCGCGTCGTCAGGATCCGGGGCCGCTGTTTCCGTGGAACGATGTCGTGCCCGCAGCCGGGCTGCAACGCCTGATCCCGACGCGCGAATCGGGCGCGATGCATCGCGCCCCTACGTTATAATCAGCGTGCCAATCCGGAGATGTCTGTGTCCAGTCCCATCGTCGGCGAACTGATCGACCTGCTGTCGCTCGAACGCATCGAAGAAAACCTGTTCCGCGGCCAGAGCCGCGACATCGGCACGCGCTTCGTGTTCGGCGGACAGGTGCTCGGACAAGCGCTGTCCGCCGCGCAGCGAACCGTCGATGCGCGAACGCGCCGTGCATTCGCTGCATGCCTATTTCCTGCGCGCCGGCGACGTCGAAGCGCCGATCGTGTACGACGTCGATCGCGCCCGCGACGGCAAGAGTTTCTCGGTGCGCCGCGTCGTCGCGATCCAGCACGGCCAGCCGATCTTCAATTTTTCCGCCTCGTTCCAGATTCAGCGAGGAAGGCGTCGAGCACCAGATGCACATGCCCGACGTGCCCAAACCCGAAGACCTGCAGCCGCAAGCGCCGATCGCGCCGGAAGAACTCGGCAAGCTGCCGATCGAAGCTGCAGCGCTGGCTCGCGCGGCGTGGCGCGTTCGAATTCCGCTACGTGCATCCGCGCAACGAACTGCAATCCGGAAAAGCGCCCGCCGTATCAGCAGATCTGGTTCAAGCTGATCGACAAGGCGCCCGACGACGCGAACCTGCACCGCGCGATGCTCGCCTACGCATCGGATTTCCATCTGATCGGCACGGCGACGTTGCCGCACGGCATCTCCTATCTGCAAAACAACGTGCAGATGGCGAGCCTCGACCACGCGCTGTGGTTCCATCGCCCGTTCCGCGTCGACGAATGGCTGCTCTATTCGTGCGACAGCCCGACCGCGCAAGGCGCGCGCGGCCTCACGCGCGGCATGATCTACAGCCGCGACGGCCGCCTCGTCGCATCCACCGCGCAGGAGGGTATGATTCGCATATTGCCGGATCATCCTGTGCCATGAGACAGATTTATACTTCTCCACGTGTGGAAAATGTCGAGCGCATCGTCGCCCTGCTCGGTGAACAGGGCATCGAAACGCGCGTCACCAATCATCGCTCCTGGGCCGGGCGCGATTTCAAACGCACCAGCTACAGCGCGCGCACCGATTCCAGCGAGTGGCCGCAAGTCTGGATCGTCAAAGCCGAAGACCAGCCCAAAGCTCGCGCCCTGTCTGCGCGAAGCCGGCATCGCCCCGGCCGTGCGTTTTTCCGATGAACTCGAACGCTCGCGCGCGCCGCGCGATCACGCGCGCAACGCGCTCAGCATGTATCTACGGCTCGGCCTGCTCGGCATCATCGTGATCCTGATCCTGCTGCACGCGTTCAACGTCTTCTAATTGCGATTTCATTCAGCACGATTCGCGGTAGACTGAGCGCATGAGGTCCGAGCTCGTCAGGCTGTTTCAGACGTTGCCGCACCCGTGCGGCTACTTCGCCGATCGCACCGCGCAAAACCTGGTGATCGATCCGGCCTGCGAGCACCTGCCGAATATTTACGAAGCCGCGCTCACCAAAGGTTTCCGCCGCGCCGGCGGACACGTGTACCGCCCGCATTGCGGCGCCTGCCGCGCCTGCGTCGCGGCGCGCATTCCGGTCGTCGATTTCGTCCCCGACCGCAGCCAGCGCCGCTGCATGAAGCGCAATTCGGATCTCGCTACCGACATCGTGCGCGCCGAATTCCGCGACGAATACTTCGACCTGTATCGCCGCTATCTCGATCTGCGCCATCACGACGGCGGCATGGACAATCCCGAAACCGAAGACTTCGGCCGCTTCCTCTACACCGCCTGGAGTCCGACGCGGTTCATCGAATTTCGCCTCGACGGCAAGCTGGTCGGCGTCGCCGTCACCGATTTCGCGCAGGCGGGGCTGTCGGCCGTCTATACGTTTTACGATCCCGAATTCGCGTCGCGCGGACTCGGCACCTACGCCATCCTGAAACAGGTGGAAATCGCGCGGATGCGCAATGTTCCACATGTATACCTCGGCTTCTGGATCGACCGGCATCCGAAGATGGATTACAAAATGCGCTTCCGTCCGCTCGAGTTGCTCGGCAGCGACGGATGGAAACGAATGGAAACCTAGAGTTCGATCCGCATTTTTCCCGCCGCGGCGCGCGCTTTCTCGCGCGCATGCTCGATCGAATCGCCGCGCGCAAGCGTAACCGCCATGCGGCGCTTGCCTTTCACGTCGGGTTTTCCGAACAGACGCAGCATCGTGTCGGGTTCTTCGAGCGCTTCGGCGGCGCCGTGATAACGCGGCCGATTGCCCTGCCCTTCGGCGAGCACGGCGCACGAGGCGCTCGGCCCGAGCTGGCGGATGACCGGAATCGGCAGATCCCAGAATCGCGCGAACGTGAAGTGCGAACTCGGACAGATCCTGCGAGATCAGCGTCACCAGACCGGTATCGTGCGGACGCGGACTGACTTCGGAAAAGATCACCTCATCGCCATGCACGAATAATTCGACGCCGAAAATTCCCGTTCCGCCGAGCGCATCGGTGATCGCTCGCGAGATTTCCTCCGCGCGCTGGCGCGTCGTTTCCGACATCGGCTGCGGCTGCCACGATTCGCGATAGTCGCCGTCGCGTCTGCAGATGCCCGATCGGCGCGCAGAAACTCGTGCCGTCGCGATGGCGCACGGTGAGCAGCGTGATTTCGTAATCGAATTTGACGAATCCTTCGACGATGACGCGGCCCTTGCCGGCGCGCCCGCCTTTCTGTGCGTATTCCCACGCATGATCGATGTCGGCCTTCGGATGCGATCGTGCTCTGTCCCTTTGCCGGACGAACTCATCACCGGCTTCACCACGCACGGAATGCCGATGGCGGCGACCGCCGCATCGAATTCTTCTTTCGTATCGCAGAAGCGGTACGGTGACGTCGGCAGTTTCAGTTCCTCGGCAGCGAGTCGACGAATGCCTTCGCGATCCATCGTCAGCCATGCCGCGCGCGCCGTCGGCACCACACGCACGCCTTCCTTCTCGAGCTCGATCAGCGTTGGTGTGTGGATCGCCTCGATTTCCGGCACGACCAGATCGGGTTTTTCGGCTTCGATCAGCTTGCGCAACGCTGCGCCGTCGAGCATATCGATCACATGACTGCGATGCGCCACCTGCATCGCCGGCGCATTCGCGTAACGATCGACCGCAATCACTTCGACCGCAAACCGCTGCGCCTCGATCGCCACTTCCTTGCCGAGTTCGCCCGAGCCGAGCAGCATCAGGCGGATGGCGGTGTCGGTGCGCGGCGTGCCGAAAGGTTTCATTGCATCCCCCGAAAGTCAGGCGCTATTTTAGCCCGGCGTAGCGATGCATCGGCTATGCTTGCGCGCACTATCCGCCTTTTTTTCGAGCTCACTTATGCGCTTCTTCCCACTGCTCGCGCTGCTCACCGCGAGCGGGCTCGCGTACGCCAAACCCTCCGACGACACGTGGATGACCGTCACCCTCGACGGCCGCAAGATCGGCAACATGCACATGACGCGTCGCGTCGAGAACGATCGTGTCATCTCGTCGCAGATGCTCGATGTCGAACTGTCGCGCGCCGGCATCAAAGTGGGGCTGTCCAGCCGCGAAACCGATACGGAAACGCGCGACGGCAAGCCGCTGAAGTTCGAATCGCGCACGTCGATTTCTGGCATGGAAAGCGTGGTGATCGGCACGATCCGCGACGACAAGTGCGAGGTCACCACCATCGTCGGCGGCAACGAACAGAAGCGCACGATCGACTGGCCGAAAGGCGCGCTGTTGTCGGAAGGCTTGCGCCTCGCCGAGAGCAAGACCGCCATGAAACCCGGCGAACGCTATACCGAATTGGCGTTCCAGGCCGAAAGCGTCGATGCCGTCGAAGTGACCACGACCGTCGGCAACGCCGAGAACGTCGAACTTCCCGATGGAACGCGCAAACTCGTTCGCATCGAACAACTGATCAAGTTGCCCGGCTCGCCGACGACGACCATCGCGTGGGTCGACGACGATCAGGACGCCAAGAAACTGACCATGCAATTGATGGGTTACGACCTGACCATGCTCGCCTGCTCCAAGGAATGCGCGCAGGCGCCGAATCAGTCAGCCGACATCCTCACGCACGCGCTCGCGCCCGCGCCGTCGGCACTGACGCCCGACGATTTGCAACACGGCCTGGTGCTCCATGTCACACCGACGGTGAAGCAGGCGGAACTGTCGTTCGCATCGACCGACGAACAGCACGTCAGCAAATCCGCGAACGGATTCGACTTGCGCATCGCGCCGGTGACCGCCGCGTCGCCGCGCCGATACCGAGAGCAAACCCATCGCCGCCGATTCCAAACCGAACGCATGGCTGCAAAGCGACGCGCCGGAAGTGCGCAAACTCGCGCAGCAAGGCATCGGCGACGCGAAAGAACCGCTCGCGCAAATGCAAAATCTCGAAACGTTCGTGCGCGGTTTCATCCGCAACAAAAACCTGAGCGTCGGCTACGCATCTGCGCTCGAAGTCGCGAAGAATCCCGAAGGCGACTGCACCGAACACGCGGTGCTCCTCGCCGCACTCGGCCGCTCCGTCGGCATCCCGACGCGCGTCGTCGACGGACTCGCCTACACCAAACATTACGCAGGCGTGGATCACGTTTTCGTCCCGCACGCATGGGCGCAAGCGTGGATCAACGGCAAATGGCAAAGCTTCGACGCCGCCCTGATGGGATTCGACGCCGGCCACATCGCACTCTCCGTCGGCGACGGCGATCCCTGGCGTTTCTTCGCCGGTCTGGATTCCCTCGGCCGCATGAAAATCGAATCGGTTACTCCGTTGCAACCGACGAAGTAGACGCACGGCTCTGACCAGCTTGCAACAACACGCAACCCGCGCCGGGAGCGCGGGTCCGCGGCGGGCACAGGGATGTGATCCTCCGCGGACAACGTCCTCACGCGAACAGCAAAAAACGTTTTTTGGTGACCTTTTTGGCGTTTACCAAAAAGGTACCCGCTGGCCGCAGGACAGCGGAAGCTTTTGTCTTCGAACGCACAAGAGTAAAGGCGCTGGATTCCCGCTTGACCAGCTCCGCTGTTGTAGAGCTCCTCGCGGGATGACGAGCGAGAGCAAGCTGGTTCGAGCTTTCGCTGAATGACGAGCGAATCAAACTGGATTCCAGCCTTCGCGGGAATGACGAGCGAGATCAAAGCTTACTCTGTTCGCCGAATGAGACAAAGTTCAGCGTTTCGACCCGCCAAAGACCCATGACCTCCAGCCTACTTTACACCGTGATATCGTTCTGATATCAATATCGCACCCCGGCAATCGCCGGCAAACCCCACGAGTGGAGCTCCGTCATGAACGAACGCATCATACTCCGCGCCATCCGGCATCCCGGCGCTGATCGCCATCGTCGTCCTGATCCTCGGCGACGCGGCGTGGTTCATCAACGCTGTGCAGAATCGCATGGTGTGGGCCATCGTGGCCGCTGCGCTCGTGTTCGTGTTGTTGCTGATCGCGCTCGGCGGTTTCTTCACCGTCGCGCCGAACGAAGGCAAGGTTTTGCAGTTCTTCGGACGCTACGTCGGCACCGTGCGCGATGCCGGTCCGCGCTGGACCAATCCGTTTTACAGCAAGCGTGGCGTGAGCCTGCGCGTGCGCAACTTCGAATCGAGCAAGCTCAAGGTCAACGATCTCGACGGCAATCCGATCGAAATCGCCTCGGTCGTGGTGTGGCAGGTTGTCGATACGGCCGAAGCGCTGTTCCAGGTCAACGACTACGAAGACTTCGTGCACATCCAGAGCGAATCCGCGTTGCGCCAGATGGCGCAGAGCTATCCGTACGATTCGCACGATTCCGGCGGCGTTTCGCTGCGCAGCCACGGCAAGGAAATCTCCGATCATCTGCAAGCGGGCATCCAGGAACGCCTGGCCAGCGCCGGCGTGAAAGTGGTCGAAGCGCGCATCACGCATCTCGCTTTCGCGCCTGAAATCGCGCAGGCGATGCTGCAACGTCAGCAGGCGAGCGCGATCATCGCTGCGCGCACGCGCATCGTCGAAGGTGCGGTGACGATGGTGGAGATGGCGCTCGAACAGCTCGCCGCGCGCAACGTCGTCAACCTCGACGAAGAACGCAAGGCGGCGATGGTGAGCAATCTGCTCGTCGTGTTGTGCGGCGAGCGCGGCACGCAGCCGATCGTCAACACCGGCACGTTGTATACCGGCTGACGAGGATGGCGTCGGAGAAAAAAGCCTACCCGCTGCGCATCAGCGCCGAGATCCTCGACGCCGTGCAGCGCTGGTCGGATGACGAGTTGCGCAGCGTGAACTCGCAGATCGAGTACCTGCTGCGCGACGCGCTGCGCAAGGCCGGCCGCATGCCGCGCGAAGGCGAGGCGATCAAGGAATCGAAGGGTCGCAAATGATCAACGCACTCCTGTTCGACAAGACGCCGAACGACCTGCGCCTCGATGCGCCGGTCGAGTCCGTAGTCCACATTCCGCTGAATCAGCCGCGCGCTATTTTCCGCATGTTGTCGTTCGTGGCGATGGCTGGCGGCAGCGTCTACGCGCTCGTCACAGTCGCGCTGCATTTCAACGATCCGACGTTCATGGCGAAAATTCCCACGCTCGGCGACACGCTCGACAGCACGATGATCACGCTGCGCATCCTGCAGCTTCTGAGTGCGGTCGGCACACTCGCATTCGCCGTGTTGGGCGCGTTGCGCGTGATCGCGCTGCTTCAATCCGCGCAGGCCGGATTGAGCGTCGGACCGCGCGGCATCACGCTCGCCTACGAGTTGCGCCATCCGGGCGGACGGCTGATTCCGTGGTCATCGATCGCGGCGATCGAAGCGCGCAAGCCGCAAGGCGTTCCGTCGATCGTGTTGCGTCTGCGTCCGCCCAAAAATGTGGAAGGAAATTTCAGCCGGTTCTCGCTGTGGCCCGGCGCGCGCGTCACCATTCCGGTGCGCTCGTTGCGCGTCGCGCATGGTGACCTGAAAATACTGCTCGAACGCTATTTCGCACGCTACGCTACCCCATCGTCTTCGTCATCGAAGGAGGTCTCATGATCGCCACCGTGGAAGTCATCGGCGCCGTGCTGATGTTGCTCGCCTCGCAATTCGCGCTCGCCGCCGATCCGGCTGAACGCAGCGCGCGCCTGGTGAAGGAAGCAAAACAGGTTGTCACCGACATCGACAAAGGTCAGTACGACAAAGTCGAAGCACGCTTCGACAAAACCATGCTCGACGCCCTGCCCCTCGACAAGCTCACGGCGACGTCGCAATCGGTCGCACAGCAGGCCGGCGCGTTGAAGAAGATCGGCGAGACGACGACATCGACGAAGGAAGGCTACTTCGTAGTCGTCATGCAATGCGAATACGCAAATGCGCCGCTCGATGCGCAAGTGGCGTTCGACAGCGACGACAAGGTTGCTGGCATGTATTTCCGTCCGCACGCCACGACGGAGAAGTGAGCGGCGGATGACGCGCACGGAACTGAAACCGCCCGTTTCCTCGCGACCGGAGCGCGAGTTGATCGAGGAAGCGTTCGCGCTCGGTGTGCCGCGCGATCACGGGCGCACACGGAAATTGCGGCGCGTGCGTGAATCGCAGGTGCTGCAATTCGTCGGCTTGGATACGCAGAACCGTCCGCAGTGGATGACGCCGCGCGCCGCGCGCGCGTGGATGCGGATGCGCGATGCGGCCGCGCGTCGACGACGTAGTGTTGCAGGTGGTGTCGGCGTTTCGCAGTGTCGAGTATCAGCTCGGCATCGTGCGGCGGAAACTCGAACGCGGATTGTCGATGGATGAAATTTTGCGTGTGAGCGCGGCGCCTGGTTTCAGCGAACATCACTCGGGGCGCGCGTTCGATCTGACGACGCCGGGGTTCGCCGTGCTCGAAGAGGAATTCGAGAAATCGGCGGCGTTCGCGTGGTTGCGTAAGCACGCGGCGAAGTTCGGATTTGGGATGAGTTATCCGAAACGCAATCCGCATGGGATTGCGTATGAGCCGTGGCATTGGTGTTGGCGTGCGCGGCGTTAAATCGAAGATGGCGTGGCGCGTTTACGCTCGCAGCGCCACCCTCACCCCAGCCCTCTCCCGCCAGCGGGAGAGGGGGAAGAGTGGATGATCAGCCGCCGGGCGTGAAGCTCACGACGGTGACCGCGCCGGACGTCGCCGGCGACGGATCGACGACGAGCGGGTGGTAGTTGCCGGTGAGCCACAACAACAGCTGGCTTGCGTAGTTCGGATCGCCGAGCACGGCACTTTCGCCGCCGGGGATTACTTCGAACGCGGTGATCGGCGTGTTCATTTGTCCGACGAAACGACGGCCCGGCGCGGTGGCGCCGCTGAACATGAAGTCGTTGACGCCGCTCACGCGCAACGTGCCGCCGCCGGGATTCACGGTTTCGTAGGAACTGTCGCGCGCGAGGCCCGGCAGGTTCGGCGAAAGATCGGTGAAACCGTACGGATTCGGGCCGGGAATATTGAACGGCCCGCCGAGCGGATGTTCGAGCACGAAGCGATGCAGCGCGCCCCAGTGATACGTCGACTGATCCGTCGAGTTGCCGATAGCCGCCGCGAACGAATCGCTGGAGAGTTGATCGAGTGCGCCTTTCAAACTCTTCAAGCAAAATATAGTCGCGCGCCGATGCCGGATCCGGCGCGCCGGGTGCGTTGAAGAACGGAATTCCCGACGCGCCCTTGCCGCCGAGTTGCGGGAACGCGTCGAGCAGGAACTTGAGCGACGTGTACGCGCTGTCGTCGCCCGGCAGATAATCGGCGAGACCGATCTGCGTGAGCGTCGCGTCGATCGTGTTCTTGATCGCGTTGCTGCGCCACATGAAGAACTCGGTGGCGGCGACGCTGTTGTCGAGCTGCGATTGCGTCGGCGGCGAACCGGCGGCGCGGCCGGCGTCGAATCCTTGTTGCAGACCGGTCGGCGTCGACAAATCCCACGCGCGCAGGCGCGAGATCGATTCGGCGATCGCCGGATCGCCGGCGAGTTGCGCGAGCGGTGCCCATGCGCCGCCGGCCGATGCGTTGTCGTAAGCGGTCAGCAGATACGGCAACACGAGTTGCGCATCGACGGGCTGATTGTTGAGCTGCACGCTCTTGATGTCGTCGGTCGTCAGCTTGTGTCCGCTCGCGATCATCGATGACAGCAGACGATCGATGCGGCCGACGCGATACGCATCGTAGGCGTAGTTCAGGTAATAGATGCCGCCGCCCGGACGCGCCTGGTTGAACGGATTGTTGTCGAGCGTGACGCCGATCGGATCGTTGTTGGCGTTGGCGAAATAGCCGGCCGCGGGATTGATGACGTGCGGCATTTCCGATGCCGGCATGATCTCGAACGGAATCGCCTGATTGGGCTGCGGATGCGTGACCGGCAGCCAGTCGTTGTGCGCGGCGCCGGATCCGTCGCGGATGAAGAACGGCGGCGAATTCACGTA
Source organism: uncultured Gammaproteobacteria bacterium (assembly GCA_963814225.1). Classification (GTDB taxonomy): domain Bacteria; phylum Pseudomonadota; class Gammaproteobacteria; order Xanthomonadales; family Rhodanobacteraceae; genus Rudaea. The sequence continues at coordinate 19,196 of CAWFCC010000011.1, read as the reverse complement.
GGTGCCGAGGTTCTGCAGATCGTCGCGGATCGGATTTTCCGCACTGGTGAAATACGCGATGTTGCCGGCGGTATCGGCGTAGGCGAAGTTCTGCGAGCCGAAATCGAAATAGCTCAGCGCGGTCTGGAACTCGTCGATGTTCCGCGCGAGGTTGATCTGCTTGAACGCTTTCAACTCGAACGTCGCGCCCCAACCGGTGTACGCGATCGAGAGTCCGCAGGTGACGGCGGGACTGGTCGCCTCGCCGGTCAGCGAGCAATCGTTCTTGTCCGTCGAGAGCTGCACGACAGGTCCGTTGTTGTGGCGCGGAACGATGATCGTGACGCCGCCGTTGGTGTAGCCGATCGAGGTGTCGCGCGCGATGTTGTCGGTGCTGCCCGACGTCATCTGATTGACGTAGTAAGTCTGGAATTGCCACTGCACCTGTTCCTGCGTGCCGTCGGCGCGCAGCAATGCGGTCGGCAAGCCGTACGTGTTTACGGCGAAGGTATCGAGGAACGTATCGGTGACGTCCATCGGATTCACCGTGCTGCCCCAGCAGATGTTGCTGTTGCAGCCCTGGATGATGCCGGGCGTGCCGGGCACGCTGACGCCGGTCGCGTTCAATTTTCCGATCGGCGGAGATGAGATGCATCTCCATGAAGATCGGCGGCAACGCGAGCGTGAGGTGCGGATCGTTGGCGATCAGCGGTTTGCCGTTGGCGCTGTTGGCGCCGCTGACGGCGAATTCGTTGCTGCCGCCGCGGCCGAGGCGCGGATGCAGCGACGGCGCGATGAACGGATTGTTGGCGATCTGCGCGCGATACTTCTGCGCGAGCGGTAACGCGCTCACATCGACTTTGCCGGCGAATGCATTGCCGGCACTGCCGGCCGTGATTAGAATCCGGGAATGGTGATGCGATTGTCCGGCGGCGCGAAGCGGTGCGTGTCGAAGAAGAACAGCGCGTCGGCATCGACCTTCGCGGCGGCGGCGGCTTGTTTGTACGCGCCGTAGTCGATGGTGTTCTGGATGTCGAGGTCGAACGAAAGCTGGAACGCGAGACCTTTGCCGACGGTGATCGAATCGACCGGCGTCCACGGCTCGGCGCGCGTGAGCATGAGCGCGCCGTATTCGGGCGGCAGCGAATTGGTTTGCAGCCAGAAGTTGACGCCATCGGTGTAGCTTTGCAGCCAGCCTTTGGTGTCGTCGTCGAGCGCCGACCACGTCGCCCACGCGGCGCGGCCGAGGCCGAGCGTGCGCACCTGCACGTCGTTGGCGAGCGCGGATTGTCCGACCAGTTCGGCGAGCGTGCCGCCGGCGGCGCGGCGGTCGAAATCCATCTCGAAGAAGCGCGCCTTGGCTTGCGCGTAGCCTTGCAGGAAGGCGACGTCGTTCTGCGTGGCGGCCTGTGATCGTCGGCGTGCCGAGCGCGTCGTAGGAAATCGAACCCGGCGCGGCCAGTCCGGGCGCGGTTATCGCGCATGCCGGCGCGGTGAAAAATGCACAAATGGAAAAAGCAAGAAGTGTACGACGATACCGGCGGCATGCCGGTGTGCGCGAGATTCATGGATTCCCCTCCAGCCGATGCGAATTGAAACGATCGTTCGACGCAGATTATGCGCCGCCGCGTTTCATTTGCTTGACGCGCTGCACCAGAAAGCGATGCCAGCGATGATCCAGCCGGCGATGAGGAGAAGTCCGCCGAACGGCGTCACGGCGCCGATCCAGCGCGGCGCACCGAGCGCCAGCGCATAAAGCGTGACGGCAAAAATCGCGCATGCCTGCGACCATCGTCCAGCCCGCGCGCGGCCACCATTTTTCGCCGCGCGGCGCGAAACCGGCGATGCGCGAGAACGGCGAGTGCATGCCAGAACTGATATTCGATCGGCGGTGTGCCAGATCGCCAACGCGGCGTCGTCGATCCGGCTGCGCAACGCGTGCGCGCCGAATGCGCCAAGCGCAACGGCGGTCGCGCCCAGTGCCGCCGCCGCTATGCCGAGTGCGCGATTCACCGGTTACTTCGCACCGCGGGTTTTCGCGGCGGGCTTGGCGTCGGCTTTCTTGGTCTCGAGCGGCTTGAGCATGTCGTCGATGGTCTTGGTCATGTCGGTGTATTTGTAGGTCGGCAACACGAACGTCCAGCCGTCGAACGTCTTCTTGAGCGCGGCGACTTCGGCGTTGAGCGCGTCGAGCTTTTGCTGACGGTCTTTGGCCGGATCGCTCACCGACGAGCGGCTTCGGCGCGTCGGCCTGCGCGGCCGCGGCTTTGTCGTCGTGCGGCTTGGCTGCGGCGATGCGCATCGAAGTCGGCCTTCGCCTTGGCCTGTGCGCGATCGATCTCGGCGTTCGCCGCCGCCGTGTCGAGCGATGCGGCGAATTGCGCGTAATCCTTGTTGTCTTTTTGCCAGGTGGTCGCGTCGATGGTGCAGGCCGTCGAACATCACGTAATGCACTTTGGCGGATTTCTCCGGCGGCGCGGCATCTTTCGCCGGCACCGACATCGTCGGCGCGCAGGTTGCTCAAGCACCGTGCCGACGCTGTTGGCGGCATAATCGGAACTGACTTCGCGACCTTTCGGCACGTCGGCGACGGTCGAAGTTCGCATCGCCCGGCTGATCCTTGTAGCGCTTTCCAGGTTTTGCCGTCGGCCGACGTCAGCGTGACGCTGCTGACGCGGCTCGCGGCGATGTCGGCGAGGTCGCGTTTTTCCCAGTCGCTGACGTTCTTGGCGACGGTGAGATTGCCGCGGCGAGCCAGCTCTGCGCATCGCCGTCGCTTGCGCACGAACGTGCCGCCGCCGGCCGCGCCGTTGAAGTTGCCGACGATCAGTTTCGTCGGCTGCGCGAGACCGGCGATGTCGATGCGCACGCCGGCGGCGGATGCATCCTTCACGTCGTCGACGCCGAGTTCCGCGTAGCGCTTCGGATTCGACGTCTTCTCTTCGAGCACCGTCGCCTGCGACAGCTTGAGCAGGTATTCGCGCAGCTTGGCCAGATCGACCGGATAGTTCGATTTCTCGGCGACCACCCAGCCGTCTTTCTCGCGGCGGAACGTGAACAGCGTTTTGTCGCCGGCGCCGACGAACGTGAGGCCGGTGACGTCGTTGAGTGCTCCTTCAATCCGGGCACGACCGGCTTGCGCGCGATCGGCGACATCGACCTTCGGCGCGCTCGCGCGATTCATCGCGAACGCGACGATGAGCGCGACGCACCGCCGCGCCGATGAGGATGTACAGCGTTTTCGTTTTCATGATCGATTCCTCAAACGCGTGCGGCGTTTCTTCTTCCAGAACACGAAACCGAGCGCGGCGATCGTGACCAGCAGCGGCATCAGGCCGATGTTGATCAGCTTCAGCCGCGCGCCGAGCGCTTCGATGTTCTCGTCGAGTCCGCGCCGCACCTGGCGCAACTGCTTGCGGATCTCGACCTTCTTGTCGAGGAAGCTCTGCAGTTCGGTCTGCTGCTCGGGCGACAGGATCATCTCGGTGCCTTTCGCCTTGCCGCTCTGCAGCTCGGTCAGCCGGCGCTCGGTGTCCTGCAGCTGCTGCTTGCAGTTGCTCTTCCTTGCCGCGGATACGCCTCTTCGGCGGCGCGCTTCATGTCGTCGACGCGCGTGAACGGGCGCTGCGAGGTCGCGCGGCCGCGGATCGAGATCAGATCGGACGATCCGGTGAGGTTGTCGACCGCATTGATGAAGAAGTCGCCGTTGTTGGCGAACGCGTTCATGACTTTCTGGCCGAAGAACGGCTGCACGTTGCACCCACAGGCGATCGGTGAGCATGTCGGTGTCGGCGGCGATGATGATTTCGCCGGCGTCCTTCGCTTCGGCGAGATGGCCTTCGTCCTTGCGATCCGGAAATGCGGTCGCGAACTTGCCTTCGAGGCGCGCGGCGATCACGTAGCTGATCTTGCGTCGGCGTGAAGCCTTCGAGCAGCTGGCTCGGATCGGGCATGAACTTGATGCGCTCGGACGGCGACGACCATCGAATCGGCGCCGGTCTGGATCAGCGGCACCAGTTTGTACTTCGAATCCTTGGCCAGCGTGAAGAAGCCGGCCGAGGACACGTTGATGCTGTCGAGATTCGCGGTGGTGACGTCGTCGGCGTTGAGATCGCGCTTGGTTGAAGCCGAGGATCGCGGCGTCGCGCACCGGCGGTCCGCCCGGCGTGACGCTGACCTGCACGCCGTGCGCGCGATCGAGCACGATCTTCTTCGGGTCGTATTCGACGCCCCAGCGCCTTGAACAGCTTCGGCAGGTCGGAGGATTTGTCCGCCATCATTTCGCGCCTGCGGATTGTTCGGATCGGCGCCGGCCGTCATCGGCTTCGGCGTTCGGATCGACGAACACGAGCAGATGGCCGCCGCGCATGCACGAACTGGTCGATGGCGTATTGCAGCGTCGTCGCTGAAGTTCTTCGGATGCACGACGATGAGTACGCCGATGTCCTTGTCGATCGTCTTCACCGCCGCGGCGTTGAGCTGGCGCACGTCGAACGATTGCGTCGAGTTGCTGTTCGACCGCCCACGCGCTCGCGCATCGAGCGCGTCTGCGGATCGAAGCCCTGCGTGATCGGCAGGCTCGCTGAGCAGGCCGACGACCGGCTTCTTCGCTTGCGACAGTTCGTGGATGAGCTTGGCGACGTCGTATTCGAGGAACGATTCCTTCTGCGGATTGAGGAACGGAATCACCGATTTGCCGTTCGTCGAATTGGTGCCGGCGAGGCCGAGGAAGATCTTGTCGCCGCCGTTGCCGGTCGGCACGGCGCGTGAGGCCGAACGCGGTGGCGCGGTCTTCGTCTTCGGAGAACGGCAGCGGATCGATCACTTCGAGCTTGAGCTTGCCGTTGGCGCGGCCGGCCATTTCCTCGAGCATCTCGCGCACGCGCGTGGCGTACGTGCGGACCTGCGGCAAGATCCTGCGTGCCTTTGTCCGAGTAGAAGTAGTACAGATGGATCGGCTCGTCGATGTTGCCGAGGATGTTTTTTGTGCCTTGCGACAATGTATACAAATGGCCTTGCGTGAGATCGACGCGCGCGCCGCGGAACAGCACGTTGCTGATCAGCATGACGGCGACGAGCAGTACCGCGAGGACCGCGAGCGCACCGCCGGTTAAAAGTTTTCGATTGTTCATTTCATCTCAGTCGGCCTTCTTCAGGTCGATGACGACGGCGCTGGCGTACAGCCAGAACGCGATCGTCAGGAGGAAATAAATGAGGTCGCGCAGATCGATCACGCCTTTGCTGATCGATGCGAAATGGGTGAGGAAACTCAGACCCGAAATCGCATCGACCAATCCCTGCGGCGCCCACGAACTGAACGCGGCGAGCACGAGCGGAAATCCGGCGAGCAGGAACAGGAAGCACACCACCACGGTGATGATGAACGCGACGACCTGGTTGCGCGTGCACGCGCGAGATGCACGAACCGATGGCGAGGAACGCGCCGGCCATGAGGAAACTGCCGATGTAGCTCGCGAAGATCACGCCGTTGTCGGGCGAGCCGAGATAGTTGACGGTGATCCAGATCGGAAACGTCAGGAACGAGCGCGATGCCGATGAACACCCACGCGGCGAGGAATTTGCCGACGACGGCCTGCCACATCGTCAGCGGCAGCGTGAGCAGCAGTTCGATGGTGCCGCTCTTGCGCTCCTCCGCCCACAGCCGCATGCCGACCGCGGGCACGAGGAACAGATACAGCCACGGATGGAAGTTGAAGAACGGCAACAGGTCGGCCTGGCTGCGCTCGAAGAACGTCTGCCGCCGAGATAAAACGGGAACGCGGCGGCGAGCAACGAGGAAGATCACGATGAACACGTAAGCGACGGGCGTGGCGAAATAGCTCGCCAGCTCGCGCTTGAAGACGGTCGCGATGGCGCTCATGCGGCCTCCTGCGTGGTGCACGGTGCGGAACACCTCGTCGAGCCGACCGCTTTCCAGTTGCAGTTCGCTGACCGCGATGTTCTTGCGCGCGCAGCATTTCGCTGACGGCCGCGAAAATCTGCTTGCCCGGTTTCGGGAACGCGGTGATGCGGTGATCCTGCGGATCGATTTCGACCGCCTGCACGTCGGCGAGTCGCGACAGCGCGTCGCGCGCGGCGGCGATGTTGCCCGTCGTCAGCGAAACGGCCTGGTAGTAGCGCGAGCGCGCTTCGAGTTCGGCCGGCGTGGCGTCGGCGAGAATCCTGCCGTGCGCGATGATGATCGCGCGGCTGCACACCGCGTGCACTTCTTCGAGCATATGCGTGGAGACGATGATCGTCTTGTCCGGCGCCATCGCATTGATCAGCGTGCGCACTTCGTGTTTCTGGTTCGGATCGAGGCCGTCGGTCGGCTCGTCCATGATCAGCACCGGCGGATCGTGCAGGATCGCCTGCGCGAGGCCGACGCGGCGCTTGAAACCCTTCGACAACGTTTCGATCGGCTGCTCGAGCACGCCGTTCAGGCGCAGGCGTTCGATCACGTCGTCGAGCCGCGCGCGCTTGCGTTCGCCGCTGAGTCCGCGCACGTCGGCGATGAAATCGAGGAACTGGCGCGACGTTCATTTCGCCGTACGACGGCGCGCCTTCCGGCAGATAGCCGATCACGCGCTTGGCGGCGATCGGATCGTCGACGACATCGTGACCGCACACGAGCGCGCGGCCCGCCGTCGGGCTGAGGAATCCGGCGATCATTTTCATCGTCGTGGATTTGCCGGCGCCGTTGGGGCCGAGGAAGCCGAGCACGCGGCCCGGCTCGACCTTGAAGGTGATGCCGTCGACGGCGGTGAGGTCGCCGTAGCGTTTGGTTAGATTGCTGGGTTTCGATCATGTCTCGATTATCCGTGTTGAAGTTATGTCGCGGACGTGTCTCGAGCTGCGTGCTCCCCGCGCTTCACAGACCGCACGCGAAATACCGCGATTTTCGCAAAAGTTCCGGCAGCGTCGTCGCGCGCAAATTGATCACCGCGCGACAGACGGATCGAAACGGAAGTTCCGCCGATACGCGCGCACCTGACAAACGGCACAGGCGGCCGAAGCCGCCTGCGTCGTGTCGCATACCTGCGAAGATTACTGCGCCTGCTGCAGCGGCAGATGCACGACGAAAGTCTGCTGATCGTCGGCCGCGTTCGGATCGCTGGTCGTTTCTTCGTAGAAACGGCCCGCGCCTTCGGACGATTCGTCGAACACATAGCCGTGCGTGTAGGCGTACGCCTTCAGCGTCAGGCGCAGCGCCGGCAACTGGGCGGCCGAGCCGGTGAACGTCGTGATCAGTTCCTTGGTGCCGCCGATCGAGCCGACCTTGACCGGATCCTGCACCTGGGTCGTCGGCGTTGTCGACCGGCAGGGCCATGTCGAAATCGTAGTTCTCGTCGCCGAAGTTGGTGGTGATCGTGATGCGCGCGCCGGTGACGTTGAGCTTGTTCTTCTTGACCTGCGCCTGCAGCGCCTGCATGGCCTTGTCGGTGGCGTCGGCGACGTCGTCGAGCGTGCGCTTGGCCGTGGTCGAGATGAAGATGATCGGACGCTTCTCGACATCCTTCAGATCGATCTGCTGCGGCGAGTAGTCGACGTTCGGGAACGTCGCGAGCATGGTCTGCAGCGCGCCGAGCTGATACTGGATTTGCGTGGCCTGGTTGCCGTCGAGATACATGCCGGTGTAGCGGCCGTAAAGATCCCATCCGAAATCGACGTCGTAACCCATCGTGATGCGCGAGGTCTTGCCGTTGGTCGACGGGCACGATGTTGACGGTGAAATGCTTGTTCTCGCCGCGCCACGGGTTGGCCACGTCCCAGGTCACCTGCGAATCCTGCTGCGGCGCCGGGTTCGACGAAACCGTGTAGCTGCCCGCGCCGATGCGCTTGTCTTCGCTGGTCCAGTTCACCTTCGCGCCCGGACCTTGCACGGGACCATCGAAATTGAGCTGCACGCGCGGATCGTAGGCGCGCAAAGCGTTCCACGACGGAAAGGTGTGGAAGCCATCGACCACATCGAAGATCTGGCGGGCCGGCGAACTCACCTCGACCGATCGCTCGATATGCCGGTGCGCCGGAAGGAAAACGGCGAACACCACCGCCAGCACGCAAACGATGATGATGGCAACCAGAATTTCCAGCAGACGGGTCATCCGCAAATCTCCACAATAAGAACGGCGAATGTTACATGGGGATTGGGCAATCGGGAATGGGGCAGCGCAAACTCGTCCCGCCGGTGCCGATTGGCGCTTTCGCGCGCCCGTATAGACGCATAAACGCCTTGCTGCGTCGCGTGAAAAATCCGTGCGTCAGACGATGCCGATCTCGAACGCCTTGAGCACCGCCCGCGTGCGATCGCGCACGCCGAGCTTGGAAAGAATGTTGGATACGTGATTCTTCACCGTTCCCTCGGCCACGCCGAGCGAATTGGCGATTTCCTTGTTGCTGTAGCCGCCGGCCATCAGGCGCAGGATTTCGGTCTCGCGATCGGTCAGCGGGTCGGGCCGGTCGAGGCGAGGTGAAATCGTTGTGCATGCGCTCGAGGCCGGTCAGCAGGCGCTGCGTCACGACCGGCTGCACGAGCGAACCGCCGCCGGCGACTGCCTTCACCGCATCGACGAGTTGTTCGAGCGAAACGTCCTTGAGCAGATAGCCGCGCGCGCCGGCTTTGAGCCCGGCGAGCACGAGCTGGTCGTCGTCGAACGTGGTCAGGATGATCGTCGGCGGCATCTCGCCTTTCGCAGCGAGCGCGTTGAGCACGTCGAGTCCGGACATGCCCGGCATGCGCATGTCGAGCAGCACGACGTCGGGCTTCGACCTGCGGAATCATTTCGCATCGCCTGCGTGCCGTCGGCCGCTTCGCCGACGATGCGGATGTCGTCGGACAGCTCGAGCAGCGAGCGGATGCCCTGCCGCACCAGGGTCTGATCGTCGACCAGGCAAACCGAAATCGGATGTCATCGTGTCGCCTCCAGCGGCAGCCATGCATCGAGCGCGAAACCGCGGTCGCGCTCGGTCGTGATGTTGAGCCGGCCGCCGATCTGCGCGAGGCGCTCGCGCATGCCGATCAGCCCGTTGCCGTGCTTGAGATGCGGTCGCGCCGCGGCCGTCGTCGCGCGCGTGGATCGCCAGTTCGTTCGTCCGGCGTGCGCTCGAAGCGCAGCCAAAGATTGCGCGCGCCGGCATGGCGCACCGTATTGGTGATGATCTCCTGTGCGCAGCGCAACAGCACCTGCGCGCGGCGCGGATCGTCGACGGAAAAACGCGGCGGCAATTCGAGATGGATGTGAATGCCCGGGCACGCCTTCGATCAGTGTCTTCAACGCTTCGGTGAGATCGATGCTGTCGTCTTCGCGCAGCTGGCTGACGACTTCGCGCACGTCGGTCAGCAGCAGTTTGGCCACACTCTGCGCCTGCTTGCATGTGATCGAGCGCGGCGCCGTTGGCGAGATGGCTGGCGACTTCGAGATTCAGGCTCAGCGCGGTCAGATGATGACCGACCAGATCGTGCAGCTCGCGCGAGATGCGCATGCGCTCGCCGATGCGGCTCGATTCGGTGAGCAGCGTGCGCGTGGCGCGCAATTCGGAATTGAGGCGACGTTGTTCTTCGCGCGAATCGGCCTGCTGCCGCGCGACCACCGAAGTCATGTACGTGAATCCGGAAAATCCGAGATACAACGACTGCTGCAGCAGCGCGAGAAACCAGCCGTAGCGCTGTCCCGGTTCGCCGTGCAGATACAGCGGCTGCATTGCCGTGATCGGCGCGAGCGCGAAATTCTGCAGCACCATCCAGATCAGGCCGGGCCGGAACGGCAATCATCCACGGCAGCACGCCGGCGATGATCAGCATCAGAATGCGTCGAGAGCTGACTCTGAGTGAAAAAGCTGATCGCGATCGCGGCCGCATCCATCAGCAACAGCAGTGGAATTTTTACCTGCCACGGCCGGCGCGTGCCGAGATCGTGCGTCGCCGCCCAATACGCCAGGCCGAACACCGCGTAGGAAATGAACCACCACAAACGATCGTTCGGATCGCCCGCCTCTTCCGCCGGCCGCATCATGTCCCACAACAACGGCAGGCCGACGCAGGCATAGGTGAACAGGCCCGCGTAGCGCAGCAGCACGATGGGATTGAGGGAGGCGACACGCATGAGGCGCATCATAGTGCGCCGCCTGCCGCGCGCAACCTGCCGCTAGTCACAACGGAGCTTTAACGAAAAAGCCCCGCTGACGGTCATGGCCTCGACCTGCGCGTGCATGCGATAATTGCGCATCCCAAAAATAACACCGCCCGCGCCCAGTCGGCAGCGCGCGCCCGCATGGCCTTCATGACATGACTATCTCGATTCGCGACGTGCGCGAGCAGGAATTGGATTCCGTGCTCGCGCTCAACAACGCCGCGGGCGCCACGATCCTTCCGCTGGACATGGCCCGACTCAGCGCAGCTCAGCCAGCAGGCCGCCTATTTCCGCATCGCGCTGGTCGACGGACAACATCGCCGGCTTCCTGATCGCGCTGCGCGAAGACGCCGACTACGGCAGTCCGAATTTCCTGTGGTTCCGCGAGCGCTACCCGCAATTCCTCTACATCGACCGCATCGTCATCGCCAAACCGTATCAAGGGCTCGGCCTCGGCCGCATCTTCTACGCCGACGTGACGAGCTTCGCCGAAGTGCGCGTGCCGCTGCTCGCGTGCGAGGTGTTCCTCGAACCGCGCGACGACGTATCCGTTCTTTTCCACGGCACCTACGGATTCCAGGAAGTCGGCCAGCAGATGATGGCGAGCGTCAACCGCCGCGTCGCGCTGCTGGCGAAAGACCTGCCGAGTTTCCCGTTCGTGCGCGATACGTATCTGCTCGGTCCGACCGCGTCGCTGCCCAACCAGCCGTGGCTCGCCGAACGCGAACGCACCATCGCCCCGCGCATCGCGCGCGCGGCCGGCGGCTAGTGAACGCCGTCGCGGATGCGCCGGGCGTTCTTGCGCTTGGCGCGACCGACATCGAATTCATCGAACTTCTGCTCGCCTCGTACGGCCTCGCACTCGCGCGTGTGCGCGAGGGTGAGCCGATTCCCGGTTCGTTCTGGGGCGAGCCCGAAGCCGGATTGATCGGCCATACCGTCTACGCGCGCGACGACACACCGATCCATTCGCTGCTGCACGAGGCGTGTCATCTGATCGTCGCCGATCCGCACCGCCGCGCGGCGATCCACACCGACGCATCGGATTCGCAGGCCGAAGAAGACGCCGCCTGCTACCTGCAAATCGTGCTCGGCGATGCGCTCGCGAATGTCGGCCGCGCGCGCATCCAGACCGACATGGACACCTGGGGTTACACGTTTCGACTCGGCTCGGCGCGCGCCTGGTTCGAGCGCGATGCCGACGACGCACGCGCCTGGCTCATCGAACGCCGCCTGCTGCCCGCTTGCGCGTGAGCCCGCCGCGCACTAGCCTGCGCCAACTCCCACAGGAACCGCCGCCATGCAGCGCTGGCTAAAACTCCCCGATGGCCGTTTCATCGACGCCAACCGCATCGTGTATGTGGGCAAAGTCGAAACATTCCCGCGCCTCGACGACGAAGGCAACGACGCCGGCCTCGGCTACGCGGTCTACATCGGCCTGGATCTGCCGCGCGAGCACCAGATTTCCGTGCAGGGCAGCAAGGACGAAGTGCTCGGTCTGCTGAAAAGCCTGCTCGGCGGCGCGCCGGCGGTCTGAGCGATAGACAGGGATATCTTAAGGCGGCAATCTGTCCGCACCCGCTTTTTGTTGTCCTAAAAGGCAACAAGACCGTCTAATTTGTTGTCTTATAAAACAACATACAGTATAACGTTGTTGTTCTAAAGGACAACACCTCATGCCTGCCAACACCAATATCGTCCGGACCCGGCTGGATGCACGGCTGTCGCCGCTGCGCAAACTGCGGAGCGAGCTGGCACTGCCTCGCGGCGGTTGGGCCAAAGCTATCCGCACTGCGCTCGGCATGACTGTCGAGGATCTTGCTGTCCGCCTCGGAGTCACTCGCGGCGTGGTCTCACGCCTGGAAACTTCCGAGCAAAAGCAAACCATCCAGCTCGACAGCCTGCGGCGCATTGCCGCGGCGATGGACTGCGACGTGGTGTATGCGATCGTTCCCAGAAAACCGTTGCAGGAAATGGTCGACCGTCAGCGCGCGCGCGCCGCGCAGGAGCTCGATGCGAAAACGCGTACGCACATGCGCCTCGAAGGCCAACACGAAAACGATGCCACCCTCACGAGGTGGCGGAAGGAGCACAGCACTTCGCTGATCAGCGACCGGCAACTGTGGAAGACCGTCAAATGATCGGCGAGGCAGCCGAAGACGGTCAGACCGCGCTCGATCCGGACGAAGCCGCAGGACTCATCCCGGCGTGGATCGCCACACGCGGCGATCTAAACGTTGCCGAAGAAGAAAACATTCGCGAAGGACAAGCATGGGTGCGTCGGATTGTCGGCCGACGCGACGTATTGACACAGGATTTTCTGCGCGAATTGCATGACCGCCTGTTCGGCAAAGTGTGGCGCTGGGCGGGTACGTATCGCGCATCGGAAAAAAATATCGGTGTGTCCCCAAGCGCCGTCGCTACGGAATTGAAGAAGCTCTTCGATGACGCGCGCGCATGGGACGAATACAGCACATATCCGATCGACGAACGCGCGGCTCGTCTGCATCACCGGTTGACGTGGATTCATCCGTTCGCGAACGGCAACGGCCGAACTGCACGCGTGTTGGTCGATGCGTACCTGGCCAGGAACAGCAGTGAAGAATTCAACTGGGGCGCACGCCTGCCCGGCAATGAACAGCGGCCGCGCTACATCGAGGCGATTCGCGCAGCCGATGCGCGAGACTACGCGCCGCTGCTGATTTTTTTGCGGACGCGCTAATCCGAGCGTTTCAGATCAGGCCCATCGGCCACTTCATGTTCGATGCTGCCCTCGCGCGGCGTGCGGTTCGACACCGCGCGATACCAGCGCCATGCCACGAATCCGAACGCGAAGAGGACGACGGATGTCACCGCCAACCCCAGCGCGCTATCGGCGAAATACGGCCCGATCACGCCGCTCAGCAACGCATTGAACGACAGCGTGATGAACGCCTGCACCGACGACGCCGCGCCGCGATGTCGCGGGAAGCGATCGAGCACCAATAGATTCAACGTCGGCGAAATCATGTTGATGCCCAGACCCGCGATGCCGATCGGAATCACCGTCCACGGCACGCGCGCCGGAACGACGAGCCATGCGATGAGCAACTCCAGCACCGCGGCGATCGCGATGATCACGTAACCGGCATTGATGACCAGACGCGTGTTGACGCGCCCCGCCAGCCGCGCGGCTAGCGAGGAACCGGCGACGAGCCCCGTGATCGCCGGCACGAACAGCCACGGGAAATCGTTGACGCCCAGATGCAGCACGCGGAACACGAACGCCGGCGCGATCGCGACATAGAGAAACAATCCGCCGAAGTTGCCGACGTTGGCGAATGCCAGCGGCAGGAAATGCGCGTCGGTCAGGATTTGCCGATACGTCGTCACCAACCGCGACGGCGACAATGCCACGCGATTCTCTTTCGGATGCGTCTCCGGCAACACGGCGACGCACGCCAGCAGCAGCAGCAACGTGAACACCGCCAGCGCCCAGAACAGCGCATGCCAGCCGCCGAACACGACCAGACCGGCGCCGACGATCGGAGCGATCGCGGGTGCGAGTCCGAAGATCATGCTGACCTGCGCCATGAGTTTCTGCGCGAACGCGCCTTCGAAGCAGTCGCGGATGATCGCGCGCCCGACGATGAAGCCCACACCCGCACTGCAACCTTGCAGCGCGCGGAACACCAAAAGCTGCGTCAGCGTCTGCGACAGCGCGCAGCCGATCGTGGCGATGAGGAAAACGATCACGCCGACGAGGATCACGCGACGTCGTCCGAACGTGTCGGACAGCGCGCCGATGAACAACGAAAGAAACGCGTACGCGCCGAGATAGACGCTGATCGTCTGCTGCATCGACAGCGAACTGGCATCGAACTGCTTCGCCATCGCCGGAAACGCGGGGAAGATCGCATCGATGCAGAACGGACCGAACATCGCCAACGCCGCAAGCAGCGGCGCGAGCAGGGCTCGGCGGGGAATGACGACGGCGCTCATCGGGGCTTTTCTTCGATCTTATTGCGCCATGATACGCCGCTTGACCGCGCGCCGGTTCGCCGGGTTACGATGCGCAGTCCAAGGAGATGGCATTCCTCCTTCGCGCAGCTCGGTTTCATCAATTGAGACCAGCGCGCGCAACCGCCGCAAGGCTGATGATGCCTGTCATGCTGCTTCGATGAGGCGGCGCGCAGGTGTCTGTTCCGGTTAGATCTGCGCACCGCTTCGGTTCAACAGGACTGGAGACGAATCGACATGCCCATCGCCGCTTTTTTTGCCGTCGGTATCGGCGCCTTTCTCGGCGCGCTGATGCGTTGGGGTTTCGGCATCCTGTGGAACGCGACCGTGCCGCAGTTGCCACTCGGCACACTCGCCGCGAATCTGGTGGGCGGCTTCATCATCGGTGTCGCGCTCGCTTCGTTCGAAGCGTTCCACGCCACACCGCTGGAATTGCGCCTTTTCATCACGACCGGTTTTTGCGGCGGACTAACGACGTTCTCTACCTTCTCCGCCGAAGCCGTCATCGCGCTCGATCGTCAGCAGTTCGGATGGTTCGCCGCGATCATCACGACGCACGTCGTCGGATCGCTGATGATGACTTTCCTCGGCATGTTGCTGGTGCGGCAGTTCGTCAAGGCGTAGCGGATTTCGCCGCGAACGAAACGCACGTCGCGTGCGCGGGCACGTGACGATCATGCACATCGCACAATCCGTCGCTCGAACGCACCGACGCGAAACCGGAACTCAGCGCGCTCAATCCCGGCGTCGCCGCTTCCACGGCGCGCGGATCAGAATTGAAGTGTGCGCAGTTGGCGCAGATGGCGTCCATGCGTAAACGATAACGCAGATCAGCTTCCCGATTCAGTCCGTTCGCGATCCAGTCCGGGCGCAGCTCACGCACCAGCGCGAACGCGGTGAACCCGATCACCAGCAGCACGAGTCCGAACGATCCGAACTGCGCCGCCCAACCGCTCATGACCAGGCTCACGCCGATGCCGAAAAATGCGATGCCCACGCGGGGCTGATCGCGCGCCTTCGACTGTTCGAGCGTCAACGGCGACATCAGCTTGGCGTGAATTTCTGCGCGCACAGACGGAACGCTCACAATGACGATCGCGAGCACCGCTCCCCAAAATCCTGGACGCAGCAGCACACCGGCATCTTTCTCCGCGATCACGAAAATTGGCCAGGCACCCATGGTCGTCAGCAACACGGCCAGGAAAACGCCCGCGCCGAGAAACTTCATCAGTTCGCCGAAACGGACTTTCCTCGCCGCCATTGCGCCGTCTCCGCGCATCGTCGAGGCAATGGCGCCGGCCAACCCGATGTTCACGATCGACATCGCGAGATTGAATACGCTGAGCACGAGAAATTGCACCGCCGACCATCCGAACGCGACGATGCCGATGATGGGTATCGCATTGCGCACCACGATCGCTGCGATATCCAGCGCATGCGTCGGCCGCGCCACGGCGCCGCCTGGCAACGGCCGTGCGTTCGCTTTCGTCATGATTCCTCCCGCACGAGAATTTTCGCAATGCGCACGCGTTCGTCGGAACGTCGCTAGTCGAAATCGTTTTCGAAAATGTCGTCGTAGAGCGCCGGAATCCATGCCATCGCAACGCCGCGATAGACCGTGTTCGCGGCGGCTGTTGAAACGGTCGTGATCGCAGGCGACGCGGAGCCGTCGTCGACGAGTTTGACGAGCTTGTTCTGGGTCGCTTCCGTGGTCGTCGCGTACACCACAGCTTTGCCCGCGACGACTTCAGCGGCGAGTCCGCGCACGCCCGTGGCGATGCCGGAGGTGAACGTTTTCGTCAACGTCCATGTCGTGCCGTTCCACGACCATTTCTGGATGCCGCCGCCGCTCGCCGGCGCGCGGTCGTCGGCGACATAAACCGTATCGATGCCCTTGACGCTGGCGCGATCGAAAAACGCGAATCCATACGGCGACGCGTTCGATGTCGGCATGCCGCTCAGCGCCGTCGTGACGGGGTCCTGTGTGGTCGGCAAGCCATTTCCGACTTTGAAAATGTTGGTGCTGCCGCTGCTCCCGAATCGGCATAAAGCTGTCCAGCGACGATGTTGATCACGCGGATGCTACCGGGATGAGACGAGTTGTGTGCCGCCAGTGAGTCCGCGCAATTCGTACCAGATTCCGCCGTCGCCCGTGCCACTGCCGCTGATCCAGAATTGATCGCCATCGTTGCTGACCGCGCCGCGCACCGCAGTGCCGAAGCCATTGCCCAATGTCGTGCTCGTGTCGACGACGCCATTGGCAATCGATGCGCGCAACCACACGCAGCGCGCCGGATATCGGCGCACCCGGCGCGACGGCATAACCGGCGAGCGTTACGTAGTGGCCATCGGGCGTGTCCGCCAGCGCACCTTCGCTGGTGCCGGTTCCGCTCAGCGTGAAAGCCATGTTGATGTTCATGCCATCGGCGGCGATCGGCAGCGGCATGGAACCCATCGCAGTTCCATCCGGGTGCGAATTCGTCGAGGAACACGGCGGCGGTCGAAGCACTGAGCGCAGCGTCCCGGTGCCGACGCGGACGGCGACGACATCATCGGCCGCATTGGCCATCGACGCGAAGAAAACACAGAAAACGAGCGCGCGGCGCAACACGCCGGCGAAGCTGACGCGGTCCATGATTTTCTCCCCGGGGCAACGCTTGCATCGTACACGTCCGCGCGCGCGGCGGCAACTGCCCTAACGCGCACAAATTGCGTCACAATTCACAGCTTCGCGAACTGCCGCTCCGATGACTCACTCAGCCGTAATGATCCTGCAAGCCAATTTCGAACAAATTCCCCTCAAGGATTACGCCGAGCGCGCCTACCTCGATTACTCGATGTACGTGGTGCTCGACCGCGCCCTGCCCTTCGTCGGCGACGGACTGAAACCCGTGCAGCGCCGCATCATCTACGCGATGAGCGAACTCGGCCTGAACGCCGGCGCCAAACCGAACAAATGCGCGCGCGCCATCGGCGACGTGATCGGCAAATACCATCCGCACGGCGACAGCGCGTGCTACGAAGCGATGGTGCTGATGGCGCAGCCGTTTTCGTATCGCTATCCGCTGGTCAACGGCCAGGGCAACTTCGGCTCGCCCGACGATCCGAAATCGTTCGCCGCGATGCGCTACACCGAAGCCAAGCTGACGCCGATGGCCGAAATGCTGCTCGACGAAATCGACCACGGCACCGTCGATTTCACGCCGAACTTCGACGGCACGCTGCGACGAACCGTCGTGGCTGCCCGCGCGCGTGCCGCACGTGCTGCTCAACGGCTCGACCGGCATCGCGGTCGGCATGGCGACCGACATTCCGCCGCACAACCTGCGCGAAGTGGTCGAGCGCGTGCATCCATCTGCTCGACGAACCCGAAGCGAGCATCGCGGATCTGTGCGACCACATCAAAGGCCCGGATTTTCCGACCGCCGCCGAAATCATCACGCCGACAAGCGAACTCAAGGCGATGTACGCCACCGGCTACGGCTCGGTGCGCTGCCGCGCGATTCATAAAGAAGAACAACGGCAACGTCGTCATCACCGCGCTGCCGTATCAGGTGTCGCCGTCGAAGATCGTCGAGCAGATCGCCGAACCAGATGCGCGCGAAAAAACTGCCGATGCTCGAAGACGTGCGCGACGAATCCGATCACGAGAATCCGGTTCGTCTGGTGCTGATTCCGCGCAGCAACCGCGTCGATCTCGACCGAGATGATGCAGCACCTGTTCGCCACGACCGATCTCGAACGCAGCTATCGCATCAATCTCAACATGATCGGCCTCGACGGCAAGCCGCAGGTCAAAACCTCAAGCAGATTCTGAGCGAATGGCTGCATCTTCCGCACCGAACACGGTGACGCGCCGACTGCAGCATCGTCTCGACAAAGTCGAACGCCGCCTGCACCTGCTCGAAGGCCTGCGCATCGCGTTCCTGAATCTCGACGAAGTGATCCGCATCGTCCGCAGCGAGGAAGAACCCAAACCGGTCCTGATCGAAGCGCTTCAAGCTGAGCGAAGACCAAGCCGACTACATCCTCGAAACGCGCTTGCGCCAGCTGGCGCGTCTCGAAGAAATGAAGATCAACGCCGAACGCGACGAACTCGAAGAAGAACGCGCGACGTCTCGCCGTGACCTTGAAATCACCCGCGAAGCTGAAAACGCTGATCAAGGACGAACTGCACGCCGACGCCGAAAAATACGGCGACAAACGCCGCTCGCCGATCATCGAACGCGAAGTCGCGCAGGCGCTCGATGAAGCCGCGCTGGTGGCCAGCGAACCGATCACCGTCGTGCTGTCGGAAAAAGGCTGGGTGCGCGCCGCGAAAGGCCACGACGTCGACGCCGGCGCGCTCGGCTATCGCGACGGCGACAAATTCCTCGCCGCGTCGAAAGGCAAGACGACGCAACAGGTCGCCTTCATCGATTCGAACGGCCGCAGCTATTCGACGCCCGCGCACACCTTGCCCTCCGCGCGCGGCAACGGCGAACCGCTGACCGGCCGCTTCACGCCGCGCCGGCGGCGCGAAGTTCGACGCCATCGCCATCGGCGATCCCGCGCAGAAACTCGTGCTCGCATCCGATTACGGCTACGGATTCGTCATCAAATACGAAGGGTTGCTCGCCAACAAAAAAGCCGGCAAGCAGCTCATCAACATGGATGACGATGCGCACGTCGTTGCGCCCGCGTATGTCGCCGATTCGGCGCGCGACCGCATCGTCGTCGCGACGAATGCGGGACATCTGCTGATGTTTTCCGTCGCCGAGTTGCCGGAACTCGACAACGGCGGTCGCGGCAACAAGCTGATCGAGATTCCGAAGGCGCGGCTCGGGCGAAGGCGAGCGCGTCGCCGGCATCGCTGTCGTCGCTGAAGGCAAAGGTGAAGTCACGCTTTATGCCGGGGCGCGGAAGCTGATTTTGAAGTGGGCGGAGTTGATCGAGTACAACGGGAATCGCGCGCAACGCGGGGGGAAATTGCCGCGAGGGTTTCAGCGGGTTGATCGCGTTGAGACTTCGGGGTGATTGGTTGTTGGGATAAGAGCTTCCGCTATCCTTCGGCTAGCGGGTAACTTTTTGCTGATCGGCAAAAAGTCA
>CAWFCC010000010.1:0-58207 GCA_963814225.1 uncultured Gammaproteobacteria bacterium | reverse complement strand
TCGATCGCGGCAATCTGCCGCGGGCTGAACGTCAGTCGGCCGGGTGATTCAGGAGCGAGCGGAGCAACTGCGGGTTGTTCAGGCGCTTGGCGAGATAGACTGCGCTTCGTCGTCGCTCATCTCACGGAAGTTCATACCGCCGCTGATCTCGGTCTGGGTCTTGTCGGCCCAGCCATGGTCTCTCAGCCAGAAAATGGCGCCTGTGCAGGCGTTCTCGGCGAGCCGAGCTTCCCACCAGGAAGATATCGCGCTGAGTACCTTTTAGTACGTCAGAAAATTCCGGCTTGGAGCGATACTGATTGAGCGTTTCCCGGCTGATGCCAAGCGCGGTCGCCAAGCCGTGGATCGTCGGAACGAACTTCTCTTCGGCGTCGATGCGGTCCAGGTAAGTGTCGCATCGCTGCTCCAAGTCCGTCGCGTCCGTGAACGCGGGTGGTCTGCACGACGCGTCATCGTTCAGACCCTGCCAGCATATCCACGGAGCTTTCGAGGTGCAATCCGGTTTTCGCCAGCATGCCCTTGGCCGCATCACCCCCTACATCCCGAACAAACCGCGCGAATGATTGGAATACATAGACGGCCATCGGCCATTTCTGTTCAGTAACGTGATCGGTTTCGATCGAGCCTACTTGCCGCATCGCAAGCGCAAGAAGACGAACGTGGTCGTCAGTCCAAGGCGAATGTGCGGACGGTATTTGATTTGTCATACTTACCTGTGGATTGATGTCGGCGATAATTCTGATGCTCTTCGATTCGGACGCCCTGAGGTGACGAATGCGATTCGCTTTTTTTCTTCTATCATTGGTTGCGTTTCCTGAAACGTATGCAAATTTACGGGAGCCACCAAAGGATGCGGGGCAACAAGCCAGTCATGCAGAGCAACCCGCAACAGCACGACAGAACGCCAACGAAGACAAGCGCGGCACCGAACAATCGCCGCTTGTTGTTGGTCCTTTGGTCGTAAAGACAATCGCCGAAAAGAGCAAGGACGAAGCCTCCAACGAAGAAAAAGACCGCGCTGAACATGCCGACAATGATCGGTGGACGATTCGAATCGGATGGGCGACGTTCGCGATACTTACAATTCAGGCGATTGTTTTTGCGTGGCAGGCGCGGCGTTTGCGCCAGTCCGTAATGGAAATGCGGACGGCAACGATCGCTACTCAACTTGCCGCGAAGGCTGCCGAGAACCAAGCCAACATTACTCGACAGGAACTCGTCCTGACACAACGTCCGAAGCTCATAGTAAGGCGAGTAACCTTTGACGACCCCGATGATTGGAGCGGACCAAAAGATAAAATTCGCTTCATAGTCGCCAACGTTGGCGGCACTCCTGCCAAAAGCATTGAGGTCAGAGCGGCTTGGAACTTCGACAGCCACAACATCCTCAGTAAAACGCCAGAAAGCAGAAAGGCCATCGCGAGCGGATCGACCACAGTCCTTGCGGCAGGCGCATCCGATATCTTCGAAATTTCGACCCAGACAGATTGTGACGCGTGCAATATTAAGGCTGCTATCGCGAACTCGAACAGTGGCAACGGACGACTTATTTGCTATGGAAACGTCGCTTATGTCGATGATGTCGGCACGCGTCGCGAAACCGGATTCCTGCGTCTTTACAACGCGACCGCGCGCGGTTCGAGAAGACCAACGATGCAGACTACGAATACGAAGACTAGATATGGATTGCCTGGTTAGCGGCTTGTGCATCGCTGCTTCGGCATACCGAATTTTAATTGGAGCTCATCGGCAGCCGCGCTGTACGAATTGTCGTTCGCTCAATTCGACCACCACGTGCAACGCCTCTACGCGACGCATCGTGTCCGCAAGCGCTCGTTCCAGTCTCTGGACATTAGGACGCGTGATGTGCTGGCAAACAGCTGCGGCGGCGTCGGTCGTGTCGCTCATGGCTGAGTAGAACTGGCCGACCGTTTCCCGGATGCATTCGTCTCTCATACAACTATGTTGTCACGCGACGAACAACAATCAGGACCCGCCGGGACGCCCTAACCGACAACGTCTCCATCGGCGAGTTGCACTTTGGATTCCAAGTAATCCAGCAACCCGATCAGTGGATACCTAACATCGCACCCAAGGTTGATGTACGCCGGCCCGCGTCGCTGAGACCTCCAGTTGCGCAACGTCTTCGGAGCTTTCCCAAGGAACCACGCCGCGGCTTTCGCATCGATGTCGTCGCGGGGGCTGATGTCATATCCGGCCGCAGTGAGCCTCTGTCGGACAAGTTCAAGGAGCATGTCGCACCTCCGCGTAATAGCCGCGTCGCGGTATCGATTGCGACTCGCGCTTTTTTTTCGAATCGAACGGAGGGCAATGCGGCGAAGTTGAAGGCAGGATGGATCAGCGAAATCAGTTTTTCGATGTGCTCGATCTCGCCGAAAGCGCCGCTAGCCTAGCGGAGAGCCGAAGCAAACGAACTTTCCCTTTCAATCTTCGTGGCAGGAGGGTTGCACTGCAGACGATCCAGCAGTTGGCGCAGGGCCTTTAGGTCCTTGATGCAACGTTCGCGCTTTTCCAGAAGCCACATCGTCTGAGAGTCAAAGGCGCCGTTTTCCCCAATAATTGACGGGTTGAGCGAACCATGACCGCGTCTCGTCAAACTCAAACTCCACGAGCGGATCCACCGGTTCAACATGGTCGTTCGCGGTGGACTGCCTAATCAGCCCGCCGCACGAACCGCATATAACGCACTCGATCACCCCCTCTGCGGCGGCGACACTTTGCGTTCCACCGCTAGTCTCGTCGGGTTCCGCGCAGCGGCATCGCTTCAATTCCTTCATCTCCATCTCCCAATCCGTAGGACAGCTTTCCTTGTTCAACTAGACGCTGTGCAAGCGTCAGAGAAGCTATGTAGACGAGTGAGGGCGAAAATCCGCGCACTCGTGTGTAACCGCGGGGTAGATCGCCTCTTTGATCCCTAGCGCGCAGTTTCCAGCTCCTGCGAATGGGTTGATGGAATCTCGAATGAAGTGCTTGCATTGACCGCAAGCGATAGACGGTCTCGGTACGCGCTTTCCCAACCCGCGCACGTAGCACCAAGGGCACCCAGCCGCTCTCGGCCAGCCTGCAACAACCGGCATCACCGCAGCGACCTCTGGCGCCGCCCAGACAGGCCCGCAATGCGCACATAGCATCTGCGCCGTCTCGTTTGCTGGAACCTTTCCTGATTCTCTGGTCAAGTCGTCGGCCAGCATGCTTGCATAGGCGTGCAGCGCCGCGTCCGAAAGAGCGGAGATTCCTTCATGGTCGCGTGCCAGCAAGCTGTCCGGCAAACCCGCGGCGCGTAACTTCCGTACCAAACGGTCCAGGTGAAATTCAGATGGTCGCTGCGAATCCCGCGAATCTGCGAATTTGTCATCGCGGATTCGCAGATTCGCAACTTCGCAGCGACCCCCGCGTTTTCGACGTCCGCGCGCAACTGTTCGGCAAGGCGTCCCATATCAGACAGCCTCCGGCTTCGGCGTGATACTCCAGACGTTCCGACGGTGTACGCCACCGATCTCAGCTCCGCCTTCGACACGGGTTGCCCAACCGGCGGACTCAAGAAGCTCCACGGCCCAATTGAACCGATCCAGTTCGCGGATGCGCGGGGGGGCCCAGCCGGAGAGCCTCGCTGGAGCAGAGCTGCGACACTCCTTTCGCATGACACCAATCGAGTAGCGATTGGGCGTCGCGCACTTCTTCGAAATTTCAGCCGTACCAGCCAGCCGCGCAGCTTCCCCTAAGTGCCAAAGACCAAGCTCAACGGCGCGTTCGATAACCTGCTTATCGATAGCGCTTGAATCGGGCGATTCGACCAAGGTCAACACACCAGCGATCCGCAGGATCTGCTCTGGAGTCTTGCTGGCCCACGCTTGAACTCTCGCGAAGCGTTCGCCGGGCCGCATGGCGGCTTCGATCATGTCATGGGCATCCCGCCAGCACGCAAATGCATCGGGTGTGAGCACCAAGCGGCGCGGTTGGAGCTCGTTTACCTGACCCTCGGCGAGTGGCAAAGGTCGAGCGTGCAGCGCGGCCAGCGTTTGGGTGTAGCGAATGATGGCCGCGTCGTCTCGAAGACTCTCAGCGCGATACTGACGTTCGCCCGCCGTCGAATGCGGCCACGCCAAGAGACAACGCGCGAGAAAGCCTTGGCCAGTAAGAACATCGTCTGAGAACGCGCGCTCGGCGATGACGGGCTGTGCCATCAGGTGCATAGACAAGCGCCGGCCGTACAATTTTGTGGCTCCTTCACTCGCGCGGATCCGGTCAATGGTGCCGTTGTCCCACAGCTTGCTCAGTGTTCCCGCAGTTGAGTGGTCGTTTCTTTTTGCATGCCGTGTCCACCAAAAACGAGCGCCGCCTCGTCGGTAAATGCGCCAACACTGGGCAGCCCGGCCATGAGTAATTTCGTTAGGGCTTCCACCGTGAAATCGGCAACGAGGAGCGTCGGTCGCAGTGGAGCAACCGGAGGCGGCCCGATGCATCGAGTTCCCGCGCCAGGCCTTCGCCGTTCTTCCTTCGTGAAGCCCCTTTGACAGCCTCGCGTCTGGCATTCCACTCCTCAACTTCGGAGTCATGGCCTGCGCATGCGTCGAGGTACGCGCGCATCCGTTCCTTTTCGTATTCGCGTGCTGCGCGCATGGCCTCAGCGTCTACGGCGCTCTTGCGCTGTCCAGACTCGGCAATCGTCAAGGCCCAAATGCTTAGCGGGTGAACGCGGCCATCCAACTCGACATCGGCCAAGCCTTGAGCGGCGAGAGCGGCGGCGGCGAGCAATGAGGCGCCGCATACAGCGTCACGCCCTTGGATAACGCGACGGAGACTCTCGCAAGCCGGACCCAAGATGTCGCCCAGCTCGTGAGTCGGGTAGGGCTCGGGCGCAGGCGCCGGCCTGCTCAACGGCTCAGGTTCGCTGCGAATCCGCGAATCTTTCTTCTTGAGAGGCAGCGAAAGCACGTCCGCTAGCGTCGCGGTCTCTTTGGCCGCGAGCCAATCGACGCAATCCTCTTTGTCCCCAATGCCTAGCACGGCTACATCGATGGTCTCGTACTCGACACCTATGGATGCAAGCTTGCTGGCGACCGTAGCAGCGTAAGCAAGTCCCGGTGCATCGTTGTCAGGCCAAATTCGGACACGCCGCCCTTTCAGCGGCGACCAATTGGCCGATGCTGCACTCGTTGCGCTTCCGCTTGTAATCGCCACCACACCCAAGGCACGGCTTAGCGCGAAAGCGCACGTTTCTCCTTCGACGACCCAGATTATGGAATCATCCGAAGCGGTGCTAATTCTTTCCCATCCAAAAAGAGGTTTCCCGGTGATAGGGGTCGGCGGCTCGCCGATTGCAAAAGCGTGGTCACGCCAGTAGACGGGCCTGAAGGTCTTTCCCGTGCCCCAATCTAAACGAACGCGGTAGCAAATTACGACTGATCATTTTTCAGATAGGCGTACGGTGTAGCCGACCAACCAGCGCTAAGCTCCTTGGCAAACAGGCGTTTGATGGCAGAGTTAATATCTTCCTTGAGTACGGCGTTCATACGATCCCTCGAATTAGATTGATAACGGCTTCCTTGAACGAACGGCCGGTTCGCTTCATTTCGAAGCTGACCATGTCGCCTCCGCCGCATCCGCTGAAACAGCGCCAGCCGCCGCGCTCATGACCGACATGCACGGATAACGATGCGTTTGTGTCTTCGTGAAATAGACACTTTCCCTGTGCCCATCCTTCGGCGTTTGCGGTGCCAAGACCGCTTACTACCTTCGCGTAATACGCCGCCGGGTTCGGCAACCGATCGCGCCAGTTGCGTGGCACGCTGGAACTAGAATGCGCTTGCGGGCTGTGATTGCTGCGCACGCCTGGGCTTGTGGATGTGTGCTGCGAAATCCTGCGTCTGACCACGCGAGATCTTGCGTTTCTGGAGGTCCTCATTCCTGGCCCTCCTTTCCGCCGAAACGCTTGTCTCGCTCGGCGATTCGCTGCTCAACGTAGGCGACAATCTCGCGTTCAACCCAACGAGCGGAACGGCCTACGTGGCAAGGCGGCGGAAACTCTCGACGCTTGATTCGTTCGTAGAGGACCGTTTTACGGCAGCCGACGATTTGCTCGACGGTCTTGATATCAATCAATCGGACAGGGTGATCTTTCCGGATCACCGAAAAAGCATGACTCTCCATCTGTGTTGCGCTCCTTGCGCGTAAGGTGAATCCCATCTCCCCACTTTTCGGCGAGCCATCCCCGGCGTCGCCGCATTGCTTTGCTACGCTACACGTGCAGCCGCACGATCTTCGGGTCTCTCCAGGGTCGATCAGTGTCTCCAGCGCGCCCAAGAGAGCTGACATTTCGTTCATCGCAAACCGCGCTTGCCGAGTGCGTCCCAATTAGGCCGTGTGTGTAGCTCAGGCGAGTTTGTCTAGTAGTTTTCGATTGACCGCGATCAGATTCGCGGTGGCGAGCCATACTTTCTCTCGTGCCGGAATGATGGAGTTGCCTTCTGGAGAGGTCATGGCGACACCTTTGCGGCACCACGCAGCCACAAGAAGTATTCTGGGACGCTGATATAGACCACGGGTCTCCGATTACTAGTCCCGTATACTTACGCACGACAGCTCCCGCAGCATCGAGGCCGTTTCGACCCGAGTTAATGAGCTGCCATCTCAGACTTGAGATGCTGACGATGTGTGGGAAAGTTTCAACGAATCGATTCGGCCTTAAAAGATCCTTGCTCTTCTCGACGTCCATTTCCAACCTTCTCCGTTGTTGAGGAGATTGGACGATAAGAGTTACTCCACGATGCTGATACGCACCGGCTTACAGATATACATAACGGCTAAGCCGATACCCATTTTTTAGCCGCTCGCGGTGTTGGCGGGGTCCATCCATCGACCCATTTCTTCGCTGTAACGTAGGCGACGTGAATTGCTCCATTAGCTCTTTGATGGCGTGCGACTTGAATCTCCATGGCTTTGAGCGATAGAAACGTTCGGCTTCTTTGAGTCGAGCATGATGGGAAGCATAGCTTCTGCGGCGGCTTTACTCGCCCTCGCAGAACGTACCTTAGCCTCGCCAGCCACGACCCGTTTGGTCGTCTGAATCCTTTCTTTCAGTGTTACGGCCGCAATCAACAATCCAATTGCATAAGTAGTGCATTCAAACGCGAGAACAAATTTGCCCTCTCCCGCTAAACGACTGGCCTTATTAAGAGTGAGGTATAAATACGCCAAACTTAGATCTGGTTTCTTGAGCGAATCGGCAACGTAGTTGGCGTACTCCGTTGTTGGTCCAGGCGTCGGCAACGACAGGGCATATTCTTGAACCGTCATTCCGGCCGGAGGTCGAATACTGGCCGCAAGTTTGTTTGATTCAACCATCAAAACGCTCATCGCGACGCGCAATCTGGTGGCTGTTTCCCGATCAAGACCTAGTTCTGATTGGAAACTCTCAACCGCTTTTTTGAAATTAACGCTTCCTACGGTAACTACACGATTCAGTGAAAGAATAGCTTGCGCGGGCTGTCGTCCGAGAACATACGGCAAACTCCCCGGCGCGCGAACAAACCCAGAATCCTGAGTCGCCAGTCGCTTTGATTTGCCTTCTTCTGAAGGTGTATTTCGCGCTTTTTTTTTCAAGCCGATTCTCCGGCGTATTTTTAGGGCTTTGAATGTTTCTAGCGAACCTCACCAGCGGCCAACTTAATGCACTGGAAATATGCTGCGTCGTGAATCTCGGTGAGCTGATCGAGATACTCTGCCATCTGCGCAAGGCCGTAGAAACAATCTCCCAAATCACTTGCGTCCATCTGCGGCGCTCCGGCTGCGCAAGCCCGAGCAAGCGCAGCTATATTGAGCGCTAAGCCCCCGGTGTCGGCTGGCAGTCTGACGAACCCTAAGCGGATTGTCGTCCAGGTCGCCGTCTATGAACAGTTCCGTGAGATCGCCCTCTTCGGCGCCGGCCAATGCTTGGCTGCCTACGGTATCGTTGCCCAGATGAGTCGCCGCGGATTCTGTGAGAGTTGAGTCGATGCTCTTCATCTCGGCACCCCTTCATGCGCTACGGATCGATCTTTTCCGTGAAAGATGTCCCAAAGTCGATCGACCCTGGCCGTCAGCATGTAGATCATGGACACGAAGTCTTGCCCATCCCAGTCGCCTGTGGAATCGGCTTGGTCTAGCTTAGCGAGGTCGGTTTCCTTAACTGCGCTCCATAACGTTCGCGCGAGCATGCGCGCCTCTGAGAGAACGATGCCGTTGTCGTTAGCGTCGGGGATGCCGGTTTGCGTTAATGGTGCTTTCATTGGCGCGCCTCCTCGTGAACTAAATGGAGATCGACGCTCGCGGCACTGGCCAGCTGACGGATGGCGCTGAGGTAGTGACCCTGTATCGCATCGCTCATGTTGTAAAATTCGCCGTTCGTCATGTGAATCACGGCGATCATTGCTTCAATCTGAGAAAGGCGTTGGTAGCAGCGCTCGTACGGAGCCTCGTGAGACTCAAGCGGTCCGACACGTAACCCGTTGCGGGATAATTCCTCGGCAGCCAACGCCGCTTCGTACATAAGCTTCGAGGCAGTCGATTGCTCGGACGCGGGTATACTTTGTTTTGCCATGACAGTTACTCCTGGTAACGGTTGTGGAAGTCGTCGGGCCTGAGTGTTGACGCACTTAGGCTCGGCGCGTTTTCCGGCTTCTAGCCGGACTTTCTTACCTCCGGCTCGGCGCCAGAACGTAAAGAATCAAGATAGTCCGCCCACAGTTGCATCATCTGATGGCGCTGGGGCAGGTGTGCCGTACGGTTATATGCGCGGCCATTGGCATCCTTCACCGCATGCGCAAGCTGGTGTTCGATAATATCGACACGCTGATTGAGCACTTCGTCCAATACAGTGCGAGCCATCGCGCGGAAACCGTGGCCGGTCATCTCGTCGCTCGAATAGCCCATGCGGCGCAATGCGGCCAGCACAGCGTTCTCGCTCATGGGTCGGTGCAATGTGCGCGGGCTAGGGAACAGATATTTACCGATTCCCGTTTTCTCCTTGAGGCTGCGCAGAATTTCCACTGCTTGGCGCGCTAGCGGAACAATGTGTGGCTGGCCCATCTTCATACGGGAGCCGGGGATCCGCCACTCAGCCGCATCAAAGTGAATCTCAGACCATTCTCCGTGCCGCAGCTCGCCGGGCCGCAGAAACACGAGCGGCGCCAGTTTAAGGGCAGAGATCGTGACAAACGATCCGATGTAACCATCGATCGCACGCAAGAGTTGACCGATATGCTTTGGATCGGTAATCGCCGCGAAGTTTTTCTCCTGCGGAGGCGGTATGGCGCCGCGAAGATCGGCTGTGATGTCGCGATCCGTTCTGCCGGTCACGATCGCATATCGGAAGATTCGGCCGCAGTACTGGAGCACGCGATGTGTCGTGTCGAGGGCCTGTCGTCCTTCGATCCTGCGGAGTACCTTCAGCAATTCAGGCGCGTTGATCGAAGCGATCGGTCGCGAACCCAGCCAGGGGAAAACGTTCTGCTCCAACCTGCGCAGGATCAGCGCTGCGTGCGAAGGCTTCCAGGCAGCCCTGAATTTCTCCAACCACTCGCGAGACACGGCTTCAAGCGTGTCGTCGCCTGCAGCCTTCTCCGCTTTCCGTTTGATGCTTGGATCAATTCCCTTGGCTACCAGCGCGCGACTCTCGTCGCGACGCTCGCAGAGCTCCTCAGAGAAACATCCGGGTAGACACCCAGCGACAGCGTCTTCCGTGTTCCGTTGATGCGGTAGTCGAGTCGCCACCAGCGCGAGCCTTGGGCTGTGACCAGCAGATACATACCGCGCTCATCAGCAAGCTTGTAGGGCTTGCCTTTGGCCTTTGCATTCTTGATCGCAACTTCTGTTAACACTTTGAGCGCCGTCGCGTGACGGTAACAAAGCTAGTACGAATCAAGGTTACCGTCAAATCTACCGTGAGTGAGTGGGCGGATGGTGGTGACCCGCGGCGGACATTAGCGGATGAACTAGGGTCACTGAAATGGCTTTGTATAGCTATTTCGTAGCGGTTCAAGTAACCTGAGCGGACGACTACGGAGGAAGGCGGAGGAGAGGATTGGTGCCGGTGGAGGGAATCGAACCCACACTCTGTTGCCAGAACCGGATTTTGAGTCCGGCGCGTCTACCAATTCCGCCACACCGGCCTTGATGTGTGTACGCGCGGCGAGTGCGCGCGTGGAGGCAGGCGCGCATTGTAAGGCACCGGCGGCGTTTGGCAAACGGCGGATTTGCGGCGCGAGAGGTCGCCGCTGCTGAATGTCTGCGCTAGTGCGTCGCGTCGAGCGAGAGCTGGCGTTCGTCGCGTGTGTACCAGTTGCCGTCTTCGCGGCGGAACACGGCGCATTGCGTCATCGGTCCGCGATAGACGTGCAGCGTGACGGCGACGCCATCGTCGCTCGGATTGCGGATGGTGTGGAATTCGTGCGGCGGGATCAGACTGCCGGCCGATCCGGGGCCGACGTTCATCGTGCCGCGCGATTCGAAGCTGGAAGCGTCCGTCGCGCTGCTCGATGAGTTCGTACGGCGTGATCTCGAGCGAGCCGTGCCAGACGCCTTCGACGCACCACATGCCGGCGTGATCGTGGATCAGCGTGCCCTGGCCCGGGCCCCACGTCATCGCGATGATGCAGTAGCCGTGTTCGTCGCTGCGATACAGCTCGCGTCGCGCGTAGTGATCCGCACGAGCGCGTGTAGCAGCACTCGGGCAGTTTCACGTCGGGATCGCGGATCAGTTTGCACAGCGCATTGCGCAGCGAATCCGTGATCTCGGACGGACAGTCGTGACAGACCGAGCGATCGATCGCATCGACGAGACGTTTATAACCTGGGAATTCGACAGCGAGCATGGCCGTGACAGTCGGGTTGCGCGGACATCTTATAACGTCGCGAGGAAGCGCGCGATGGCCGCGCCGAAACGCGGGATATCCACCAGGAAGCTGTCGTGCCCTTGCGGGCTGTCCAGCGGCACGAAATCGACCTTGGCGCCCGCCGCGGCCAGGCCATCGGCGATTTCCTGCTGCTGCGACAGCGGGAACAGGATATCGGTGCTGACGCCGATCACCAGCGCGCGCTCGACGTCGATTTTTTTCAGGCCGCTGCGCACGGTCTGGTCGTCGGCGTGATCGGCGATGTCGAACCAGTCGCTGGCGCGCGACAGGTACAGATACGAATTCGGATCGAAGTTGCGCACGAATTTGCGCGCGTGCGCGCCGAGGTACGACTCGACGGCGAATTCCGCCGCGAACGGATCTTCGTCGCGCCGGTCGTGATCGAGACGGATGCGCGCGAATCGGCCGACCCATTCCATCGACGAGCGATAGGTGATCACGCCGAGCTTGCGCGCGATCGACATGCCGGCTTCGGGGTAATGATCGTCGTCGTAGTCGCCTTCTTTCCAGTTCGGATCGAGGCGGATCGCTTCGCGCTGCAGCGAGCGGATCGCGATGGCGAACGGCTGCGCCTGCGGCGCGGTGGAAATACTGATGTGCGTGCGCGCGCTGCGTCGGATGCTGCACCAGATAGCCCAGCGCGCTCATGCCGCCCATCGAATTGCCGAGCAGGCAGGCGAGACGATCGATGCCGAGATGGCGCACGAGTTCGTGCGCGGCGTTGGCGACGTCTTCGAGCGTCAGATCCGGAAAAGTCAATTTGTATACTTCACCGGTGCTCGGATCGACGGATGCCGGTCCCGTCGATCCTTTGCAACTGCCGAGCGAGTTCACGCAGATCACGAACCAGCGGTTCGTGTCGATGTGCTTGCCCGGTCCGACCATGTCTTCCCACCAGCCGGGCGACGGATCGTCCGCGTTCGCTGCAGCATGCGCATCGGGCGACAATCCGGTGAGGATGAGGATTGCGTTGTCGCGCGCGGGCGTCAGCGTTCCCCACGTTTCATACGCGATTTTCGCGCCGATGAGTGCGCCGCCGCGGCGCATCGGGAAAGGCGAGGGCAGATCGAAAAAGCGCGTGGCGCTTGTCATGCGGTCGTCGGGAGCGTCGGGAGAACGCTCATTATAGGTTACGGCAGCGCTTCGAATCCGTTGGCGAACAGGCGATCGCCTTGTGCTTCGTACGCGCCGATGTCTACCGCGGCGCCGAAGCGTCGAACGTACGATATTCCGCGCGCGTCGTAGGCAAGCGGACTGCCGTCCGGCGCAGTCGCAAGCGCGTCGCTGCCCGCGTTTAGTGCGGGACTGCCGCCGAGCAGCGCTCGTGTCTGCACGTGGCCGCCGTTGTTGGCAAGCGCACCCAGTGCGGGCACATCGCTGAAGACATTCTTGTTGGCTGCGCTATTGAACGGCGCGACGTCAAGTGCGGTACCAAGTAGCGAATATTGCATCGTCAGCGCGCCGCCGGTGACGTTGAGATCATCCAGCGCGGCGTTGCCGCTGCTCGTATTCGCCGACAGGATCGTGTTCGCCACAGTCGCGGTGCCGCCGGTCATCGAAATGCCTGCGGCGCCCGTGGTGGCCGTGTTGCCGGAAATCGTCGTGTTGATCACCGTCGATTGCGAGCCGCCGTCGATCAGCAACGCGCTGCCGAACGGCGAATCGTTGCCGCTCAGCGTTACGTTGGCCATGTATAGCGTCGTGCCCGAATTGATGATCAGCCCGCCGCCTTTCACCGCGTTGTTGCCGGAGATGGTGGTGTCGGTGAACACAACGGTGCCCGCGGTGGCGGTGACAAGCACGCTGCCGTAGGCGCTCGCCGTGTTTCCGCTGATCGTCGAATCACTGACGGTCAGGCGGGTCGAGTAACTCGTATAGATCGCCGCACCATTTTTCGATGAATTTCCGGTGATCGTCGCGCGCCTCATCGTCACCGAGCAGTTGCCGTTGATGTTGATGCCGCCGCCCGTATAAGGCGCGCCTTTGGTGGCGGTGGATTGATTGTTCGACAGCGTCACATCGCTCATGTCGAGCGCCGTGTGATTGACCTGCAGGCCGCCGCCGTATGACGCCGTCTTGTTGTGATCGATGACGACATTCGACAACGCCAGCGTGCTGTTGACGGCGATGATGGCGCCGCCCGCGTATCCCTGCGCGCCGTGCGGATAGCCGTGAACGAGCGTGAGGTCGCTCGCGTTCACGGTCGAATTGATCTGGAAGATGCGCGACTGGTAATTCGCGTCGATCGTCTGATGCGATCCGGCGAGGGTTACCGGCGTGGAAATCGAAAGCTGACCTTGCGTCAACGTGATCGTGCTGTTGGCGAGAGCGGCCGCGAACTGAATCGTGTCGGCGCCCGATCCCGCAACGCAATTGCTCGTGCCGACACTGTCGCTGTTCGCGGCGGCCAGTGCTTGTCGTAGCGTGCAGGTTCCTGCTGAACTGACTGCGTCGCCGCCGGTGGTAACCGTGATTGTTGCTGCCGACGCCGTGCTGGACCACAACACCAGGGCGATAGCGGCGCAAAGCGGATCGCGCGAATTCCGACGAATCGACGGCATGACGACGCTCCCCTGGGTCGATTGACGCACTGCGCGTGCGAATCTACCACCAAACGGTGCGGCGCCTGCGTTTTCCTACGGCACGACCTGCGAGATGGTCAGATCGATGGGCTTGGTCGTCGTCACGGCCAGCGGCTGCGAAACGGCCTGCAGATCGCCACTTTGCGCGATAGCGTTGCCGGATTTCGAAATACGCGCACCGACGATCACTTGTGGAAATTGCGACAATTTCAGCGTCGGCACCATGCCCATGCCGTCGGTGAGCGTGATGGTCGCGGGTAGCTTGCCGGCTTGCAGGCGCTGGATCGCCAGCGGCATCGGCGGACCGTTGGCGGCCTTGGCGTAGACGAAAAGGGTATCGCCGGCCTGCGCCTGCGATTTGAGTTTCGGATCGAGCGATACGTTGACGGTGAGGTGCGCACCGTTCGCATCGGCCGCCGTTGCGGGCGGCGTCTCGACTGCCGATGCGTCGGCCGTTTCTTCTTCAGCGGGCGGCGGCGCCTTGCCGTCGCGCGCCGCTTCGGCTTTGGCGATCTCCGCCTGGATCGACTTGATCGTCGGCGCATCTTTCGGCAGCACGGCGATGAGCTTGTTCCAGTAGCCGATCGCGCTGTCGTATTTCTTCTGCTGATAGTCGCTGATGCCGAGCAGCCACAAGTCCGCGCTGATGATCGGGCGTTTTCTTCAGCACGTTTTCGATGAGCGTGCGCGGCTCGCCTTCGATGCGGCGTTCCGGCGACGACAACGCGAGCACTTCGGCGTACGCCACCGTCACATCCGGATCGTCGGGCGCGAGATCGTACGCATTTTTCATCGCATCGCGTGCTTCGCCGAAACGTTCGGTCGCCTCGTAGGCGCGGCCGAGCAGCGCCCAGCCTTCGACATCCTTCGGATTCTGTTTCAGCTTTTCCTGCAAGACCGGCGATCGCCTGCTCGATGTTTTGTCCATGATTCGACGGCGCCTGCGCATCGGTTGCCGGCGCGGTGTTGTCGATGGCGCCGGGCTGACCGACGCTGCGATAGATCAGGATCGCGGCAGCGGGCAGCAGCAGCGCGACGATCAGCGCGGCAGCGAACGCCGTCTTCGGTCGCGCGGCGGGCGGCGCATCGATCGCGCCGAGCAGGCGGTCGGCGAGTTCGGCGCGCTTGGATGCATATTCGGATTCGCTCAGGATGCCGTTGTCGCGCGCGGCATTGAGCGCATCGAGCAGACGCCGCGCTTCGCTCGCGGCGCCGGCGGAGTTGCGCCGCGCACGCAGCAGCGGCACGAGCACGAACACGAGCGCGACCGCGAGCATCGCCGCGGCACAAATCAGGAACAGGGTCATTACCAGTCTTCCTCGGAGTCCGTCGCCGCGACCGGCTGACGGGATTTCTTGCGCAGGATGTTGAACACGACGCCCGCACCGATCAGCACCAGCACGCCGGGCAGGAACCACAGCAGCAGCGTGCCCGCTTTCACCGGCGGATCGTACAGCACGAAATCGTTGTAGCGCGCGACCAGATATTGCTTGATCTCCGCGTCGCTTTTTCCACTTTGCATCATGTCGAAAACCTGGCGGCGCAGTTCGACGGCGAGTTGCGCTTCGGAATCGGCGAGGTTCTGGTTCTGGCAGACGAGGCAACGCAGTTCGCGCGTCAGATTCTGGAAGCGCATTTCTTCGACGCGATCCTTGAACGGCAGTGGATCGATCGCGTGCGCGAACGATGCTGAGTAATCATGCAGCGCGATCAGGATGACGAATCGCTTCATTTCGTCGTCACCGGTTGCCGAGCATTTTTATCTGCGGCATCAGTTCCGACGCGATCAATTCCGGCGTGAACATGCCGATGCGTTTGTAGCGCACCACGCCTTGCGCATCGACGAGAAACGATTCGGGCGCCATGTACACGCCGAAATCGATACCGGCGTGTCCGTCTTTATCGGTGATGACGACGTCGTACGGATTGCCGAATTGCGCGAGCCATTGTTTCGCATCGTCCGGTTCGTCGCGCCAGTCGAGGCCGATCAGTTTGATGCCGAGCGGCTTCACCGCGCGCGTCAGGATCGGATGTTCGTCCTGGCATGTCGGACACCAGCTGCCGAACACGTTGAGGATGTACGGCTGGCCGAGCAGGTCGTTGCGCGTCAGCTTTCTTTCCGGTTCGTATAAAAGTGGAAGTGTGAACTCCGGCGCCGGCTTGTCGATCAGCGGCGAAGGCACTTCGGTCATCTCGTGATGTTTGTTCCACTCGATGCCGAATGCGAGCAGCGCGACGAGCGCGATGAAAACGACGAGCGGAATCAGCCGCATCATGTGGCGGCCTGCGCAACGTCGGCGTTGGCGGCGACGCCTTTTTCCTCGCTGCGCGCCGGCAGCACGCGGAAGCGGCGATCGGTCGCGGCGACGAATCCGCCGAACATCATGCAAAGTCCGCCGAGCCAGATCCAGCGCACGAACGGTTTGACGTAGATGCGCACCGACCACGCGCCGTTGTCGAGCGGTTCGCCGAGCGCGACGTACAGATCGCTGAACAAGCCCGGGCCTGATCGCGGAAATCGTCTGCGGTGCGCTGCCGCTCGAATACGCGCGCTTTTGCGGATGCATGGTGGCGAGAACGGCGTCGCCGTCGAGCACGTCGATGGTGCCTTCGTCGGCGATGTAGTTCGGACCTTGCGTGCGCTGCACGCCTTCGAATCGGAAACCGAGTCCGCCGATCTCGACGACTTCCTTCGGCGCCGCGCGCAGATCGCGCTCGATGCTGGTCGCTTCCGTGATCAGCACGCCGGCGACAAACACCGCGACACCGAAGTGCGCGAGGATCATGCCGAGCATTTCGGGCGTGAAGCGGCGGCCGCGCGGCGCGTTGCGAAAGCGATTCAACGCATAAAGAATGATGCCGAGCCCGACCCACAGCGATGCCGCAACACCCACGACGCCGCGCAGCGGCAAGTCATGCGTGATGCAGTTTCGCCGCAATCGCTGCAACGATTGCGACGATCAGCGCAGGTCGCAGAGCGCGCGAAACGTCGCGCGCCAATCCGCCATCGCCCAGCGGAAAAACGGACCGAGCGGGATCAGGCAAATCGCCGGAAACATCAGCAGCACGAACATGAAACCGAAGTAGGGCGGTCCGACCGAAATACGGCCGACGCCGAGTGCATCGCCGATCAGCGGATACAGCGTGCCGAGCAGCACCATCGCCGCCGCGCAGGCGAACATCAGATTGTTGATCAGCAGCAGCGTCTCGCGCGACAGGAACTTGAACGCCTTGCCGCCCGCGACTTTCGGCGCGCGCAACGCGTAGATGATCAACGATCCGCCGACGACGACGCCGAGGAAAATCAGAATGAACGTGCCGCGCTTCGGATCGCTCGCGAACGCATGCACGCTCGTCAGCACGCCCGAGCGCACGAGGAACGTGCCGAGTAAAGAAAGGGAAAATGCGAAAATGGATAAAAGTAGCGTCCACGCGCGGAAGCTGCCGCGTTTCTCGGTCACCGCTTGCGAATGGATCAGCGCGGTGCCGACCAGCCACGGCATGAACGAGGCGTTTTCGACCGGATCCCAGAACCACCAGCCGCCCCAGCCGAGCACGTAATACGCCCACCAGCTGCCGAGCGAAATGCCGAGCGTGAGGAACGCCCACGCCACGTTCGTCCACGGACGCGCCCAGCGCACCCACGCGATGTCGAGTTCGCCGCCGAGCAATGCCGCGATCGCGAACGCGAACGCGACGGAGAAACCGACGTAGCCCGTGTACAGCATCGGCGGATGCATGATCAAACCCGGATCCTGCAGGATCGGATTCAGATCGTTGCCGTCGGCGAGCGCGGGAATGTGGCGCAGAAACGGATTCGACGTCGCGATCGTGAACAGCAGGAATCCGAAACTGATGAAGCCGAGCACGCCGAGCACGCGCGCCATCAACGCGTCCGGCAGGCGACGGCTGAACGCGGCGACGGCGACGGTCCATACGTTGAGGATCAGAATCCACAACAGCAGCGAACCTTCGTGCGCGCCCCAGACCGCGGGAAAGCGGTAATACCACGGCAGCGAAAGATTGGAATTCTGCGCGACATACGCGACCGAAAAATCCTGCGTCACGAACGCGTACGTCAGCAGCGCGAACGCGAGCACGACGAACACCGCCTGGCCGGCGACGACCGGCCGCGCCAGTCCGATCAGCGAGGCATTGCCGCGCCATGCGCCATAGATCGGCAACGTGAACTGCACGAACGAAAGCAGCAGCGCGAGGATGAGTGAGAATTGGCCGAGTTCTGGGGACATATCAGTAGGGAATGCGAATGCCCGGATCGTCAGCCGGGTAGTCTCGAGTGTTCCGCGTTACGAGCAGCATCGCATGCTCCTGCGCGCTTGCCCAGATGATCGCGTCCGGGAGTTTCATTTTGTGGCGCCGGCGCAGATCGACCGCGCGCTCTGCGATTTCGTCATCGATGGCGATTCGCCGGAATCCATTGAGGAATGCGCGCGTCGGCGCATGAAGGTCGCCTTTGGCGCCAACCATGACTTCCATCCACGTCACTACGCTGATGGCTTTGTCCGAATAGCGCTCAAGCTCCGCCTTGGCCGATCGATTCGATTGAAGATAATCGATCAGGACATTGGTATCGAACAAAGCCTTCACCATTCGGAACGCACTTTTTTCTGATACGCAAGACCGTCGCCCTGCTTGCCCCAGAGCCCGAATGCGGAATCCGACGCTGTCTGATGATGAGTGAGGTATTCGGTGATCGCTTCGCGAACCACCGAGGCACGCGAGCGATTTTCATTGCGGCTGAGCGAATCGAGCTTGTCGAGGTCGTCGTCGGGAATGTCGATGAGTGTTCGCATGGAAATGACGATATCAGAAACCGATATCAGATATCAATTTGGCGACCTGTTCGCCGCCTTCGCTTTTGCGATTGCATCCGCGACTTCCTTCGGCATATAGGTTTCATCGTGTTTGGCGAGAACTTCGGCCGCGATGAAATGTTTGCCTTGCAGTTTGCCGGTCGCGACGATGCTTTGTCCTTCGCGGAACAGGTCCGGAAGAATCCCGGTGTATTCGACCGGCATGTTGTGGAAGCGATCGGTCACGACGAAATCGACTTTCAGCGAATCCGGCGAGCGTTGCAGCGAATGTTCGAGCACCACGCCGCCGAGACGAAAACTCGATTCGGTCGGCGATTTGCCCGCCTCGATTTCGCTCGGCGAAAACAGATACGTCATGTTCTGCTGCAGCGCGAACACGGTCAGCGCCGTCGCGATGCCGACGGCGGCGACGATCAGTCCGATCGCGATGAGGCGGCGTTTGCGAGTAGGGGTCATGCGGTCAGGCGGCGCGGCGGCGCGAGCGCGAAGGCATCGCCGCCTTCTTCGAAGGGGCTTTCGCTTTGCCGGTCGCCACCATGGCGGAGCGCAGCAGCGTGTTGACGGCCTCTGCCGATGTAAATACGGCGGCGACGTCCGGATCGAGAACGACCGTGTGGGTTTCTTTCAGCCGTGCTGCAAAGCGATTCGGCTTCGCAGCGGCGTAGTCGAAGTCGTATTCGTCGCGCAGATCGTCGGCTTTGGATTTACGGGATGCTTTCTTCATAACGTTTTCGCTCATGCGCCGAGGCGCGACGTGCACTAATGATACGGATATTGTCTTGCCGTTCGGTAAAACTGACCACCAGCAGTCGGTTCTGGAACTTACCGATGATGATTTCGCGATGTTCCTGCGTTGAGTGATCCGGGTCCGCGAAGATCGCAGCGTGAGGATCGGCAAACACCTCGGCTGCTTCCGCGAATGCTATCCCGTGCTTGCGGCGATTCGCTGCGGCTTTCCCGCGGTCCCATTCGAACTGCATCGGTCAATCAACTGCGATCGGGATTCTGCCGCGACTCATCGCGGCGCATGCGGCCTTGCAGTTCTTTCAACGCCCGGCGCCGCTGCAGCATCGGCGCGATCGCGTCGATCGCCAGCACGATGAAGAACACGGCGTAGGCGCTCCACACGAATCCGGCGTAGCCGCCCATGCCGAAGAAACTCATCCATGCGTCACCTGCGCGGGCGCAGGCTGCGCACCCATTCCTTGCCGGATTCCAGTCCGATCAGCATCGCCCGCGCACGCGCGAGCACGCTTGCGAAAAAGTATACATGCGTGGCGATGGCGAGCACGAGCAGCGGCCACAGCATGCGCGCGTCGATCTTCGATGTGCCGAGCAGGCTCACGGTTTGCGCCTGATGCAGCGTGTTCCACCATTGCGACGGAGTAATGCACGATCGGCAGATTGACCACGCCGACCAGCGCGAGGAACGCCGCCGCGCGCGCGGCCTGTCGCGTATCTTCGATCGCGTGATACAGGCCGATCACGCCGAAATACAGGAACAGCAGTACGAGTTCGGATGTGAGCCGCGCATCCCATGTCCACCACGTGCCCCACATCGGTTTGCCCCACAGCGATCCGGTGACGAGCGTGATGAAGGTGAACGCGGCACCGACGGGCGCGGCCGACATCGCGAGGATTTCGCTGATCTTGATGCGCCACACCAGCGCGATGAACCCGTTGACGGCCATGAAGCCGTACGCGAACAAGCCCATCCACGCGCACGGCACGTGTACATACATGATGCGGAACGATTCGCCTTGCTGGTAATCGGCCGGCGCCATGACGAGGCCGCCGTAGAATCCCCACGCGCCGAGCACGAAGGCGATCGCGTACAGCCACGGCGTCCAGCGACCGGCAACGCGGTAGAAATACGGCGGCGATCCGAATTTGTGGAACCAGAGGACCAGCGGATTCATGTCACGTCAACGAGATTTTGAGAGCGGCGGCAGCGGCCAGCGGCGCGAGCAC
Source organism: uncultured Gammaproteobacteria bacterium (assembly GCA_963814225.1). Lineage (GTDB taxonomy): Bacteria > Pseudomonadota > Gammaproteobacteria > Xanthomonadales > Rhodanobacteraceae > Rudaea. The sequence continues at coordinate 37,906 of CAWFCC010000010.1, read as the reverse complement.
CAGGGCGACCACCAGCCACGCGCCCAGCCATAGCAACGGTGCGGTGTAGGCGAGCCCCATCTGCGCCGCGTCGCAGGCGCCGGCGCCGAAGATCAGAACGGGCACGATCAGCGGCAGCACCAGCAGTGACAGAAGCATACCAGAGCGCCGCATTCCCACGGTTAAAGCCACGCAAACCGAGCCGATCAGGCTGAGCAACGGCGTGCTCAGTGCGAGCGCGGCGAGCAGCACGCCGAGCGATCCGGATGGCATGTGCAGCAATTGCGCGAGCAGCGGCGCTGCGAACAGCAACGGCACGGCGGTGGTGATCCAGTGCACGAAGATCTTGCAGCCGAGCATTAGCGACAATGGATGCGGCGACATCACCAGTTGCTCGAGCGATCCGTCTTCCAGATCGCTGCGGAACAGCGCATCCAGCGACAACAACATCGCCAGCAGCACGGCGACGAGGATGGTGCCGGATGAAATGCGCGCGAGCATCGCCGTTTCCGGACCGAGCGCGAGCGGAAACAGCGCGACCACGATGATCGCGAACAACAACGGATTCAGCGCGTCGCCGCGCCGGCGCCAGACGAGTTTGAAGTCGCGCCGCAGCAGTGCGAGACACGCCGCGCTGGTCGTGCCCGGCTTCATGCGGCGTGCAACGCGATACGGCGCGGCGTACCGGATGTATAGGCATATGCGCCGTGCGAGGTGATGAGCGCGGCGCCGCCGCGGCGTGCGTGATTGTCGAGCAGACGATTGACCAGTTCGATGCCGCCGCGATCGAGATTCGCGTAAGGCTCATCGAGCAGCCACAACGCCGCAGGCACGAGCAACAGACGGGCGAGCGCGACGCGCTTGCGTTGTCCGGCCGAGAGCGTGCGCACGGGCTGGTCTTCGTAACCTTCGAGCCCGACGCTCGCGAGCGCCAGCGTCGGCGTGATGCCGCTGCGAATGCCGCCGAGCCCCACCGCGAACCGCAGGTTTTCCAGCGTCGACAATTCGGTTTTCAGCGCCAGCAGATGACCGAGCAGTGCGACCTGGTGCGAAAGCTGCGCCAGTGTCAGCGGTTCACCGTGCAGCGTGATCGTCCCGGATGTCGGCTCGAGCAGGCCGGACAGCACCCGAAGCAGCGTCGTCTTGCCCGAGCCGTTGTCGCCTTCGATGAGCACAATTTCGCCCGGACGCAGCGCGAAATCCATCGGCCCGAAAACGGGCTCGGCGTTGCGCGCATAGGCGAGGGCCGCGGCTTCGAGCAGCGGCGCCGTGTCGGCGAGGGCGGGATCCATGCGGGGGCGATGCTACCTGCGTTCGTTTTGTACGCCAAGCGCCGTCTTCGGGATAGACTTCAAACAGGCTTACTGATTCAACTATATGAAATTCCAACCGTTCGTGCTCGCTTTCGTCGCGCTCCAGGCAAGCGCCCAGCCGCAGACGTATCTGATCGGCCTGAGCGATCCGCCGCTGGTCGAACATGTGCGCGCTGCATCACCGGCGCTATCGCCGAAGATGGCCGTGCGGCGTGCGATGCAATCGGCCGACAGTCAGGGCTACGCGCAGATGCTCACGGCGCATCGCGAATCGGTATTGCGCGGCGCCGCGCAGGAACTCGGTCGCAGTGTGATACCGCGGCACACGTTCCAGACTGCGAGCAACGGATTTTCGGCGCAGCTCGACGATGCCGAAGCCGCGCGGATCGCGACTTTGCCGGGTGTCATCAACGTGCGTCGGTCGCGCGTCGAGCACGTGCTGACGGACGCCGGGCCGCAATGGATCGGCGCGTCGAATCTGTGGAACGGCAGCGTTCCCGGCGTCGCGGCGACGAAGGGCGAAGGTGTGGTCATCGGCATCATCGATACTGGCATCAATCCGACGCATCCGTCGTTCGCTGCGGCAGGCGGCGACGGTTACACCATCGCCAATCCGCGCGGACACTATTACGGTTTATGCGCGAGCGGACAGGCGACATGCACGCCGAAGCTCATCGGCATCTACGATTTCACCGACGAAGGCAGCAACGGTGTCGATACCGTCGGACACGGCAGCCACGTCGCCGGCATCGCCGCAGGTGACGCGATCGCCGATGCGCTGCAAGGCACGACGACGTCGCTCACGCGCAACGTCGCCGGCGTGGCGCCGCACGCGAACATCATCATGTACAAGGCATGCACGTTGAAGGACGGCAGCGGCACGTGCGACGAATCGGATATCGTCGCGGCGATCGATCAAGCCGTCTCCGATGGCGTGGATGTCATCAATTATTCGATCGGCGGCGATGCGATCGATCCGTTCGATCTGCTCAACGACACGCAGAACGATGCGTATGCATTTTTCCAGGCGCGAAGCGCAGGCATCGTGATCGCGGCGGCGGCGGGCAACGAAGGGCCCGGTCCGCATTCCATATCCGAACCCGCCAACGCGCCGTGGGTGATCGCCGCAGCGAACGCGAGCCACAACCGTGTGTTCGTCAATGCGCTTGCCGATCTCTCCAATGGTGTCGAGCCGGCGTTCGCGCTGAACGGTCAAGGTTTCACGTCAGGTTATGGTCCGGCGAAGATCGTCTACGCGGGCGACTACGGTTTCGCGCTGTGCGGCGCGGGCGACACCGAAGGCGTTTCGCCGACCGGAAAAAGCAATCCGTTTGCGCCCGGCACGTTTCATGGCGAAATCGTCGTCTGCGATCGCGGCATCTACGCACGCGTCGAAAAAGGCTACAACGTGAAAGCCGCCGGCGCGGGCGGATACATTCTCGCCAACACCGTGGGCGACGGCGAAACGGTGATCAGCGACGATCACTTCCTGCCCGCCGTACACATCGGCTACAGCGAAGGCCAAACGCTCAAGACGTGGCTCGCGCTCGGCAGCACACACACGGGGCGCATTACCGGCGTGAACGTGTCGCTCGCCGATGCGAACGGCGACATTCTCGAATCGGACAGCTCGCGCGGACCGGTCGGATTCCGCGGCGGCGTGTTGAAACCGGATATTGCCGCGCCGGGTTCAAACATTCTTTCATCGGACGGATCCAGCACAGGTCTGGCGCTGCTGTCGGGCACATCGATGGCATCGCCGCACGTCGCAGGATCGGCCGCGTTGCTCATCGCGGCGCATCCGGACTGGGATCCGTCACGCATCGAATCGGCGTTGCTCGGCACCGCTTTACCGTCGATACGCTTGCCCGACGGATTGATGCCGGCGACACCGCTCGATGCGGGCGGCGGACGCGTGCAGCCCGCCGTTGCCGCGAAGGCCGGCCTCTATCTTCCCATGAGCGCGGCAGACATCCGCGCCGCGGCGGGTAATCCGGGCAAACTCAATCGCATCGGCATCGAGAGCGAGCAGTGTCTGCAAAGCTGCACGTTCACGCGCACGGTCGCCGATATGTCCGGCGGCGGCACGTGGCAGGCGAGTGCGTCGGTGGCTGGAAGCAAAGGCGCCATCACTGTTACGCCGGCGCAGTTCGCGCTGTCGCCCGGCGGCTCGCAGACGATCACGATCACCGCGAACGTCGCCGATCCATCGCTACTCGGCGCGTGGCTGCACGGCCGTATACTTCTCCACAAATCCAGCGGTAGCGCGGCCAGCGACACGGCGCTTCCGTTGTCGGTTTTTCGCCACAGCCGGTGCGGCGTTGCCGTTCGTCGACATCACCGCCGCCGCGCCCGGCGGCAGTCAGATCGTGATGTTGAGCGGCCTCGCCGCGTTGCCGCAGCCGAGCTTCGCAACAACTCTCGCCTACCCGGCGCAGGACGACACCTTCAACGTCGGACTCGATCCGACGCCGAACGACATCTACACCGATCCATCGGCCGCCGGCAAAGCGTTCGTCATGCGGCAGATCGAGACGTCCGTCGGCGTCGACAGCGGCTCGAATGCGCTCGCACTGATCGTCGAAGTAGCCGATACCGATGCGCCGCGCGTGAATCTCTACGCAGGCATCGACTACAACGGCGACGGCGTGCCTTCGTCTGCCGAACAGACGTGCGAAAGTTCCAGCGCGAGCGGTGCGCCCGTGCGCTGCGTCGTCGATCTGCGCGGCGTGCCGCCGACGAGCGTGTGGTTCCTCGTCGAGGTTCCGCAGGGAACGTCAGGCGCGACGTATCACGTTCACACCACCAGCGCGCAAGTCGCTTCGCACTACGTGATCGGTTTCGACGAGACGCCGCTGCAGACGTTCTTCGCCGTCGGCCCCGGACATACCGCCGAGAATCAGGCATTTCCGCTGCGCCTGTATTGGACCGATCCGCTGCAATCGGGAAATCCGCTGACGCCGGGTCGGTATTACAGCGTCGTCAGCATCGGTGCATCGGCGAACAGCGGCAGCGCGGGCATCCTGCCGGTCGCGATCACACGTGTTGCGGGCAACGACGATGCGGCCGCGCCGTTCGCATCGGGCGACGATCGTGTTCGAGTCATCGAGAATGGCGAAACGCTCGCCCATCAATTCATCGACGTGAGCGGTGCGGGAACGCTGACCGTGCAATCCTCGCTGCTCGGCGATGAACAAGGCAGCGTCGATTTCTATGCGGTGCGGGCGGATTTTCCGGCATCGTCGGTGTCTGCATCGGTCGATGCGGCGCCGGCTGCCGGTGCATCGTCGGTGCATTGGACGATCAGCCGCTCCGGCATTTCATCGGTGAGCCAATCGATTCCGGTCACGGCGGGGCGCTGGTACATCGTCGCCAGCGCGAAAGGCGATCGCGCGGAAATCGATCTGCGCACCACGCTCGCGCTCACCAGCGCGACGGCGCCATCGCAACCCGGCAGTTACTACAATCCGCAGCGATCGGGACACGGCATCTTCATCAGCCAGGCCGGCGGACAGCAGGCGCTGTACTGGTACACGTATCTCGAAGACGGCACCGCCGCGTGGTATGTGGCGCAGGACAACGCGCCGGCTGCCGGGGCATCGGCGTGGACTACCGCTTTGCGGCGCGTGACGTGGGATGGTTCGGCCGTCGATGGATTGCCGCCGGTCGGCGACGTGACGGTCACGCCGATCGATGGCGACAACCTGATGTTCTCGTGGCATCTGTTCGGCGTCGCGGGCAGCGAACGGTTTGTGGTGCTGGCGCGCAATAGCTGCGTGACGGTCGGCGGGCAATCGGTGGGGCTGGCCGGACAGTGGTACGCGCCGACACAGCCGGGTTATGGCATGGATGTCGTCGCCGAACCGCAGTTGCAGTTCGATGCGTTCTATCTTTACGACGCGCTCGGTCAGCCGCGTTGGCTGATTGCCAGCGATGGCCCATTCGCGCCGACGATGAGTGTCGAGTTGGATCAGGTCAGCGGGTTTTGTCCGACGTGCGCGTATGTACCAAGGACATTGCAGCCGGTGGGGACGCTCAACGTCAGTTATTCGGATGCGTCGACCGGGGCGTTTTCGACCACTGTGAATTTAGTGGCGCCGCTGAGTGGGTCGTTTAATGTGAATCGGCCGATCGCGCGGTTGACGGGGGCCTCTTCATGCAGTCCATGACGCACTGGATTCCATGTCGCTTTTCTGATGCTTTTGCTGCGTTTGCTTTTGATTTTCTGTTCGTTTTTCTCTTGTTCGTCATTCCCGCGGAAGCGGGAATCCAGCGCCTTTGCCTTTGATATTGTCTTTTAGCGACTGCGCCAAGCGAATGGTGGTGCGGCTCAAGAGCTAGACAAGCGGTGGGAGTTTCGTGCGGATCAGCGTGTCGGCGCGTGCGAGGTCGACGTTGCGAAGATCGGTTGTGTTTTCGGTTAGTTCGCGCAGGATCGCGGACTGTATGTCGCCGCGTTCGAGTGCGACGGAATACGGAATGCGCGAGAACGTCACCATCCAGTAGCGCGGGACGAAACGGTTGGGATATTTGTCGGCGAGTTGCCGTTCGAGTGAGCGCATGAGAAGGAAGCGGGCGTCGGCCACGCTGTCGCGCATCTCGACGTAGTTTTCGAGTGCCATTTCGGCGATGGCGTCGGCATTCGGTTTGCGGCGTCGTTCGAATTCGGCGAATACGTCCGTGGTGTCGTCGCTGTGTTGCAGAAGTTCGGCGAGTTCGACGGCGTCTTCGAAGCCGCAGTTCATGCCCTGGCCGTGGAAGGGAACGATCGCGTGCGCTGCGTCGCCGATGAGCAGTGCGCGTCCGCCGATGTGCCAGCGGTCGAGATACAGCGTGCCGAGCATGCCGGTGGGATTGATGACGAAGTGTTCGCGCAGTTCGGGGATCAGCGGCAGTGCGTCGGCGAAGTCGCGCGCGAAGAGGGCTTGTGCGTCGTCGTCGGTGGCGATGGTCGCGAAGCTTGGGTTGCCTTCGTTGGGAAGGAACAACGTCACGGTGAAGCTGCCTTCGGAATTCGGCAGCGCGATGCACATGTAGTTGCCGCGCGGCCAGATGTGCAGCGCGTTGGGTTCCATCGCGAACGTGCCGTTGACCGGCGGGATTTCCAGCTCCTTGTACCCGTGCTGCAGCGGTGCGAAGCGTTCACCGAGCGATTCGTGCGCGTTCATCGCGGCGCGCAGTGCGGAACCGGCGCCGTCGGCACCGACGAGGCGTTGTGCGCGGTGCGACGTTCCATCATCGAAGTGCAGCGTCGTCGTATCCCAGTCGACGCGTTCGAGCTGTCGCGAAAAATGGATGCGCGCGCCGGCCGCTTCGGCCTCGTCGAGCAGCGCCATGTTGAGCGTGCCGCGGCTGACCGACCAGATCACTTCGCTGTCGTCGCGGCCGTAGCGCAGCAATTCGGTATGGCCGTCCAAATGATGGACCATGCGTCCGCGCATCATCACCGCGATGGGGCCGATGCGTTCCTGCAATCCGGCCAGTCGCAAGCCATGCCAGCCGCGTTCGGCGAGGGCGAGATTGATCGAGCGTCCGCCGATGAATCCGCTGCGGCGCGGATCGGGCCGGCGTTCGAACACATCGACTTCGAAACCGCGCTGCGCGAGCAGCGTGGCGAGCAATCCGCCGACGAGTCCGGCGCCGACGATGGTGATGGCTTGTCTTTGCATCGATAAAGTATGCCGCAACCGCCGCGGCGCTTGTGACTTTTGGCGGATGGGCTGCCATCATCCATCGCCGATACTGTGGCTCTGTCCGATCATCCGTCCCGGGAGAAAACCATGCGCGTGTTTGCGAGAAGCCTCGTCGTCGCCATCGTCTGCGCGCTCGCTGCGCCGGCGTGGAGCGCCGACAGCAAAGCCGAAGACAACAAAGACAAAAAATCCTTCGACGATGCGAACATGAAACCGCAATCGGTCGCGACGGAAAACAGCGTTACGGTCGGTGGACAGAAGATCGACTACAAGGCGGTGGCCGGCACGATCATCCTGACGGGCAAAGACGAGAACAAGGACGATCCGACCGCGAGCATGTTCTACGCCGCGTATTTCAAGCACAGCGAAAACGGCGCGAAGCGGCCGATTACGTTTTTCTACAACGGCGGTCCGGGTTCGTCGACGGTGTGGCTGCACATGGGCGCGTTCGGTCCCAAGCGCGTGGTGACGCCGGGCGATCAGCACACGCCGGCGGCGCCGTACAACATCGCCAACAATAATTTCAGCCTGCTCGATGCGACGGATCTGGTTTTCATCGATGCGCCCGGCACCGGTTTTTCGCGTCTGCTTTCGGCCGAGGCCGACAAGGACAAGCGCGAAAAACAGCTCACGGAACGCAAGAAGGAATTCTACGGCGTCGATCCCGACGGCCAGGCGTTCGCGCAATTCATCGTGAAATTCCTGACGCAATATCAGCGCTGGAATTCGCCGAAATATCTGTTCGGCGAAAGCTACGGCACCACGCGTTCGGCGGTGCTCGTCGAACATTCTGGAGACGCAGGAAAGCGTCGATCTGAACGGCGTTATCCTGTTGTCGCAGATTCTGTCGTTTCAGCAACGACATCGATGCGCCGCAGTTCAATCCCGGCGTCGATCAGGCCTATGCGCTCGCGCTGCCGACGTATGCGGCGAGCGCGTGGTATCACCATCGCGTGCCGAATCAGCCGAAAGATCTGAAACCGTTCCTCGCCGAAGTCGAGCAGTTCGCGACGACCGACTATCTCGTCGCACTCGCCGCCGGCAGCACGCTCGATGCCACGCGCCGTCACGCCATCGCGCAGAAGCTGCACGACTACACGGGATTGCCGGCCGACTACATCGAGAAAGCGAACCTGCGCGTCTACGGCGGCGAGTTCGAGAAGACGCTGCAGGACGAAACCGGATTGACCACGGGCCGTCTGGATACGCGTTTTTCCGGCCCGAGTCCGGATCCGCTCGACAAGGAAGCGCAATACGATCCGCAGTCGGCGGCGATCAGCTCGGCCTATGTTTCCGCGTACAACGATTACGCGCGGCGCGAACTGAAATTCGGCGACGGCATGAAGTTCCACGTGTTCGGCGACGTGAATCCGTGGAACTGGGATCACAAGGAACCCAACGGACAGTCGGGTTTTCCGATCTCGACGAACGTGATGCCTGATCTGGCCAACGCGATGATCTACAACCCGCAGCTGCATGTGTTGCTGACCGGCGGTTACTACGATCTGGCCACGCCGTACTTCGCGGCGGTGTTCGAGATGCGCCATCTGCCGATGCCGGCGAAACTGCAATCGAACATCGAGTATTCGTTCTACGAATCAGGGCATATGGTGTATGCGAACGACGAGTCGTTGAAGAAAATCCACGACGATGTCGCCGGGTTTATTTCGCGGACGAACAATCTGCACTGATAGTGTGCATGCGACGCGGAGCCGGGCGCGATGAATCGCGCCCCTGTCGTGACCGATCAGCGATGTAGGGGCGCGATTATCGCGCCGCACCACGTCAGGACTTCGTCCCAATCGCGAATCGAGTTCTTCGGCCGAAAAGCCAAGTCCCGCCGTCACTTTTTCAAGAAAACGGCGTTCGCCGGGACGAACCATCGCGTCCGCCATCGCCAGCCTGACCAGGCTATCGTAAACGCGGCGCACTTCATCCGAATCGTACGGAAAAACGCCGGTCAGCGTCGCCATTTCCTGATCGACGTCGTAGTCGCGCTTGCATCCGCGCGCGAACGCTTCGGTCGCGAGTTGACGCGCGCGTGCGCTCAACTTCAGTTCTTCCATCAGCTTGTTGGTGAACGCGGCTTCCTCGGTGGAAACCACGCCATCGGCGCGCGCCATGGCGCCGAGCAATCCGAACAGTCCCTGCACGAGTGCTTCGTGTTTGGCGTCGAGCTTGCCGCCGAAGAGTCCGCCGAGCGCGTCGCGGACGTCGCTGAATACGTTTGCCATGGATGCCCCCGCTCCCTAGATCGGCGCGGGCCATCATAGGCACGAGTTTGCCGAAACGTCCAGACGACGTGCTACGCCGTCTGGACGGTGCAGATTTACTGCCGGTTCTGCGTCGCGTTCCAGTTGTCGAACTGGCGGTGCGAGATCGTGCTGGCGCCGTGCGCCAGATAATCGAAATCGTTGAACAGCGGGATGTAGGCGTTGGCCTCATCGCGGCTGATGCGGCCGTCGCGATTGGTGTCGAGCTGCTCGAACGGTGGCGCGGGTCCGTAATTCACCGGCGCGGGCTGGCCCGAGCGCACGGTCACGCGAGTTGCTCTCGGTGGTGCGCGTGGTCTGCACCTGCGCCGAAACGCTGGCGGCCGCGAAGAGTGCGATGATTCCGAATGGAGCGATCTTGACTCGAGTTTCATACATCCTCCTTGAGTGAAAACGAGTAGATACGACCACGCCGGTCTAATTGCGCCGGCGGGCGACGCGAAAATACGATCTCAGATGCGCAGGCGATGAAGACGCATGTCCAGAATCAAACCTGCGCCCGAGGTTCGTGCAGAGTACGCCATCTCGGCGCAACAGGCGCGCAACGTACAACTGGCCGTTCAGGGTCTGTTGAATCCGCCGCGCGCGCGCGCGACGCGGGCGCGCGTGCTCGAAGCGATCCGGCGCATGCGGCTGCTGCAGATCGATACGATCAACGTCGTCGCGCGCAGTCCTTATTTGGTGCTGTTTTCGCGCCTGGGCGACTACGAGATGCGTTGGCTCGACGATCTGCTGCGCCGCGGCGACATCTTCGAATGCTGGGCGCACGAAGCGTGCTTCGCGCCGGCGGAGATTTCGCGCTTGCACCGGCAACGACGTGTCGCATCGCGCGCATCACTGGGCGCAAAAAAGCTCGCAGCGCATGCGTCGCGCAACATCGCGCCGAGATGGATCGGCTGCTCGCGCACATCCGCGAGCACGGCGAGGTAAAAGCGTCCGAATTCGAAGCGGCGCGTCCCGGCGCAAAAGGCTGGTGGGGCTGGAAGAACGAAAAGCGCTGGCTGGAAGCGCTGTTTCGCACTCGGCGAATTGATGATCGCGCGGCGCGAAAATTTCCAGCGCGTCTACGATCTTGAGCGAGCGCGTCATCGGCGCGTCTGAATAAGCCGTCGGTGACCGGTCGATACACGACACGCGTTCATCGCCGGCGCCGTGCGCGCGCTCGGCATCACGCAGGCGCGCTGGATCGCCGATTATTTCCGCATGCAGAAAAAACAGAAGGACGACGAACTGCAACCGCTCGTCGACAGCGGCGAATTGATCCGCGTCGATGTGCGCGGCTGGGATCGCCGGGCTATGCGCACCGCGACAATCTGCGCGCTCGATCCGCGCGCACAGCGCTCGCGCCTGCGGGCCACGCACACGACGCTTGTTTCGCCATTCGATCCGATCGTATGGGATCGCGACCGCGCGAGCGGCGATGTTCGATTTCGACTACACCATCGAATGCTACACGCCTGCGCCGAAACGCAAGTTCGGCTATTTCGTGCTGCCGATCCTTCGCCGCGGCGAACTGGTCGGCCGGCTCGATGCGAAAGCGCACCGTGCCGAGGGCGTGTTCGAAGTGAAAGCGATCTATCTCGAAGCGGCGAATCATGCCGGACGAGCGAACTCGTCGCCGATATCGCCGGCGCGATCGATGCCTGCGCGCGCTGGCATCGCACGCCGAGGTGATCGTGCGCCGCAGCGATCAGAAAACGTTCTCAAAGCTATTGCGCGCGCAACTCAAATCGATAAGGCGCCGCATAAAAAAAGACCCCGCCGAAGCGGGGTCTGTCTCCGATGAATTGGAGCTGTAGCAATCGACAAATCAGCGGTTCTGGCCACCTTGTGAACCCGAACCCGATCCGGAGCCGGAACGGCCCTGATCCTGCTGTTGCTGGCCGGACTTCCGCTGATCCTGCTGCTGCTGACCGGAGCTCTGCTGATCCTGTCCCTGCTGACCCGACTTCTGCTTGATCCTGACCCTGCTGGCCCGACTTCTGTTGATCCTGCCCTGTTGGCCTGACTTCTGTTGATCCTGGCCCTGCTGGCCGGACTTCTGTTGGTCCTGGCCCTGCTGCGGTTTGCGTTGCTGATCGTTCTGATTCTGGTTCATGTTGTTACCCATGTGATGCTGCCTCCATTTGGCTCTCTGCCGCACGAATATCGAGCAAGCAGTGTGCCCGTCGCTGGCGCTGCGTAACCTGTTGATTTACAATTGCATACGGCTGCAATCTGCCCACCTTTCGAGAATTTTTACGGGCGAGTTGCACGGCCTGCGGCGAACGGGCTCATCGTTACGCCGCGCAGACATCAAGGAAGAAACAATCACGGCATGAATGCCACCGATCTTGTCACCGCGACGCCGTTCGGCCTTTATTGCAGCGCGGGCGATTTCTACATCGATCCGTGGAAGCCGGTCGCGCGCGCGGTGATCACGCACGGTCATGGCGATCACGCGCGCTTCGGCATGGGCGAGTACTACACGACGCGCGCAGGACTTGCCGATCCTGCAATGGCGTTTGCCGGAGCAGACGTATCACGCCTTCGACTATCGCGAACCGTTCGACATCGGCAGCGCGCGCGTGTCGTTCCATTCGGCGGGTCACGTGCTCGGCTCCGCGCAGGTGCGCATCGAAGTCGATGGCGAAGTCTGGGTCGTCTCCGGCGACTACAAACGCCAGCCCGATCCGACCTGCGCGCCGTTCGATGTCGTGCGCTGCGACACGTTCATCACCGAAGCGACGTTCGGCTTTCCGGTTTATCGCTGGCCGCATACGAGCGATGTCGCGCGCGACATCGTCGCCTGGCGCGACGCGTGCGCCGAACGCGGCGAGACCGCGATCCTGTATTGCTACGCGCTCGGCAAATCGCAGCGCGTGCTCGCCGAATTACGGCGCATTCACCGATCGTCCCGCGTACACGCACGGCGCGATCGAAACCGGCGTGCAGGTTTATCGCAGCGCCGATGTGCCGATGCTGGCGACGATTCCGGTCGGCGATCAGCCGCGCGGCACCGATTTCGCCGGCGAACTCGTCATCGCGCCGCCGTCCGCCGCGGGCAGTGCCGTGGCTGCGCCGATTCCGCAAAGCACAGCACGGCTTCGCATCGGGATGGATGCGCATTCGCGGCAATCGGCGGCGCCGCAATGTCGATCGCGGTTTCGTCATCTCCGATCACGCCGACTGGCCCGATCTCCTGCGCACGGTGCGCGAAACTGGCGCGAAACGCGTCATCGCTACGCACGGCAACACCGACGCATTGGTGCGCGCACTCAACGAAGAAGGCATCCGCACCGAAACGCTTCGTCACGCAATTCGGCGAGGACGATTGATGCGCCGTTTCGCCGCGCTGTATCGCGAACTCGATCAAAGCACCGGCACGCTCGACAAGCGCGCCGCGCTCGCCGCGTATTTTCGTAACGCGCAGCCGGCCGATGCGGCGTGGGCATTGCGTCTTTTGTCCGGCGGAAAAATCGGCGGCGCGAAAGCGCGCATCGCATCGTCCGGCGAACTGCGCGAATGGATCGCGCAGGCGAGCGGCGATGCGCCGTGGCTGATCGAAGAAAGTTATTCGCACGTCGGCGATCTGGCCGAAACGCTGACGCTGCTGCTCGATGATCCGGCGACGATGCCCGCGGACATTTCCTTGTCCGAATGGATCGAGAAGCGTCTGTTGCCGATCGCGAATGCCGATCCCGAGCGGCGCCGCGCGGTGATCGTCGACGCATGGCAAACCTTGCCATTCGATGAGCGGCTTGTCTTCAACAAACTGCTGACCGGCGCGTTGCGCGTCGGCGTGTCGCAGCGTCTGGTGCAGCAGTCGCTGGCGGAAATCAGCGGCGTGGATATCGCGCGCATCGCGCAACGCATGCTCGGCGACTGGCCGCCGACGCCGACGTTTTATGCCGCGCTGCTGTCGCCGGAAGCCAGCGCCGAAGACGCGTCGCAGCCGTATCCCTTTTTTCTCGCATCGCAACTCGACGATCCCGAATCGCTCGGCGATATCGCCGACATGGAATCTCGAATGGAAGTGGGACGGCATTCGTCTGCAACTGATCCGGCGCGGCGATCGCATCGCGTTGTGGTCGCGCGGCGAGGAGCGTCTCGACGGACGTTTCCCGGAAATCGAAGGCGCCGCCGCGCGCTTGCGTCGCGACGCGGTGATCGACGGCGAACTTCTCGCCTGGCGCGACGGCGATTCGCCGCTGCCGTTCGCCGCGTTGCAGACGCGCATCCAGCGCAAGAAGCCCGGCGCGAAATCGCTGCAGGAAGCACCCGTGCGCATGCTCGCCTACGATTTGCTCGAACTCGACGGCGATGATTTGCGCGAACGTCCGCTGCACGAACGCCGCGCGAAGCTGCGCGAACTGCTCGACGAACATGCCGATCCGCGCATCGTGCTGTCGCCCGATCTCGATGTCGCCGACTGGTCCGCCGCGCGCGCATTGCGCGCGACGGCGCGCGAGCGCGGCGTCGAAGGCATCATGCTCAAGCGCCGCGAGTCGACGTATCAGCTCGGCCGCAAACGCGGCGACTGGTGGAAATGGAAAATCGATCCGCTGACCATCGACGCGGTACTCATCTACGCACAAGCCGGACACGGCCGCCGCAGCACGCTATTCACCGACTACACGTTTGCGTTGTGGCAGGACGATCAACTCGTGCCCGTCGCCAAGGCGTATTCGGGACTCGACGACAAGGAAATCCTTTCATTGGACCGCTGGATACGCGCGCATACGCTCGAAAAATTCGGACCGGTGCGATCGGTCGAACCGCATCACGTGTTCGAACTCGGCTTCGAAGCGGTGAACAAATCGACGCGTCACAAATCCGGCATCGCCGTGCGTTTCCCGCGCATCCTGCGCTGGCGCCACGACAAACCCTTCGCCGAAGCGGATCGTCTCGACACGTTGAAGGCCCTGGCGCGATGAGCGACATCGATCAGCCGCTGCTCGACTGGTTCGCGAAACGCGGCTGGACTGCCGCGCCATTCCAACGCGAGGTGTGGCGGCGTTTCCTACGCGGTGAATCGGGTTTGCTGCACACGCCGACGGGCAGCGGTAAAACGCTCGCCGCGTTCGGCGGTCCGCTGCTGCAGGCGATGCAGGCGCCGGCGCGCGAGAAGGGCGATCGTTCGACGCAACTTGCGCGTGTTGTGGATCACGCCGTTGCGCGCGCTCGCCGCCGACACGGTGAAGACGTTGCGCGCGTCGATCGATGAACTCGGAATTCCGTGGACGGTCGCGATGCGCACGGGCGACGCGTCGTCGCGCGATCGCCGATTGTCGAAAGAAGGCCGCGCCGATGTCGTCGTGATCACGCCCGAATCGCTGGCCTTGATGTTGAGTTATCCCGAATCCAGCGATGTGTTTTCTGCGCTCAGCGCCGTCATCGTCGACGAATGGCACGAACTGCTCGACAACAAGCGCGGCGTGCTGCTGCAATTGTGTCTGGCGCGTTTGCGCAAGCTCGCGCCGCCGCATCCGCGCTGGGGATTGTCGGCGACGCTCGGCAATCTGGAAGAAGCGCGCGATGTGCTACTGCCGATGCAGCGCGACAGCGCCATCGTTTCCGGCGTCGCGCCGCGCGGCTTCACGCTGGAAACGTTGGTGCCGCCGGAGAAGACGCGCTTTCCGTGGGCCGGACATCTAGGTTTGTCGCAATTGAGGTCCGTGCTGACGCGATTGCTCGAGGCGAATACGAGCATCGTTTTCACCAACACGCGCTCGCAAGCCGAGTTGTGGCATCGCGCGCTCGCGTCGGTCTGGCCGCACGCGCCGGAAACGTTGGCGCTGCATCACGGTTCGTTGTCGGCCGAGCTGCGCGCGCAGGCCGAACACGGTTTGCGCGAAGGAACGGTGCGCTGCGTGGTCGCGACGTCGAGTCTCGATCTCGGCGTCGATTTCCCCGCAGTCGATCTCGTGTTCCAGATCGGCAGTCCGAAAGGCATCGCGCGCCTGTTGCAGCGCTCGGGACGCGCGAAGCATCGGCCGGGCGAAGCAGGGCATATCGTGTGCGTGCCGTCGCATGCGCTCGAACTCGCCGAATATGCGGCGGCGCGCGTGTCCATCGCGAATGGGCAGATCGAACCGCGTCGTCCGCCGACGTTGTGCCTCGACGTTCTCGCGCAGCATTGCGTGACGATCGCGCTCGGCGGCGGTTTCAGCGCCGACGAACTGCTCGCCGAAGTGCGCGGCACGCATGCCTTCGCCGAACTCAGCGAGGAGACGTGGCAGCAGACGCTCGACTTCATCGTGCAGGGCGGCGCGGCGCTCTCGAACTATCCGGAATACCGGAAGGTGATCCGCGACCGCGACGGCATCTATCGCGTTCACGATCGCGGCATCGCGATGCGACATCGGCTGAGCATCGGCACCATCACCAGCGATGGCGCGGTCGACGTGCGCTTTCTCAAAGGCAAGCGGCTGGGATCGATCGAGGAAGCGTTCATGGGACGTCTGCGTCCCGGCGACGTATTCCTGTTCGCGGGACGCATGCTTACGCCTGGTGCGTTTGGAAAACATGTCGGCGTACGTGCGCGTCGCGAAAACCGGCAAGGGCGCGATACCGCGCTGGCAGGGCGGTCGCATGCCGCTGTCGTCGGAACTGGGCGCGCAAGTCGAGCGCCTGTTTTCCATCGCGCAGCGCGCCGGGCCGGAAATGCTGCACCTGAGGGACTTGCTCCACACGCAAAGCCAATTGTCGGCGTTGCCTGCGAAAGGCGAACTGCTCGTGGAGTGGACGCAGTTCGACGAGAAATGGTTTCTGACGGTTTATCCGTTCGCCGGGCGCGCAGTCAACGAAGGCATGGCCGCGCTCGTCACGTTGCGCTGGTCGCGCGTGATCACCACGACGTTCGCGTATGCCGCCAACGATTACGGCTTCATCGTCGCGCTGCCGCGCCAGACGTTGATGGACGACGTGCTGTTGCGCGAACTGTTGTCGCCGCAGAATCTCATC
Organism: uncultured Gammaproteobacteria bacterium; assembly: GCA_963814225.1. Taxonomy (GTDB): domain Bacteria; phylum Pseudomonadota; class Gammaproteobacteria; order Xanthomonadales; family Rhodanobacteraceae; genus Rudaea. The sequence continues at coordinate 21,703 of CAWFCC010000010.1, read as the reverse complement.
GAGGATCTGCTCGCGTGCGTCAACGTCGGCGAACTGTCGCGGCGGCAGTTCCGCGAAATCGCGCGCATCGCCGGATTGCTGCCGCCGTCGCTGCCCGGACGCAAACCGCGCAGCCTGCGTCATCTGCAGGCGTCGGCCGGATTGATCTACGACGTGCTGCAGCGTTTCGATCCGGGACATCTGCTGCTCTCGCAGGCACAGCGCGAAGTGTTCGAGGCGCAGCTCGATGTGCGCGAACTGTCGGAAGTGCTCGCGCGTTGCGCGCAACGTCGTATTCGTCTAGCGCATCCCGATTATCTATCGCCGCTGGCGTTTCCGTTATGGGCCGAACGCTATCGCGGCGAATGGTCGAACGAAGACTGGCAGACACGCGTCGCGCGCGCATCCGAGCATCTGGACCTGTGCAGTTGAGCGATGTCGTCGACGCCGTGATCGCCGGCGAGCGCGTGTCGCTGTTCGCCGATCGCGCGCTGTTCTGGCCACGCGAATCTGCGTTGCTGATCGCTGACTTGCATCTGGGCAAAGCCGACGCGTTTCGCGTGGCGGGCATCGCGTTGCCGAGTGGCGGAACGCGCCACGATCTCGATCGGCTCACGGCATTGATCGAACGCACGCACGCGAACCGCCTGATCGTGCTCGGCGACATGTTGCACGCATCGGCGAAGACGAAACGCTGGCGCGAAACGTGGGATGCGTGGCGTGCGCAACATTCCACCGTGCGGATCGATGTGATCGCCGGCAATCACGACCGCGCGCTCATCGAGGCCAATCTCGACATCGAACATCACACGCATGCGCTCGCGATCGCGCCGTTCCTGTTGCGCCACGTGCCGGGGCATGTCGACGACGCTCACGTGATCTGCGGGCACGTGCATCCGGTCGTGCGGCTGCCGCGCCTCATCGGACGATGGCCCGCCTTCGTGCTCGGCGAACGACAAACGATTCTTCCGTCTTTTTCCGCGTTCACCGGCGGGGGCGAAGTCGATCCGGCGGGTTCGCGGCTTGCCGTGTGCAACGGTCGCGAAATCGCGCTGTTCGGTTGAATACGCGCGCCGTGCAGAATGCGGATGTAGCGATTCCGGTCGTGCAATCTAAGCGCAAAAACAGGGTTTTCGCCCCGCATATTTGCAGAAATGAGGGCTTTCCGTCGCTGGCACGTCTGTTGAAGGTACAGCGCACGGCCGGCGGTTTCGACTGGCCAAACTTTTCGATCAAGGAGTGATGTCATGTTGCATTACGCGCTGGTTTTTCTCGTCGTGGCTCTCATCGCAGCCGCACTGGGGTTCGGCGGAATCGCCGGCGCCGCTGCAGGCATCGCGAAGTTGCTGTTCCTCGTCTTCATCGTGTTGTTCCTGATTTCGCTGATCGCGGGCGGCGTCCGCGGTCGTCGACTCTAAATCCGAACGACGCACGAAAAAAACCGCGCGGCGACAACCGCGCGGTTTTTTATTGTCCGCATGTCAGCTTTTCGGTTTGAGTCCGAACGTCGACACACCGTTCTCGAAGTTGAGCACCGAGTGAACCAGGCTCAGGTGTGAAAACGCCTGCGGGAAATTTCCGACCAGACGCTTGTTCTTGGTGTCGTATTCCTCGCTGAGCAGGCCGAGATCGTTGCGCAAACCGATAAGGCGTTCGAGCAGCGCTTCGGCATCGTCGCGGCGGCCTTGCATCAGATAGGCGTTCGCGAGCCAGAAACTGCACGGCAGGAAAACGCCTTCGCCGGGCGGCAAACCGTCTTTCACGCGCTCGCTGCGATAGCGCAACACGAAACCATCGACGAACAGTTCGCGTTCGATCGCGGCGATTGTGCCGGTGACGCGCGGATCGTCGATGGGCAGGAATCCCGTGCGCGGGATCAGCAACAGGCTCGCATCGAGTTCGTCGCTGCCGAAACTCTGCGTGAAGGAATTTTTCTTCGTGCTGAAACCTTGCTCGCACACCGCGCGATGGATTTCTTCGCGCGTCGCGCGCCATTTTTCGACCGGCGCGTCGAAGTTATACTTTTCCGCATCGCGGATGCCGCATTCGAAGGCGAGCCACGCCATCACTTTCGAATGCACGAAATGTTGTCGTCCGCCGCGCACTTCCCAGATGCCGTCGTCGGGTTCGCGCCAGATCCGCGCAAGATGATCGAGCGCCGCGCATTGCAGATCCCACGATGCGGGCGAATGCGTGATGCCGCCTTCGCGCGCGAGGTGCAGCGCGCCCATCATCTCGCCCCACACGTCGAGCTGCAGTTGCTGGTGCGCCGCGTTGCCGACGCGCACGGGTTTCGATCCGGAATATCCCGACAAGCCAGGGCACGTTGCACTCGACCAGCCAGCGTTCGCCGGCGATGCCGTACATGATCTGCAGATCGTCAGGCTTGCCGGCGAGGCTGCGGTGCAGCCAGTCGCGCCACGCTTTGGCTTCATCGTAATAGCCCGCGCGCATGAACGATGAAAGCGTGAGCGTCGCGTCGCGAATCCAGCAGTAGCGGTAGTCCCAATTGCGTTCGCCGCCGATGTGTTCGGGCAGCGATGTCGTCGGCGCGGCGACCATGCCGCCGGTTTCGGTGAACGTGAGCGCTTTCAACGTGAGCAGCGAACGCAGCATGGCGGCGCCGTATTTGCCTTTGCATTGGCAGCGGCCGGCCCATTCGTGCCAGAAGGCTTCCGTCTTGCGTAGTGCGTCGTCGACATCGAGTGCTTCCGGCGGCGGCAGATGCGAGGCGCCGTAGCTCATCACGAAGGTCGACACGCTGGCCTTGCTCGATGTCGAATTCGGCGATCGTGGAAAAATGTTCGCCGTGCATCGGCACGCTCGCGCGCAGCACAACGAGATTCGGACCGGCGATGGCGACGATGCCGCCGTCGATCGCTTCCACCCACGGCACCGACGCGCCGTAGTCGAAACGCAGCATCATCGACATGCGCACTTTCGATGTTCCGCGTCGGCCTTCGACGATGCGGATGACCGATGAGGTTTTGCCGCCGATCGGCATGAAGTCGATCACGGCGAAATCGCCGGCGTCGTCGTAGAAGCGCGTTTCGAGCACCATCGTGCTGTCGCGATAGCCGCGGTCGCTGCGCGCGTTTCCAACCGCCGGACCCATTCGCCAGCGGCCGTTCGATTCGTCGCCGAGCAGGGCGGCGAAGCAGGCGCCACTGTCGAAACGCGGCCAGCACAGCCAGTCGAGCGAGCCTTCGCGGCCGATCAGTGCGGCGGTGGTGCAGTCGCCGATGAGTCCGTAGTCTTCGATGCGCAGCGGCAGGCGCGATACGTCCTCGTGTTCGGGTTTGTCGATCGGCGCGGCCTCGCCGCCGCGCGTGTGCTCGGTTATTCCCGCCTCGGGTGCGTCATCCTTGCGCGCTGTCGATCCGTCGCGTTGCACGTCCCGTCCGCCTGGCTGATCCAGGCGCAATCCTAGGACGCGTTGTGTTTACAAACGGTGACTGCCTCTCATGGCCGCTGCGCCAACGTGCCGGTCAGGCCCATCAGATGCGACTGAACGTGCGCGCGGCTCGGCGATCCTTTCCACACGAGCAACGCACCGCCTTCGGGCGGCTGCGAGACATGCACGATGTCGTCGCGTTTCGCTTGCAGGCGACGCCGCCATTCGGCGATGAAGTTGTCGCTGACGGCAGGCCCGCGCACATGAGCGCCGACATAGAGCGTCTGGTTCTGTATCGAGGTGCCTTGCACGACCACGGCTTCGCTGCGCTTCAGCAGCAAGAGTGTCGTCGCCGCGCCGCTGACTGCTCCATCGTACGCGGCCGAGAAGTGGAATCCGTCCGGCGGATTCTTTTCCGTCAGCGCGGCGATGGGCGACGACGCACGCGCGGCGAAACCTTTTTCGGCGAGCAGCGCCTGAAAGCCGCTCAGCACGTTGCGGCGCCGTCGCCACATGTATGCCGGAATGGCGATGGTGACGGCGAGTGCTCCCCACATCACTAACGATTGCATATGCATGTCAGATTTTCCTGGTCAATGAATGGTTGTCAGTCGGTTTTCCTGGCCTGCTCGCCGCCGAAGCCGCCTTTGAGCATCGACCAGCGTCCGTCGAGCGAACCGTCGGCGCCGAGCGTGTACGCGACGAGTCCGCAGCTGGGCGGTCCGAAGGCACCCGCGATCACGCCCTGATGCGTGAAACCGAAACCGTGTGCATCCTGGCCGGTGCGCCAGCCGAACAGGAGCTTGTGTTCGTCGCCGTCGTCGTTGACGAACAGCGCGCCTTTGTAAGGTGTGTTGTCGGCGTTGCTGCCGGATACGACATAGTCGCCGGCGACCGACGCGCCGCCGCTCGCCGACGGCGTGGCGGTTTCGTGTCCGATCGCCGTGCTGTTTCGCACTGCCCAGATACCTTCCAGCGAACCCGCGCCTTCGCGCCGGTACGCGATCACGCCGCACGACGCGTCGCCATACGCCACGACCAGCTGATTGCCGGCGAGCACGCCGATGCCGCGCGTGGTGCCGCCGGATTCCCAGGTCACGCCGTACACGTCGCCTTTCTGTTCGATGTGCAGCGCGCCTTCGTACGGACGGCCGTCGGGATTCTGTCCGTGGATGTGATAGTCGCCGGCGAGGCCGGATCCGGCGGCATGGGCGACGACGCTCGCGCAGAAGGTGACGAGTGCGGCGAGCAGATGACGAGACGGTTGCATGTGAATTCCCCGAAGTAGGCCGGAGGCTCCGGCAGGCGCGTGATTTTGCGCATTGGTTCGTCTCGTAACGCGGACGAGATTGGGACAACTTTCGGACAAATCCGTGGTCCTACTGTCATCGATTTCAGAAATCGTTCCCTCGAATGCGTGTAAAGTGAGGGCTTGACGACTCAGACATGGATGATCTGAACACGCGCATGGACAAAGCTCCCCGTTCCAAAGCCGTCGCCGACGCACTGGTTTTCTTCGGCGCCTCCGGCGATCTCGCCTACAAGAAGATTTTCCCGGCACTGCTCGCGATGGTGCGGCAGGATGGTTTCGATCTGCCGATCATCGGCGTCTCGCATTCGCAGTGGACCGACGAACAGCTCGTTGCGCGCGCGCGCGACAGCGTCGAGAACGACGCGAAGCTGCAGAACAGGAAAGTCGACGAAGCGGCATTCCGCAAGCTCGCGAAACGGCTCGCCTACGTCAACGGCGATTACGACGATGCGCAAACCTACGCGAAACTCAAAAAAGCGCTCGGCGCATCGAAGCGTCCGTTGCATTACCTGGCGATTCCGCCGGATCTATTTCGGCAAGGTCGCCGAAGGTCTGAAGAAAGCCGGTTGCACGGAAAATGCGCGCGTCGTCGTGGAAAAACCGTTTGGCCGCGATCTGAAATCGGCGCGCGAACTCAACCGAATCCTGCACGACGTTTTTCCCGAGGAAGCGATCTTCCGCATCGATCATTACCTCGGCAAGGAACCGGTGCAGAATCTTCTGTACTACCGATTCGCGAATTCGTTTCTCGAACCGGTGTGGAATCGCAATTACATCGCGAGCGTGCAGATCACGATGGCGGAAGATTTCGGCGTCGAAGACCGCGGATCGTTTTACGACGGCGTCGGCGCCATCCGCGACGTGATCCAGAATCATCTGCTGCAGGTCGTTTCGTTCCTGGCGATGGACGCGCCGATCGGCACACGACGCGACCTCGCTGCGCGCCGAGAAGCTGCGCCTGTTCCGCGCGATACGGCCGGTCGATCCGAAGGATGTCGTGCGCGGGCAATACGCGGGATATCGCTCGATCAAAGGTGTGGCGCGCAAATCCGATGTCGAAACCTTCGCGGCGCTGTGCCTGCACATCGATACGTGGCGCTGGTCGGGCGTGCCGTTCTACATCCGCGCCGGCAAGCGACTGCCGTTGACCGTGACGGAAGTCTATCGTCGACATGAAAACGCCGCCGCTGGCGATCTTCGACGAGATCGAACCGCCGCAGTCGAACTATTTCCGTTTCCGCGTGACGCCCGAAGTGCTCATCGCCGAAGGTGCGCGCGTGAAGATTCCCGGCGAGAAAATGACGGGCGAACCGGTCGAGCTGATCGCGCGTCATCATCCGCGTCCGGAGAAATCGCCGTACGAACGTCTGCTCGGCGATGCGATCCGCGGCGACGGCTCATTGTTCAGTGACGATCAGACGGTCGAAGCGGCATGGGCCGTGGTCGACAACGCGCTCAATCACGAATCGCCGGTGGAAACGTACAAGCCCGGTTCGTGGGGCCCGAAGAGCGCTACCAACATTATCGAGGACGGCGAACGTTGGCACGATCCAACAAACACACGGGCACGCCGGCCTGATCAACGAAAGCGAGGCAACATGAAACCGACGCAACAACTGCACGACCTCGGCCAGAGTCTCTGGCTGGACAACATCACGCGCACGATGCTCGACGACGGCACGCTGGCGAAGTACATCAGCGATTATTCGATCACCGGGCTGACCTCGAATCCGAGCATCTTCGACGCGGCGATCGGCGAGGGCGATGCGTACGACGCGTCGATCAGCGAAAAGAAAAAAGCCGGACTCGAAGACGAAAAACTGTTCACCGAAATCGCGCTGGAAGATTTGCGCCGCGCCGCCGATCTGTTCAAGCCGGTGTTCGAGCAGACGAAACATATCGACGGCTGGGTATCGATGGAAGTTTCGCCGATGCTCGCGAGCGACACCAACGGTTCGATCGATGCGGCCAAGCAGATTCACGAACTCGGACGTCGCGAAAATCTTTTCGTGAAGATTCCCGGCACGCCGGAAGGCGTCGCTGCGATCGAAGAGGTGATCTTTCTCGGCATTCCGGTCAACGTCACGCTTGCTGTTTTCGCGCGAGCAATACCTTGCGGCGGCCGAAGCCTATCTGCGCGGCATCGAGCGGCGCATCGCGAAAGGGCTGAGTCCGGTGGTCGGTTCGGTGGCGTCGGTGTTCATCAGCCGATGGGATGTCGCAGCGAACAAGCAACTGCCGGAAAATCTGCATAACAAGCTCGGCATCGCGGTCGGCCAAGTCACGTATCGCGCGTATCGCGATCTGCTCGATTCGCCGCGCTGGAAAAAACTCGCCGCCGCGGGTGCGATTCCGCAGCGTTTGTTGTGGGCGAGCACCGGCACCAAGGATCCGAAAGCGGCGGACACGATGTACGTTACGGCGTTCGCCGCGCCCGATACGATCAACACGTTGCCTGACAAAACCATCAAGGCGTTCGCCGATCACGGCACGCTCGCAGGCGCGATGGACCGCAACGGCGGCGACGGCGAGGCGACACTGCAGGAAATCACGAAAGCCGGCGTCGATGTGGACGCGCTCGCCAGGCAACTGCAGAAGGAAGGCGCCGATTCCTTCGTGAAATCCTGGAAACAACTGCTGCAGCGAATCGCAGAAAAGTCATAGCACCACGCAATCGCAAAGGAACTGCCATGTCAGACACGCTCGACCAACTCTGCGTCAACACGCTGCGCTTTCTCTCCGTCGACATGGTGCAGAAAGCCAACAGCGGCCATCCCGGCCTGCCGCTCGACGCGGCGCCGATGGCCTATGTTCTGTGGACGAAATACCTCAAACACAACCCGGCGAATCCGCAGTGGTTCGATCGCGATCGCTTCGTGCTTTCCGCCGGACATGGCTCGGCGCTGCTGTACAGCCTGCTGCATGTGACCGGCTACGACGTGTCGCTCGACGACATCAAGCAATTCCGCCAGTGGGGCAGCAAGACGCCGGGACATCCCGAACGTCTGCACACGCCGGGCGTCGAGATCACGACCGGCCCGCTGGGGCAGGGCTTCGCCAACGCGGTCGGTTTCGCGATCGCCGAAGCGCATCTCGCCGCGCGCTACAACCGCGACGGACACACGATCATCGATCACTACACGTATTCGATCTGCAGCGACGGCGATCTGATGGAAGGCGTCGCGTCGGAAGCGGCCTCGCTCGCCGGGCCATCTCAAACTCGGCAAGCTCATCTGTTTTTACGACAACAACGAAGTCACGCTCGCCGCCGGCGCGGACATCGCCTTCACCGAAGATCGCGCGAAACGTTTCGAAGCGTACGGCTGGCAGACGCATCAAGGTCGACGACGGCAACGATCTCGCGGCCATCGACGATGCGATCGCGAAAGCGCGCGCGGAAACTCGAAAGCCGACGCATGATCCTGGTTCGCACGCATCTGGGCTACGGCTCGCCGGAGCAGGACAGTTTCAAGGCGCACGGTTCGCCGCTGGGCGAAGACAACGTCGAAAAGACAAAACAAAAACTCGGCTGGCCGACCGACAAAACGTTTTACATTCCGGACGAAGCGATCGACGCATTTCCGCCAGGCTGTCGACAACGGCAAGAAAGCCGAAGCCGACTGGCATGCGCGACTTGATGCGTACAGATCGACATTCGCCGACGAAGCGCAGGAATTCGCCGATCGCCAGGCGCCGACGCCGAAACAGGGTGGGACAGCGACATCGAACCGTGGCCCGCCGACAAGAAAGGCGTTTCGACGCGTGTCGCCGGCGGCAAGATCATGAACGCGGTGGCGAAGCATTTGCCGCAACTGATGGGCGGTTCGGCCGATCTCGATCCGTCGACGTTCACCAATCTGAAAGGCTTCGGCGATTTCAATCCGACGCCGACCGGAAAATTCGACGATCAGGGCGGCGACAGCGCCGGCTGGAGCTACGCCGGACGCAACATCCATTACGGCGTGCGCGAACACGCGATGGGCGCGATCAGCAATGGCCTCGCCGCGCACGGCGGATTCATTCCGTACGGATCGACATTCCTCATCTTCTCCGACTACATGCGTCCGACGCTTCGCCTCGCCGCGCTGATGAAGCTGCACGTCGTACACATTTATACGCACGACAGCATCGCGCTCGGCGAAGACGGTCCGACGCATCAACCGGTCGAACAGCTGGCGAGCCTGCGTGCGATTCCGGATGTGATGGTGATCCGCCCCGGCGACGCGAACGAAACCATCGAAGCGTGGCGCGTGGCTGTCGAAGCGCCCGATCATCCGGTTCTTCTGGTTCTGTCGCGCCAGAACATCCCGACGCTCGACCGCACGCAATACGCGAGCGCGGACGGTCTGCGCAAAGGCGCGTATGTGCTGAGCGATGCGAAAGACAAAAAGCCCGAACTGATTTTGATCGCAACGGGTTCGGAAGTCGGCTTGATCGTGAGCGCCGCCGAAAAACTGCAAAGCGAAGGCATTGCGGTGCGCTGCGTGTCGATGCCGTGCTGGGAATTGTTCGAGCAGCAATCGCAAAGTTATCGCGACGAAGTGTTGCCGCCATCGGTTCCGGCGCGGCTCGCCGTCGAACTCGGCTCGCCGCAAGGCTGGGATCGCTGGGTCGGCGATCGCGGCGCCGTGCTCGGCGTGATCACCTATGGCGCGTCGGCGCCCGCCGATGTGCTGCTCGAGAAATACGGATTCACCGTCGACAACGTCGTCGCGCGCGCGAAAAAATTGCTCAAAAAATAATTCGAGGAGAAATGCGATGCACATTGGCATGATCGGTCTCGGCCGCATGGGCGCCAACATGGCCGAGCGCCTGCTGCGCGGTGGACATCAGGTCACCGGATTCGATCCGAACGCGGATGCGCGCAAGTCGATCGAATCGAAAGGTGCGACGAGCGCGGCTTCGCTACAGGATCTCGTGAAAGCACTGCCGTCGCCGCGCACGATCTGGCTGATGGTGCCGGCCGGAAAAATCACCGACGACACGGTCGATGCGCTGTTGCAGATATTGTCGCGCAGGCGATTGCCTGATCGACGGCGGCAACTCCAACTATCAGGACACGCTGCGTCGCGCAGACGCCGCGCGCGCCAAGAAAATCGACTACGTCGATTCCGGAACCAGCGGCGGCGTCTGGGGCTTGCAGGAAGGCTACAGCCTGATGATCGGCGGCGACGAAAAAGTCGTCGCAAATCTGCAGCCGATTTTCGAAACGCTCGCGCCAGCCAAAGACAAAGGTTGGGGACGCGTCGGTCCGACCGGCGCGGGACACTTCACCAAGATGATCCACAACGGCATCGAATACGGCCTGATGCAGGCGTATGCGGAAGGTTTTTCGATCCTCAAGCACAAAAAGGATTTCAATCTCGATCTGCATCAGATCGGCGAAATCTGGCAGTACGGCAGCGTCGTGCGTTCGTGGCTGCTCGATCTTGCGGTCGACGCGTTGTCGAAAAATCCGCAGCTCGCCGGCATCGCACCGTATGTCGCGGATTCGGGCGAGGGACGCTGGACCGTCGCCGCCGCGCTCGACCTCGATGTGCCCGCGCCGGTGATCACGCTCGTCGCTGCTCGAACGCCTGCGTTCGCGCGACAGCGATTCGTTCACCGACAAGATGCTGGCCGCGTTGCGAAACGAATTCGGCGGACATCCGATCAAAAAGGAATGACCTCGCCGCCTGCGGGTTTTCCATCAGGCTTCATTTCACAACTCCGCCGCCGAAATCGGGAATAATCACGCGGTGTGATGCGCGGCTTTGGCTGGGCGCCGTGCGAGGGTTAAACCAATCTGGGGGTTACATGTCGAACGTCGATCGTTGCGGATCGTGTGTGCGTGATGGTTTTTTCTTTTCCGGGCTGAGACGGTCGCGACGCGGCGTCAAGGCATCGGTCATTTCTTTCCTGTTGGCAGCGACAGCTTTGCTGTCGGCCAGTGCGTTCGCCGAAGGCAGCCGCACGCTGTATCCGTCGAGTTATCCCGCCGCCGGTACGCGCGCCGATCTCGATCTCACCAAGGACGCGACGCCCGCGACGCTGCCTTACGCCGGCGTCACGCAGCGCCGCCAGTTCCTGTACGTCTACGCCAAACAGGGTGAATACATCCTGCTCGGATCGAGCAACCGCAACAACGGCGGCGACATCCTCGTCTTCAATCCGCAATCGTTCGGCACCAAAGGCGGCGAAACGATTCCGGCGACGGCCGACTTCAGCTGCGCCGCGGCAACGCCGCCGGCAGGCAGTTTCAGCGGCGGGACGCTCGGCAACATCGCCGACCGCGCGCACGAACTCGGCGGACCCGATAGCGCCGACAATTCCGCCACCGTGACCAACGGCTATGCGCCGTGCGCGTATCTCGCGCCGCGCACCGGCATCTACGGTGTGCGTTTCACCGTCGCCACCAGCGGCGGCAACGGTCCGAGCGGATCGATCGCAACGCTTCACGTCGGCAACGCCACGGTGGCCGCCTGGGAAGTGCAGGTGCGCGCGACGGCGACATCCATAACCGACATCAACGGCCGCCTGTTCACCTATGCCTTCGTTGCCTTCAGCGGCGGCAACGGCCGGCCGCTGTTCCACGCGCTGTATTACGCCACGCTCGACGGCCAGCGCTACACGCAGGCCGAGCAGGGCTTCGATCCGAACGGCTACGCGTTGTGGGCCAACACCTCGGGTTTCCTCGACAACGGGCAGCCGCTGTACAAGGACATCCGTGGCGACGGCGCGCAGGTTTCGCCGGGCACGGGACACTTCGTCGCCGAACTGGCCGCGCAGGCGCCGCAGGATCCGATTTTCTTCAGCACGATCGATCCCGCCGGCAGCAACGCCGCCGAAGCGGCCACGGTACTGCAGGCGCTCGGCATTCCGCTGTCGCCGCCCATCCCGCAAATCGACTCGCCCGCGTTCGACGGCTTGCAGAGCGGCAACCAGACCTACGTCGGCGCCGGCGGCATGTTCACGTTCAACGCGCTCAACGACACCAGTTTCCAGATCGTCATCAGCCGCGACGGCACCGATTTCGATCCGGCCAACACGGCCAACGCGACAATCAACGGTCTCGCGCCGAACGGTCCGGTCAGTGCGTTCTGGAACGGCAAGGCCAACGACGGCACGGCGTTTCCGGTCGGCACGTTCACCTTCCAGATCGTCGGGCGCAACGGCGAAATCCATTTCCCGATGATCGACGTCGAAGGCAACAAGAACGGTGGACCGGTGCTGACCAAGCTCAACGGCACACCCGGCGACACCACCGTGTTCTATGACGATCGCGGATACACGACGCGCAACGGCGTGGTCGTCGGCACGCAGAACGGCTTGCTGTGCCCGACCAATCCGCCGGTGCCGCCGACGCCCGATCACTCGCTGATCGGTCAGGTGTCCAGCGCGCAAACCTTCAGCGGCGCGAACTGCAACGGCGGCGCGGGCACCTGTTTCTATCGTTACTGGCCCGACAACGGCAACCAGAATACCGACTGCTCCACGGTCGGTCTGGACGGCTTCGGCGATTCGAAGGCACTCGATCTGTGGGCGTACGAACAGACCCCGACGCAGATCTCGACGCTGGTGATCAACGCGCAGCCGGTCACGGCAGTTGTCGCCACCACGGTGACCGTGCCGGCCTCGACGTTCCCCGGCAGCACCGTCAATGGCTCCTTCACTTTCTCCTCCGTCGGCGCGACCGATGCCACCAACGTCACCTACGCGGCGGTGATCGGCACGCCGGGGAATTGTCCGACCAATCTGGCCTTCGCACCCGGCATCACCTTCACCTACAACACGACCACGTGCGCAGTGACGCTGACGGGACTGCCGACTACGCTCACCTCCGGCACGCTGCTGACGTTCAACTTCTCCTACACCGCGCCGGCGTCCGGAACGATTCCGGTCAACACCACCATCGCCGCGAGCAACGCGCCGACGGCGACGGCGAGCGGCACCACGGTCATCATCGTTTCCGACGTCACCACGACCGTCACCGTGCCGCCGACGGCGGCGGGCGGCAGCACCGTGAGCGGCAACATCAACTTCGGCAACGCCGCCACCGCGACGACGACCGCGAGCGGCGTCACTTATGCCGCGACCATCGGCACGCCCGGTTCGTGTCCGGCCGGCGTGACGTTCCCCTCGCTGCCGGCGAACGTGACCGCCAGCTACAACACGACGACGTGCCAGCTCGTCTTGTCCGGCACCGGACTTCCGGCGTCGCTCACGCCGGGACAAAATTTCGACATCGCATTTACGTACACCGGTCCGGCGTCGGGCACGGTGCCGGTGTCATCGGCGATCACGACGACAACGCCGGAATCGAACACGACCAACAACACCAGCAACGGCGCCACCGTGTTCTCGCCGTCGGTGATCACGCTTGCGAAGAGCGGGCCTTCGACCGCGATTCTCGGCAACGCGTTCACCGACACGATCGGTCTCGGCAACGCCGCGACGGTCGCGAGCGGAACCACCGCGACGGTGCAGGACAAACTGCCCGCCGGCGTGGTTGCGAACAGCGTCACGCCCGGCACCGGTGTGAGCGCCGTCAACTGCGGCACGCTGCCGAGTGCGGCGGGCGCGACGCTCACCTGCACGCTGACACTGACGGCAGGCCTGCCCGCGTCGTCGCCGAACGGAACGGCCAGTTTTTCGATCAGCCTCACCTCATCGGTGTCGGGCACGGTGATCAACTACGCATCGGTCGATCCGACCGGCGGCACCACGCCGCCCACCTCCGGACCGGGCTGCACGCCCGCCGCGAGCTGCGGCTCCGCCCCGACGACGATCGCGACGCCTGCCAACATCACGCTCGCCAAGAGCGGACCCGCCACCGCGACCACCGGCGGTACGCTCGTGTATACAATTGCACTCGGCAACAGCGGGCAGACGGCGAGCGGCACTTCGCTCACTGTCGCCGACCTCTTGCCGGCTGGCGTGACCTTCGTCTCCGCAGCGCCGGGAACTGACGTCGCCTCCGTCAACTGCGCCGGAACCACATCGCTGAGCTGCGCGCTCACACTCACTGCGCCGCTCGCCGCGGGCGCGTCGAATGGCGCTGCGACATTCACCATCACCGCCATCGCACCGGCGTCGCCGGGCAACATCATCAACTACGCATCGGTCGATCCGACCGGCGGAAACACGCCGCCTGGTCCCGGCCCGGGTTGCACGCCGGCCACGAGTTGCGGATCGGCGCCGACCACGCTGAATCTTCCGCCGGATATCACGTTGACCAAGTCGGGTCCTGCCACCGCGCTTGCGGGCGGCTCGCTCGTTTATACGATCGGCCTCGGCAACGCCGGCGGCATCGCGAGCGGCACCACGCTCACCGTCGCTGATGTGCTGCCGACGGGCGTCGTGTTCCAGAGTTCCGCGTCGGGTACCGACGTGACCACCGCGGCATGCACCGGCACGACGACGCTCATTTGCACCATCACGCTCAGCGCGCCGCTTCCTGCCGGTGCGCCGAATGGGACGGCAACGTTCACGATCACCGCGCTCGCACCGGCGTCGCCGGGCAACATCGTCAACTACGCATCGGTCGATCCGACCGGCGGAAACACGCCACCCGCACCGGGTCCCGCATGCACGCCCGCGACGAGCTGCGGCAGCGCGCCGACCTTGATCACGACGCCGGCCAACATCACGCTGGTCAAGAGTGGACCGGCAACGGCGACGACCAACGGCAACGTGACGTACACCATCGCGCTCGGCAACAGCGGCACGCTCGCGAGCGGGCTCACGCTGACCGTGGCCGACGTGTTGCCTGCGGGCATGACGTATCAGAGCGCTGCGCCGGGCACGAATGTCGCGTCGGTCGCTTGCACCGGCACGAGCACGCTCATTTGCACCGTCACGCTGACTGCGCCGCTGGCCGGGCCGTCGGCGAATGGCGCCGCGGCGTTCACCATCACGGCGAAAGCGCCAGGCACTGCAGGTTCGGTGACGAACTACGCGTCAGTCGATCCGACCGGCGGAAACACGCCGCCAGGACCCGGCCCGGGTTGCACGCCGATCGCAAGCTGCGGCTCGGCACCGACGACGATCAATACGCCGGTCAATATCACGTTGACGAAGTCCGGTCCCGCCACCGCGCAAGTGAACGGCACGTTCGTCTACACGATTGCGCTCGGCAACAGCGGTCAGACCAACAGCGGCACGACACTCACCGTCGCCGATGTTCTGCCGTCGGGCGTCACGTATCAGAGCGCCGCTGCCGGAACGAACGTAACCTCGGTTGCGTGCACGGGTACGACGACGCTGAGCTGCACCGTCAATCTCACCAGCGCGCTCGTCGCCGGTGCGGCGAATGGCGCGGCGACATTCACGATCACGGCGACTGCTCCGTCGACGTCGGGCTCGATCACCAACTACGCATCCGTCGATCCAACCGGCGGCACCACGCCGCCCGCTCCAGGTCCGACGTGCGCGCCGGCGGCGAGTTGCGGTTCGGCGCCGACGACGATCGACGTGATCGGCGCGCCGCAGTTGACGATCCTGAAAACCGGACCCGCGCGCGCAACACCGGGCGGCAACATCGTCTACACCATCAAGGTGACGAACTCCGGCAGTGCCGATGCGACGAACGCGATCCTCACCGATCCGGCGCCGGCGGGACTGACCTACGTGTCGGCGGGAACGCCGTGCACCGGTGGATTCCCGTGCAACCTCGGCACGCTCGCGGTGGGGCAATCGGTGACCGTTTCGCAAGTGACGTTCGCCGTCGGCGCGGGTGTGACCGGTACGATCGTCAACACCGCGAGCGTCGTCAGCGATCAGACCACGCAGACGAGTTCGAGCACATCGGCGATCATCGGCACGACAGCCACCGTCACACCGACGCCGATCGATGCGCGCTGGATGTTGCTGACGATGATCGGACTGCTCGCTGGATTCGGGCTCGTCCGCACGCGACGGACACGCTGATCTGAATCGGGCGGCGGCGCGATGCCGCCGCCCGTTCGATGGTGCTCAGGGCAGTGCGGGATCTACGTCGAATCCGTTGCCGAAAATGTGTTCGTCGATCACCACGATCGTGCCGCGCATGCCGCCCGTGAGATCGCCGTGCTGCTCGCAGAAATAGCCGAACGTGCCGAGCGTGTCGAACGTGATCGTGTCCTGCCAGGCCTTGCTGCTCGGCGCGCGATGCAGGCTGCAATCGTCGGCGCACCAGAAGCTGTTGTTGTCGGCGCGCACGTTGTGCAGGCCGCCCGAATTAACGAACGTAATCTGGTCGTGCTGGAAGATCGTGATCGTGGCCGGCGTGAACGTCATGTCGGAATTCGCCGCTACGACATACGTGGCCGCGTGCGCGGTGGCTGTCGAGAAAATCAGCGCGCTACACGAAACCCAGATTCGCTTTTGAAAAGCGTCCCAGATTCGGAAACACCGTCGAAAGGTTCGCGGCGGCGACGCCGAACCAGCTCGCGAGCGTTGCCGCATATTGATCCACGGCAAGTGTCGGGATGATTTGTCCATAGCCGGTATCGTCGGGATTGTTGTTCGCTCTTCAGGCTCGGCATGGTGCCGTAAAAGCGCTGGCCGTGCACGGCGCCGCCGATCGACGAAATGATGTCCGCCCCAGCCGTGATCGGTGCCCGTGCTGTTGGCCTGCAACGTGCGGCCAAAATCCGATGCGGTGAATGCGGTGACGTTGTTGGCGATGCCGAGTTCGGCGGTCGCGTTGTAGAACGCGGCGGCCGCCTGCGAAAGTTCGGTGAGGTTGTCGCTCTGGTTGTCGATCTGGTCGTTGTGCGTGTCGTAGTTGCCGGCGGACACGAAGAACACCTGGCGCGACATGCCGAGCGCGCTGCGCACGCTGATGAGTTTCGCCACCATCGCGAGCTGGTTGCCGAGATCGCTGTTGGGAAATTTCGTGGTCAGCGGCGGCGCGGATTGCAGCGCGGCGCCCACCAGCTTGTAGTTCGCGATCGCATTCGAATTCACATCCGCGAACGCGCGTTCGAGCACGTGGCTTTGCGTGCCCGACGCGGTCAGCGCTTCGTGCGCGGCGATATCGTCGTCGATCGGACCGTCGCCGATGATCCACGTTTCCGGTCCGCCGCCGAGATAGTTCATCGCCGTCGCGCCGGAAGGGTCGATGCCGTATTGATTGACCTCGCTGCCGCGCTGAAACAGGTTCGTGCCGGATGCGGTGATGCTCATCGGCAGCGCGCCGGCATTTTGCGCATACAGAAGATCGGCGATGCGGCCGCCCCAGCCGTTGGCGTTCGCGTCGTCGGGGCGCGAGGTCTGCCATTGCGATTGCTGATCGTTGTGCGAAAACAATTGCGGCGGCACCGCGATCGAGCCGTTCTGAAATTGCAGTTGCGTGAGTCGGATACAAGCAGTGTGCCGACGTTGGCGACGATCGCCGCCTTGCCGGTGTTGAACAGCGTGGCGATCTCGGGCATCGCCGGATGCAATGCGTAGCTCGCGCCGTCGCTCGCGGCGTAGCCGTTCTGCGGCATCAGCGCGTGCACGCCGGCTGGTCTGCGCGAGTCCGCCGCGCAGTGCCTTGTAGTTGGCGAATGGCGTACCGCTGGTCGGCACGATCGTATTCAGGCTGTCGTTGCCGCCGTATAGAAATATACAAACCAGCGCTTTGTAATCGGTGAATGTCGCCTGCTGCACGGCGGCTTGCGACCAGCTTGAGATTGCCGAGTGCCGAATACACGCTCGCACCGCCGAGCGCGGCACAAATACTCTTGCGCAGGAATTCGCGGCGATTCACATGCATGGTTGGTTTTCCGTCATTTCTGCATCGAGTATTCGGGTGACGTGAGGATCAGATACAGCGCGTGCTGTACGCGATACGTTCCCGTACTCGCGCCGCGGTTGCCGGCATCGATCGCATTCATGCGATTGAGCAATACCGATTTCATGAACGGCGACATCTGCCCCGACATGAACAGCAGGCTGTATTTGTCGAGCAGCGCCGACGGATTGCTCATCGCCAGCGACGCATCGGCGGGCGCGGCGATCTGCAGCACGCCGGGATCGTCGCTGCCGTAGCAATCCTGGCTGCCGGTGTAGTTGCAGAACACCTGGTGATAGATGAAGTTCGGCGTGTCGACCGCGAGCGATGTCGGAAAGGATCTGGAATTCCGGGCTGTACAACCCGCGTTGCAACACTTCGCCCGATTGCTGATAGTTCGGCACGAAGAAATTGAACACCGTCGGCGAACGCAACGGCGCTTCGCCGATCTGCTGATCGATCGACGGATACGGCGACAGACTGTTCACGCGCCCGTTCACGCTGGTCGGCTTTCATCGCGCGCCACAGATGCACGAGCTTGATCAGCGGCTCGCGCAGTTTGCCGAACACTGTCGGATTCTGCCATTGGCCGTAACGCGCTTCCGGATCGAGCAGGATCGCCTTGACGACCGCCTTGAGATTGCCGCGCACGTGCTGCGCGCTGCCGTCGTCGTTGAATACGGTAGCGACGCGTGCCACGTACGCCGGACTCGGATTGCTCGTCACCAACCGCTGGATCAGACGCGTCGCGATGAACGGCCCGACATTGGGATGATGGAAAATGTTGTCGAGCGCCTGCGTCAACTCGGTTTGCGCGCTCGCCGCCGTGCATCAGCACGCCGTTGCCGAGCGCGACGCCGGAATAGTTCAGCAGCTGCTTGTCGGAGGTGTCGTCGTGATACTCCTCGACCGGCTTCATCGGCAGCTGCCAGATCGGATCGTTGTAATCGCGCGGACCGCAGTTGAAGTAACTGTCCTGACAGCGCCGGATCGTTCCAGTCCCAGCCGGTGAACACGGCGGCGAAACCTTCGACCGTCGCCTGCGATGTACGTCGGGCACCGGCTCGCCGCCTGCCGATAGAACCGGCGTCCCGTCGACGTTGAATTGGACGAGGCCGACCGAAAACAGCTGCATGATTTCGCGCGCGTAGTTTTGGTCCGGATGCGTGTTCGCTACCGGATCGGCTTTCATGTTCTGGATGCTGCTCAGGAAGATGCCCATCGCCGGATGTTTGGTCACGTCTTCGAGCAGCGTTCGGTAGTTCGCGAACGCATCGTTGACGAGCAGATCGTTGAAGCTGGCGAGGCACCACGGTTCGTAGGCGAGCGTGCCGTTGCTGTTGGAGACGACGAAGATCTCGCTCAGCGCGAAGGCGACGCGCTGCCGCAACTGATCGCCGCGCGCGTTGTTTGGAAATGCCGTGCGGCTCGGATCGCCGGTGCCCGCCGCGTTCGCGCTCCAGATTTCCATGCGCGCTTCGTCGCTGATGTAATCCTGTCCGCCGGCGAGCACCCAGTCGAGATACGGCTCGGAAAGCGATGGCGTTTTCGCGAACTGCTCGTCGAGCCACGCCGAATAGCCGACGCTGCGCAGGTGCGCGATGTCGTCGCTGGTCGATCCGAACGTGGCTTGCGCGAGGAAGCGGGCGGCGTCGCCATCGGTGAACGGTCCGGCCGCCACACCTTCGAGGCCATCGTGGAACATCGGGTCGGGGAAATGGCTCAGCGCTGGCGCCGCCAAAACCGGTGCCGACACGGCAACCGCCAACGCAAGCGCAAAGCGACGATGCAAGCCCATGACACTCCCCGAAACCGCTTGGACTTTAACCCGCCCGGCTTCGCAAAAACGTGAAAGCCATCCTGATTCGTACGGTCAACGATTCCTTTCGTACTTTGGTCCGGACTATTGTATAGTTGCGACGATTCGTTTCGTACTTCCGTCCGGAGTATTGATGCGTCCGATACTTGCCATGGTCCTGCCGCTGGCTCTCAGTTTTACCGACGCCAACGAATCCGCGCCGGTCGGCTTGCTGCGCGACGTCACGTTCGATCAGTACTCCTCCCTGTCGAGCGTTGGCGAAATGCACAGTCGGCTGCTTAGTCCGCTGACTGCACGCCGACTCGGCGCGGCTCTTTCCGGCCCGCACTCGCAACCCGTCGATCTGGCCCAGCGAACGCTTCGCGCTATACGTGCCCAAGCACGCGCCGCCGAACGGTTATGGCGTGCTCGTGTTCGTTCCGCCGTGGGATCAGGCGGCGGTGCCGGCGCAGTGGATCGACGCGCTGGATCACCACGGCCTGATCTTCGTCGCCGCCGCGCGTTCGGGCAACGACGCCGACGTCATGCAGCGCCGCGAACCGCTCGCGCTGCTCGCCGCCAGCAACGTGCTGCATCGCTATCCCGTCGATGTTTCTCGCGTTTACGTCGGCGGATTTTCGGGCGGATCGCGCGTCGCCGAACGGCTCGCGCTGGGCTATCCCGATCTTTTTCACGGCGCACTGCTCAACGCCGGCAGCGATCCCATCGGAACGCCCGAGGTGCCGCTGCCCGCGTCGAACCTGCTCGAACGCTTCCAGACATCGAGCCGTCTCGTCTACCTGACCGGCAAGAACGACGTCGATCGACTCGATATGGACCGCCGCAGTCGCAAGGCGATGAACGAATGGTGCGTGTTCGACATCACGCCGCTCGCCGTGCCGTGGTCGGGCCATGAAACGCCGAACGCCGCCGCGTTCAGCCGCGGGCTGAATGCGCTCGAACAACACGATCCCGCCGATCCCGACAAGCTCAACGCGTGCCGCGCGCACTATCGCGAGCAACTGTTGAACGATGTCGAACTCGCGCGCTCGCTGGAGGCCAAGGGCGACAGCACCGCCGCTGCCGAGCAATTGCAGAAGATCGACTCGCGCTCGGTCAGGACGCTCTTGACGTCCAGCCCGGCCTCGACCTGTCCCGCCCGACGGGTCTCGGCCCGTCGGAGGGACAGGCGGTCGAACCCGGTTCGCCTTCCGGTCGAAGGTGGAAGCCCGTCGCAGGCCATCGAGCCCTCGCCGCCCAGCACCGCGCCCCGGATCGTCCCCGAGGAGCCGGACCCGGGCCGAGGCGTCCTCGACGGATTCCAGGGTCGCCTCCAGGGAGTTGGCCGGCCAGGGCGTCGTACCCGCTCAGGTTCCGGGCGGCGAGGTCGCCCACCGTCCATCGGTCGCCCACGGCGACCGGGCCGCCGGCAGGAGCGAGCGAAGGCGATCGGGTCGCCCGGCCCCTGGACCAGCTCCAGCTCCTGCCGGGTGAGCGGCCCGCCTCGGCTGACGACCTCGACCGGCCCCTTTGCGGCGCCCGCGACCATCGCGGACACGCTCAGGCCGGAGCGCCGAGGCCGAGGGGCGGACCTCGCCGTTGATCGTCGCCGAGGCCCGGACGACCCGGCGGACCGACCGTCGGGGCCGCCCCCGACTCGGTCGACGGCGCGACCCGCTCGTCGAATTCGAGCCGGGTCTCGACCTTAGCGCCAGCGGCTTCGGCTCGGCCCGCCCGGCGGCGTGGCCGGCTTGAATGTCCCCTCGGCCTTCATCTCGACCGTCGCCCGGGTCGAGTCGCCCGACCTGGCCGGCTCGCGGAGCGTCCGATCGGCCGCCGTCGACGCCGACCGCCAGGACCACCGTGCAGGCCCCGATCCTCGGTCCTCCCTCGACCCGTTCGTCGCCGGTGGGGCCCGCTGCACCATCCCACCCCTGCAGGGATCCCCGACACGCAGCCGACGTCCGGGCCGATGGCGTATCTTAGTCGATAACTCACACCACCCATCAATATCGTTGAAAGTCCCGGGCAGGCCAGGGAATCCGCCGGCTCCCGGAGGGCACGGCCGTTAGAAATTATGCACTCCCTGTAGGGCGGGTCGTTGGCTCGGATTTGAGGCATGGCCAACCCCGCAATGCTCCATCCATGAAAAGTAGCACCCGGCTTGGGAAACAGAACGAAGCGGGTCTCGGTTGTCTAATGAAAGGGGTGGGCATCGCAAGTCGTCCCGGTCGGTAGTTGGAGGCTGGCGATCGAATCAGCCATGCGAGATCGGGCACCGGGTTTTCCTCAAGATGATCGTGCGTCCGCGGGGCGAACCCTCCCGGGACGTCCCGGGTCTCAAAAGTCGGGGCGTCGCCGAAGAAAAGGCGGATTCCGGCGAATTCCTTCGGATTCGCCGTCGTGAAGGGTGCAGGCGTGCAGGTAGCGGTCGGGGCGGTTCGCGTCGGCTCCGATCGGGGGGCGTCATGGGCGGGTCGT